>DASPVV010000020.1:0-9984 GCA_035622175.1 Terriglobales bacterium | reverse complement strand
GGTCGACGGGATTTACGTCTCGGGCATCGTCGAAGCCGGCGAAATCATCGAACCGCTGCGCGACCGGATTGTGGGTCGGGTATCGCTCGAGAAGATCAAGGACTACGACGGCAACGTGGTGGTGGACATCAACCAGGAGATTACGGAAGAGCTGGCGGGAGCCATTCAGGCGGCCGGCATTGAGCGAGTTAAGATTCGTTCGGTGCTGACCTGCGAATCCAAACGCGGCGTGTGCGTGATGTGCTACGGTCGGAACCTGGCCTCCGGACGCCTCGTCGAGTTGGGCGAAGCCGTCGGGGTGATCGCCGCCCAATCCATCGGCGAGCCGGGAACCCAGCTCACGATGCGCACCTTCCACATCGGCGGCACCGCTTCCCGCGTCTCCGAACAGTCGCGCCTGGAAGCCAAGAGCAACGGACTGGTGCGCTTCCTCGGCTTACAGACGGTGAAGTCCAAGGCGGGCGATCTGGTGGTGATGAACCGTCAGGGGTCGATCGCCGTGGTCGACGAGAAGGGCCGCGAGCGGGAACGCTACTCGGTGGTGTACGGTGCGAAGGTCAAGGTGAACGAAGGCGATCAGGTCCAGCTCGGCCAAGTCATGGTCGAATGGGATCCGTATACCTTTGCCATCCTGACCGAAATTGGCGGAACGGTGCAGTTCAAGGACCTGCAGGAAGGGGTTACGCTGCACGAAGAGGTGGACGAAGTGACCGGACTGTCCCGCCACGTGGTCGCGGACTCGCCCGATGAGAAGCGCCAACCGGCCATCGTGATCAAGGGCAAGGGCAGCAAACGCTATCTCATGCCCTCCCGCGCCCACCTCATGGTGGCAGACGGGGACACGGTGCATCCCGGGGACGTGCTGGCCAAGATTCCGCGCGAAACCACCAAGACAAAGGACATCACCGGTGGCCTGCCGCGCGTGGTCGAGCTTTTCGAAGCGCGTAAGCCCCACGAGACCGCAGTCATCAGCGAAATTGACGGCACGGTCCGATTCGGCGAGGTCTCGAAGGGCCAACGCAAAATCTACGTCGTCGCCGACAACGGCACGGAAAAGGAGTACTCCGTGCCCCGAGGTGTGCACATCAACGTCCAAGAGGGCGAGCGCGTCAAGGCGGGCGAGCCTCTCATGGACGGACCCCTGAACCCGCACGACATCCTGGCCGTGCTCGGGGAAAAAGAGCTGCAGGCGTACCTGGTCAATGAAATCCAGGAAGTCTATCGCTTGCAGGGGGTCAACATCAGCGATAAGCACATCGAGGTCATCGTGCGGCAGATGATGCGTTGGCGCAAGGTGGAAGACGTAGGCGATACGTCCTTCCTGCTCGAACAGCAGGTGGACAAGTTCAAGTTCGGCGAAGAGAACGAGCGGGTGATCGCCCAGGGGGGACGTCCGGCCACCGGCCGGCCGCTTTTGCTCGGCATCACCAAGGCTTCCCTTTCGACCGACTCTTTCATCTCGGCGGCGTCATTCCAGGAGACCACGCGGGTGCTCACCGAAGCCTCCATTCAGGGCATGGTCGACCACCTGCGCGGTTTGAAGGAGAACGTCATCGTCGGACGCCTGATTCCGGCGGGCACCGGCATGGAATACTACCGCAACGTACGCCTCTCGCCGGAGATGGAGGAGGCCGCAGCCAAGGTGCAGGAAGAGGTCTCGGCGGCCTATGAGGAAGCCGAGCGCGCGCTCGAGTTGATGCGTCACGAAGGCGAGACCGAGGAGCTGACTGCGGAATAGCCGTTCAGAACCTCCCAGCTATCCCTGGCCGCCCCTAAAAACGGCGGCCTTTGTCCTCTGTACCGAAGGCGCTCGATAGCTTGCGAACAGGAAACGCGCTTTGCGGCGCTCGAAAAATGAAAGGATGGCCTTGCCTGCTATGTCAACTTCATCGCTCACGCCTGATCAAGCGCGATTTCTTTACCGAATGGTTTTGCCCAACCTGAAGACGGAGCATGCGACTACCAAGCGGGTGATTGAAGCGGTGCCGCTCGACAAGGGCGACTATCGTCCCGATCCGGTTTCGAAGACCGCGCTAGAGCTCGCCTGGCACATCGTGGCGACGGAGAAGCGGCTGCTCGGCGGTGTCTCGACAGGAGCCTTCGACTACTCGCCGATCAACCGCCCGCAGACGGTGCGCAACTCGGCCGACGTCGCTCTCTGGTTCGACCAGAGCTTCGAGGCGGCCATGGCCCAGTTGGAGAAGCTCAGCGGCGAAGAACTGGCGCGGAGCGTCGACTTCCGCGGCATGTTCCATTTGCCGGCGGTGTCGTACCTTCAGTTCACGCTGAACCATACCGTTCACCATCGCGGACAGCTCTCAACCTATCTTCGGCCCATGGGCGCCAAGGTGCCGTCGATCTACGGCGAGAGCTACGACGCTCTGCAGGACCGCATGGCCAGGGAAGCAAAGAGCAGCTCATCGGCGTGATCGGAAAAGCAAGTACCGCAGATTTGCGGGGGGCCAGGCCGGGGACTCTCTGCGCCTTACTTCAGATCGATGCGCAGCACAATATTGACCTGCTTGCGGTCGTCGAATTGGCTAACCGTTTTGGTATCGCTTTTCCGCCCTTGATACTGGGCGTAAACTTCGTAATCCACATTGGGGGACAGCTGCGGGAACTGATAACTGCCATCCGGGCCCACGATATAACTGGTGACGGCATGGGTGCGGGTATTGGAGAGGTACACCACCGAGTTGACGACCGGGTTGTCGTGTTTATCGAGAACCTTGCCGGTGAGCGTGCGCCCGGGCGCGGGCTTATCCTTGGGGTCAGAAGGGCTTGCGGCCGCCGCCATGCCAACCATGAGCAGGCCGGCCAGTGCAATTCGAAGCGTGCTCCGCGCGAGCGGGCGGGAAAAACTCCTAAGAGAAATCACCGTCTTCGGTTTCCTCCTCTTCCTCTTCCTCTTCCGCGTATTCCTCCTCCTCGACCGGCTTGAGCTCAATGGGGCTCACGGTGATCACCTCGAAGTCGGTGCCGCACTCCGGGCAGGAGACGATCTCGCCTTCATCGACTTCATCTTCTTCGATATCTAGATTGTTCTCACATTCGGGACAGGAAACCATGATTGCGCCTCCCTTCTATGAAACCCCTCCTGTTAATATTGAGTGACTCTTCCCCCGAAGGTCAAGTGCTCCATCCGGGTAATGGGACGCCTGCTCCCTCAGGAATTGTGAACCCTTCTTGGAAAATTCGACCGGCTCTTCCTTCCACTCTGGTTCATGGTTCGCCGCAACGCGGGGATTTCCGAGCCGGTGCTGTGGGATGCCTGCCCCAGGGTCGATGTTGCTATTGCTCGGTGAATTCCGTGAAGGCTCCGACCTTGCCGTAGTACAAGCGGATGCCGCACTGCTTGGGGCCGACGCGGGCGAAGGAAACTTGCAGCTGCTTGGGCGGGGAGTCAATTTCGCCAAGCTCCATCGGGCTGCGTGCAATGTCTTGTTTCTCATCATAAGCAGCGTCGGGGGTGACATTGCGGTTGACAATCAGAGTCCATTCCTTGCGGTTCGGGATCACATACACGCTGTAGGCGCCGGCAGGTATGTTCGAGTGATTCAGCGTCAGCCCGACGTTGGTAAACAACGTTATGGGCGAGCCGCCCGGCAACCATACCTTGCCGTTGTGCGGCTCATCTTTTGCATTCGCAACCGTATCCTTATAACGGACACTGATCTCCTGGCCATCAGCGAAATCGCAGGCCGCGGTCGCGGAGTTCGTATCCGACTCGGCCGGCTGAGCAAGCCCTGAACCGCCAACCATGAGCTGACTAACCAGCAGGATCAAAACCGCCAATCGGTGCACGTGGAATGGCTCCGCCCATCGAATTGAATTCGCTGATTATTGTACGTCGGGCCTCAGCCGAGCGGCAGACAGAATAATAATGAGGACCCGGGGGATAAGAGGAGACAAGGGAACGCCAGGCGCGCGGAATGTCATGGCCGGCACCGGTCGGGCCTGGACTTCGGTGATATTTCTCGAACCGATCGGCGTTGGTACCGTGAACATTGCCCAAGGCGGGCTCTGAATCCATGGCCAAAGCTACCCAGTCGTCCTCTCAAGTGCACATTCTTTATGGCGAAGGAGATGAAGATCTGCTGCGCGAGCAGGCGGCCTCCATCGCAAGCGCCGGGTATCAAGTACAGACGGCCCTAGGCCGCAAGGCCGTCGAAGAAGCACTGCGCGCCAACAGCTACGATTGGGTGGTGCTAGGTCCAACCCTATCGAAGAATGACCGGCATCATCTTCCCTATATGGTGAAGAAAGCCAGGGGATCGACCCGGGTTCTGGTCATGCATACCGACGGGGAACGCCATCCCGCGGTCGACGCCAACCTCGACACCGGGGCCTCGATTCAGGATCTGCTGGCAAAAATTGCCGCCTGGGAGCAGAAAGGCGCGATAGCCAAAAGCGCCACAGCCCCGCGCTAGCTGCTGGCATGATCCTATCCGGGAACCGTCCCTGCGCCTGCGGTCACCTAATCGGTTACGAATCAGAAAGATAAATTGTGGGATCCAACCTCAGAAAGGGCCGGAAGATCAGGCCCGAGCGGGGTGTTGGTCTGGGCCGAAAGGGCTCCCGGTGGGAAAGGCCGCGCGTGAGGTTTCCCCTTGCCGGGTAACCCGGCTCCGACTCTCGCTGGCTGCGGCATGGATGGGTTCAGTAAAATTGGCAGAGCCCATGGATCCCCAACCTTACGCCGGCGGGAATCCTCAGCAGCAGGTTTATGTGACGCTGAGCGGTCTGCCATTGTCCATCCGTCTGGAATGGCCGTTTCGCAAGGCCACGTCGGGCGCGGATTTCTTCGTCCTGCATGGCGATGTCCGGCTGGCGAACGAGGAGGATCTGCACGCGCCGGTCGCCATCAATCTTTCTGCCACGGTGCGGGAAGTCTTGCCTTCTTTGGAGCCGGAGCATACGCAAGGGCCGGTGATCAACACATTGCGCAAAGAGGTGGATCGCCGGCAGCTCGAGTTTCTGAAGTCGGGGAAACTCGTGCCGGTGCATTTTTCCAGCCGTCACTGGGATTTCCAGCACAATAAATGGGTTTTTGGCCAAGCCAGCGACCGAGACCTCAAACAGCTGGTCGCGCGTAAGGTGTACTGGCAGTGGGGGGCCACGGCAGGCCCGGCATGGGTGGGGGATCCTACCGAAGCGCTCTACGTCGAGAGTTCGACCACGCATCTGTTAGACATTGCCCGCGAGTTGGAGAGACAGGGGCTAGTCCGTTTGGCCGACGGATTTGCCACCGCGAGTGCGGCCCTGTTGGCGCAAGGGGAAACCATGGCCGCCGATGTTGGCCTGGCGCTCGAGGAACTGGAGAAAAAGCACGCATTCGAACGAGGGTAGGCTCGCCCCTGCTGTCCCTCCCCGGGTGGCTACTCAAGCTTCATGGCGTCAATCAGCTGAAATAGTTGACTGCGGTCGACCACCTCGACGAACGGTTTGCCCTGCGTACGGTTGCTGACCACGAAGATCGTGGGGGTGTGTTCGAGATGGATCGACTTGCCGAGATCGCGATCGGCGGTCACTTCGGCTGCCAACTTCCCCTGAGGGTCGATGGCAAAGGGAAGAGCCGTCTTGTGTTCGGCCGCGAATCTCTCGGAAAAGGTCCGCAGAAGACCTTCCGCTGTGATCTCAGGCTGGTGCTCGAAAATATAGCTGCGATACTCGTGGCCCAGAGCCTTCGATTGAGAGTCAAAATAGCGAGCAATCACCGCCGCCTCAAACGACCACTTGTGAAACGGCAGAGGAAAATCGTGGGTCACGAGAGGAATTTTGTAAGTCTTGGCCGCTTCTTCGAGCAGAGGTGCGGCGCGACGGCAGTCGGGACACTCCAGATCCTCAAATACCACGATCGCGACCTGGGCGCCCCGCGGTGGGCGGAGCACCGGATTGACTGGTTCCTGAGCGGAAACGAGAGAGGTCAAGCTCAGAAGAAGCGATGCAACCATGGGATAGGCTTTTTTCATGATTTTGGTGGGCAGAAAATCATTTCTACTTGGACTCTATCTTAACTGAGCGCAGCGACCGAGCTCAAAGGGGCCGGTGCGCGAGGATTGATCTTGAGGCTCCGCCGTCCTGCGAGCTGCTACGACAAGCAATGGCCCTTTCCTAGGTGCGGCACCGGGGAGGACAGATCACAGCAACCGCAGCTGGCCTCGTTCGAGAGCCAGGAGCTTTTGCTTGATCGCCAGTCCTCCGCCGTAACCGGTCAGCTTGCCGTCGCTGCCGATGACGCGATGACAGGGAATGACGATGGGAATGGGGTTGGCGCCGTTCGCCATTCCCACTGCTCGCGAAGCATGAGGATTTCCCACGCGATGGGCCAGTTCCTGGTAAGAAATTGTTTCCCCATACGGGATGGCAGACAGCTCTGTCCAGACGGTGAGCTGGAACGATGTCCCCTCGGGCGCCAGGGGTTGGTCGAAACGCTCCAGTTCCCCGTGAAAGTAGGCGCGGAGCTCGCGAATCAGTGCGCTAAATGGAGTCCGGTCCCTCGTCCAAGCTGGTTCCGGCCGTGCTCCCTGTCTTGCTTCGAGGAAGCGAATGTGACGCAGACCAGCCTCGTCCATGGCAAGCAACAGTCGCCCAACCGGGCTTTCGATCTGGGTGTAACGGACCCTGGCCATCTCTCTTGATCCGATGCTCGAGCGGCAGTCAGCGCCGCATGAATCGCTGTTCAGCGGGGGAGAACGCCAAGGATAAGCTTCTCCTCCGTTTCGATCAGAGCACGGCCGCTTGCTGCTTGCGGCGAGCCTGGATCTCGATGTAGACATTCACGAGCGACACCGCCGCCGGGGTGACGCCGGGAATTCGGGAAGCCTGCGCCAGGGTTCGCGGTCGGATCTTGCTTAGTTTTTCCCGCATCTCGCGGGAAAGGCCGCTCACCGCCTGGTAGTCAAACCACTCCGGAATGGCGCGCTGCTCGGCTTTCTTGAGGCGGTCTATGGCACGCTGTTGCTGCAGCAGATAACCTTCGTACTTGATCTCGGTCTCGACCGATTTGAGCTCGCTGCGGACCGCTGCCGGCAGAGGGCCGATCCCCCGCTCCGGGCAAACCTGGCGATCGAAAAACTCCGGAAGCATGCCGCAAAGCGCCGGAACCAAATCCTCAATCCTGATTTCCGGACGCTTCAGAAGTTGGGCCAGGGTTTGTCCCACCAGCGAACCCCAGGCCGGATTCGGGGAGGTTGGGCTCATGGCCGCATCACCATCGTCGACCGGCCAGGGCTCGCCTTCCTCCTGCTTGGCTTCGTCCCCGGCGGCGGAAGAGCCTTGCGCCAGCAGAATCGGTATGGTCATGGCTTCGGTCAGTTTGGCCTGGTTCAGCAACTGCTTCATTTGCTCAAGGCGCTTTTGTTTGGCGAGGAACTCCCCCCAGACGGCGCCGCTGATAAGACCGACGCGATGCCCGTGCGGGGTGAGACGGCGGTCCGCGTTGTCGATCCGCAGATGGAGCCGAAACTCAGCCCGCGAAGTGAACATGCGGTAAGGCTCGTTGGTGCCCTTCGAAATCAGGTCGTCAATCAGGATCGCGGTATAGGCTTCGGTGCGATCGAGGATGAGGGGTGGCTCCTGCTTGACCTTCAAAGCCGCATTGATTCCCGCCATCAGGCCTTGGCAGGCAGCTTCTTCATACCCGCTGGTGCCGTTAATTTGGCCGGCCAGAAACAAATCCCGAATCTTCTTGGTTTCTAGCGTGCGCTCGAGTTCTGTCGGATCAATCGAGTCGTATTCGATGGCATAACCGGGACGGAGCATCTCCGCCGTCTCCAGGCCGGGAATGGATTTCAAAATGGCGAGCTGAACCTCGACCGGCAGCGAAGTACTCATACCATTGACATAGATCTCGTGGGTGTTCAACCCTTCCGGTTCGAGGAACAGCTGATGGCTGATCTTATCCGGGAACTTGACGATCTTGTCCTCAATCGAAGGGCAGTAGCGCGGACCAATCGACTGAATCTGGCCGCTATACATCGGCGAGCGGTGCACGTTCTCCCGGATAATCCGGTGCGTCTCCGCGGTCGTCCAGGCGAGGTAGCACGGGACTTGGGAGTCGTGATGGGCGATGCGCTGCGTACGAAAGCTGAAGGGGGTGGGATCGGCATCGCCGGGCTGAAGCTGGAAGCGTGACCAGTCGATGGTGCGACCATCCAGGCGAGGAGGCGTGCCGGTTTTCAGCCGACACCCGCGCAGCCCGAGTCGCTTCAGCGTCTCTCCGAGGAGGACCGCGGGTGGTTCGCCGGAGCGTCCGGCCGGATATTGTTGCTCGCCGCAGTGGATGAGCCCGTTGAGAAACGTGCCCGTGGTGATAATGACGGCGGATGCGCCGACGGTGCGCCCGTCGCGCAGCTTGATGCCGCGACAGTGGCGGCGAGCGAAGTCCCGCGCATCCCGCAGGGCGGAGACCGGCGCACTCTCCGGCTCCTCCACGATCAAGTCCGCGACCTCCGCCTGCTTGATTTTCAACTGGGGCTGCGCTTCGAGCACTTCGCGCATCTTCAGGCGGTAGGCCTGTTTGTCACACTGCGCCCGCGGCGACCAGACGGACGGACCGCGAGAGGTGTTGAGCAGGCGGAACTGGATGCCGACCGCGTCGGTAATCTCCCCCATAATGCCGCCTAGGGCATCCACCTCGCGAACCAGGTGTCCTTTCGCGATCCCCCCGATGGCCGGGTTGCAGGACATCTGCGCAATCAGATCCACGTTCAGGGTATACAGTGCGGTTTTCAGACCCATGCGTGAGCAAGCCGTAGCCGCTTCGCAGCCGGCGTGACCGGCGCCAACGACAACCACGTCGAAATGTTCAGTAAAGGGTGGCACTTACGCAAAACCTCAACCCCAGCTTGGCCCTATTGTAGCAACTCGCGCCCGCTAAGCCGCCGTCGCCGCCAGCCCGAGAGGTCGGTGCGAGCTCCCATCCGCCCTGTCGCCGCTCATTTTCCAATGCAAAATGTGCTGAAAATCAGGTTCAGGATGTCCTCCGTGGTGGTGGTACCGGTAATCTCATCGAGAGGCCGGAGACCGTCATAGAGGTCGAGCAGCAGCATCTCATGGGGAATTCGGCGAGGGATGGCAGCCTCGGCCGAGGCCAGAGCCGCGACCGACTTCGAGACCAGATCGCGCTGGCGCAGACTGGTGAGAAATCCGGTCTCTCCTGACCCGCCGCTTTCTCCTCCCAGCTGACGCAAGATCTCGGCTCGCAGCGCGGGCATGCCTTCCCCGGTCAGGGCCGAGGTGGCCACCCGCGGGAGCTGTCCAAAAAGTTGAACGGCAGGGTCGAACCTGCCGAGATCGCACTTGTTCTCGGCAACGATGGCCCGCCTTCCGCCGACTTGGCGCAATACCTCTGCATCTTCGCGCGCCGTCGGCTGCGACGAATCGACGACGACCAGAACCAGATCCGCATCGGCCAGGGCTTCCGCCGATTTGCGGATGCCAATGCTTTCGGCCTCATCGAGGGCCCGGCGGATGCCCGCCGTATCCACCAGTCGCACGGGGATCCCGCCGATGGCGACGGTCTCGCTAACCAAATCCCGGGTGGTGCCCGGGGTAGCGGTGACAATGGCGCGCTCACGCTCCACCAGACAATTAAACAAACTCGACTTCCCCACATTGGGGCGGCCGACGATGGCCAGGGTCAGGCCGTCGTGCACCAGCTTGCCGTAGGAGAAGGATCCGCTCAGTTCTTCGAGGGGGCGCTTGACGGCGAGGAGGCGCGCCAGAATCTGCGCGGCGGGCAGAACAGAGACGTCGTCCTCGGCGAAATCGATGCCGGCCTCGAGAGCAGCGATGAGTTCGACCAACTTCTGCTTGATCGGCTGCAGCCGTTTCGACAATGCCCCTTCCATCTGCTGCGCCGCCACTTTGGCTTGGTACAGAGTTTGCGACTCGATCAGATCGCGCACGGCTTCGGCTTGGGTGAGATCCATCCGGCCATTCAGAAAAGCCCGCATGGTGAATTCGCCCGGTTCGGCAAGG
>DASPVV010000019.1:0-33685 GCA_035622175.1 Terriglobales bacterium | reverse complement strand
GTTGGTTGGCGTTTCAATCAGTAGCTAAGGAGGTCGGCGATGGAGAATAAGCCGGCGCAAAACATTCAGGACTCCTTCCTCAACACCGCCCGCAAAGAAAAGATGAATATCACCATTTACCTGCTGAGCGGGGTTAAGTTGACCGGGCGGATTCGCTCGTTCGATAAGTATTCGGTGGTATTGGAGAGCAACAATCAGGAACAATTGATCTTCAAACATGCGATTTCCACAGTGGCCATGGGTCGAGCGCTGCATGGCCACGGTGACAAACCAACCGTGGTGCCGACCCCGACTTCTGCCAACGAGACCACTTCGGTCCCCAGCGCATCGGGTACAGACGGATAAGAGCGCCCTCTCCACCGTCGAGTGGCATTTCGCGATGCTCGCTGCGCTCGGTTAGGCTTTGGGGAGGCGCTCGGCGAACCAGCGGAGAACTTGTCCATTGAGCCGGAGATCAACCACGTTGCCGAAGGGTAGCGGCGACGGGCATCGCCCGACCGGCAACCGCGATTCCGGAGAGCGGGCTTTTCTGATCGGGGTCGATTCCCGCTTGCGGAGTACGAATGCTCCCCCCGCCAAGAGCGGGCCGATCAGCAAGGGCCAACCTGCGCGCGACGGGGCCGCTGTTTCCGCCAGGGGATCCAAGGCTTCGCATCTTCCTCAGTTCAGTGCGGAGGAGTCTCTGAAAGAGTTGCGCGACCTGGCCACGAGTGCAGGCGCCCTGGTGGTAGGAGAATTCCTCCAGCGTCGTGACAAACTGGATCCCGCCACCCTGATCGGAAGAGGCAAACTGGGGGAGATTGCCGGAGCGGCGGCTTCGGTATCGGCCGGTCTCATCTTGTTCGATCACGACCTCACCGCCTCTCAGCAACGCAACATCGAGCAGATTGTGCACGCGCGGGTGATCGATCGCACCCAGCTCATCCTTGACATCTTCGCCAGACACGCGCGCACGCGCGAAGGACAGTTGCAGGTGGAACTGGCGCAACTTGATTACTTTCTCCCCCGACTCGGCGGCCGCGGAATTGAGATGTCACAGCTTGGGGGCGGTATCGGCACCCGAGGCCCGGGAGAAACCCAGCTCGAAACCGATCGACGGAAGATCTACCGGCGCATTCGCCACGTCAAAGAGCAAATTGAAAACGTCCGGCGCACCCGTGCCCAGCAGAGACAAAGGCGCGAGGCGATCCCGGTCGCCACGGTGGCTCTGGTGGGGTATACCAATGTAGGGAAATCGACTCTGTTCAACGCTCTGACCCACGCTGCCGTGCTCGAATCGCCCAAGATGTTCGCCACCTTAGACCCGACCATTCGGGCGGTCACCCTGCCCTCCCGCCGCCGCGTGCTGCTTTCCGACACCGTCGGATTCATCCGTAACCTCCCGCATACCTTGGTATCGGCTTTCCGCGCCACCTTGGAAGAGGTGCAACGTGCGGCGCTCATTCTGCACGTTTCCGATGCAGCCAGCCCACTGTCGGCGGAGCAGGACGCCGAGGTGGAAAAGGTCCTGCAGGAACTGGAAGCGGAGGGAAAGCCGCGACTGCGGGTCATGAATAAGATTGATTTGCTTGCGCCCGACCACGACAACCTGGTCCGTGATGCGCACACCATTTCCGTGTCAGCGGTGAAGGGCATCGGCATGAACACGGTACTCGAGCGCATCGATCAGATCCTGTCCGCAGATGCCATCCTTCGGATTCACCTGCGGGTTCCGCAAAAAGAAGGCAAGACGCTGGCCATGCTCGAGGCCCGCTCCCGAATTTGCTCTCGTGCCTATAAAGACGGCCTTGTCGAGTTAGAGGTTGAAGCGCCCGAATCGGTGGTGAACAGGATCCGGGAGTGGATTCTTCCCTAGGGTTGCGATCGAGAGTCGGACTCACACTCGCCCCACCGAGGATCAGCTGTTGACCCTAGGGCCAGAAAATTAAATGGGCCAGCGACCAAGAAGCGGTGACTTTCCTTGGCTACCGGCCCATTCGATCCTGAATTGGATCGGAGGTGATGCTTTTATCCTAGACCCTTATGCCTAGAAGTCAAGCTTTCTTTCCGCAAAGCTCCAGAAAACGCCGGGAAACTAAAGTTTCTGGCGCGCGAGCGAGTTTCGCCCGAGGGGACATTTCCCGGCAAAAGGGCCAATGCCCACCGTCCTTTGAGCCCGCGAGCCGCCTTCGCCGCCATCCCCCGGTCCAGCCCCTGCGTCGGTTTGACACTAAGCCCTGCAGGATGTTACGTTTAATCGTTTATAAACCTCTTTCACCTAAGATCCTGACCAGCACCACAAGATGGACGAGACGCTTCGACAACTAGGGCAATTACTGCTCGGCTCGATCCCAACTGTTCTCTTCCTCCTCCTGCTCTGGGGCAGTTATGCCCTGCTCCTCCACAAACCGCTGAGCAAGGTTCTCGAAGAGCGCCGTAGCAGAACGGAAGGAGCTCTCGCAAGGGCGGAGGCCGATCTGGCCGCGGTGGAGGCCCGAACTGCCGAGTACGAGCAGCGCCTGCGAGAGACTCGGGTGGCACTTTTTCGGCGCCAAGAAGAGCGCCGGCAACAGGCGACCGAAAATCGAGCGAAAGCCCTGCGCGAGGCACGCGCTCGAACCCAGGCACACGTGGAGCAGGCTCGGCATGCGATTGAAAACGACAAGGTCGCAGCGCAGGAGGAACTGCAGCTGGAGAGCGGTCGATTGGCTAGCGAAATCGTCCGTGTCATTTTGCAGCCGGGCGGCACGTCCCTTCAGGTGGGTGGTGACCGATGACGTACCCGTGTCTGCCCAGGCGATCGCAGCGTTTCCGCCTCCTTTGCATGTCTGGAGTGGCGCTGCTGATCCTCGGGTTGGGTCCGCAGACGGGCGCAAGTGCGTGGTGGAGCCCGCAGGCAGCATGGCCCGTGTCCAACGACCACCAAGCGGTCGCCCCAGGGCCCGCCCCGGAGTCGCCTGAAGGCGCTGGCGAGAGCAGCACATCAGAACTCAAACACTCGGCTTCGGTGCGCTTCATTTCCCGGCTCACCGGCCTCAGTCTTGAGAATTCCTATTGGTTTGCCATGGTGATGAACTTCGCCATTGTGGTCGGTGTGATTGTCTGGGCGACAAAGAAGAATCTTATGGCGATGTTTCGCAATCGTACGGCGTTGATCCAAAAGGCCATGGAGGAGGCGCGGCGGGCCAGCGAGGAAGCCAATCGCCGAATGCGGGAGGTCGAAGCGCGGCTCTCGAAGTTAGACGCCGAGCTCAGAGGCATGCGAGATGCCGCCGAAAAGGAAGCCTTCGCCGAGGAGCAGAGAATCCAGGCGGCGGCCGCGGAGGATGCCCGTCGCATGGTGGCGGCCGGGGAACAGGAGATCATGGCGGCCCTTCGCGATGCGCGCCGCGAGTTGAAGGGCTACGCGGCGGATCTGGCAGTCTCGCTCGCCAAGAAACAAATCCACGTGGATGCGGCTACCGATGAAGAGCTGGTGCACAGTTTTGCCCAAAGGCTTGCTACAGAAGAAGGTCGGCATCATCGGCAGTAAGGTATGGCTTCGGTAACCAACATTTACGCGCGCGCTTTCGCCGAGGCGGTTCTCGCCCTGCACCTGGATCCTGCTCGCGTCTTACAGGAAGCGCAGGCGCTCGAGGCGCTGGTCACCGAGAGCCGAGAGCTACGACAGGTGTGGGAGGCCCCCTCGATCCCCGCCGCGCAGAAGCGGGCGGTACTCGACGCGATTGTGGCTCGCGAGGGAATGTCCCCCCCAGTTCGGAATTTCCTGGCCGTGCTGATCGATCATCGGCGCATTCCTTTCCTGAGCGCAATCGTGAAGCAATTTGAGCGGGAGTTGGACCAGCGTATGGGTTTCGCCGAAGCGCAAATCTCTAGCGCCCGGGAACTGAGCGAGCCCGAACGGCGGGCGCTGGAACAAGAGGTTGAGAAGCTGACAGGGAGAAAAGTGCGCGGTCGCTACTCCCGGGACACTTCGCTCCTGGGCGGTGCTCTTGTCAAGGTTGGCAGCACGATTTACGACGGGTCTGTGGTTGGCCAGTTGGAAAGGATCCGCGAGCAGCTGAGGAACACGTCGTAGGCAACGCTGCGGCTGGTGTTCAGGACCGACGCAGCCTGAGGCTCGAAGCCAACCGCCCAGTGCAAAATGCTTCACCAAACCGGCAAAGCCCGAAACGGAATGTATGGCACAAATCAGAGCTGACGAAATCACTCAGTTAATTCGGCAACAGATTGAGAACTACGAATCCAAGGTTGCCGTAGACGAAATTGGGACGGTGATTACCTTGGGCGACGGCATCGCTCGAGTCTACGGTCTCGACAAAGTCATGGCCGGAGAGCTACTGTCCTTTCCCCACGACGTAGCCGGCATCGCGATGAATCTCGAAGAAGACCAGGTAGGGGTAGTGCTGCTCGGTGATTATACCGAGATCAAGGAAGGCGACGAGGTCAAGCGCACGGGCCGGATTATGAGCGTGCCGGTCGGGGATGCCCTGGTGGGCCGGGTGGTCAACGCTCTCGGCGTGCCGATCGATGATAAAGGTCCAATCGCAACCGACAAATTCATCGCCCTCGAGCGGCTGGCGCCGGGAGTCATTGATCGCCAGCCGGTACGCGAACCCATGGCGACAGGTCTCAAAGCCATCGACAGCATGATCCCCATCGGACGAGGGCAGCGCGAGCTGATCATTGGCGATCGCCAAACGGGAAAGACCGCTCTCGCGCTCGACACCATCATCAATAACAAAGGTGGTGACCTGATCTGTATTTATTGTGCCATCGGGCAGAAGCGCTCCTCGATTGCGCAGGTCGTGAAAACCCTCAGTGATTACGGTGCCATGGACTACACGATCGCGGTTGCCGCTTCTGCCTCTGAGCCCGCCCCGATGCAGTACATCGCGCCCTATGCAGCGTGCGCCATGGGTGAATACTTCCGCGACAATCGAAAGCACGCGTTGGTAATCTACGACGATCTCTCGAAACACGCGGCTTCCTACCGGGAGATTTCCCTGTTATTGCGGCGGCCGCCCGGGCGGGAGGCTTATCCCGGGGACGTTTTCTACTTGCATTCGCGCTTGCTGGAACGCGCCGCGAAATTGAATGACAGGATCGGTGGTGGTTCTCTGACCGCTTTGCCCGTGATCGAAACCCAGGCCGGGGACGTTTCCGCTTACATTCCGACCAACGTGATTTCCATCACCGACGGCCAAATCTTCCTGGAGACGGACCTGTTCAACAGCGGTGTCCGCCCGGCGGTGAACGTGGGGATCTCGGTCAGCCGCGTCGGCGGCACGGCGCAGATCAAGGCGATGCGACAGGTCGCGGGAAGCCTCAAGCTGGATCTGGCGCAGTATCGCGAACTGGCGGCCTTTGCCCAGTTCGGCAGCGATCTCGACAAGGCAACCCAAGCGCAACTGAATCGCGGACAACGTTTGGTCGAGGTCCTGAAGCAGAAACAGTTCTCCCCCTTGCCCTTCTCGAAACAGATTTTGGTCATCTATGCCGGTACCAATGGTTTCCTCGACGACCTGCCGGTCGATCGGGTACGCGATTTTGAGGAAGAGCTCTACCGATTCGTGGACGCAACCAATCCCGGGCTGCTGCGCTCCATCATGGAAAAGAAGATTCTCGATGACAACTTGAAAGCCGAGATGACTCGCGTCATCAAACAGTGCAAAGAGACGTTCGCGTCCGAACAGGCCGTGGCGAAATAGCACCCGGCGCTGAGACGCAGACAACGGCTGCCCAAAAAGGGGGCTGGGCAACAGCAGCGAGCAGGACGCAACCGGCAGGGACCTACAAACCACGACAAAAGCATGGCCAACATCCTTGACATCCGCCGTCGCATTCGCAGTGTGACCAACACGCGGCAGATCACGAAAGCCATGAAAATGGTTTCGGCAGCGAAACTGCGGCGTGCCCAGGAGCGCGCTCTGGCAGCGCGCCCCTACGCTCGGATGTTGACCGCCGTGCTGCAATCGCTGGTCTCACGAGCGGAAATCTATGATCCGGAAACCGGCGAGCCCAAGCATCCGCTCCTGGCTCAGCGTCCGGAAAACAACATCCAGCTCATCATCGTGACCGGGGATAAGGGCTTAGCCGGCGCTTTCAACGCCAACATCTTGAAGGCGGCCATGCGGTTTTTGGAGTCGAAGGCGGGACGAAACCTCGAAATCGAAGCCGTCGGGCGCAAGGGCCGCGACTTTATGCGCCGGCGATACCCGGCCGCGGCGCCGGGCGGCGTGACCTCGGGAAAGGCCGGGCGGATCGCCCTCATCGGCGAGCACGTGGGAATCCTGAGCCAAGTCGATCACGCCGTGGCCTCTAAAATTGCCGACCCTATCATCGATCGCTACGCGAAGGCCGAGATCGATTCCGTCTATATCGTCTACAACGAGTTTAAGTCCGTGATTGCACAGAGGCTGATCGTGCAGAAGGTACTTCCGATCGAGCATATCGGAGAAGCCAGTGTGGCTCAAGCGGAGGCCATGAGCGCGGAAGAGCGCAAGAAGGCGCTCGAGGCGGCCAAGGAAGCGGGAGTGGGCCTGCGCTCGCCCGAGGCGCGAGAGTTCGATCGACAAGCGGCGCGATCCGCTGCCCCTCCCGTCGACTACATCTACGAACAGCCTGCGGAGGAACTGTTCTCCGCCTTGCTTCCCAGGTATGTAGGGATCGAGGTCTTTCGCGCTTTGCTCGAATCCGTCGCGGCTGAGCATGCGGCCCGCATGACCGCGATGGACTCCGCCACCAACAACGCCAGCGAAATGATTGACTCCCTGACCTTAGCCATGAACCGCGCCCGTCAGGCAAAGATCACGAAAGAAATCATTGAGATCGTGAGTGGAGCGGCGGCCCTGTAGGCGGGCAGGTGCTCGCAGCAGTTGGCATGGGCAAGGGGGGACGCGGACAGAATTTCAGCAGGGATTATGCCTGGCTCAAGGAACGCTAAGGTTGAGTTGGGAGGGAGCTGCCGAAGGAGAGCGCAGATTTATGCCAGAAAACATTGGACACGTAATTCAAGTCGCTGGCCCGGCTGTGGACGTGCAATTCGACGAAGCCAGGATGCCTCCCATCTATCAGGCCTTACGGGTGGTCAGTGACGGCTTTGACGTACCGCTGCCGATCAAGGTCATTTTGGAGGTGCAGCAACACCTGGGTGAAGGGCGAGTGCGCTGCGTGGCCATGGAGGCGACGGACGGCATGGTGCGTGGGATGAAGGCGATCGATCTTGGCGGCCCGATCTCCGTGCCTGTGGGTCGAGGAACGCTGGGCCGAGTGATGAACGTAATCGGCGAAGCCGTGGACCAACTGGGCCCCATAGAGCACACCGAGACCAAACCGATCCACCGCCCGGCTCCGCTGTTCGACGAGCAGTCGACCACCGCCGAGATGTTCGAGACCGGGGTGAAAGTCATCGATCTGATTCAGCCGTTCTTGAAGGGCGGCAAAATCGGTCTGTTCGGCGGGGCGGGGGTGGGCAAGACCGTAGTCATCATGGAACTGATCAACAATGTTGCCAAGCAACATGGAGGATACTCCGTGTTCGCCGGCGTGGGTGAGCGCACTCGCGAAGGCAATGATCTTTGGCTGGAAATGAGCGAGTCCGGCGTGATCAAACCGGGCGATCCAAGCAAATCGAAGGCGGCGCTGATCTACGGCCAAATGACGGAACCGCCGGGCGCCCGTTTGCGAGTCGCTCTCACTGCTTTA
This sequence comes from Terriglobales bacterium, assembly GCA_035622175.1. Classification (GTDB taxonomy): domain Bacteria; phylum Acidobacteriota; class Terriglobia; order Terriglobales; family Acidobacteriaceae; genus JAFAGX01. Next base: position 25,999 of record DASPVV010000019.1, on the reverse strand, counting down.
ACCGTAGCCGAATACTTCCGCGATGAAGAAGGCACCGATACGCTGCTCTTCATCGATAACATTTTTCGCTTTACCCAGGCGGGGTCCGAAGTTTCGGCACTCCTGGGCCGCATGCCGAGCGCCGTCGGCTACCAGCCCAATCTCGCAACCGAGATGGGCGAGCTCCAGGAGCGCATCACCTCCACCAAGCGGGGATCGGTAACCTCGGTCCAGGCCATTTACGTTCCCGCCGATGATTTGACCGACCCGGCGCCCGCGACCACCTTCGCTCACCTGGACGCCACTACCGTGCTCTCACGCGCTTTGACCGAGATCGGAATTTATCCTGCCGTGGACCCGCTGGCTTCGACGTCGCGCATTCTCGATCCCCGCATTGTAGGCCAGGAGCATTACGACGTCGCGCAGGCGGTCAAGAAAACCCTGCAAAGCTATAAAGACTTGCAGGACATCATCGCGATTCTGGGTATTGACGAACTGAGTGAGGACCAGAAGCTGACCGTGGCCCGAGCCCGCAAAATGCAGCGATTCCTCTCCCAGCCATTCCACGTAGCCGAGCAATTTACCGGGGCACAAGGACGTTATGTCAAAATTGCAGATACGGTCAAAAGCTTCAAAGAGATCGTCGAGGGCAAGCACGATGACATCCCGGAGCAAGCCTTTTACATGAAGGGCTCAATCGATGAGGTGCTCCAAGCTGCCGAGAAGTTGAAAGCAGTCGCGTAGCCGCCGTGGGCCGCCGGCGAGAATTTCAGCTTGGCTTCGCTCGACGACCGCAACGAACCAACCATGGCAAACACGTTTGAACTCGAGATTGTCACGCCGGAGAAGATGATCGTGCGCGATGTAGCCGAAGAGGTGCAGATTCCGGGTAAGAACGGATATCTCGGGATCCTGCCCCAGCATGCGCCGCTGATTAGCGAACTGGCAGTGGGGGAAGTCACCTACCGGAACGCGCACATCACCCATCATCTGGCGGTTGCAGGGGGATTCGTCGAGGTGCTGCCGGATAAGGTTACGATTCTGGCGGAGGCGGCGGAGCGCGCCGAGGACGTCGATGTGAGCCGGGCAGAAGCGGCGAAGGATCGGGCAGAAAGCCGTCTGTTGGCTGGAGCGACCGAAGAAGACTTCGCGAAAGCTATCGCCGACTTGAAGCACGCTCAGACTTGCCTCGCCGTGGCGGGAAAGAAGAGATAGACGTAGGCTGCCCAAGCTTGCCTTTAGGTAGCAAGGTTCCTCGTTCCCGGGCCGCAACCCTGGAGAAATACTCTTGGGGTCGCAGCCTGCAAAGCCCGCACCACCGCAGCCGGAGCCGGGAGCGAGTATGCGAAAGGTGCGCGGCGAGATTGCTACGCTCTCAACCCCGGGGTAAACTTTTCATAGACTCGCATTCGGACATGAAAAACATTACCCGGATTGTACTGGTGGTGGCTTTGGGTTTTCTGAATGGGTGCGGCACCACTACGCACAACACCATGACTGGCACGTGGACGTTCACGCTGACGCCGACCGCGCCCCCCTCTCAGGCGATTCAAGTCACTGCCGACTTGACGCAAATCAACAATTCATTTTTCGGACAGGTCACCTTGACCGGCGATGCCACGGCTTGCGGTACTACGGCGCAAATGTCAGGAATTGTTAATGGCAATGTTTTATCTTCCCAAATCACGCAAGCACAGACGGCGATCACCCTCACGGGCAAAACCAATAGCACGCTGAGCTCCTCCTCCGGAACCTTTACGGCAAGTTCCGGGCAGTGCATCCTGAGTGGCGGAACGGGAACCTTTGCTGGTTTTCTTCAGGCGCACAATACTTCGAGCTTTGACGCTAAATCCGATTGAACTTTCTGCTCTAGGACGTACAAGAGCTGCTTGCCTTCTTCACCCCATCTTGAAATCCGCCACCGGGCGGTTAGAAACTGTCGCTTGTCCAGGGGAGAGGTTATCAAGTTATGCACCGGAAGGAGGGACGTCGTGGGTGTCAGACCGCAATTTTCCAGATACGATGTTACAGTGTGCAGCCTGCCAGTTTGGCTGACATCTTCCGCGACCACCAGTAAGAATCTGACCGACGAAAGGGAAACGACCATCGTGGCAACCTACGGCAAAATCGAGTGGGGATGGGCGGTGCTGAGCCTGGCCCTTACTGCCCAAGCCCAGAATCCGTTCGACACTTTTAAACAGTTTTCCTCCACCATGGTGATGAGCGGAATCCCGACGCACGCAGGCGAAGGTCAAGGGGGCATGAAAATCTATCGCTCCGGCGACAAGATGAGGACGGAGCTGCCTGGCGGCGTCGGTTACACGATCACCGATCTAACCCAGCGTACGACTTACATGGTCATGGGCAATGGCATGTGTATGCAGACGACTGCTCAGGGGCAACCGAATCCCTTCGCCCAAGCCCGAAATGCCACGGTGGAGCGTTCCCCGGCGGGCACGGAAACCGTGGATGGCCACACCTGTAAGGTGGAGAATGTCACGGTCACTCCTCAGAATGGCCAGCCTTCGAAGATGAAGCTGTGGGAGGCGGAAGACCTGAAGGGGTTCCCTATTAAGATCGAGGTTCAGTCCAGTCGCGGCCCAGTCACCGTGGCGTACAAGGATGTGAGCTTCAGTGAACCTGCGGCTTCTCTATTTACGCATCCTGAAAACTGCCGGCCCATGCCCGGCACGGGGGGCGGCGGACCAAACTGATTTGCTGGCCGTAGGTGTCGCGCGGCGACGGCTACAGCCGTCAAGCTGCGGCGTTGCTTGGAGCCTCGAGCATGCGCTCGTTCCGATCAAGGCCGCAAGCGCCATAACGAATCCCGATCCATCTTATAAATACTTTCAATTTCCGGGGGATGTTTCCGGCGGTTAAAGTGATGGTCTTGGGTACGACCTTGCGTCGGGAGAGCTGACGGGATTTCATGGGAAAGGCTTTTTTTACCAGATTCATCGTGCTTCCCCTTTTCTTGGTGACCTTGGCGCCCCTCTTGCCGGCGCAGACGGCGGGTGCTGCCGAGGCCCCGGCCGCCCGTATGGCGAAACTTGAACAAGAGCTAGCCGATGCGAAGAGTTCCGGTGATAACGCCTGGATGCTGACGAGTTCCGCCCTGGTACTGATGATGACCGGACCCGGACTGGCCTTGTTCTACGGAGGCCTGGTCCGAAAAAAGAACGTGCTCGGCACCATGATGCAAAGTTTCGCCTTAATGGCTCTGATCACGGTGCTTTGGGCCCTATTTGGCTACAGTCTGTGTTTCGGGTCGGGAAACAGTTTTCTGGGCGGACTCGATCATTTATTTCTGCGCGGGGTCGGAGCCCAGCCCGATGCCGACTACGCCGCGACCATCCCGCAGCAAACCTTCATGATCTACCAGCTGATGTTTGCCGTGATCACGCCTGCCCTGATCACGGGCGCTTTCGCCGAGCGTATGAAATTCAGCGCCGTGATGTTGTTCATGATTCTGTGGTCGATTTTGGTCTACGACCCGATGGCCCACATGGTTTGGGGTAAGGGAGGATTGCTGAACGCTTCGCTCAACGGGCGTTTTCCGACCCTGGATTTCGCTGGCGGTACGGTGGTGCACGTTACCTCGGGGGTGTCAGCCCTGGTGTGCGCCCTGTATCTGGGCCATCGCATCGGCTACCCCAAGCAGCCCATGCCTCCCCATAGCGTGGTCCTGAGCTTCATTGGGGCTTGCATGTTGTGGGTGGGGTGGTTTGGCTTCAATGCGGGAAGCGCTCTGGCGGCCGGCAGTCTGGCCACCAGCGCGTTCGTGGCCACACACTTGGCTGCGGCGGCGGCGGTTGTGGGTTGGGGCGGGGCAGAGTGGCTGCGCAACGGGCGGCCAAGCGCGCTCGGTGCCATCTCGGGATCGGTCGCTGGCTTGGTCGCGATCACTCCGGCGGCAGGCTTTGTTCGGCCTATGCCAGCCTTAGTCATCGGTTTCGTCGCCGGCGTTTTTTGCTACTTTATGGTGGTGAAGGTGAAAGCGCGATTCGGGTACGACGATTCCTTGGACGCCTTCGGCGTGCATGGTGCGGGTGGCACCCTGGGAGCATTGTTGACCGGAGTCTTTGCCGCGAGTGCGGTGAATCCCATCTTTAAGGACGCGCAGGGCAATGCCTTGCCTTCGGGATTGCTTGAGGGCAATGCGCATCAGCTGCTCAATCAGTGCGTGGGGGTATTGTTCGCCTGGGTGCTCGCGATTGTAGGCACACTGATCATTCTCAAGATCGTGGATGCGACGATCGGGCTTCGGGTCAGCGAAGAACAAGAGATCGAAGGGCTGGATCTTTCGCAGCACGGCGAAGAAGGGTATTACTGGGAGGTCCCGGCCTAGCCAATCCGCGGTGGACGGGTTCCCCAGAGTGAGCCACAACACACCATGACCAAGATTGAGGCGGTTATCCAGAATTCCAAGCTGGACGCGGTGAAAGACGCGCTGCACGAGATCGGCGTCGAGGGCATGACCGTACTGGAAGTCCGGGGCCACGGCAGGCAGAAAGGTCATACCGAGTTCTATCGCGGGCGCGAGTACACGGTAGATCTGATTCCCAAGATCAAACTGGAACTCGTGCTGCCCGACAAGATGGTGGCCAAAGTGGTCCAGGCTATCACCAGCGCGGCGCGAACCGGCAAGATCGGTGACGGCAAGATATTCCTCTCCCGCGTGGATGAGGCCATTCGCATCCGCAATGACGAACGCGGCGAGGGAGCGCTCTAGGCTACCCTGCCATGCTTTATGAGCGCGTCTACTCTGAGCAGCGAACTCCGCACCCTCCATGCCGAAGAGTCCGCCCGCATCGAGCAAGCTTTCTTGTCCGACGGCGATGGTCGCGCGCTGATCGCCAAACGAACGTTCCTGATCGAGAGTACGGTCACCTCGTTGTGGCAGCAGCTCGCTCAGGAGGGAAAAGCGCTTCGCCGGACTTCTTTAGTGGCACTCGGGGGGTTTGGCCGCGGTTGGCTGTTCCCCTATTCCGATATCGATCTCCTGTTCCTGCACGAAACCCGGGAATGCGAAAAAGCATTCAAAGAACCGGTCCGGCGCTTTTCTCAAGCTCTCTGGGACTTGCGATTACGGCTCAGTCCGACCACCCGCACCCTGGCAGAATGCGAGCGGTTGGATCCCAACAACGTCGAATTCGCCATTGCCCTCCTGGATTGCCGTTTTTTAGCCGGAGACCGGGAAACCTTCTCACGCCTCCGCGAGCAGGTGATTCCGCGCCTGATCCTGCGGGAATCCCAGACCTGCGTCGAGCGCCTGGCGGAACTCACCCGCGAACGGCACGCCAAGCACGGGGACACGGTTTATCACCTTGAACCCAATATTAAGGAAGCTCCGGGTGGGCTGCGGGATTACAACCTGGCCTTCTGGCTGAGTCTGATTTCCGCCATGGAGAAGCTGCGGGATTGGCCTGAACTCAAATCGTTGCTTGCGTCCTCGTCCCGCCGGCAACTGGAACCGGCGCTTGAATTCCTCCTCGCGTTGCGCTGTTTTCTGCACTACCGCCACGGACGCGATGACAACACACTCACATGGTCAGATCAAGACGAGGCCGCAGCCCGAAAGATTGGGACCGCGGAGGCGCTTACCCCGGCCGCGTGGATGCGGATTTACTTTGCACATGCCCGCGCCATGCACCGCGTGTCCACTCAGCTTCTCGAGGAGATTCCCGCCGCCCGGTCATCCTTATTTCGCCACTTTCAAAACTGGAAGCAGCGGGTTTCCAATTCCGAGTTCTCCGTCGTCGACGGTCTGATCTTCTTGCCGCAGGCTGCCTCCGTCGAGGATCCACACGTTGTCCTGCGGATGTTCGACTTCATGGCGCATCACGGGTTGAGATTGAGCACCACGACCGAACATCGGGTCGAACAGGTGCTGCCCGCACTGGCGGCTACTCCACCCCAAGGAGCCGAGCTTTGGCAAGCTCTGCAGGTCATCTTGCTCGAGCCTTATGCCGCGGACGCATTGCGGGCGATGCACTCGCTGCGTCTGTTGAACCTGCTGCTTCCGGAATTGCAGATCATTGATTCCCTGGTGGTGCGGGATTTCTATCACAGATATACCGTGGACGAGCATTCCTTTCGAGCGATTGAGAGCCTGCACCAGCTCAGCCAGTCGAAATCGGAATGGGATCAAAGGTACGGTGAGCTGTTTCACGAGCTGGAGCGGCCGGAATTACTCTTCCTCGCTCTGCTGCTGCATGACACCGGCAAGGGCGTCACGGCAGGCGATCATGTAACCAACAGTCTGGAAATCGCCGTCCGATCGCTCGAGCGCCTGGATCTGGATCCGCCCGACCGGGAAACGGTTTTGTTTTTGATTGCTAATCACCTGGAGCTCTCGGCGGTGCTGCGACGCGACATCTTCGATTCCTCCACCATCCAAGCCTTTCAAGACAAGGTCGGGACCCCAGAGCAATTGAAGATGCTCTCGCTCATGACCTATGCGGATATCAAGTCGGTCAACCCGGACGCTCTCACCCCGTGGAAGGCGGAGAATATCTGGCAGGTGTATATCGCCACCGCCAATTCCTTGAACCGAAGCGCCGATCAGCCCCTGCAAACCGACGGGGAGGACGAGGCTCTGGACCGATTGCACACCTTGGCTCCCATTGCCGGCAAGAAAATCAAAAGCTTCTTAGAGGGCCTTCCGGTCCGCTACGTGAGGAGCTACCCCCCAGAAGAGATCCTGCGCCATTTTGAGATGGCGCAGCGACTCGAAAATGATCCGGTGCAGTCTACCCTGAAGCGCGGCCGCCATTGGTACGAGGTCACCGTGGTCACGTTGGACCGCTCCTACCTGTTCGCGACGATTGCCGGAGTGCTCGCAGCCTGGGGCATGAACATTGTCAAAGCCAACGCATTTTCGGATCGAGCGGGAGTGGTTGTCGATACATTCTATTTCACCGACCCGTTTCGCACCCTGGAGTTGAACCTGCCGGAATGGAAGCGGTTCCAAGCCAGCCTGGCGGACGCGGTCCTGGGAAGGGCCGATCTTGATCGCATGCTGCGGGATCGCCTGCGTGCCCAGCAAAGCCATCCCAGAGTACAGGTGGAAACTCGGATCGACTTTGACCACGAATGCTCCTCCCACAGTACGCTGCTCGAGGTGATCGCTCAGGACCGCCCCGGCTTGCTGCACCGCATCAGCTCCCAACTTTCCACCCACAACTACAACATTGAAATCGCCCTCATTGATACAGAAGGCGAGATGGCCATCGACGTGTTTTACCTCACTTCGGGCCAGGCCAAGCTCCGCCAAGATCAGGAGAAAACGCTCAAAGCTGCTCTGCTCGAGGAATTGAAGATCCGCTGAAACGAGGAGATTGTTGCGGGCAAGATCCGGATGGCAAAAGTCCGCTTCCTCTGCCAGACTTTAGCTATGCCGGCGACCATGGTAGCAGCCGAGATCTCCGAGCGGTTGGCCCAGCTCGACTGGAATACTCTTCGCGCCTCGCTCAGGGAACTCGGGTATGCCCTCACGCCTGCCTTCCTCACTCCGGAGGAATGCGCCGCGCTGATCAGCTTATATCCCTCGCAATCGGCCTTTCGCAGTCACATCATCATGGCGCGCTATCGCTTTGGCCGCGGAGATTACAAGTATTTTCAGTATCCCCTCCCCCGGATTGTGCACCAGTTGCGGGAGCACAGTTATGCCTATCTCGCGCCCGTTGCCAATGAATGGAATCGGGTGCTCGGCCTTCGCGACGTCTTCCCCGCAAAGCATTCAGGCTTGCTGGCAATCTGCCAGAAAAAGGGACAGAACCGCGCTACACCTTTATTGCTGCATTACGAGGCTGGGGATTTCAACTGTCTTCATCAAGACCTGTACGGCCAGGTGGCGTTCCCGCTGCAGCTGACCTGCTTTCTGAATCGGCCCGGCAGCGATTACGACGGGGGCGAATTTGTGCTGGTGGAGCAACAACCCCGCGCCCAATCGAAGGCCGAAGTGATCATACCGGAGCAGGGACAGATGGTGGTTTTCGCGACACGCTCACGCCCGGTGAAAGGCAGTCGCGGCTACTACCGGGTGAACTTGCGACATGGAGTGAGCAGGGTCCGAAGAGGCACCCGCTTTACCCTCGGGGTGATCTATCACGACGCTGAATAACCAGCTTGTCCGATACCTCGGGCCGCTCATCGACCAGGAGGGGAATGCTGCCCGAAATCCTCGAGGAGCGCCCGCCGGAGCGGCGGCTGTGCTGGGCGTAGAATCTATCTCAGATGCTGACGCGCGGGAGGCAACTCGTATGAAGACCAGAGGGAAGAAGCTTGCGCCACGCTCAGTACGCCCATCCCTTCCCACCCGCCGCAGCAAAGCGCGGCCTGTCAAGGCGGCCGTGATACGCCAGATCGGAGACCAATGAGCGCAGCATTGGAATGCTGGCGACTGGACAAGGTAGTTACGACGTATGCTCCCGACGCCGTGTACCTCCCTCCTCACCACGAAGCCGTGCACGGCAGGGATTCGATCCGGCAGTACTTGCGGACTCCCCTGGCCCATGGTGTCTCCGACCTCTCCTTCGATGTTTCGTATATTAAGCAGAGCGGCAATGTCGCCTGGGATGTCGGGACCTATCGCATGCGCGTACCCCAGAGTGATGGCACCATGCGAGAAGATCGGGGTAAGTACTTGACCGTGTGGAACCGTGCCGGAACGACGTGGTCGATCACGGCTGACGCGTGGTCCAGTGACCTGCCGCCGTCACATTGAGAACGAGCCACGGGCTCGAGTCATCCGATCCCCGGCCTTTCAATCCAGGTGCTCGGATCGACCTAGACTTCTGGCAACTGCCCTCTCCTCCTCTAGCGCTTGTAACCGATCTTGCGCAGCAGGTCGTGCCGCCATGTTATGTCAGGTTGGCTCTCCACTCCCTTGGGCGAACTGCCATCGATGACCCCGAGCACACCACGGCCCTGCGCGCTTTGCGCCACGATAATTTCGACCGGGTTGGCTGTAGCACAGAATATGGAGCAAACCTCGGGTATGTTACGGATCGCGTTCAAAACGTTGATCGGGTACGCATTCTGAAGCAGCAATACGAAAGTGTGACCGCAGGCCAATGCCTGCGCATTGCGGATGGCCGCGTCACGCAGCGCCTGGTCATTTCCGTCAGAACGGGTTAAGCACGCACCGGAGCTTTCATTGAATGCCAGGGCAAACTTGGCTTGCGGTGCGGTCGTCGTGATCGCTTCATAGAGATCTTCCACCGTCTTGATAAAGTGCGACTGGCCTACGATGATGTTGGCATCGGAGGGAAACTCCATGCGGACGGCATTCATCTCGAGCATACTGTCCTCCGCTGGTGTCGGAAGGATATCTTCATGCACTGCGCTTTCGCTCACTGCGCACTCGTTCTATGTAACGCCCGGTTTTCACCTCGACCCGCACCCTTTCACCCGGAGCAATGAACATGGGGACACGAATGTCCAGACCGTTTTCCAAGGTTGCTTCTTTCCAGGCGCTGTCTTGTTGCGAGTGCGTGGCGGGCGCGGTATCGGCTACGCGAACTTCGGCTAAATCGGGGAACACCGCGCTAATGAGCTCACCTTCAAAGAACTCGACCGGCAGTTGCATGCCCGCCTGGAGAAATCTTTCCCCCGGTCCGAGGATGGCGCGTGCCACCTCGACCTGTTCGTAGGTGTCAGGGTGCATGAAAGTACAGGTGTCGTCTTCGGCGAAGAGAAACTCCATGGGGCGCCGCTCGAGTTCCAGGTCCTCCAAACGCTCCAACGGGCGGAAGTGCGGCTCCCACATCCGTCCACTGCGAACATTGATCAGCTTGGTCTTGACGACACCGCCCATCTTGGCGGCTCCAGCTTTCGCTTCCACACCGAGAACTTTGTACACTTGCCCCTCGATGCGGATGGCCATTCCCTCGCGCAACTCCGACGCATTGACCATGACTGGGTACCTCAGCTCAGGTTGGATTTGCTTGCATTTCAGCCCAAGGGGACGCTCCATGATCCTTCGAACCGCTCGCCTTTGCAAGGGCCGATGAAAACCGATTTGCCCTGTCGCAGCTAGCGGTGCTGCGGAGCAGGTCTACGGTGGCAACGCGGTGGTTCGCCGAACTCCGTCATACCGGATTGTAGGTAGCCCGTTTCACAAATTGTCCGCGCCCGGCCCGTCCGAAAAACTGGGCGCCTTCTACCATCACTTCACCCCGGGAGAGCACCACGTGAGGCAGGCCGGTTACTTGGATACCTTCGAACATCGAGTAATCGACGCGCATGTGGTGGGTTCGGGCGCTGATCGTGTGCTGCCGTCGGGGATCGAAAATCACCAGGTCGGCATCGCTGCCCACGGCAATGGTGCCTTTGCGCGGATACAATCCAAACAATTTGGCCGGCGTGGTCGCCACCAATTCCACGAAGCGGTTCACGCTGATGCGGCCGCCCTCCACTCCGCCGCTATAAACCAGACTCAGACGATGCTCGATGCCGGGTCCGCCATTCGGAATTTTCGTGAAGTCATCCTTGCCCAGTTCCTTTTGCTCCTTGAAACAGAAGGGACAATGGTCGGTCGAGACGACCTGCAGTTGATCTTGACGTAATCCCTCCCAGAGCTTTTCCTGGTGCCATTTCTCCCGGAGCGGCGGGGTAAAGACATACTTGGCGCCCTCGAAGCCCGGAACCTCAAAATTCTCGAGCGAAAGATACAAATACTGTGGACAGGTTTCAGCATAAACCGGCAAGCCGCGGTCACGTGCCTCGCGCACCTTGAGGAGAGCATCATGGCAGCTTAAATGAACGATGTAAACCGGCGCTCCCGCCATTTCCGCCAAGGCAACAGCACGCGCCGTCGCTTCTGCTTCGGCGGTAGTCGGCCGGGTCAAGGCGTGATACTTAGGCGCGGTCTTGCCTTCCGCCAAGGCTTGCTGCACGATCACGTCGATGGCACCACCATTCTCTGCGTGCATACAAACCAGCGCGCCCTGCCCGGCGGCAGCTTGTAAGACTTTGAAGATCGAGGCATCGTCGAGCATGAAGACGCCGGGATAGGCCATAAAAAGCTTGAAACTGGTCACGCCATCACGCACCAGAGCACGGAGTTCCTCCAGCCGCGCCTCCGACAGGTCGGTGATGATGCAGTGGAAGGCGTAGTCGGAGATCGCTCTCCGGGCTGCTTTCTCCATCCAGGTGTCGAAGGCCTGGCGCAGCGATTGCCCCTTGTACTGGATCGCGAAGTCAATCAAAGTGGTCGTCCCCCCGAATAGGGCTGCGCGCGTGCCGGTTTCAAAATCATCGGAACTGGTGGTGCCGCCAAAGGGCATGTCGAGGTGGGTATGGACATCGATGCCTCCCGGCATCACGTACATGCCGCTGGCATCCAACACACGCTTTGCATTTTCGCGAGGAAGATCGTTCGCCATGGCCACGATCTTGCCGTCTTGAATGGCCACATCCGCAGCGTACGTATCCGTAGCCGTGACCACCGTGCCCTGCGTGATGATGCTGTCCCAACCCATGCTCCCTCCCGTCCGAACCCAGCCGATGTGGCATTTTATGCTAAACTGCCGCCGCGTTCGCAAAGGAACCGGGACCTGCATGCAATTTGGCTTTACCTTGAAACCGGATCTCTCGATTGAGCGTATGCTCAACCTCACGCGGCAGGCCGAAGATGGCGGCTTCCAGTATGGCTGGATCTTCGATTCTCACATCTTGTGGAAAGAGCCCTATCCGCTGCTGACCCTGATGGCGGCGAATACACGCTCCTTGCGGCTAGGAACCTGCGTTACCAATCCCGCGGTGCGCGACATCACGGTCACCGCCAGCCTCTACGCCACCCTGAACCTGGTATCTCACGGACGCATGGTATTGGGAATCGGACGCGGGGACAGTTCGCGACGTGTGCTCGGGAAACAACCGGTGACTTGGTCACAACTGGAAAAGGCGGTGACCACGTTTCGGGCGCTCACGGCTGGACAAGAAGTCGAATACGAAGGACAACCCACTTGTATCCGTTGGGCTGCCGGTTCGCCGCCGGTTTGGATTGCCGGATACGGCCCCAAGGTCCTCGCGATGGCCGGACGCGTTGCCGACGGTATTATCCTGCAGTTTGCCGATCCCGACCTGATTTCCTGGTGTATCGGGTTTGTGCGGGAAGGTGCCCGCCAGGCTGGGCGTGACTTCGGCAAGATCGAGGTCATGGCTGCGGCCCCGGCTTGGGTGTCCAACGATGTGAAGCTTGCCCGCGAACGAGTGCGCTGGTTCCCTGCGCTGGTGTCGAACCACGTGGTGGACCTGGTTGGCCGCTACCGGCCTGAGGAGTTGCCGGCCTCGTTGACCGCGTATGTGAACCGCCGTGGGGGCTACGATTACCGGCATCATTGCGAGGTGGACAGCGACAACAAGAGCTTTGTGACGGATGAGGTTGTCGATCGCTTCTGCTTGCTCGGGCCAGCGCCCGCCCAGGTTCAAAAGTTGCAGGTGCTCTCCGCCGCCGGCGTTACTCAGTTCAACCTCTACCTGATGTCGGGAAACGAGGAACAACAGCTGGGCGCATTTCAAACTGAGGTGATGGCAGAGTTTCAAAAGATCAGGCGCTGACGCCATCGTTCTTGAATCATCGATGATCAAAGACCGGCAGGAACGCTTCAGCCTTATTGGTCCTCTGTCTGGTTCTGTACTGGCTGACAATCACCTCCGCCCCTACGCTCCAACCGTGCTGGCCGCCAGTTCCCGCCGAGACCGCATCAGGGCGTAGTAAGCCATGAACGAAACCGCGAAGCCTACCAACCAGGAGTAGTCATACAACTGCCGCAGCAAGGGAACAATCAACCCGATGAGAGCGGTTCCCACACCGAGCGCCAAGGCGCAGACAGCACGCCAGTTTACTCCCCGGGAATATTCGTAGGCGCCGCCGCGAAGGTAGAGGTCCTCGAGCAGCAAAACACGGCGCCGGATCAGAAAATAATCGCAAATCATGATCCCGGCGATGGGCCCAAGGAAGGCTGCATAACCGCCCAACCATCCCAGAATGAATGTGCGATAGTCGGCCAACAGCTTCCAAGGCATCATGGCAAGTCCCACGAAACAGGTGACCACGCCGCCGGTTTTGAAGCGGATAAGGCGTGGCCGCAGGTTGGAAAAGTCGTTCGCGGGCGAGACTACATTCGCCCCGATGTTCACGTTGAGGGTGGCCAGCAAGATGGCGATGAGCGCGATCACCACGGCCAAGGGAGAGTGGAAGCGGCTGAGGAGTTGCACCGGATCCCAGATGGCGGTTCCATAGATCAATACCGTCGCCGACGTGACCGCAATCCCGATGAATGCATACAAGGTCATGGTCGCGGGTAAAGCCAGCGCTTGTCCGATGGCTTGCTCACTCTGACTGCGGGCGAAGCGGGTAAAGTCGGGAATGTTCAGCGAGACCGTCGCCCAGAATCCAACCGTGCCGTTGAGCGCGGGCACGAAGAATTTTAAGAAATCGGACAAGCCGCTGAATCGCGATGGAGCCGACAGCATGGGGCCGAAACCACCGGCGACCACATAGGCCCACCCTAGAAGAAGCACTCCTACCGCCAACAGAATGGGTGCGCTGATACCTTGTAGAAAGCGGATGTACTCGATTCCTTGCAGGATCACGATCAGGTTGATCAGCCAAAACACCAGGAAGCAAATGGCGACTCCGGCATGAACTTGTCGCCAGCCCAGCCACAGGGTCCCCAAGAGAGTATTGATCGCCTCGCCGCCAATCCAGCTCTGAATGCCGAACCATCCGCACGCCACCAGCGCCCGCAACACCGCGGCGATATTGGCTCCGAGCACCCCAAACGACGAGCGCGCAAGCACCGGGAATGGAATTCCGTATTGGGTTCCAGGGTGCGAGTTCAGCAACATCGGGACCAACACAAGGAGATTACCCACGAACACAGTCAGCAGCGCCTGTCGCCAGCTCATTCCGCCTTGGATCAGGCTGGCGGCCAGCATGTAAGTCAGGATGTTCACCGACATGGAGACCCAGAGGGCGGCGTAGTTATAGAGTCTCCAGGTCCTCTGATTCGCGTTCGTGGGGGCGAGATCCGGGTTGTAGAGCGAGCTGGACTCGATGCTTTTTGAAGCCGCGAAAGTAGGCATTCTGATTTCCGTTGGGTCAATCCGCTGCCGCCACTAGTTTCCCGGTATGCGCGGTCAGCGGACTGTAGGTTTCAGGACGGCGATCACGGAAGAACTGCCACACCTTGCGCACTTCGAGGATCATCTCCAGATCGAGGTCAGCGACGAGAAGCTCATCTTTATCCCGGCTGGCCTGAGCGAAGATCTTGCCCCGGGGATTGCAGAAATAACTCTTGCCGTAGAACTCTCCGATGTTCCACGGCTTCTCTTCGCCCACACGGTTGATGGCCCCGACGAAATAGCCGTTCGCCACGGCATGCGCCGGCTGTTCCAGCTCCCACAGATATTCGGACAGTCCCGACACCGTCGCCGAAGGGTTGAACACGATTTCTGCTCCGTTGAGGCCCAGAATGCGTGCCCCTTCCGGAAAATGACGGTCGTAGCAGATGTACACGCCGACCTTGGCATATTTCGTTTGGAAAACCTCGTATCCCAGATCGCCGGGCGTGAAATAGAACTTCTCCCAAAAACCCGGATGGCAGTGCGGAATGTGGTGCTTGCGATATTTGCCTAAATAGCGGCCATCCGCGTCGATCACCGCCGCCGTGTTGAAATACACGCCCGCCATCTGCTCCTCATACACGGGCACCACCATGACCATGCGATGCCGTGCGGCGAGCTTTTGCATGAGAACGGTCGTTGGCCCCCCGGGCACGGGTTCGACCAGTTCGTACCACCGTGGATTTTGCTCGGCGCAAAAGTAGGGCCCGTAAAAGAGCTCTTGCAGACATAGAATTTGGACCTTTTTCTTGGCCGCCTGTTCGATCAGCTTGCGATGCTTGTCGACCATCGCCTTCTTGATTTGCGCCAGCGAGTGATCAGCCCCGAGCACATTCCGGACTTGAATCAGGCCGCAGCGAACTATCCTCGGCATAAAGACCTCCGCGGCACGCACTATAACAAAAATTGGGGGTCGCCGTGATCACCTGCTTCACCTCGGCAATGCCGGTATCCTAGCGTATCGTTGGCGAATTCCGGAGTCCATCATTCCATTGGGGCCAACTCATCTCCGGCGGCCGGTACCTTGCAAGTCCCACTCATCTAAGACGAACGGCACGTGACCGTGTCGGCGACCCCGGCGTAGGGCCCGGCCCGGTTCGTGCTGTGCAATGATTTCGGGAACCAGGTGCTTGTTTTCCCATGGTTTAGAATGCCTTCGAAAGCCAACGGTGCTCGGTTCGGGGCTTGATTTGCTGTTTCAGCGCGGATTCGCGGTGACTGCCGCGCCTACCAAATTCTGCAAGCTGCGTCTAATTCACGTTGGCGCTCGCAGTGGCTGATGGCTACGAAGAGCGAGTGTTGATAGGGGGACGCAGACTCACAACCGCAAGGACCAAGTTGTCCGAGCGGAGTAGAACCTTCGCAACGTGAAGACAGAAATAGTCATCCGACGAGCGAGACCGAACGAGAACAACGCGGTGCACGCGCTGGTACAAGCTATCGCGGATGAGACCTTTGCGTATCTATTTGGTCCTTCTCAAGTACCGATTGGGGAGCCGGACTGGATATCAGCTTGGGTGGCAATCGCCGGCGAAGAGATTATCGGCGTGACCATGACGCAGGATGAATGGATTACTGATTTATGGGTCCGAAGCGATAACCGCCGACGTGGCATCGGTGCAAAGTTACTCGAGCAGGCGGAACTTGAGGTCCGCGGTCGCGGCCATGAAACATTTCGCCTTCGCGTGGTCAAGTCCAATATTCGGGCCGTTCAGTTTTATGAGAGCCGGGGCTGGCGGATTCACCGTGAGTTCCCCCATGAAAAATTCGCCCATGCGATGTTTGAAATGACCAAGTCGAACCGGACAATTCCGACGCCCTGCGATACTGTCTCGGTATGACAATGCCCAAGCGAATCACCCTGCCCCCCGATTTGGCGTTACACACCTTGTGCTGAGGTCCTCGGTATTCGAAGGATTGAAGTGGGGTGACTCCGGAATTTTAGGAAATTACGGGCGAGAGTCTTCGCGGATCGACGTTTCTCCTCAGTTTTCGGCAGCAAGACCCCCTCGGTAGATCCGCAACCGGCGCCACCTGTCAATGATCCTCAGAAGGAATTCGCTCGTGACTTATCGATGGGCCAGTGTTTACTAATTCTAGGCAATGTGCTTGGAACTCACAACCTAGGGCTGATGACCGTGGCGGCGACCTACCATCCCTCGCTGAAACAATGGATCGAATTTCGGCCCGTGGCATGGTACGCAGCGAGATGCTGTGGCGGCCTTACTTGAACCTCTGGGCACTGAAACACTGCGGGCCGAATCACTGTGAAAGCGGAAAAGTGTTAGCATGAACCCCAATGAGAAAACGTAATGCGATGCTGCTGTTACTTGGATTGATCATCGCTAAAGAGGCTGAGGTTGATCCATCAGTACACAGTGTGCTCGGTCCTGTAAGCAGAAGGTTGGTGCTGCCTCATGTCAGAGACAACCTAGTGATTCCGATGGACGAGTGGCGTATGCGAGACAAGATAGGATACACGATGGAAGAGAGGAGGAATTGACCGGCTGTTAGCATGGTTTTTTACTCCATTGCGGCCCGTTTAAGCACTGGCGGGCACCTTTCCGAGATCATAGAACAGTGCGTCGTATGCGGCCGTGCCTGCCTCGCTGAGTCGCTGTGCCGGTACCTGTCGAAGTCCTGCCTCACGAACCCCCTGCGGCACTGATTCGTGACAACGCACTCGCCTAGCTCGAATGGCATCGCGAATGGCATCCTCTGCAGGAATGCCTGCCCCAGCGGCAGCAATTGCGAGACTCCCATGGTGCCCAGCTCAGCAAGCCTGAATAGTTTCAGGTGGGCTTGCTGGACACGGCAAGACTCTGATCATGTTGAACGTTGCGAAGGCCTTGCTCGAAGGAACTTCCTCTCTTTGGGTTCGATGCTTTCAAGGTAACCAGACCTGCTCCGCGAATTGTCTACCTGATACCTGAGAGTGGTCTCGGCCCATTTGTTCACAGGCTGACATGAGAGTAATGCCATCTTCCTCTAGAAACCCTCAATGGCAAACTTCAACGGTGGTGCGTTTATGGTTTCCAATGCGACGATGGGATGGCGCCCAGGATCGAAGATGCTGGCCAGGTATGGGATCGTTGATCCGGCCGATATGCTCGACACCCAGGAGCGACAGGAAGCTTGGGAATCGAAACCCGCTACAAAACCACTACAATCGACCCAGTCACTAACCGCTACACGGATCGCTACAAGAGTGATTTGAGCCAGTGTTTATGCGGGTCGGACTGATGGTAGGCGCGGCAGGATTCGAACCTGCAACCCTCGGATTAGAAATCCGATGCTCCATCCGTTTGAGCTACGCGCCCATTTCGTTATTTCTTCAACATTCTAATTGACTTGCTGTAATTTAGCATCGCTCTGACTCTCGCCACTCAAATGCCTGGTGCTAGTTATGGTGTCAGTTGTTGCGCGCTGATCGCACAGTTTCTCAACAGCAGCCAGTTGATGCTGTGGACTGAGGTGAGCGTATCGACAAGTCATCTGGATTGTCTTGTGGCCCATTAACTCCTGAATAGTGCGCAGCCCTACGCCGGCCATCGCCAGCCGACTGCCAAAGGTATGCCTCAAATCATGCCAATGAAAATCTCTAATGCCCGCCCTCTTCACGGCTGCCTCAAACCAATGCTTGTTGCCCTGTAGCGCCTGATTGGTTCTCATGCTCAAAAAAACATGGCCCTGGCCCTCGCTCTGTCCCCGTAGAAACTCAAGCATAGCAATCGCCGCAGAGTTCAGCCCGATATGCCTCTTCTCGCCATGTTTGCTTTGCGGCACCGTAAGCACCCGCTGCCCGAAATCAACATCTGGCCATGCCATCCGATATTGCTCGCTGCGCCGCATTCCTGTATGCAAGGCGATCTCAAACTCCGGCATGTGCTCAGGCCACTCAGCACTAATCACGGCTCTGAGCTTGGCATCCTCGTCCGCCGCATACTGCCCAAGGTATCGCACCCTTTCATTGTTTTCCTTCCTCATCCGCAGCACTCGCGCAGGATTCTCTTCAACCTTGCCATTCCTTTCAGCGAGGCGATAGGTTAGCTTGATCAAGGCGATGTAGCGATTCTTAGTGGCTGGCGTCCACCGCATCTCCGATGCGAGCCACTGCTCAAACTCTTCCGGCCTGATGCTCTCAGCAACGCAGTTGCCAAACCGCGAGACAATACGCCGCATCCGGCTGCAGTCATCGCGGTAACTTGCCTTCTCCACCCTCGAGTATTCGAGCGCTGCGTCGGCGATCTCGGCAAAGATAATTGGCCGAGATCGCAACGTTTCAGGCAACTTGCGCCTTGCAATGCCTCAGTCTTCCGTTTGCGATAGAGTGTCAGCGCCATGCTTTTCGTGGCGGCCTTCTCCCGTCGAATCCTGCCACCGGCATCGGCATAACGAATCCACCAGACGCCCGAACCGGGAGTCTTTTCAAAGACACCACGAATCTTCTTTTTGACCTCGGTCTTCTTCATTTCTTCTTTCCCTCGTTCTTGCGCGGCCTACCTCCTCGCTGTGCCCATTTTTTCAGTGTTGCCCTGTCGTACTTGGCGGCCCTAGCCTTACCACCCTTCCGACCCATTCACCGAGTCGGGTGGGCATAGTATCCTCAGCGGTCACCTTAAAACCGGCCAATGGTGGTCAGGGCAAAACCCTTGCGATGCCAATGGAGGAAGGTCTGCGGCCTGACGCTGATCAAGGCGTTCTGCCAGTACTACTTCTCGTAGTTGAAAGATTTGCTCGGATACGACGGATGCCGCGGCACTGACCGCGGATCTTTGCGGATTTCGTCCTGTAGATATTTGATTGCAGCGTCTAGTTGGGCATCGCTCCCAGCAAACGTAGCGTGCGGGGGATTGTCAACCACAATGTCCGGGTCGACGCCGTGGCCTTCGATCAACCACTTGCCCTCGGGACCGTACACGCCGGTCTCAGCGGCTGTCGCAATCCCTTCGTCGGCGAGCCGATTGTTCGCGGATAGCCAGATTTCGCCACCCCAGGTACGCATTCCGATGATCTTGCCAATATTGAGGCGGCGAATCCCTTCGGTGAACGCTTCGCCGTCGGAGCGGGTGTTCTCGTCGCACAAAACGACAACGTGCCCACGGAAAGCGTACTGCATGTTCCAGTACGGATTGCCGATCCGTGGCTGCCAGTAGAACCACGCCTTGCGCAACAACTTCCCAAGAATCCAGGAATCAATGTTTCCGCCGCCGTTGTGACGAACATCAATAATCAGGCCTTGGCGATCGAATACCGGATAGAATTCGCGTACCCATTGTTCCATATCGTCGGAACCCATGGCGCGAAGGTGAATGTAGCCAATGTGATTCCGAGAATCGGCCTCCACTTTGCGGCGCCGCGAATATTCCCACTCGCTATAACGGAGATTGCGTTCGTCTTCCTCAGACACAGCCGCGACAAGAACGTCGCGAGTCTGGCCGTTGGCAGATTTCACCCGAAGCAGAACCTTACGGCCGGCTTTGCCCCGGAGCAGAGCCCGTTCGTCTGTGACATTGAGCAGATCATCGCCGTCGATACTTACAATGACCTCGCCCTCGTGGACAAGTGAATCCGCTTTCGCAAGCGGAGGCGTGAGGTTGGGAAGATCGGGATCGTGCAGATAAATGTGGTCGACCATGTAGCCGCCGGCTTTCTCATCGCGCCTCAAAATCGCTCCCAGCGACGCAATATCGACTTGGTCGGCGGGCTTTCGGGCATCGCCACCCCTCACAAAGATGTGGAGGGCAGAAAGTTCGCCCACCATTTGCGCGATCAGGTCGTTGAGATCATCCCGATCAGCGACCCGATCGACTAGAGGCAAGTAGCGATCACGAATCGCCGGCCAGTCCACGTTGTGCATGTTGCGGTCATAGAAGTAATCCCGTTCCAGGCGCCAGGAATCAAGGAACAGTTCGCGAAATTCCACGCGGGGATTGGTGAGGATGGTCCAGCGAGACATGTCGATTTTGGCTTTGGCAAGAGCTTTTGCGTCCGCAATAGTGGCGGGCTTGGCTTCGGCGTCTATGATGTAAAAGTCGTCTCCCTTCGAGACGAAACTCTTCTTGCGGTCGGCGGAAATTTCGAACGCTTTCACGTCCGCCCAGATGGTTTCGGGTGGATCGCCCTTGTTGGCGATATCAACGCATTGCAGGTTGTGCTTGCGGCTGGCTTCGGTAGTGTCATCGAGCCAGCATAGACGCTTGTCAGTAGCCTGAAGCGCCGAGTAGTTCCCCGGCGGAATGGGAACTTCGTTCAGGCGGGAAGCGATGTCGGTGAAATCGATGTTCACGGTAGGAGGCGCCTTCTTCTCCTCCGTCTTTTTCTCATCTCCGGGTTTCTTTGCGTCGGCGGTCTTGTTCTCAGTCGCCGGCTTTGTACCGGCGCTTCTGTTGTCCTTTGTGTCGGCAGGCTTGGAAGGCGTGGTTTCTTCAGACTTGGCGGGTTGCTCCGGATGTAGTTCGTCTACGGGGGCGAACGGCGAACGCAGCCCCACTGTAAGAGCAAGTTCGTAGACCTTCATGGACCGATCAAAGTACGACTCGGGCTGTCGCGGCCCCCAAGGGGAGGGAATGATGGTTTTGAGCATGCGGTCAGAGAGAAAGTAGATCCATTTGCCATCGGAGCTCCAGCCAGGGCTGAAACTGTTGTAGCGATCGGAAGTCAGGACGTGGATTTCGCCGGAATTGGCATTGAGAACTTTGAGCTGAGTGAAGGTATTGTCGGCAGTTTCGGTGTAAGCGAGCCATTGGCTGTCGGGAGACCAGGTAAGGTCGTCGAAATCCCCGTTCATGGACTGTGCGATTTTCTTGTCGGTCTTGGTCTTGAGGTCGAACAGCCAGAGTTGCTGATCTTTGTCGCGATGCGCGAGCCAATGGCTGTCGAGGGAGGGAACGCCGTCCCAGCGGAGAACCTTGGCGTTCGTGGTAAGCTGCTCGGGCTTACCTTCCCCATTAGCAGGATATTTCCAGAATTCGGTCTCACCAGTCTGTGTGGAAATGGCCAGAATTGATTTGCCATCGGGCAGATAGCGCGCATCGCGATAACGGATACCAGAATTAGCGGCGACTTTAACGGTGCGGCCACTCGGGGCAGCCGCCAGGGTGAAGACTTCACCCCGAGCGGTGAACACAGCGGTGCTGCCGTCCGGAGCAACGTGCGCGGTGGAAAGATACTCGAGAGGCTTCTTGACCCAGTGTTCGCGTAGTTGATCGAAATCGGAAACCAGGGTAACGGGGACGATGGCGTCCTGGTCGGTGTTGAGATCCAGCAGCCACAGGTCTGCACCGCAGGGATACACAATGCGGCCTTCGGAGAGCGAAGCGGACGGAATATCGAAGCCTCGGTGATGAGTTAACTGCTTAACATCGTGCCCCTGCGGATCCATTGAGAAAATGTTCATGGTGCCGTCGCGGTCGGACAGAAAATAGACGCGACCTTTCCAGAACATAGGATTGAAGGAAGTGCCGAGATAATCGCCGGTAAGCAGGACGGCCTCCGAACCAGAATTGTAGCGCCAGATCTTCTGCGCAGTGCCACCTTCGTAGCGTTTCGTGTTGCTGCTTTGTTTATTGAGCCGCGTGAAGAAGAGCGTCTTACCCTCGGGAGTGAAGCTGCCATCGGAAGCCTGCGAGAGCGGGATGATCTCGCGGTGCCCATCTGAACTTATGGCAACGAGTTTCGGATCGGGCAGCGTGGAATACCGGAGAGTGCGATACAGCACGCGGCCATCGGGAGTCCAACCGCCAACGATCCCGGAAGCGTCCCAGGTCAGACGCTGCGGCAATCCACCATCAACCGGCATGGTGTAGACATCCATGGGACCCTCGTATTCGGCGGAGAAGGCCACTGTTTTGCCGTCGGGCGAGATGGCGGCGTGGAGCTCCTGACCCGGATTCGAAGTAAGTCGGCGGGCCGGTCCGCCTTTGGCGCCGACGGACCACAAATCGCCCTCCGCGGTAAAGACGATAATGTCTCCAGAGATCGCGGGGTAACGATAATAGCCGGGGCGGGTAGGATCGGTCTCACCTGCGTTTAGAGCCAGGAAGAAGAGAAGAGGAAACAGCGAGGCGAGAAGAGAGGAGCGGAAAGAAGTGGTACGTGTCATGTTCGTCATGGATTGTCTGCGGTGCAATCACGCAATTGAACCTGGTCACGCGGCAGCGTGCTAAGGAATTAGAATGCGTAGCAAATCTTGGAATCGGCTTGCGTGAAAATGAATCAGCCAACGAGAGTATACACCTAGGACAGACTGCCCGCAGGTTCGCTGCGGCCATTGTGCCCGTACTCGCAACTCCCACTTGGCCCGTCTCCGTGTCCCGCCTCAGCCGTTGCAGTTCGGCTCGCATCTCAGAGGCGTGCTGATAGCACCCTCACCCAAACTAGCGAACCGCTCGGCGAATCGCTGGAACTGACCTGCGCAACTCTTGTGCGCGCATGCGCAATCGAGGCAAACCTCGAAACCCTGCGCGCATGCTCTTCATCGGGCGCGCTGCTCGGCTAACTGCTCAGGTCTTTTGTAGAGGTTGTGCCTTCCCTCCCCGCTACCTCCTAAGGATGGCAATCCAGATTTCGGATTGGCTTCAAGCGGCTTCGCGATTTTGAGCGTTCCACGGTTGAACGGGGTAACGCCAGGTTCGTTCGCCCCTTTCTAGCGCCTCGATCAATTCTTGCACCAGTGAACCCAACTTCGCGGAGTCGCTTTCGTTGGTCACCGCGACACAGAGTTCGCGCCAATCTCGTTGCTTGCCGTGAGTCATATTCACCTCCGACATCGTTGATTTTTGCGAATTCTCCCGTGAAAGCATGTCTGATGCCACGACGTAAGTGCTTTTGTTGCCTTCGATTCATAACAACGAGCGGGCAGTTTCACCACGGGCGTGGAACTTTTTGCAGTACAGGATTCAATGTATTCTCGGAAATGTTGAATCTTCCCTACGGTAATTCCTATGAGGGCGTAGGGCAGGCATTTCGCATCTACTGATTGACGGCTGAGCATGGTCACGACATTCCAGAGGTTCTCGGAGTCCGCACGCCACATGGTCGAGGTCGTGATCTCACGCCTTCCTGCGCTGATCCTGGCCATGGTTGTCTTTCTGCTGTTCTATGTTCTGAGTATTCTGGTAAGCCGCGTGATTCGCCGCGGCACTCATGGACATCGCGAGAACCTTGGAATGGTCTTTGCGCGGCTTGTTGGCGCGACGACAATCTTGCTTGGATTTCTTATCGCGGTATCGATCATTGCTCCATCGTTCCAAGCGGCAGACCTGATCAAGATTCTCGGGATTGGCGGAGTGGCCATTGGCTTTGCTTTTCAAAAACATTCTCCAGAACTTCCTTGCTGGTCTGCTCCTGCTATGGGCTGAACCCTTTCGGGTCGGGGATGAGATCAAGATCGACAACTACGAAGGAACGGTGGAGGAGGTTCAGACAAGGGCAACCGTCATCAAGACTTACGATGAAAGGCGCCGCGGGCTGGTTTTCTTCACGGCTCTGGCGCTCGGTCTGTGGCGAACAAGCGGACGCGGACTTGGTTCCGCCTAAACCCTCGCTGAGCCTCGAGCCAGATGCAGAATGAGGCTCACAACCAAGACTACGAGGAAAATGAAGAATAGGATCTTGGCAATTCCTGCGGCTGCGAATGCGATGCCGCCAAAACCTAAGAAACCTACGATTAGCGCGATCACCAGGAACATAAGTGCGTAATACAACATGCATCCTCCTCGCCCGCAGCTTGCGAAGGCAATCAATAGCTTAGTCCGATCAATCTTCGTGGACCATACGCGGAATCCAGCACGATTGGACAATAAAGCGCGTAGGAAACTGAAAATCGTGCCGGATATTGGTCGCCACGATGACCAGATCGACGTTCTCACCTCCGGGGTGGGCACCCTAACTACCTCCGACAATGCTGATCGGCGCGGGCGCGCAGCGTACGTGATAACCAGCCAGACAATTAGTGTTGCTAGCGGAGTGTTTCCATCCCTCTGCGCCTTGCAATGGCAGTTCTTCGCACCTGACCACCAGCCGGACCATGAGCAGCACAGTCCTTTTGCTATAATGCGGGTCCGTGAAACTACAGACAGTTGTCCAAACACTTACGGCCGAACACCGAGTCCTGAAGGGAAGACTCCAAACCATTGATGCGGCTCTACGAGCACTCCGCACGCTCGGGGCCGCACCGAAGAGTCGTCGGATGCCTGCGTCAGCGCGCAAACGGATAGCCGCCGCACAACGGCTGCGATGGAAGAAATTCCGCGCTGCAAGATCCAAGAAATCTTAAGGGCGGGTTGATATCTCCCCAGCAAAGTTCCTGTTCGGAGTCAACGCCGGCCATCGCGGTGAGCATTGGACTCTGGCGCAAGGGGTGTCCTCGCCCGCCGCTATCGCAGACATCGGCGAGAGCAAGGTCCTTTCGCCTGGCTCGACCCTTTTAGGTCCGCCGGAACTACAGCAGTTGAGATTCTATCGGTGGTGCGTCAATCCGTAGGTCACCGCCCCCGCTGACACACAGGTGTCAAGAATAGGCGTCAGGCGCTCCAGCTTATGGTGTCCGGTGCGGTGGAAGAAGTAGCTGACACCCATCACGCCTGCGGTTTCTCCCACGAAATTCAGGGCTAGCGTTGCCGTATTGCCGGCAAATATGCGGGTAACCGGATTCAATTCTCTACCCCCATTCTGCAGGTTCGAATAGGTGACCGCAAAATCAAGAGTACTTGACGCAGCCACCGCGGCAAAGAGAATGCGGTTCTCTCGGTCCCAAAAACCATGGCTGGGTGCGGTTGGCAGCGGTTGGGACTGGGTGGCCGGATTTACGAAACCCGACTCAAGTCCGCCGGGGTCATCGGGAAGAAACGATGTCTGCTGGGAAAAGGCAGACCGACGGAAACTCATTAGAACTAACGAAATGGTAATGAGGAAGCGTAGGAGCGAACGCGAGTAATTAGGTCGCATAAACTTTAGTGACGGGGTTAGATTGTCCGCCTGTACTAGCACTACCGGATTCGATGCGGTGCGACAATGGCCAGTTGGTGCCGGTAATCAGCGGAACGGTCACCTTAGTTTCATGGGTTTAGCAGCCGACGCTAAGGGGAATGCGCGGTTCCCGGTGCCACATCGAGCACTGTGTTTTCCGCCGTGGCTAGGGCGTGACCCCACAGAATGAAACCTGCTGGAAGTGGTTGTCTTCGTAGTTTGTTCGTTCTCGACGATCGGCAAACGGGGTTACTATCGGCCCAGGTTCGCGAGGAACGAAGGTCGATGGGGAGGCGGAGGGCGGTATAATGTTCGCGGTTCCCCCGATAGACAGGCGTTACACATCTCTGCGCCATGGCGCGGCGGCAGGCAAACTACTGATCCGGTACTCCTCTAGAGTTTGGCGTGGGGAACCAGACGTTGCAAGCAGTCGACTGCAAATCCAATTGATCGGAGTCGTTTCATGTCGAGGGTTCAGGAAGCTAGTATCACCTCCCAAGAATTCAAGAATAAACTCCAGGCCCGCACGGCACAGGTCGGCATCATCGGCCTCGGGTATGTCGGGTTGCCATTGGCTCTCTTGTTCAACGAGCAGCACTTTCCGGTGACCGGCTTTGATATTGATAAGAAGAAGGTCGATACACTGAGTGCGGGCGGGTCGTATATCTATCGGATCCCTTCGACTGAGATCGAAGTTGCACGCCAGGGCGGTTTTTCCGCGACGGTTGATTTCGCCCGCTTGCGGGAAATGGATGCCATTGTCATCTGCGTACCCACTCCTCTGAACGAATATCACGAACCCGATCTTAGCTACATTGTCTCCACGGCGGAATCGATTGCACCGCACCTCCGCGCCGGACAGTTGATCGTGCTCGAGAGCACGACCTACCCCGGCACAACGGAAGAGGTTCTG
>DASPVV010000018.1:0-15869 GCA_035622175.1 Terriglobales bacterium | reverse complement strand
TCGAACGGCTTCCATCCGTTTGGGGGCGCGCACCGTGCTGAGCGTCTCCAAGCCGGCGGCCATGCCCCGAAAATGAAAGGCGGGAAGGGTTACAACCGGCATTCAGGCGGAGGCGGTCATTCCGGTGGCCGCTCTAGCGGCAAACATCGCCGTTGAACCGCGAATCTAGGTCTGAAAAGGCTGTTCGTGAAATCTCGCGCGGGGGCTTCGACCCATTGGGTGAGGCACAAAACCAGCCCTTTCGGCTCTCCTTTAATCCTTTAATCCCTTAATCCCTGAAAGAACAAGCAGTTACGGCTCCCCGATCTGCTGCGACGGGACATCTACGAAATTTGCGCTGTCCAGATGCTAGGCGCAGACCGCCAGGGGGCGCTCGGGATGAAACTATTTGAGGTGGCGGAATGATGGTATGCCTTTTGCCGTTTTTGTTGGCAGAAGGCAGATTCCGGTTGACTTGGTGGCGCTTCTTCGGAATGTGATCGACCGCGTGACGCAAGACTGGATCACGCAGCTGCCACTGGTTTGAACTGTGAAAATTGTTTTTTTCTTGAAGGGTCGCTAAAAGTGGTGCTAAGACTGCGCAGTGCGGAGCAGTCGCAGAGCTGGTCAGACAGCTTAGAAGTCTGAAACACAAGGTAGAGCGGCTCTAAGACTGGTGAGTCGGCTTCAAGGATTGAAAACGGGGAGCCGGCACCGAGCGTCATGTGTGTTTTCGCAGAGCCGTTCGGTCGGCTTAGTAGATTCAAATTGCCAGCCGCAAAGACCGACTCCGCGGAGGGAATGCCATGAAGCGCATTCTGTCGATACTCGCATGTGTCTGTCTACTGATGTCCATCAGCGCGTTTGCAGATAGCTACTCCTTCACCAATCTGAACGTCAGTCTCGCTATCGAACCTAACGAAGGGTTTGGAGACAACGTGTTCGGAAGGATTTCGGGGCCTGGAGTGAACCTAATCGTAGGCGGAGGGACGCCTGCCGACTGGTTCACGAATACCAACGCACCAGGATACCTGCCGGGGTCGAGCGGCGGCGGCGGAACCATGATCTATTGGGACTTTGCCTCTGGCACCATCGGTGGAAAGTCCTATTCCGACGTCGAGATTGAACTGAACGCCAATAATTTTAATGCCGGGGGTTTCACGTTTCCAACCAACGGACAAAGCGTGTTCACCGTCAAGGTTCCAGCCTCCATTGCGATCATCGAGGGGAGCATCATTAACACGGATACGCCATTCACACTACTCACCAAGCCTGGAGTGCTAACGCTGACGTTTACGTACGACTCGTATTGGGGATGGTACCTCGCCAGTTCGGGATCGTTTATGAGTACTCCCGAACCCAGCACGTTGGTGCTGATGGGGATTGGGCTTGGCGGAATGGCGTTGCG
The DNA here is from genome assembly GCA_035622175.1 of Terriglobales bacterium. Classification (GTDB taxonomy): domain Bacteria; phylum Acidobacteriota; class Terriglobia; order Terriglobales; family Acidobacteriaceae; genus JAFAGX01. The sequence continues at coordinate 14,482 of DASPVV010000018.1, read as the reverse complement.
CAAGTACAAGAGCTTGCTCGCGCCAGCTTGGGGTTCGCGCGCCGACTCTGGCGACAAACGCGGTTGAGTCGTCCTACTGCCAGCGTCGCCCTGCCTGCCTCCTATGAAACCCAAGCCCCCACCTGCCTGTCGCGGCATTTTTTTCGAGTATGGAAACCCGGGCATAAGGGGAAGCGGACAGCCCATCGATTTGTGTCGTGCGATAAAACGTTGAGACGCTCCTCTCCGTGGGCTTGGGCAGCTATTGATACGGCACGAGCATTATAGAAGTCGCCAATACGACGCAAACGACCTGCAAGCACTGGCTCAACACGTCAACCAAAGACGCATCATCAAGCTTTGCGAGCTCATCGACCAGTGCTTGCAGGGTTTCTCGTCGTGGGCCAAGCTCACATCGTCAAAACCACGCGGAAGCGCGCCTCGCCGCTCAACATTCGCGCGTATGCCTCGCCTGCTTTTTCGAGTGGATACCGTTCAATCATGGGACGCACTCCGGTTAGTTCCGCGAAGTTTAGTGTGTCCTCGGCATCGGCTGGCGTCCCTGCAGCCCAGCCTTGAATCGTTCGACTGCCAGTGATGAGCTGTAGCGGTGTGACCTGCATGGGATCAAATGTCGCACCGATCACGATGAGCTTGCCGTTCGGACCGAGACCGTCGATCAATTCTGACATCGCTTTCGAGTTCGGGGCTGTGGCTGCGATGACCTGTGCTCCGCCCATCTTTTGCAATGCCTCGGCCACGTTCGTCGCTTGGCTGTCGATGTACAGGCTCGCTCCGAGGTCCTTCGCGAGCGCCGCGTTTTCGGCACCGCGCCCGATTGCCGCAACCTTGTAACCAAATTTGTTCGCGAATTGAATTCCGAGATGACCCAAACCGCCGATGCCCTGCACCGCAACAAGATCGCCGGGAAGCGCACCACTGTGGCGCAGTGCATTGTAGGTGGTAATTCCGGCACAGAGCAGCGGGCCTGCGTCGACATCACCGAGAGTTTCCGGTATTACCACCAGCGCCTCTGCCGGCGCCACCATGTATTGCTGGTATCCGCCGTCATAGCTGATGCCGCAAACTTTCAAGTTTCGGCAATTGCGAAAATCTCCGCGACGGCACTCGCGACACGTTCCGTCATGGCCGCCGTGCCAGCCTACACCGACGCGCTGCCCCCTCTTCCACTCGGAAACACCGGCACCGAGTTCATCGACGATGCCCGCCACTTCATGCCCTGGAACGCGGGGGTATTGAATTCCGGGCCAAAGGCCTTCCTTCGTGAGCTCATCACTGTGGCAAACTCCACAGGCCTGCACCTTAATGCGTACCTGTCTCGGGCCCGGCTCGGGAACTGCGCGCTCGACGATCTCAAAATCTCCTCCGGGCTTTGCTACCTGCGCCACCTTCATGGGCGCTAACTCTGGTTTCGCTGTGACTCTGAGCGTTGCCATAAATCCTCCTATGAATTGTTAGTTATTGTCGAAACGTACTGCTCTTCGCCGAACGACCAACCATTGTTCGCTGCATCATTAGGCTACCACTTCGAACCGGCCGGGCAGTCGTCGGGGTAGCGACAGCAGCCCACGGATCCTGACTGCGGCTCGAGTGGGGGAGGCTAGTTCAGGTAGGCGCGCACCAAGCCGATCAGATCCTCCGCCAGTTCTCGAGAGGGCATGGTCCTCTTCTCGTTTTCCATCATGTGTAAACGGATGTGGTCTTCGAGAACCTCCGCCATAAGACTGTTGACTCCGCCACGCACCGCAGCGAGAAGCATGACACGTCGGCGCAGTCATCAGCGGTGGTCAGCGAACGTTCGATGGTGTCAACCTGGCCACGAATGCGTCGTATGCGAGCAACAAGCTTCTGCTTTTCTTTTTCAAGATGTGACATTTTTTCCTGGTACTGATCTATTCGACGTTCCGGCCACAAAAATGATCCAGCAAAGGACCAAGACCAACGGGAATACCAAGAAAGCGATCTTTCCCGTTCATCTATGCTAGGGGGGATATGGTGTAAGACACAAGTCCAGTTCGGCCAGGGCATTATCGAGGCACCTAGGGGTGCGGATCTGCGCCAAGCCCTGTGGGCTATGCAAGGGTTCCCTGGTACCATGACTGGGTTCTCGCAGGCGCAGCAGTTCTGTTGCGGGCTGACTCCTGCCGCTCCTTACCTACCGGAGCGATCGCTGTAGCAAGCGAATTTGTTGCCAAAGTTTAGCGGCCCAATTCACTTCTCCTGACTGAGTTCTCTCGGCGCCGCTTTCTCTTGGTGCCAGAAGCCTTGTGGCCTTCGATGAGGACGCGCGTCTCACGACCAATAGATCCGGCGCCTCGAATCCCGGCCAGCTCGCGACTTACCGCGGCTGCGGGAAATACGGCAGTGGCTGTCCACTGACCACCGCCCGGGGATTCTCATCGACCAGTGCCTGAGCGACATCCGCCCCGCATAACGCCGCCACCTCATCGCGAGCTGCCGAAAGCACGGGCGGCCGTTGCCGAGTGTCATGCGCATCGGTAGCCAGCACGTGCGCGGCATCTTTTTTGAGCAGCCACTGGGCGGTTCGCCACGGAATCTCTCCCCAATCACCTGTCAGGACCGATGCGGTGATCTGTACCCCGCAACCCAGCTGCACCCAATCAAGAACCGGCTGCGGCGCCCTCTGCAAGATAGGATTGCGCTCCGGATGGGTAATCAACGGTGTGATTCCGATGGCCAGCATGCGCTCGAAGGAATCCGCGACTCCCACGGGAATGCTGTAGTTGCTGAGCTCAACCAGCAAATAGCGGCTGCCTTCGATTACATAGCGCTCGGGGCGCACCAGGGCATCCTGAATGTTTTCGTAGGAAAGATGAAAGTCGCAGCCTAAACTGAGCCGGGGCACGTTCCCGGTTCGCTGCCGCAGATGGTCGAGCTCCTCGAGCAGGCCCTCGCGGTCGTAGTGATAGCGATTGTTGGCATGGGGTGTGGCCACGATGTGTTCAATGCCATCCGCGGCCGCCATGCGACACATCTCCTCTGATACATCCCACGACTTTGGACCATCATCGACGTCGGCCAGAATATGGCAATGGATATCAATCATGGAGGAAGCTAATTTTGATGCGATCAGCCCGTGATGTGATGCCTCGATGGAGGACAAAGAAAACTGACACGGAACACCAACTCACTTGGCGCCCGCCCCAACCCTGAACATGGCAAGGCAGTGCGGGCGGAATCGACGATGGACGCGTCGATCGAAGCCGATTCCTCTTCTCAGGCTTTCGTCTAAGTTCGAAGGCGGAGTTCGGCATGAGAACAGGGCCAGTGCAAGGCTACTTCATCACGCCGCGTTGGGCAATCCCGATGTTGTCCCTCGTGGTATTTTTCACCAGATACATCATTTCATCTGCCTGACGAATGATGTCTTGGGGTGTCTTGGCGTCCTGGGGATAGCTGGCCAGACCGATCGAAGCGCGCACATTAAGATTCAGGCCCTCAGCCCTGCAGAACCGCCCAGTCCGAAAGTTGTCGCGTAATCGTTTCGCAACCACTAAGCTCGCGTCCTTTCCCGTTTGCGGCAAAAGCACGACGAACTCATCGCCTCCATAGCGAAAGGCGTAGTCGATGAGGCGAAGCTGCGCCTTGACCAAGTATCCCACTTCCGCCAGCAACTTGCTTCCGATCAGGTGGCCATGGGTATCGTTGACATACTTGAAGTGGTCGAGATCGATGAATAAGATGGTGAATTCGTATCCGAAGCGAGCCGAGCGATAGACCTCGGTCTCCAAGGTCTTGTACAAGTGGCGAGCATTAAATAATCCGGTGCAGTCATCGGTGATCGTAAGTTCCTGAATCTTCTCCACCGCGCGGGCATTTTCAATGGCAATGGCTGCGTAGTCGCAGAGAGACTGCAGAAAGAATATCTCCTGGTCCCCGAAGTGCTCCATGTCCACGTTCAGCAGTTGCAGCACTCCGAGTACGCGCTCCTTGGCGCGCAGCGGGAAACAAACAATCGACCGCGTCTCCCAGCGCGTCATCTCGTCGATACGCTTCGCGAAGCGAGGATCGCTGTAGACATCGGGCACGATCACGCGTTCGCCGTGTTGCGCAACATAACCGGCAACGCCTTCTCCCACCTTCAAGCGCACGTTCTTGAGAACTTCGGCGGCGGTGCCCACGGCGATGGCAAAGTACATCTCCTCCTGGTCCTGATCGACCAGTAACAGCGACCAGGTGTCCGGCTGGAAGTATTCCGCCATCTTTTCCATGATGGTCTGAAGGATGGAATCACGGTCGAGAGAGGAGGTCAGGGCCTTGGCCACGTCGTGAAAAATGGCCAATTCCTGAATTTGCCGCTTTTGGCTGGCCTCTATGGCCTTCGTCATGAACAACATCCTCTGGTTTCGGAGCGCGGGTCCTAAGATTATATGCGTGGCACGAAAGTGGGGGGAAGGAACGTTCGTAACCCCTCCCACGACGTCCGTAAACGGTTGTCAAGAGAGCCGGTTGCAGTCTGCTTGCCCCAACCGTTGCTAGGAGGCAACGCAAGGCAGAAAGAGACGACTCCGAAACGACCGAGCTGCTGAAAAAGCCGTAAAGATTGCGGCGCACTCGCACATTGTCCTTTGTTCAGCCCGTATTTGTCTTCGGGAAGTCTGGAAGAGGCGTTGGATGATTGCGCTGTTGCGCGGCTCGGAGATTCTTGCCCGTTGGCACGGCCTGGCTATTCGGCCGAAAGCTGGGTCGGCTGTCGAGAGTGACTATGGCTCGAACCTGCGGCCACCTCAAGCGGCCTTGCATTGGCTGCAAGAATGATCTAGACTATTAATCTAGATTGAATGGAGTCTTCTTGATGCGTACTGTCGGACTGTTCGAGGCCAAACAAAAACTCTCGGAACTGGTTGAACGCGCCTGCCAGGGAGAGAGGATTGCTATTACCAGGCGGGGGAAACTGGCTGCGGTCCTTGTGCCTGCCGTTCCTGAAATTAGCTTGAGAGATGTTTTTGATGACATCGAGAAAATTCGAAAACGGGCCAAGCTGGGTCGCGGCGTGAGCGCAAAAGAACTGATCGAGGAGGGTCGGACTTGAAGCGTTTCGTGCTCGATGCCTCGGTCGCCTTGCCCTGGTTTCTCGACAACCCTGTGCCAGTCTATGCAAACCAGGTAAAACAGATGTTCCTTAGGGGAACGCGAGCCCTGGTCCCTGCGCTCTGGCATCTGGAGATGAGTAACGGTTTGGCGGTAGCGGAGCGGCGATCTGTTCTGATTCCCGCGGACGTCGACCAGGCGGTGATCGACGTGGAACACGTTGTGAATCACGCTGTGGACACTGATAGTGTGATCGTTCCGGTTCGGCAAAGCCTTGCAACCGCGCGTAGCTTCGAGCTATCGTCCTATGATGCTGTTTACTTAGATCTTGCGCGGCGCGAGAGGCTACCATTAGCGACCTTGGACGATCGTCTTCGTGCGGCTGCGGCACGGGCTGGAGTCGAACTAGTTCGCTGAAGAGGAGACCCTACCCGGCGGACCCGACATGGCCATGCGCACCAGCCGGGAATCTATGGTTATGACTGCATCATGAGCTTTTCCGCGATTCTGGTTCTCGCCACACTCGCACTGGTTTCGCCTGGTGTCGCCGATGACCATCCTTTCGATGGCACCTGGGACACCACTGTGTCGTGTGAGAACACCGCGGGCGCCCTCGGCTATTCCTATCGGTTCGATTCCATCGTGAAAGACGACGTGCTGCACGGAGAAAAAGGAGACAAGGGCAAGCCCGGCTGGTTTCAGCTCGACGGGAAGATCGGCCCCGCCGGCGCGGCGCGTTTCTACGCGGATGGCCTGGTTGGAGCGTCCGAAACGGCCGTGGGGCACCGTCGCGCCGGTACGCGCTACAACTATCACGTGGAAGCGACTTTCTCCGACTACTCGGGAACCGGCAAGCGCGTCGAAGGCCGCCCCTGCACGGTCGAGTTCACAAGAAAGCCGCGACATAACCCTGAGTGATACTGATGAAAGCACTGCGCGCAGAAGCAATTGCATCGGGCTGACTTTTGGAAGTTGGGCAAGTGGCACGCCGGCCAAAAACAGGCCAAGGGCTCTCGGCGGTAGCGCTCCAGACGCCCCCAATGGACAAGTTGCACGTCCTTCGCCAGAGCGGGTCATCGGGGAATAGCTGAAACACTTCTTCAGTGTGCGATACGGCGCGTTAGTTCCCCCTCGGTTGCTGTGCCAAAGCGGTTGGCGTAAGGTGTGACCGTGGCACGCGCAAAACATAGGTATTCCAAGTTCCGATTACTTGTCATCTTCAGCTTGGCATTTGCAAGTTCAGGCGCCCGCGGCCAGACTGCCAGTCGCGTGGAGTGGGCAAACTACGGAAACGACCCTGGCGGCATGCGGTACTCACCACTGACTGAGATCAACCGAGATAATGTGTCAAAACTCAAGGTCGCTTGGGTCTATCACACGGGCGACGTTTCCGATGGGACCAAATACCCGCGCAAGAGCGAATTTGAATCCACCCCAATTTCTGTCGAGGGCACGCTCTATCTGACCACCGCGTTTAACCGGGTGATCGCGCTCGATCCCACAAGTGGCAACGAGCGCTGGACCTTCGACCCCAAGATCAATCTCGGTGCAAAGTATTCCGAGGGGCTGATGAATCGGGGAGTATCCACGTGGCTCGACGCCGGAAACAAGCCAGGCGCAGAGTGCCACAGGAGAATCTTCCTGGCGACCATCGACGCCCGCTTGATCGCTTTGGATGCGGCGACGGGAAGACCGTGTAAGGATTTCGGCGAGGCGGGTCAGCTCGATTTGAGCCGCGGAATCGCCAATATTATTCGCGTGGGCGAATACGAAGAGACGTCGCCGCCTGCGATCATCGATGACCTGGTGGTGGTTGGATCGTCGATCGCGGACAATGATCGTGTTGACAACCCCGACGGCGTGGTACGTGCTTTCGACGCCCGAACTGGTGAGCAGCGTTGGAAGTGGGAACCCATACCTGCAAGCCTCGCCCCTACCGGCGCGGGCAACGCGTGGTCCGTCCTCTCCGTGGACGCGGCCCGCGATCTCGTCTTTGTGCCCACCGGTTCGCCAAGCCCCGACTACCACGGAGCGAAACGTCCCGGAGATGACAGATGGGCGAACTCTGTCGTAGCCCTTCGCGGTAAGGACGGCAGTTTTGTATGGGGATTTCAGTTGGTCCATCACGATCTTTGGGATTACGACACTGCCCCGCAACCGCTGCTGGCAACCTTGCTCCGCGGCGGATCAGACATCGCCGTGGTGATTCAGGGCAATAAGACGGGCAATCTCTTTGTTCTAGATCGTGAAACCGGCGCTCCGGTCTTTAGGGTAGAAGAAAGGACAGTCCCGCAAAGCGACGCCGATGAAGAGAAAGCTTCAGCGACGCAACCATTTCCAGTCGCACCGTCGCCACTGGTTCGTCAGAACCTTTCCGCCAACGATGCTTGGGGGATCACGGACAGCGAGCGCAACGCCTGCCGGGAGCGCCTTGCGCGATTGCGATCCGATGGAATCTTCACTCCTCCCACGGTGCAGGGCTCGGTGACTGTTCCAGGCAATCTTGGAGGAATGAACTGGAGCAGCGGCGCTTTCGACCCCCAGCGGCAGCTTTTTGTGACCAATGTCAACAATCTCGCGATGGAAGTGCACCTAATCCCGCGGGACCAATATCTCCCGCAGGAGCAGGCTGCGGAGGCTGGCAAATTCAGGGGAGATGTTTCTCCGCAGCATGGCACTCCCTACGGGATGAGCCGGCAGGCGATTCTATCGCCCGAAGGTTTGCCTTGCCTTCCGCCACCTTGGGGTGAACTGGTCGCTGTCGATTTGTCGAAAGAGACGATTCGCTGGCATGTCCCTCTCGGAGCGGCCGTCAAACGCGAGGGAAAGACGATCCCAGTTGCAGGCACTCCGAATCTTGGCGGCCCAATGCTTACGGCCGGAGGGCTTATCTTTATCGGTTCGTCGATGGACGATTCTTTTCGCGCTTTCGACGTGGACACAGGACAGGTCCTGTGGAATGTCGAGCTACCCGCGGGCGGCCAGGCGACGCCCATGACGTACCAGGAAAACGGACGGCAGTATGTGGTCATTTCAGCGGGAGGGCACGGAAAATTAGGCACGACTCTCGGTGATTCAGTCATGGCTTTTGCGTTGCCGTGACGCCACCATCGAGTTTCAAGCCTCGACACAAGACCGTGGACGCTTGGTCGGCAACGCTTACCTTGGGATCCCCTCATCTGGAGCACGGCGGACTCCTATTCGGCCGTCGTCGAAGTAGGCTGCTTTGTACTCCGCTCGTTGATCCGCAACGCGAAGCCAGGGGCGGCACACAGCGAGCATTCTCATAAGGAGAGTCTTCGAGCAAGCTCGAGTTTCCAATCGCCACGCCAATGGTCGCGTGGTTCCGCAGCCGCTCGTCCAAATAACCACAACCGAACCCGCCGGTCATCCACTCCCGCGAGCTCCGCAATGCGAACGATCAGTTCGTGAGGATTTGTTTGCAACCTCTGCTCACAATTGAAAAGATGTTGCGTCAGGTCGTAGGCTCGATCGCCCACGAACGGCTTAGGGTCAATCATGAGCCACGGCTCGCGCTGCGCGCGTAATATATTCCCTGAATGCAAATCCGTAGCCAACAAGAAGTCATCACTCGGATCCGCCGCCATAGCTGTGAGCACTTGTAATCCTTCGGTCACGAGCACTGCATCGGACCAGGTATCCGCACTCTTCCGGGTATGCTCGTTCCAATGCGCCATCAGCGCCGCTAAAGGTCGAAATGTCTGGGGCGGCGGCTTCAGCCACAAGCGCCTCAAAATCGTTGTAACGATCACATCTTGCTCTGTTTCTGGAATTGACAACAAAGGCGTGCCGGGCTCGCATTGCTCAAGGAGCATCGCATTTGCCAGTTGATCCCATTCCAAAAGCCTTGCCGTGGCCCGTCCGTCCCAGAACCGGAGGCCTTCCATCTCCTGCTCCCCCTCAAAATGAGGCATTCCAATCTTCAGTACCGCTCGCGTTCTATGGGCACGGATGGCCGGAGCCACCCACGAGCAGCTAACGTATGAGTGTTCATACGGTGCCCCTAGAGAAAGTGACCAACGTCGCTCGAGACAGCGAATAGTATTCGGAAGCCCGCCTAACCAGGCTTTGCGCTCGGCTGTTTTGGCGCAGTGTTTCGCAAGTAGAGCCGGGATAACAAATGACATAGAGGAGCACTGCTCGTTTTCACAAACCAGGAACCATTTCGAATTCTGTGGTCGCCGAAGCTGGCGTTCGTGCCTGCGGTCGCGCAGAAGGCCAGGAAGCAGCAGCGGTTGTCGCTCTCGACAGTAGAATATCTGTTCCGTTGGGGATTCGGCGCGTGCAACGCTCAAAGAGCTCGAACTCCCCAGTGGCGGTAGTTCAGGACTGTCAATTCAGCGTACGGTGGCGCGAACCGGCAGGTGTTCCATAACCTCCATCCGAGTATAAATCGCAACGGCTGACCGCACGCCTGTTGGCCGGATGGTCGCTAGCCGGGAAATAACCTGATTCGGAAGACCTCGGTTTGCCATCTCTAATAAAGGAACCGGCTAAAGTGGCCCCTATGTCTGCAATAACCAACCCAGGCAGAAGCCTCGATGGCAACGGCCCTGGTTCCTCAGGCTGGAGTGCAAGCTCAGATTGTGAAGGATGAAGCGAAGAGCTGCTGCATCGTCGGAGGAGGTCCGGCCGGAGCGATGCTGGCGCTACTGCTGGCGCGGCGAAGCGTGCCCATCACGCTCCTTGAGATGCATCAGGATTTCGACCGCGAATTCCGCGGAGACACCGTTCACCCCTCGACGCTCGAGATCCTCGATCAGCTCGGCCTGGCCGAGCGGGTCCACGAACTTCGCAACAGCAAGATTTCAGGGCCCACATTGCTCACCACCCGCGGTACTTTCATGCCCTTCGATTTGCGCCGTCTGAAGACAAAATACCCGTACATCCTGATGGTCCACCAGAAGGATTTGCTGGCTCTGCTGACGGAGGAGGCGAAGAAATACCCTGGCTTTCGGCTTTTGATGGGAGCAAACGCTGTCGACCTGATTCGAGAAGACGGCATGGTTCGCGGCGTGCGATATCAAACGAAGGAGGGCGTTCATGAATTGCACGCCCTGCTAACCGTGGGCGCTGATGGCCGGTTCTCGCGGGTGCGTCACTTGGCAGGAATCGAGCCGATCGGCACGTCGCCGCCGATGGACGTGTTGTGGTTCCGTTTGCCGCATCTTCCGGAAGACATCGACGCCCCGGGTGGCGCGTTCGGCGGGTTTGCGCGTGGCCATATTCTTGCAGGTTTCGATCGTAAGGAGTATTGGCAGGCCGCCTTCGTCATCGCCAAGGGTGCCTACCAATCGCTGCGGGCGGAAGGAATCGAAGGTCTGCGGCGACGTATCTTGGAAATTGAGCCGCGGCTGGCCAAGCACGTGGAATCGCTCCAGGATTGGCACCAGGTGTCGCTGCTGTCTGTCGAGTCAAGCCGTTGCCGGCGGTGGTACGTGCCAGGATTGCTGCTGATCGGTGACGCAGCGCACGCAATGTCGCCGGTCGGCGGCTTGGGAATTAACTACGCGGTTCAGGACGCCGTGGTGGCGGCAAATCTGCTCACCAAGCCCCTGCTTGAAGGCCGCGTCACGACCGACGAGCTTCGTGCAGTGCAATCCCGGCGACAATGGCCGGTGCGCATTATTCAAGCCTTTCAAACGCAGATCCAAAGGCGGGTGATCGCAACGGCGCTCAGGGCCCAGGAGCAACAGGGCTTGAGCATTCCCTGGTTCGTTCGTGCTTTCACGCGAATTCCGGTACTGCGGGATGTCCCGCCCCGGATCATGGCTCTGGGCGTGGTTCGTGTCCGCGTCAAGAATTGAGTTTACGAGAGAGCGGTCGCGTTGCCGCCGGAATCCGCAGGTGAGTTCCGGTTTGCCCTCATCTACGAAGGGAAGATTTCGTACCAAGCCACACTTAGCCGGGTCCGGTCGGATGGCGCGGACTGCATACCCTCGGCTGAACTCGCCGCTGTCGCCGCTGCCAGAGTCTTGCCAAGACACGGGACGATTGTCACTATAGAGACATGCAAACTGTATTCGCGGCGGCGGGTGGAAGCGATGGCCTGCGCCGTCTTGCCGCCGCCTGGCATCGTCGGGTGATGGCCGACGAAGTGGTCAGCCATGCGTTCAGCCACGGCTTCCACCCGCAGCATGTCGAGCGACTCGCAGCTTACTGGGCCGAAGCACTCGGTGGCCCCAGCGCGTATTCCGACTCCTATGGTGACGAGACCACCGTCGTCAAGATCCACAGCGGCAACGGGGAGCACGACGAAATGGATCGCCGTGCGATTGCCTGCTTCGACCAGGCTCTGGCAGATACCGGATTAGCCGACGACGATGCGCTGCGACAAGTGCTGCACGACTACTTCGCTTGGGCGACCACGACAACGATGGCCCGCTACCACCACTCCGCCGATGATGTGCCTAACGGCCTCAGCATCCCACACTGGTCATGGGATGGACTCCAGGTGTAAGACTCCACGGCTGACATGCACTACACCGGTAGTGGCACCAAGGTCGAACCTATTCGGCGACTTCATATTGACCATGGTGGCGGAACCGCCTTGGCCTGCAGAAGCGCGAAACCGTGAACCCGGGTGAGTTCGAAATAGCCGTTCCGATCATCCATTACCTGGGCGATGTGTCGGCAAGATCAGTTCGGTTCGCGCAAGCGCAGGAATACGAAGTCCATGTCAGCGACAACGGGAGAGGGCACCCTGCCCACGGGTTCATCCCGGATTAGAACCGGTTCATGAACCCACCAGACCGATGGTTTCCTGTTCGCTTCCGGACATTTAAGACCGGCACTGGACACCTTTCAACGCTCACATTCGATAACGGTATTCTCTTGTCCTTTACCATCAAAGGGTTACACTTTGCACTGGATTGGTAAGAGTCTTGCCGCAAGTGACAGCGGGGCCTGCGCATTTGGCCTGCAGACTGTGACACCGCTGTGCGAACCGAAAGGGCGACCCTAAGATGAGCGGACTAGCACAAGATCTTCGTTATGCGCTGCGACAGTTACGCAAAAGCCCGGAATTCACGGCTGTTGCCGTGATCACTCTGGCGCTCGGCATCGGCGCGAATACGGCGATCTTTGGCTTAGCGAATGCCGTCTTGTTTCGGCACCTGCCGGTGAGAGCCGCGAACCGTCTCGTCGTCATTTGGATCAACAACCTCAAGAACGGTTGGAGTCGCATAGGGCCGGCGGGCCAGGACTTTCTGGATTGGAAGGAACAGAACCGATCTTTCGAAGATCTCTTCCTGTTCGAACATGGTACTGGGACAGTGACGGGTGCTGGCGAACCCGAGCAGGTGACCGGTTTGCGTGTGACCACGAATTTCGGTGAATTTTTTGGAATTAGGCCTCTCTTGGGGCGTACGTTCCGGCCCGACGAGGCTTTGGCAAAACACAACTTCGCCGTCCTGTCTTATGGCTACTGGCACCGTCGGTACGCTTCTTCGCCGACGGTAGTCGGTCAAAGCATGACATTGAACGCCGAGCAGTACACGATCATCGGGGTTCTTCCATCAGAGTTAGGCACAGTCTTTCCCGCCGACGTCGTTGTGCCGTTCGATAACGACAGGCTAAAGCGTGTGGATTCGGACCTAGGAGTTTTTGGGCGGCTCAAGCCCGGAGTCACTGTCAAACAAGCGTCATCGGAAATGGCCGTGATCATGGAGGGCATCGGGCGCCGTCGGCCCGACCGGAAAGATTTTGGCACGGTATTGGTGCCGCTGGAAGCCGCGCGAGTGGAGTACATCCGTCCAGCGCTTCTGCTGCTTCTTGTTGCAGTGGGATGCGTACTGCTGATCGCCTGCGCGAATGTGGCGAATCTCTTTTTGTCGCGCGCTGTCGGCCGGCAACGAGAACTCGCAGCGCGCATTGCACTGGGAGCTGGCCGCGGCCGATTGACGCAACAACTCCTGGTCGAGAGCACGATTCTTGCACTGATTGGTGGCACCGCGGGCCTATTTGTGGCGCAGGCGGCCACCTACATCTTGATGCGATTCATCCCCGATCGAATTCCGGTTCCAAACGCGGCCGACTATGTCTCCCTCCCCAAACTCCACATAGATACAAATGTTCTTGTCTTCACGCTGTTGATCTCGCTGCTGACTGGCGTGCTGTTTAGTTTGTTACCAATTGTTCAAAGCTTTCGTGTCAAGGTCAATGACGCACTGAAAGAAGTCGGCAGAGGGTCGCTTTCGAGTCCGCGAGGGAACCGAGTGCGGGCCACCTTGGTGATTGTGGAGAGTGCCTTGGCATTTGTACTCGTGATTGGCGCCGGTTTGATGGTCCAGAGTTTCGCCCGTCTTTTGCAGACAAGCCCAGGCTTTAATGCCAGCCATCTGCTGACGTTGAGGATCAAACTTCCCAACGACGCGAAGAATTCACCTTACATGGAACCAAGGCAACAAGCTGCAACCTTCCAGAGGTTTCTGAGCAAGGTGCAGGCTCTCCCCGGGGTTCAGTCCGCTGCGTTTGCGGAGATTGTTCCCCTCAGCCAAGACGATATGGACATGGGGCAGTTCGTGATTAGGGAGCAACCACCAGTACCCACGGTTCAGCAGCTAGCGGCCGATTTCAGGGATGTCACGCCGGACTATTTTCGCACCATGGGAATTCCGCTTCTGCAAGGCCGCATCTTTACAGAGCATGACGACCCCGATCATCCGCGGGTTGTGATCATTGATGGCACGTTTGCCCGTCGCTTTTTCCGAGGGCAGGATCCTGTCGGTAAGCATCTCCAGATCTCGGATGCCACGCGGCCCGAGCGGGAGATTGTCGGTGTCGTTGGCGCGGTTCTCGATACGGGCCTCGACCGACAACCGCGACCCACGATTTACTTCCCATCGCTCCAGAGCCCTGACCAGACCATGAGCTTAGTGGTACGTACAGCTCTGCCTCCCTCTTCTATCCTGCCCGCGATCAAGAATGCGATTTGGTCTGTGGACAAAGATCAGCCGATTTTCAGTGTCCGGCCAATGAACGAAATCATCTCCGGAATCACTTCGGCACAACGAGTTGCTTTCCTGACGCTGGATGCTTTCGCATTTTTAGCGCTGGGTTTGGCTGGCATTGGCATTTATGGCGTTACATCCTATTCCGTCGTCCAGAGAATTCAGGAAATCGGGGTGCGCGTGGCGTTGGGCGCCCAGCGCAGCGACATACTGCGCTTGGTCGTGCTCCGCGGCATTAAGCTTGCCAGCACCGGGGTTTTGATTGGCCTGCTCGCATCGTTCGCCCTTACGCGGCTGATGGCCGACCTGCTTTTCGGTGTGAGTGCAATCGACCCGCTGACGTTTGCTGGCGTGGCCCTGCTGCTTTTTGTCGTCGCGCTCCTCGCTTGCTATCTTCCCGCACGGCGCGCGGCAAATGTAGATCCCATGGTGGCATTGCGGTACGAGTAGTCGCTCAT
>DASPVV010000017.1:0-17429 GCA_035622175.1 Terriglobales bacterium | reverse complement strand
CCGCGCCGCCCGTTGGCATACGCACTTCCGCTTCGCCCTAAACTACAGGGCTTCGCTTCAGTGCGCATGCCAACGACATCAACAAAAGAGGGCCATTTCTAAAAAGTTATCGAGGGGGACACTTCTAATAAGTTTTGACATGCTGCTTATAATGCTCTTGACAGCGCTCGAGCGCCCAGTTATAGACGAAGCGAGCGACGGCAGCCGCGCGACTCAGTTCCAACCCCTGCAGCTCCGTCGGCTCCATGCGGAACTTGTAGACCTTATGGCATTGGATGGTCTTAGCCATGCTGTTGCTCAACCCTAACGCCCGTCCGGGTTCGCTATGGCGAGGGTAGCACAATAGCGAACAAAAAACATTCTTCCGAAGCTCTAGGCAAGTCGTACGCAGGCTACTTAGATCACTGACCAGGTGCGACCTCCGGTTTCAAATCCCCAAAAACGTGTCTGGCTCATCCCCATGCCTGAAGGCAGGGGCTTTCGCTTAGCGCTTCTGGTAACAGGTCGTGTCCCTATTCTCAAGTTGCGTGTATGAACTACTACGACGCATCTCGGTTACTTTGCGGACGTGTCAAAGGTCACGGTCACACCAGTAGAGAAGATGACATCGTTAGATTTGGTTCCAAGGATCGGGGGGTTGCTAACATAGCGGTCGTTGACTGAGATTTGCCAGCCCAGCCACTTGCTGATCTTGGTGGTAGCGGCTGCGTCGAACGCGAACAGGTATTGCCCGGGGTCGGTCAACCCCGGAAAAAACGTAAAGTCTTCCGTGAATGCGGTGATCGAACCAAATTTATGGGCGAAGGTTTCGCCAGTTGTGAGTCCTAGAATATTTCGAGTCACACCCGGCGAAATCCCCAGGGAAGTTGCGCCAGCGCTATAGTTTTGACGAGTGTAGTTGATGCCAGCAAAGATATCGAGCGTCGTGTTCGGGGTGTTGATTGCGTGCAAACCGAGGCCGCCGGAATAGATCTGCTGCAGACTGAGGAATTGCAACTCATTGTGCGTGTAATCGGCAGAAACGAATCCGAAGATTCTCTTGTTCAGATCGTGCTTGTAAGCAAGTCCCCAGAGTATCGCGTTGGCAGTGACGCCTCCTCCCGGGGCCGTGTTGTCGGCGTATACGGAGGTAAGGTACGCCTTCGTCTCATCGCTCTCGGTTTTGCGATCCGCCTGGAACCCGACGTTCAGGTTGGTCGTGTTACTGTTTCCCCGGGCCAATGCGAAACCCAAGTTTACACCACCCTTCCAGTCTTGAGCGAAACTCGGTTGCAGGCTGGATTCGTAGGTTTCCTGCTGTTTCAGCGATCGGATCGTTTTGACATCCGCTAGCGGCACTTTCACGTCTCCGCTCGAGCTGTGAATGATGAGATTGCCGGCTTCGCTTGTCACCACTCCACTGACCGTCTTTTTGTCGGGCGTAACCACGAAAATAGGCTTGTCAGTGGTAATTTCCTTCACCTTCGACCACTGGATGGTGACGTCGTCGGCGTAGTCGGTTTTTAGTACGAGCTGTTTGCCGTCAGCGCTATCAACGCTTCCAATCAAGTTCACTCCGTTGTTGAGGACGACTGTGTCCGCCGCACCAAAGGGTGCTGCGGCAATCAGGCCGAGCAAGACTGCAAGAGTACGCTGGGTTTTCATGATTCCTCACTTTGTGGTTCTGGAATGGAAAAACGGAACGAGCTCGATGCAATCAATCTGCGTTTGAAGTGCAGAGAATATCCAGGAACTTGCACGAAGCCAGAGGACCGGCTGCTGAAAGATGCCGTGTCGCTCGATCAGGCGTCGAGCTCCGTCCAGATGACATTGTACATGCGGGTGACAGATGTTGCCTGCCAACGAGCATGATACGAACCGACGGCAGTGTTGGGCGTGCTAAAAACCGTCCCTAGGGCTGTGGCCGTTCCTCGTGATGGCTGGCGCGCGCTCCGACTCGTGAGAGAAAACTGAGGAGCCTTCAAGTTGAGGCCGGCGCACCCGCCCAGTTACATCCATATCTCAAGGATCTGAGGATGGCTGCAGCCGCCCCGGATTCATGATATTGCCAGGGTCAAGCCCGCGTTTGAGGGCTGCGACCGCCTGTACGCCGAGCGGAGAAATGTCTGCAGCCAACCAGGGTAGATGCTCGGTGCCTACGGCATGGTGATGGGAGAGTGTCGCGCCGTGGTCGATAAACGACTGCTGGACGGCGCGCTTGACGCGAAGATACTGCTCCATTTCATGTTCCGGCTGTTGTCGAAAGCCGAAGGTAAAGTAAACACTAGCGCCACATTGATACGTGTGGCTTATGTGACAGCCGACCCACGGACTTACTCCGCTTTCGAGGATAGCAGCCCGAAGGAGGGTCACGGTCTCCCGGTAAAGGGGAAGGATATTGCTCCACACCGTCGAGGTCTCGCTCACGTCGGTGGTAACGTCACGATCGAGGAGAAAATCGCGGATATGGGGGAAGTCGTATTTGGTCGCTTCGAACGACTTTCCCGAGCTTTCTCCCATGCCGATTGCGCCCCATCGCCGATAGATGGCCTGCACTTGGCTCAGCTGGCGAGCCACTTCGTCTTGCCTGCCCTCAAAGGCAGTCAGCATAAGACAGGCCCGCGGCAGATCCAGACCCTTCATGCGGAGATATCCCTTGAAGAGGCTGCTCATGGCTTTTGAAAACCGCGATCCCGGGGGCCGGAACGCCAGCGACAGAGCCGTTTTGTCGGGATCGTTGAGCCGTACCATGGCGGGCATACACTCCTGGCGCACGCATTCATGCATGGCCTCAATGCCGCCCTCAACATCGGGAAACAGGTAACCCAGAACCAGCCGCGACTCCGGACGGAGATGGACGCGCATGGTCGCTTCCGTAATGACTCCCAACGTTCCCTCACTCCCAATACAGAGGTGGTTTACATCGATTCCATTCGAGGACTTCGGAACCGTACGGGTCGCCAAGACTCCTTCGGAGGTCACCATGCGCACGGCGACCACCATGTCCTCGATCTTGCCGTAACGATCGCTCTGCATTCCCGCGGATCGGGTGGCGATCCAACCTCCCAGGGTGGAGTGCAGAAACGAGTCCGGGTAGTGGCCAAGGGTTACCCCATATGCGCCCAGCTGCTGCTCGAGATCCGGGCCAAAGATTCCGCTTTCAATCCGCGCCGTACAGGATGTAGAGTCCACGGTCCGCACCCGCCGCAAGCGGCGCATGTCAAGCGAGACCGACATACGTCTGGCTTCCATTCGTTCCAGGCATCCGGAAATGTTCGACCCTCCCCCAAAGGGGATCACGATGACGTCGCGCTCGGCTGCAGCGCGAAGTGTCAAACACACATCGCGCTCGCTTTCTGGGTAGACAACCAGATCCGGCGCACCGGTTGCGAGCCCGCGCCGCAAGCGAAACAGGTCGCGGAATCCCTTGCCATAGGCATGCAGGACGCGCTCCTTGGCGTAATCGGAGATCTGCGTGGGGCTAAGAAATGAACGCAATTTGTGCAAAAACCGTTGGTCGACGCAAGGCTCGGGAAGCTCGATGGCTTCGAGCTTCCACTCCCGCTTGCTGAAATCATCTCGCTCAATGCCAAGCACCGCCCGCGCATAAGGCCAGAACCCCGGATGGGCCTGAGCATTGAATTCCGTATCCTCGTCTCCCCAACCCCACCATTTCATATGCCTGGGCTCATAGGCCATGCAAGACTCCCACCTGTGGACAACCTCAGCACAACGATTTTTCCATAAAAGTCCTTCCCCTTCAACAGTTTGCCACGTCCAATGGGCAGGATCGGTCCCCGGCCCTAAAACGCGATTTTTTTCTTGAGAACTGGAACAGCCAGGCAAGAAGAGGCTACGAATGCCGACGCGACCCCAAAAGGCCGGAAGAAAGCTCAGGCTGCCAAGGTCAAGGCCATTCGAAGAAACTGCTTACGAGACGAACCTCAGAATTTTTGTTGACTGGGATTGAGAAAAATACCCAAGTGATGGGTCAGTTTGATTTTGCAGAAGACTGCGCCGCGGCAGCCGCCAAGACGCTTAAGGGCTTGGCCGCCGGTAACAACTCTTCATCATCTTCGGTCTCCGGTTCAGGGTGCACCCCTCCTGCCAAACTAAACCTGGCTACCCTCAGAGTTTCCGCATAGTAATCCTCGGCGAACCTCCAGTTGCGGAAAACACGGCATCGAATCTTCGCGACGAAGACCTGAGGTTCCAGAGCCAGAAACAAAGCGGACGTGGACGCCAGGTTCTTAACGATCTCGTGCCGTAACGTATGATCTTGAGGTAGAAGAGCGGGGTTGAAGTTCTGATAAACGAAGTTTCGAATGGAATCCTTCACCTTGATCCAGTTGTTCAGGTCGACCACAGGCAGCGCTCTATTTTTCTCAAATCTAGTCGACTTCACCTCGTAAACAGAGGGCTCCAGTTGATTCAGAATTTCGAATAACTGCTGTGATCCGCGATGGAAGAGAGGTTCGGACACAATCGCCACGTCTACCTCAGCGGTCTCCGCAAACGGCGCGCCGAACTTGTGCGAACTTGGACTATAACCCAATTTGGCGCTGCCCACGATGCAGACATCTTGCGAACCGATCTCAAACCGCTCCGCGAGCTGCTCCCGAAAGATTGCATAAATCACGGGGCGATGCTCAAAAATGAAAGGCGTACCCTCGAGGAGAACGGCCCTCGCCAAAACCCTGTGGTCATCGAGTCCCAGTATGAGCTGCTTGAGTTCATCCGACGTTGGCGCCTTCCGCGCCGCTAAAAGAGCTAGCAGCTTATCCTGAGCTTGCTGGGCGGCCGACCTCGAGTTCTTAGTGAGCATGTGTAGGTAAAAGGGTAGCCGCCACGGCGCGAGGCTGGCAAGGTTACTTCGGTGCTTGCTGCGAGGTGTGGCGGCGGTAGGCAATCACAGGCACGCCACAGCAGTGCAACGATCGGCTCTGCAGCCGCTGTGTCGGGCACAGTCAGGCCGGTTTACGGAACCACCCTTTGATGTTATCCCTTTCCCTGGACCTCAGCGATAAACTCCCGTGCTTGATACCGAAGGCTGAGGAGTCGAATGCTCCGGGCCAGCGTTTCGACGAGGGAGCGCCGCCTATCTCGAATCGATTCTTCGCTCCAGGGGAGCGTTGCCAATACCAGCGCCTCTCCAAAGCGCACCGTTAGAGGACTGGATCGCGGCACGGACTGTCCTTTCGGTAGAATTCGGTACGTTCCCTCGATATAGGCGGGAACAACCGGTACTCCCAGTTCAATCGCAAACAGACCGGCTCCATTTTTGAACGCACGCATCTCGCCGTCAGGCGATCGTGTGCCCTCGGGATACAAAATCAGCCCGCCTCCAGTTTGCTCCAGGAATCGTCGGCATGCAGCCAAACAGCCGGCGAGCGATTTAGGCCCGGGCCGACGCTCGATCGGTATGACATTCATCAACGGCGAGACCGACCAGCGCAGGCGTCGTGACTGAAAGAAATAATCACTGGCACCGAGAAGCGCCAGGCTGCGAAAGCTGCGCCCGCTGGCGGTCATCAAAGCCGCGCTGTCGACGTGGCTGGTGTGATTGCTGCAGAGCAGGAAAGGCTGGTTCGGAAGGTGATGGCGTCCTTCCACCCTCAGGGGGCAGTAGCCGGCAAAGAACACCCGGCAAAAACCTTCAAACATTGCACTGCCAACTGCCGGTGCCCAGAGCGCGGAATCCGGTTTGTGCCAGCCATTCATCCGGTCAGCGTAGATCAGTCAAAATTCATTCTCTTCTAATGATTGCTTTACACAAAGGCGGCCGGCATCGTGCAACTCTTTTCCGAAACCGGACACGCCCCTCGACCGGCCCTAACAGTCGATGCGAGATCGGTTCCTCTACCATAGCCGAGAATGCCAAGAGGCGCTTCGCCATTGCAACAGCCAAACCGAGGAGGGCTAGGGGTTCAACCGACTTTGGATTATGCGCGAAATCCAGGACCCTTTCAAGACAACTCCTGACTGGCCCTACAAAACTGGCGCAATCCGATGACCTTTTCACAGTCTCCCTCCGGTGCGCCCCAGAGCTTCGCTTTCGAACTTTCCGAGGTCTTGCTTCCAAATCAGTTGGTTCGACAATCGCGGATCTCACGCGAGGAATACGGGAATGTAATCATCGCTCCAACCGATGGTGGGTTCTTCGCCCAACTCTATTGTGTTCTTCTGCGCGTCGAGATCGCCAAGAATCCTCATCGTAGATGGCATGAACCTCTAGCACGGAGAGGGGATTTTTTTCTGACTACGAGGGGAGTTTTCGCGTATATTTGCGAGCACTTGCTACTTGGATGCGGTGCGTTGATCAGCGTCCGGTCAATGCACAGCTCTAGGACTTATTGACTCCGGCCGGGGTACGAAAGGGCTTGAAATGAAAACCAGTGGCAGACGATGGTGGCCGATCTTGACATTGCTGCTGTCCTGCTTGCTTTTGGGCCAGACAACTCTGACCCACAACGCTGCTTTAGAGACAGCTCAGGAAAAGACGATCGGTGTTTCGCTCTACCCCGCCGATGGCAGCTACACCATCTTCGATCCAGTTTCCAAAAAACCTATACTTCATTCAGGTGTGGCTGTTGAAATCGATCATCATTGGGTGAGGTCGAGCGAATATCCCCAGCATTCGTCGTCGCGCGACGATGTGGCCGATGGACTTGGGCCGGGAACGAGGCTCACGATTTCTAGTACTGGACTCCGCGGCCAACCCGACCTTATCTACTCGCTGCAAACTCACGGCAACCCTGATTTCCTAACCATGGCCGTTACGGTTCGAAACGGGGGCGAGAATGCAATTACGGTTCAGGCCATCCGCAGCGTCGAAGCCGTTGGTTCCGGGATCGTGGACCTTGGGGGACCTGCCCTGTCCGACCGCGTTCTGTCCGACAGCTTCAGCGAAGACCGGCCCAGCATGGTAATCCGCGATTTGGCGGACACGGACCGCGGAATGCATCGTGGCGTCGGGAGCCAATTAATTTACAACACCCAGACAAAGCGAAGTCTTTTTGTCGGCGCCCTCGCCTCCGACCGGTTTCTCACGATCCTGCGTCTGCATGTCGAGAAGGACCACATGACATCCTACGAAGTCGATGCCACGGGAACCACTGAGCTGGAGAAAGAGAATTCTCTGGAGACGTCTCCGCCGGAAGACCAGATCGAATTAGGCTTGCCGGTTGCGGCCGGAGCCAGTCTTTCCTCAGAACGGTTGCTGATCAGCACCGGCACCGAGTATCACCAGCAATTGGAGACCTATGGCGACCTGATTCGCGAGTTGCATCACGCCCGCCAAAGCCCACCCCCGATTGCTGGTTGGTGGAGTTGGACGGCGTATTACTTCGGTCTCAATCAAGGCGCGGCACTGACCAACGCCCGTTGGCTGGCGGAGAACTTGAAGGACGTTGGCTACAGTTTTTTCCACATAGATGAGGGATACCAGTACGCGCGCGGGGAGTACACAACCCCGGATGCCGCCTTGTTCCCCGACGGCATGCGTGCTCTGGTGAGCAAAACTCGTGCGCTGGGCTTGGTTCCGGGAATTTGGACCGCTCCCTTCGAAGTGTCGGAGCGCGCCTGGGTGTACGAGAATCATAAGGATTGGCTGGTGCACAACGCTGCCGGTCAACCCATTCATGCCGGCTGGGTCATCGACAGCGATCCCCGGCGAGACCCTCTTTACGTTCTCGACTGCACCCATCCAGGCGCGCAAGAGTATCTCCACAAAACCTACACGACTCTGACCAAGGTTTGGGGCATCCGTTACATCAAGCTGGATTTCATGGACGACAGCGCCATTGAAGGCTTCTACTACAAGCCCAATACGACTGCTCTCGAGGCCCAGCGCATGGGCCTCGAGATCATTCGCGAGGCCGTGGGAGACGATGTTCTGCTCGATAAGGATGGCAGCCCGATGCTTAATCCCGTGGGCATTGTGGACATGGGGCGCATTTCAACAGACACAGGCCACACGTTCGAGGCCAGCAAAGAAGCAGCCCCCGGCATTGCCGCTCGCTACTATATGAACCATAATTTCTATGTCGCCGATCCGGACGCTTTCACAGTTTCCCAGCAAACCGTCAATGAGCAGGCCTGGCACGGAGGCAAACATCCGCTCACCTTGGATGAAGCCAAGGTCTCGATTGCGTTAGCCGGCATCGCCGGTGGAATGTACGAAATCGGGGATGATCTCCCCACGCTCGGCACCGATCCGGAGAGAGTGGCTCTGGTCAAAAACGAAGATCTCCTCAACGTGGCTCGACTCGGCCGCGCGTCGGTGCCATTGGACTTAATGAGCTACGCGCCGGAGGATGGCATGCCCAGCCTGTTTCTCCTGAGAGAGAGCAAGCGCCAGACCATCTTGACGGTTTTCAACTGGACAGAAAAACCGACGGAGCACAGGTTCGACCTCGTCCGCGACATAGGACTGCAGCAAGGACACAATCAGATCTTCGACGTCTTTAATCCAACGACTCCGCTCGAGAGCGACATGGGCAGCCTTTCGCTCGAATTGCCACCCCATTCGGCGAAAGTTTTGAAGATCATCGACCCTTCCATCCCACCGGCTGCTCCCGGTGTCCAAGTCCACATCCCCGATACTGCCGGCGCAGGCAATGCCATCTCGTTCTCCGCCGAGGCAGATCCAACGGGAGTCCCCGTGCTCGCTTATCGCTGGAACTTTGGGGACGGCACCAGCGCTGACGGCGCCACCGTGACTCATACCTACACCTGGGCTGGAGACTTTACCGTGCAGTTGCACGCCGATGGCCTCGATCATGTGCCACTTCAGAAATCATCTTCTATAAGAGTAACCGGGAAGATCGATACCCGCTTTGACCCTTCCCGAAAACAACGCCTTCTCCAGACGCAATAGCGTCCTTACCTTGGGAAGCGCTCGGCCGAGTCCGAGCTTTTTTGCCAAACGTCATCCAGAAGCGACAACTGAGCGGGTGAATATATCGCGAACAGGCGCATGGTCCAGCGCGGCGCGGGGATCTTTGTATCACGGCCCACGTGCTTCAGGTACGCGTGCCCCACCAGCCTTCGGCCATAGATCGAGGCACAAGCTCCTCAAGCTCGCCCCGGCGCAATCGCTACCCCATCCCCAGGCCCATCGGCCAGGGTCGCGGCAGCAGCAAGAACATCAAGAGTGCTCCGACCAGCGCCATGTTTTTCGTGAAATTAATCATGTCGATCTGCCTCATCTGGGCGTCGTCCACCTTCCAGAAGGTGTGCATCTGGAACGACACGCCCAGCAGGAAGATGATGAGCAGAACAATCCCGATTATGGGATAGGCTCCCAACAGCATACTGAGACCGCCTAGCAGCAGGATGACTCCGCTTCCAGCCACTGCCAGCTTGGGAGAAGGTGCGCCTCTCGCTTTCGCATACTCGCTCAGATAGTTGAGGTTCTTGAAGTGGTTGAAACTTGCTATGAGCCAGTAGCACCCAAATATAATCCTTCCAACCAAGTAAGCGATGTTCATCTCGGCTCCTCTCTCGACCTTCCGCAAAACGCAAGTGCGCAGTCTGTCCACCGGGTTTCCGAGCGCAACCAGAACGTTCAGGGCAAGGCGGGCTGGCGTTATCTCGGGCCCGTATACCTTGTGCCATTGAGGAAGCTCGTGTGTTCACTGCGAGGGCTTTTAAGCGCTATCGAGATATTACAACAATTGACTTGCACGTAAGCCCGCAACTCCTCTCTTCCGTTTATGGACTTGTATGCTCATTGACTTGGTCGGTCCCTGATCCTAAGATTTCAACGCAATGCTCGGCCAGACCATCGCACGCTACCGCATTGTCGAAAAGCTGGGTGGCGGCGGAATGGGAGTCGTCTACAAAGCTGAGGATACGGAACTGGGCCGCTTCGTGGCCTTGAAGTTTCTGCCTGAGGAAGTCTCACGAGACCCGCTGGCGCTGGAGCGATTTCGCCGGGAGGCGCGCGCCGCTTCTGCGCTCAACCATCCCAACATCTGCACCATTTACGATATCGGTGAGCAGAACGGGCGTGTCTTCCTCGCCATGGAATACCTGGACGGAACGACACTCCGAAACCGCATCGCCAGCCGGCCTCTTGAAACCGACCTGCTTCTCTCGCTGGCGATTGAGGTCGCCGACGCGCTCGATGCGGCGCACTCAGCTGGGATAATTCATCGCGATATCAAGTCGGCGAACATCTTCGTCACCAAACGTGGGCATGCCAAGCTGCTCGACTTCGGGTTGGCGAAACGAACGGAAGTGAGTCCTAAGCGAGATTCCGGTTCAGGCTCGGATGATCCGACAGTGTCCGTCAAGGATCTTACGACCAAAAACGTTGCCTTAGGCACCGTGAGCTATATGTCGCCGGAACAGGTCGCCGGCAAGACTCTGGACGAACGCACCGACTTGTTTTCTTTCGGCGTAACGCTTTACGAGATGGCCTGCGCTCGCCTGCCGTTCGATCGTGACACCAGCGGAGCGACGTATGGGGCCATCCTTCACGAAGCGGCGGAGCCGCTCGGTCAGTGGAATCCTCAGATCCCCTCTCAACTGGAGGCGATCATTAATAAGGCGCTGGAGAAGGATCGAGCGCTGCGGTACCAGCACGCCTTGGAGATGCGGGCCGATCTGCAACGACTAAAGCGTGGCACCGACAGCGGACTCATTCCCGCGGCGATTGCGGACCCGGTTGCGGCGGCGAAGATTGTCGCGCCGGCGCCGGCAACCCCACCGGAGCTGCGCAGGAAGATGGCGCGTTCTTTTGTGTTCGCCGTGGTGACGCTGCTCGCAGTTGGGCTGATCGCGGGCGGACTTTACTATCGCTCGCGTCAGCAGAGCAAGTTCCTGACCGAGAAAGACACCATCGTTCTCGCCGATTTTTCCAACAGCACTGGCGATGCAATTTTCGACGACACGCTGAAGACGGCGCTCAACGACTATCTCCGGCAATCGCCTTTTCTGAACGTGCTCTCTAACAGCCAGGTCGTGAAGACCTTGAAATTGATGATGCGCCCAGAGCACGAAAAACTTACGCCTGAGGTCGCCAGCGACCTCTGTCAGCGGGCGGGCAGCAAAATCTACATTGACGGAGCAATTGGCAGTTTGGGCAGCAAATATGTGCTGCAGTTGAAGGCGGTGAATTGCCAGAGCGGAGACACGCTGGCCCAAGAGCTGGTCGAGGCGGCTTCCAAGGAAAAGGTGTTGGACGCGCTGGGGCAGGCGGCATCAAAACTGCGCCCTGAGTTGGGCGAATCGCTGGCGACGGTACAGAGGTTCGATGTTCCGCTGGTACAGGCGACTACGCCGTCGCTGGAAGCTCTGAAGGCGCTTAGCCTTGGCAAGAAAACCTACGACGAGAAGGGCGCAGCGGCAGCACTGCCCTACTTTCAACACGCCATCGAGCTCGATCCGAATTTTGCCGTGGGCTACGACGCATTGGGCAATCTCTATGGCGCTCTCACCGAGGTAGGACGAGCGTCCGAGTATTACACGAAAGCATTCGAGTTGCGACAACATGCCAGCGAGCGGGAACAGATGGCAATCGCCTCCAATTACTATCGCAATGTTACCGGGGAGCTCGATAAGTCGGCCCAGATTTTTCAAGAGCAGCTGGAAATTTACCCCCGGCAGACGGGCTACAACGATTTGGGCATCGTGTACGGCGCAGAGGGCGAGTATGAGAAGGCTGCTGAGATGGCGAAAACGAGCCTGCTTCTGATACCCGATGAGCTAGCTGATTACGCCAATCTGGTCAACGACACTCTGGCCCTGCAGCATTTTGATGAAGCGCGGCAGATCATCCGCGAGGCCATGGCACGAAAAGTGGATGATTTCCTGCTCCACGAAACTCTCTACGCTCTTGCTTTTCTCGGGGACGATTCGCGGGCGATGGCAGAACAGCAGCAGTGGTTTGCGGGCCAGCCCGATTACGAAAATGTCGGACTGGCGCTCGCATCTGATACCGAGGCTTATGCTGGTCATCTCGGCAAAGCCAGGGAACTGACCAGGCGGGCTGTGGATTCGTCCATCCGGGTCGACAGCAAAGAGAGTGGAGCAATCTCGCAGGCGATCGCCGCTCAGCGGGAAGCCGCTTACGGTAACCCCGCAGAGGCCCGGTTGTCGGCGGCGGAGGCCCTGAAACTCGTTCCCGGCAGTCAGGGCGTTGAGGTCGAGGTGGCCCTTGCGTTTGCGATGGCTGGTGACATGGCGCGAGCGGAATCGTTGGCGCAGGACTTGGGCAAGCGCTTTCCGCTCGACACGCAAGTGCAGTCGCTTTGGCTGCCTGCGATTCGGGCGCAATTGGCGCTGGATAGAAGGAACCCAGCTTCCGCGCTGAGTACTCTGCCAATAGGTTCAAACATCGAGTTTGGTAGTATCTCCTTCGTCCTCAATCTTTCCTGCCTCTATCCGACCTACATTCGCGGCGAGGCGTATCTCGCGGCTGGTCATGGCAACTCGGCAGCGGCAGAGTTCCAGAAAGTCCTCGACCACAGCGGCATCGTGTGGAATTGCTGGACCGGAGCATTGGCGCATCTGGGCGTGGCGCGTGCGAATGCTCTGCAAGCTAGAACTTCGCAGGGCGCAGACGCCGACGCCGCCCGCGTTCGGGCACTCGCAGCCTACAAAGATTTCCTTGCCCTCTGGAAAGACGCCGACCCCGACATCCCCATCCTGAAGCAAGCCAAAGCCGAGTACGCCAAATTGCAATAGAGAGGTTTAGATAATCGTTTCCAATCGAGCGCAAGCAATGGCGCAGGAATGTCATCCCGCCAGGGGTTCCTCACAGCTCTTCTCGAACCCACCCACTTGATCTCCTAGATCCAGTCAGCGGCGAACGGCCAACTGGCATGGGCTGAAAATTCGGCAGCATCTCTCGAATGTGATAAAGGATCTCTGGCTGGTCCCAGGCCGGAGGGCTAGGCTGACTGGACGGCGGTTCGGGAAACTCATTGACCTATCAAATAAGCGCTATCGCAATTTTTCACCCAACTACCAAGCTTGCCTTTCCCAGTTCTAAGATTTTCAGCCCCGGGGCCAGATGATCTTATTTCAGATACTTTTCGAACCAATCTACGGTTCTGCGAATCGAATCGATCTGATTCTCGCGCTTGCTAAAGCCGTGGCCCTCATTCGGATAATAATGGGCGTCAACGGTCTTTCCATCTTTCCTTAGCAGCTCAACGACCTGTTCGGCTTCTTCCTTTGGCACGCGCGGATCATTGTCTCCCTGCAGGACTAGCAGTGGAGCTTTGACGTTGTGGAGATATGCGATCGGAGACGTGGCCTCGTAGACCTTTTTGTCTTTTTCCGGATCACCGAGCAGCGACCGTACATATTGCTGCAGGCTCGGATCGGAATGCTGCAGCATGGTCATCCAATCAATGATCCCGAACAACTCCACGGATGCCGCCCAGATGTCGGGCGTTTTGCCAATCGCCATCAGCGTCATGAATCCACCGTAGGAGCCGCCGGTGATTCCGATTTTCTTCGAGTCAACGTAGCCGGTCGCTTCCAGGAATTTTGTGGCATAGACTTCATCCTGCAAATCGCCGCCGCCGAGGTCCTGATAGTTGGCGCGCTGAAAATCCATACCGTATCCGGTGGACCCACGCACATTGGGAGCAATGCAGATATAGCCACGCGAAACGAGCGCGGCAATGCGCGGACTCCAGGTATCAACTGTCTGGCCGGTCGGCCCGCCGTGAGGCAAGGCCAGCACTGGATTGGAGTGGTCGCGTTGCAAGTTGAAAGGTACCCAGAGCAGTGCGCTGATAGTTTTTCCGTCAAAGGATTTGTAGTGGACCAACTGCGAGGCAGGAATCGCAGCCGTGCCCAGGCTGGCGATGGCGGAATGCGTGAGCTGGCTGACTTTGCCCGAAGCGGTTTCGTAGATCCAGAAATCCGCGGGGCGAACCGAACTCTGATGAAGCAACAACAGACGGTCTCCGGAAGGCGAGTAGGAGTTGAGTGTAGCGGCAAATCCGTTGACGCCGGCTTCCAAGGGAATCTTCGTGGCGCGCAATGTTTTCGCATCCGCGAGGTAAACATCTCGCAGGCCGTCCGCATTAATGCCATAGGTAAACGACTTGCCGGTGGGAGAAAAATCTCCGGCGCTCGCCTGCCACTTCGTGTCGGTGACCCAGGTCAACTTCTTCGTGCCGATGTCCAGCAACGCGACGTTCTCGTATCCGCCTTTCTGATTGGAAGTAATGAGCAGGGTCTTTCCGTCGGGCGACAGAGAGGAGGCGGAATTAATGACTTTGCCTTCATGAGGCGTGAGGCTGGTGGCTTGTCCGGTAGCCACGTCGACGGCATAAACGTCAGTGTCGGTGTGTCCTACGTCCGCACGGTTGGCGTACAAAGTTTTGCCGTCCCGGCTCCAAGCGACTACGTTCCAGTGGTGGTCCGAAGTTTCCTCGTGCGTTAGCAAGCTGACTTTGTGGGTTGCCCAATCGATAAGCGCCAGATCATACGTGCTTGCCTCCTTCGGTTTGTAGTTGATCGCGATGGTCTTGCCATCCGGAGACCAGTGAGGCGACTCCTCGCGGATGTCGGGCGTATTGGTGAGATTGACGACCGCGCCACCGTTGCTGGGCACAGCGAAAATGTCCCATAGTTCGTTGCCTCCGAAATCTTGCTGAAAAACGATCCACTTGCCGTTGGGCGACCATGCTCCACTGAGCTGGCGTTCGTCGGATTGCACGAGCTGGATCGGCCAACCGCTGGAGGAGTCGACTTTCCACAGGTTGAAGCGGCCCGTCATGTCGGTGGTGAACAGAATTTGTTTGCCGTCTGGAGACCAGTCGGCCGAGCCGACGGAACGTGTGAAATAAAGGTCGTCAATCGGAAGGGGTCGCGCGTCGGGGTTCGAAGCTGATGTGATCGAGAGCGGATCGGTAATTCTGCGGTCGTCTGGACCAAAAGACTGAGCCGAGAGAAAGACGGAGACGAATGACAAAAGCGCAATGGTTACGCAACAACGGAGGAGTTTCATTTGTAAGCTCCGACTGGATGCAATGATTAGTTTGGGCAAATTGTACTCCAACCGTGGTGGCGAAAGCGTTAGGCAATCCAGTCGAGTGCACTGAGGGAAAGGCAATCAGCTAAGAACGAAACCCCGCGCGGCGCCTGAGTCGCGATCGGAGGATATCGGTATTCGCGGCAATGGGCACCGATGAGGGGACGCGTTAGCGGAAACGCGTTAACTGATGTCATAACGACGTCGGCCTCACAAGCGCCCGAGTAGACTTTACGGCATCCAACCCAAAAGGCTCGGGACGAAGAAGGCCGAGATGAAGATTTTAGGCTGCGATCTCCATGCAAGACAACAAAGCATTGCGATGTTGAACACGGGGACGGGTGAGTTCAGCGGGAAAACACTTTCCATGAAGGCAATGTAGTGCGGGAGTTTTTACGCGGCGCTCGAGGTCCGGTGGTGGTAGGCATCGAAGCCACGAGCTCTATGCAATGGTTCTTGGAATTATTGGAGTTGCAGATCGAGCGCCGGGTAGGAGATACGACGAGTCTGTAGGGTACACATTGCCGACAATTCTATCGCATAATGTACTCATGTCCGTCATCAGAAACGTAGCAACTGCGGGCCGATTGAGCGACTATTTTGAACACTGGCTGGGAACGCCGGCCGAGTCGGAACAGAAAATTATGCGCCTCGTCGAAGGCGGGCTCCCGACCCGGGTCATTAATCATCTGCTTGAGCGCGGCTTGACGAGGCGTGAAGTCTTCGACGTGATCATCCCCTTGCGCACTCTGAAGCACCGGAGGAGCCGCCATCAGCCGCTGTCGAAAGAGGAATCGGAACGTGCCGTGCGTACGGCCCGAGTTCTCGCTCGAGCGCAGGCAGTCCTCGGGGACGAAAGAACAGCACTCGAATGGTTGCGTGAGCCCAAGAGACGCTTTGAAGGCCGACTTCCGATCGCGATGCTTTCCACCGAAGCCGGTGGACGCCTGGTCGAGCAAATGCTTCTTCAGATCGATGAAGGCATGTTTGCCTGATGTTCCTTTGGCGCATCAGCAATCACTCCACGCTGGAGGGCCGAGGAGGACTGCTTGCCTCTGCGCGCTGGCACACGGAGGGCCGACCGATTGTCTACTTTGCGGAATCTCCTGCTGGCGCCCTGGTTGAGCATCTGGTCCACCTGGAACTCAACCCCGCCCGTCTCCCCAAGTTTTATCGTTTGCTCAAGGCCGAAGCGCCCGACGACTTGTTCGTCGCCCATATCAGTGTCGCCGATCTGCCATCAAATTGGACCACCCATTCCATAACCACCAGGACCAAAGGCAACGAATGGCTGGGATCGAAAACCAGCGCCTTGCTGCGTGTCCCCTCCGCAATGCTTCCGGAAACCTTCAATATCCTGATGAACCCGGAGCACATGGACGCATCACGAGTCGAAGTGCTGTGGCATGCGGAGCACCCCTGGGACGCTCGGCTGCTGGCGCGCTGATTCTCCGACTCGCGGCACCTCGCCGGCCGCGAAATAGAAGTCAGGCTCCCAGTCGCGCTAAGACGAAGTCCACAAGAGAATCTGCGCGAGGTGCAAGCACACAAGCAGACCGGTGAATCACCCGACCTGCACTCGATCTTTGAGCGTGCCGCCAGCTTCCGCGATCACCGGACACAACTTCCACTGGCCGTCGACTTTAACTTTTTTCAGAACATTGACTTTGGTTCTGCTTCCGTTCGTTGCCAGATGCAGAATGGCGGTGATTGTCCGTGCTTAAAGGATTTCGCGCAAACCTTGCGCGGATGGACAGGTGGACACCAAACCCGAAAAATGTGGACACCGAGATGGACACCATGCCGCTAAGTTATTGAGGAGAAAAGAACTGGTGCCGAAGAAGGGATTCAGTATGGGGTGTTGATCCTAAAGGGAAATCCTGTGTTTTCAGCCTTATAGCCCTATACCGCACCCCGGCTTACCCTGGCCTCGCCCTGAAATATTACACCATATTACAGATGTGTTGGCCGACTACACATTGAATTCAGCCCCTATCGCCGCGCAACGTTTCCTTGGACTCGGTCGCCTGATTCCATTGACTTGCCCGTTGACCCGTCCTAGCATTCCCTTTCATGATCGGCCAGACCATTTCTCATTACCGTATCGTCGAGAAGTTGGGCGTTGGCGGGATGGGTGTCGTCTACAAGGCCGAGGATGTGAAGCTGCACCGCTTTGTGGCCCTGAAGTTCCTGCCCGATGATGTTGCCAAGGATGCACCAGCCTTAGCCCGATTCCAGCGTGAAGCGCAAGCCGCTTCTGCACTGAATCATCCGAATATTTGCACGATCTACGAGATCGACGACCAGTCGGGACAGGCGTTCATCGCCATGGAATATCTGGAAGGCGTGACGTTGAAACACAGGATTGCCGGAAAGCCATTGGAGATCGAACAAGTTCTCGATCTGGGCATCCAGATTGCCGATGCCTTGGACGCGGCACACTCAAAGG
>DASPVV010000016.1:0-80251 GCA_035622175.1 Terriglobales bacterium | reverse complement strand
CATGGGGATAGGGCGAATGCAGGATCTTGCCCACCAGCATGCCGGGGAGGCTCAGATCGTCGGTGTATTTGCCGGCGCCCGTAGTTTTCTCGGCAGCGTCGACCATCGCCACGGGTTTGCCGATAAGGGAAAAGTCGTTAGGCATACTGTCTTGTCGCTACTCGCGTGCCATTCCCTTCTGCTCGGCGGCAACGGCGGCTTTGATCGCCTGATACATCTGGCTGTACCCCGTGCAACGGCATAGATTGCCGCTCAAGGCTCCGCGGATTTCATCTTCTGTGGGATTAGGATTCTCGGTGAGCAGGTGTTTCACGGTCATCATGAACCCTGGAGTGCAGTAACCGCATTGGGCTCCGCCCCAGTCCCCATAAGCTTTTTGGATCGCGGCCAGGCTCCCGTGCTCGCTGACACCTTCGACCGTCGTAATCTCCTGACCTTCACAGCTCGCCGCAAGCAGCGCGCAGGAGAGCATGGGGGTACCGTCGATGAGCACGGTGCACGCCCCGCACGAGGAGTCATCACAGCCGCGCTTCGATCCGGTAAGCCGCAAATCCTGGCGCAGGGCATCGAGCAGCAGCTTGCTTGGCTCGATCGCCAGCTCATGAGCGCACCCGTTGACTCGTAGCTCGATCAGTTGCTTCTTCATTGCTTTTCCGAGTGCCGACAGCGAACGCTGTCGTCACAGGTCTCCCTCGGCTGCGTGGACGTTTCCCCCGTTCCTCCCCTCTCAATACCCAAAGTCGGCCTGCGCCGCGTAGGCATGCTGCTTGACCGCCAGGTTTCCGACGCGGCAAGCGCCGATCTGGTTCATATAGTCTCTGCGATCTGCGATGCCATAAACCCAGCGCTCCAGCCAAGCTTGATTGTCCTCCCGCGTCTTCGTCTGCTCGTGATACTGGCGGAAGAAAGCATCATCCCGTTTGTAATATCCCTGAACCGGTGAGGGGTGCGCTCCATACGGACACTCCACCACCGCGTTCACGAGAAATCCGGGAATCACCGTGCGGTTGGGATCGCTGGCAATCACGCTCGGATCCACAATCTCTTCTGCGATGACGATCACTCGTTGGGCGGCCCGTACGCCCTCGATCATCACACCGAAACTTCCCCAGCAGTGGGCATTGCCCTCACGATCGGCGCGCTGCACATGAACAATGGTCACATCGGGGTTCAGTGCGCGCACCGCCCAGAGCGGCTCTTTCGGCTCGAACGGAGACCGGATCGGAGAAAAGAAGGGATGGTCGCGGGTGGTATCACTTCCTAGCGCCGTCCGCGTGGGGAGAAAGGGAACGCCCATGGCACCCGCCTGCAGAGCCAAGGCGACACTGAAGTTCGTCATGTTGAAGATCTCGATTGCGTTCTCCTCGACAGCGCGGCGAAAGTTGTAGGCCGAACCCATCATGACGTTGCCGACCCAGGCAGCGATGACCCTCTCCACGCATCCGGCCCCCATCGCTTGGTCGAACAAAATATCCGAGATCGGTCCGACCAAAGTAAGGCCGCCCTTCCTTTGGCGAATGATCTCATGCCCGGCAGCAAAAGGAATCATCTGTTCCATCTGCAGTCCCATGGCGACGGAGGCGCCGTCCGGCACCAGTTGGGCAATGGCATCGCGCATGGAAACAACCTTGTCCATCACTTCCCTTTCCACCGCGGCGGACGTTTCTCGAGAAAGGCCTGGATTCCTTCCTGTGCATCTGCCGTCTTCATGAGCTCTCCAAGATAGATCGCCTCGGCTCGGGCAAGCCCTTTGTCGAAGTGAATGGAGTCCCAGGCATACAGGGCTTTCTTGGTGATGGCCAAGGCCGCAGGACTAAGATGCGAAAGGCGCTCGACTGCTTCGTCGACTGCGTGTTCCAGATCCACTTCGGGCAGGACTGCGTTGGCTAATCCAATGGCGGCGGCTTCCCTTCCCGAAATGCTGCGTCCTGTGAGCACAAGATCAGCCGCCTGCTTCTGGCCGACCAAGGCTGCCAGAGCAGTCGTGGCAACCGGCGGATAACAACCCAGCTTGATCTCCGGAAATCCCCAGGTGGCCAGCTCCGAGGTGTACGCCAGGTCGCACACCATGGCCAGCTCTGCACCCCCGCCTAGGCAATGACCATGCACCGCTGCGATGGTCACTTTCTTCGATGTGACCAGTTGACGGATGAGGCCGTGAAACTTGGTCAACATCTGCTCGATCTTGTCCGGGGCATGCGCGGCCACGTCGACGCCCGCAGAGAACGCCTTCTGAGAGCCAGAAAGAATGACGATTGTGATTCCACCTAACGGCTCGATTTCCGCCCAAGCCGCCGCCAAATCGTCCATCATCGGAATGTCAAGGATGTTGAGCGGCGGGTTCTCAAGACGCAGCCTGGCTGCTGGGGGATCGAGTTGCAGGGCAATCCGGGACCATTGGGTTGCGGCTTCAGTTGCCCTATCCATGCTTAACACCTTCCAGGGGCCTACCCCGGGTGACCCCACCAGCGCGGCCGATCTTGCTCCCCTCACGATGGCCGGACGCTCGCAGATCGATTACTTCGTCCAAAACCCGTCTTTATCGTAATCGCGAATGACCTCTAGTTCTGCCAGGCTCGGCTCCACGGTTGGCTGGAGATGCTTGCCTACTCGCAGCTTCCAACCTGTGTTGTTGAGCACGTCTTCCAGGCTGACACCGGGGTGCAGGGAAGCCAGATACGCTTCTCCGCCTTCCTCGAAGCGGAGCACGGCTTTGGTGGTAATGACGGCCGATGGTCCGCCCCGCGGAAGTCCCTGCTGCTCGCGCCAGAGGCGACCCTCGCCATAGCCCGGGCTGGTCAGGAAGGAAACATGCTCCGGAAGCCGCCGTTTGCTGTGCTCTAGCAAGGTCACAAAACGATGCGCCAGCGATGCGATGTCGCAGGCGCCACCTGAACCCGGCAAACGGACGATGCCGTGCGCACCCCTAACCTCGGTCGAATTCAAGTTCCCGAAACGATCAACCTCGGCAGCTCCCAGAAAGCCAAGCTGTACGCGCCCGGACTGCAGCAAACTCATCACGCCAAGCATGTCCAAACATTGGATCGCGCCGAGAATATTGGGAGGATCCGCCATGGTGTAAATCAACTCCGGAGCGGGTGTGCCACGGATGACTCCGTTTTCAAAGAGCCCAACCGCACGGGGAGCATGGGTGCGCTTCGCCACGACGAAGGCGATCAAGGGAAGACGCATTCCGACGAACACGACCTCGCCATCCTTGATCTCACGAGCGGCCGTGGCCACCATGAGTTCCGCAAGCGTGTAAGCCCGCGACTGCGAGCTCGCGATGGTAGGGATTAGACTCGTCATCCTCAACTGCCGGCTACGACCCTAGACCAGAGTCAAGACCGGGCCCGGTTCGACCCGTGCTGTAATTGGTCGGGATGGTGCGCCCGCCATCCGACCGCCTTCGATACTCCTCAGACCGCCGTTGCCACCGCTTCCAGGAAATTACAAATTGATGGCTGACTTGCGCACTTCGCCGATCGATGCCAGGGGATCGCGTGCCCCTTCCTTCGGTGCAATCCACTTCTTTTCGCTACCAATGATGTCGAGCAGCAGTTTCCTGTCCGCAGGAGTCGGCATGTACTCTTCCAGATGCTGGGCGTAGGCCTTATCATCCATCGGTTCGCCGGTCTGGGCGTGGAACTTCTGCCCCGCCCAGCGCCCGATTTGGCGGTTGAACCTGATATCGGGAGCGTACAGCGGGGGGTCGCCCGGCTGGCGTACGTGATTGAAGCGTTCAATCAGGCCGGCAACCTCATCGCGGTAGAGATGCCGGTTGTAATCGTTCAACTCATCCACTTTGGCCTCTTGGGTGTTCTTGGGTTCGTCATAGCGGCCTTTGATTCCCCAGACGTACGCCCAGTGGGCGGAACCGGAATTATCCGTGCCAAACAAGTCATACGAGCTCGAAATCCACTTATTGAGATACTTTTGAATGAGCCAGGCTGGAACCACGCCCGCCTCCACGATGCGTCGCAAACCGTCGTTGCCCGTACCCATGTGGAAAGCCTCTTCCCGCAACATGTAAGACATGGAACGGCCAAGCGGAGCAAAGGCAGAATACTTCAGCATCTGCAATTGGAACTTGCCATCGCGGTCGACAAAATCGGTGTAGGTGAAAAAGTCCATCCAGTTGTCCACGTCGACGTTGAAGGCGCCAAGCAGGCGCTTGTTCTCGAAGGCCCGCCGTTCCAGCATCTTTTGCGCTTCCACTTTGCCGGAATAGCCGAAGTGCGCGATCAGCAAGGCACACATCTGCCAGCCGTGACGCATTTCTTCGATCATCACCCGGGTAAGGGCTTTGCGGTCCCAGTCGCTCGGAGAGGCCTCGAACAGATGGCGCTGCTGCTCCACGCTGGCGAACTCGGTGTCGCCCTGGTAGACGATCAGGTTGAGCAGGGCATCGCGCATCTGCTGGGTCGGCACTTGGCGCAGATTCTCCCACTTTCCCCTGCCCTTGAAGGCGCCGAACTGGATCTCTGCGGTTTCGATGGCGCCGTACAGGGTGTCAAATTGAAAGCTGGCGATCTCGTCATGATCGACGCCGATCTCCTTGCGCCAGTCATTGAACAGACCGATCCAATCACTGAAGGTTCCGATTTTGGCTACTTTTCCTGGCATAAATCTCCTGCACAACCACCCCGCCCAGCGATCGAGAAGGTCCTCGTGAGCGCTGGCCCTTTGCGATCCTACCGGCCGCAGTGGTCGATGTCGGGCATGGCAACTTCCCCTTTCCGGCGCGAGCTTAGCTCGCTCGGGAAGGATTGCGCCTGATGGTTCGCTCGCGTCGCGCCGGCCCGCTCACTTGGCGGTAAAGACCGCCGGGCGCTTGTCCACGTAGGCAGCCAAACCCTCTTTGGCGTCCTCGCTCTGGAACAGCAACTGCTGGTTTTCCCGCTCCACCGCCAGGGCGGACTCCAAGGGAATTTCCCACCCGGTCTGTACTGCGCGCTTGATGCGACCGACTGCCTTGGCGGCCTTGTTCGGCGGGCAGAACTGGCGGGCGTACTCCATGATGTTTTCGAGAAAGCCCTCGCGTTCGAAGATGTCATTGATGATCCCGAGCTCTTTGGCCTCTTCGAAAGAGAACGTGTTGCCGGTGACCATCAATTCGATCGCCTTGCTCTTTCCGACTAACCGAGACAGACGCTGCGTACCGCCGGTTCCGGGAAGCACGCCCAGATTCACCTCGGGCAGGCCGATCTTGCCTGCGTCCTGACGGGCGATGCGAAGGTCGGCGGCCATGGCAATCTCGAGGCCTCCGCCCACACAATGTCCATTAATCGCGGCAATCACCAGCTTGGGCGTGTGCTCGAGGCGCAGAAGCGTCTCGTTGGCGTGCAGGCAAAAGTAGTATTTAAAAGTTGGATCGACACTGGCCAGCATTTTGATGTTCGCACCCGCGGAGAAAAACTTGTCTCCCGCACCCGTGAGCACGATCACATAGACACTGTTATCCATGCGCGCACGCAGAATGGCGTCATCCAGCTGGCGGTTCATTTCATAGGTGTAAGTGTTAGCGGGGGGATCGCACATTTCGATCACGCCTACGCCGGCGTCGACCCGGTAGTTGATTAATGGCTTGGTACGCTCGGCAGCGGCCGGTTGTATCGTGGTAGCCATGGCAAAGCTCCTTTTCGAATTTATACTCTCAACTCGCCCTCTTCTTGGTCCTCTTGCTATCGCGCAGGGCGGAAATCCCGCGCAGAAAAATGTCCCCGATCTCACTGGCGATTTGCTCTGCATCGCCATCGATGCGGGGGTTGTACCAGGTGTAAATCCAGTTCATCATGCCGAAGAGGCTGAGAACCGCCATTCGACTGGAGAAGTCAAGCGCCCTCTGGCGCTTGAATTCGTCCACTAGACCCACGCAGGTCCGGTAGTACTCCCGCTTGAGAACCCGAATCGCGGCACCAAAGCCATTTTTTAACACTTCGTCTTCATGCGAGAGTACCTTCATGGCTCGGCGATTCGCCAGGAAGTACTCAAGATGATTCAGCACAAACAGGCGGATCCTGAGCTCGGGATCAGAAACTTTGCCCAAACGTTGGCGCAAACGCTCCAAAATCGTGGTGAAGGCGTGCTTCTGGATCAAATAGAGCAGTTTCTCTTTCGATTCGAAGTAATAATAAAGACCCGAAAGAGAAATTCCGCTGGCGCGAGATAGATCGCGCATCGACGCGCCTTGGTAGCCCTTTTCGTCAAAGACTTCCGTGGCGTGTTCGAGAATCTTGCCGAGTTGCCGATCGAAGCGGCTCTCCGCGGGCAGGGCGGCGGGACGGCGCTCGGAGTGCGTCACGATGGATGGTGTGCTCGCCGCCACGGTTCGAACGTTCGTTCGAATCAACTATACTCTCTCGCCCAAAGGATCACAAGAGTTCGTGGACGATGCTGCCCAGCCTAGCGAAGGGCCACGCACCCTGGTAACTGGATTTCCCGTTGGCGGCGGTTGCTCCTGGGCACACGCGCTGCGAAGCGACCGAGCCAAGTTCCGTCTGGCCAGCCAAGCTTCGGGGTGGCTTGCGGGGACGGCAGAACGGGGATGACGATGGGCAGGGTTAGTTTGGAATGTCAGACATCAATCGTTCAATTTCCGATTTCACATCGGCCGTGATGGGCAAAAGGGGCAGGCGCACGGTTCCGCCGAAATAGCCGTTGAGATCCATGGCGTACTTCAGACCGGCGATACCGACCTCGCTCACGATGCGCTCCGCAGCCTTTGCAATGCGCAACTGCTGCAGGCGGGCTTGCTCCAGATCTCCCTCTTTCCACGCAGCATAGATCTCATAGCAGGCGGTGGGAGCCGCATCGGCAAAGGCTAGGATCCCT
The DNA here is from genome assembly GCA_035622175.1 of Terriglobales bacterium. Classification (GTDB taxonomy): domain Bacteria; phylum Acidobacteriota; class Terriglobia; order Terriglobales; family Acidobacteriaceae; genus JAFAGX01. The sequence goes on along the minus strand of DASPVV010000016.1, from coordinate 73,417 downwards.
CCCACAGCTCCCGCCTCCAAGGACGCCTCGAATTTGTGCGCCGCACCGACCAGCACCTGAAAACCCACCTCCTTCTGCCGGGTCTTCAGCCCACCGACAGCGGCCGGGGACGATGCTCCGGCCGGGCGGTGGTGCGCGAGCTCGACAGACGGTTCCGCAGATGTACTCAGAGCGCCGAGCGGTACCAGTTCCCCGCCCTGTCCGTTCCCGCCGGCCCTCAGCATGCGTGGTGTAACCCCCTCAAAACTCTCGGTCACGGTTGCGCTGCGTTTCACGTGACTCGTGCCTGCGACCATGCGGCGCACCTTCTCCACGTCGCCGCTGGATTCCTTAATGCCGACCAGGTTGGGATGGTCGGCGAGTTCGATGACGAGCTCGGCGGGAATGTCGTAGCCGGTAGCCTGCGGGAAATTGTAGATGATGACCGGCAACGGCGAGCGGTCCGCCACAAACCGGTAGAAGGCCAGCAGGTTGGTCGGCAGCATCTGCTTCCTGAAATAATGCGGAGTTCGTACCATCGCGATGTCATAGCCGAGTCCGGCAGCGTGTTCCGTGAGACGCAAGGTCTCGATCGCCGATTCGATGCCCGTGCCTGCGATCAGGACTTTATTGGGAGCGGCGGCGGCGCGAGCGGTCTTTAGCACAGCACGGCGTTCTTCATCCGACAGGAAAACGGCTTCGCCGGTCGAGCCCAGCACCACGAGGCCGGCGCCGGGCGTCTTGGAATAGCGCTCAACATTATGCTCGAGCTTCTTGTGATAGAGCTTGCCGTCGGGGTAAAACGGCGTGCTGATCGGAGGAAAGATGCCATGAAGCAACATAAAGAGCAGCCTCTGCCATTCTAACCATGATCTTCGATCTGGTGAGAACAAAACCTACGTCTCCGAATACCAGCCGGAAACCATCCAAGCAAAAACCACAGAAAGCCCATTGCTTCCCTCGTGGTGGTGCGCTACGCTGTTTGTGCTCTCGCGATTCTCCGTTCCTGACCTCCTGACCCGCCTGTTTTGCAATGGTTCGATGCATGCGATGCCCTAAGGAAGGTGGCTATTCACCTGAGACCACTATATATGGGGTTTTATAGCTTGACCCTGGCGTCATTTCGCGGTTACAGTAGCTCGAATCTATGTTTCCCCGGCCCAGGCAAGGGCGATTTTTTCGGAGGGAACCGTGGGGCGAACCTGGTTGGTAAATCCCATGGCTGAGAACAGCTTCTTCGATTCGGCGCTACGACCACACCCGCATGGGCATCCCTGGCAAGCTATCCCAGCTGCCGTGCGGGATGGCTCAGCATGGAAGAATGATCGTTTTCGAAGGGGGCTCGATGGAGCGAGCCTAGCCCGGTCTGGCTTGCTTGCAAGCTCGAGCCCGATGGCCTCACAAGCCATGCTCGTGCGCGGCGGAACTAGAACCCGCTGTTTCGCTGCGTTTACGGGACGAAGGAGAACAAGGTGCTGAAACTGAAAAAGCTGCAGATTCTCGGATTCAAGTCCTTCTGCGAGCGCACCGAGCTCAAATTTCATGGTGACGGCATCGCAGCCATCGTCGGACCGAACGGCTGTGGGAAGTCGAACATCGCAGACGCAATCGCCTGGGTTCTGGGGGAGCAGTCGGCCAAGACCCTGCGCGGCTCCCGCATGGAAGACGTGATTTTTGCGGGCAGCCCGGACCGCAAGGCGACGGGCATGGCGGAAGTCGCCCTCACCCTGGTCGACCCGGAGGTCTATGACGGCCAGGATACGAACATTACCGAGATTGAGATCCAAGACGAGTTTCCTGAGGAGGACTGGGACGAGGCCGAGCTGAGAACAGAAGCCGTTGCGGAGGTGGAGCGCTTGACCGAAGAAGCACAGCCAGGGAGACTCGCAGAAGCGGAAGCGCCGCCTGTCGAGGCAGCTGGATCTCGAGCTGCTAGCCCTGGCGATCCCATGACCGGTGAGGAGGCCCAGACATCGACGGCGTCCGATCCGGTCGCCGGTTCGCAGGTGGTTCTGAAGATTCGGCGGAGGAGGTTTCAACAGCAATTCCGGGCGGGGGAAATTGTGGTCACGCGCCGGCTCTTCCGCTCGGGGGAGAGTGAATACCTCCTCAATGGAAAGCTCTGCCGCTTACGTGACATTCAGGAATTGTTCATGGGCACGGGGTTGGGAACGGAGTCCTATGCCCTCATTGAGCAAGGGCGGATCGGGCAGATCCTCAGCAGCCGCCCTACCGATCGCCGGTTGGTCATCGAAGAAGCAGCCGGGATCACGAAGTTTAAGAACAAAAAGCGTCTAGCCGAAGCCCGCCTGGAAGACGCCAAGCAGAACCTAGCCCGAGTGAATGACATCTTTGAGGAAGTCACTCACCAGATGAATTCGCTGAAGCGGCAAGCCTCCAAAGCCGAGCGCTATGCCAAGCTGCGAGAGGAAATGCGCAGCAAACTCCGCATTGTGCTAGCCAGCAAGTTCGCACAGCTCGATCAGGAAAGGCTCGAACTAGAGCGTCAGATTCAGGCGACCTCCGAACAGATGAAGGAACAGAGCGCGAGCATTCAGGCGCTCGAAGCAGAACAGACGGAGCGAAGGCATCGGGGCTACGAGATTGAGAAGGAGATGCGGGAAAACCGCGAGCGTCTGAGCCAAATCAAACTGGCGGCCGACCGCAGCCTGGCAACGCGCCGCCACAATGACGAACGCTGCCGAGAGCTTTCCACCCGAGGTGCCGCGGAGGAGGTCGAACAAGCTCAGATCCGGAGCCGGCTAACGGCTCTCGAGGCCGAGCGCGATAGCCATCGGGGCGTGCTCGACTCCGCCGCCGCTGACCTTTTGGCTGCGCAGCAGGAACTCGCCGCCTGCGAGCAGGAAATGCGGGATGCGGCCGATCGGCTGGCGGCCTTGGAACAGGCTCAGGAGGACTCCCACAGTGCCATTCTGGAAGTCGTGAACTCGGCCGCCCACTTGCAGAACCAGCTGACGCAGGAGGCAGAGCGCATGGCGGCGATCGATCGCCAAGCGCAGCGGCTACGCACGGAAGTGGCGGGCGCGGATTTCGAGGTGAGAGCCTTCGGCGGAGAGCGGGGGCAACGCGTTCTGGAATTCGAGACGGTCTCCGAACGCGCCGCACGGCTGAGTGAAAAATGCGTCCAGACACGCCAACTCCTGGAAGTGAAGCGCCGTCAAGAGTCGGAGGCCAAGCAGCGTCTGGACGGCTTACGGGCGGAGTACGCTTCGGCCACGGGGAAAAAATCTTCGCTCGAAGCAGTCATCGCCGAGCACGGATATTCGACCGAGTCGGTGCGACGGCTGTTTCAATCCGGTGCTTTGAACGGCGGTCTGGCTCCAGCCGGGGTGCTGGCCGACTTTCTCGAAGTCGAGCCCCGCTATGAGAGCATGGTAGAAGACTTTTTGCGCGACGAACTGAATTACATCGTCGTAAAGTCGTGGGACGCAGCGGATGAAGGTTTGCGCCTGCTGCGAACGGACGTGGATGGGCGGGCCACCTTCCTGGTGCATCCTGAGGATGCACAGGCGAGGTTTTCCTTTGCCGTCGATGAGACGGCCCATGCAGGCGCTACCGACGCCTCCATCGTTCCGCTGAAGCATGCCATTCGTGTGCTGAACGGTTTTGGACGGTCGCTCGAGGTGATTTTGCCTAAGTTGCGAAACGGCTATGTGGTTCCCGAGCCCCATGCGGCGCGCGAGCTCGCGCTCGAAAATCCGGACGCATTCTTCCTCTCGCCGTCCGGGGAGTGCTTTCACAACGTTACCGTGACCGGCGGCAAACAACGGCAAGAAGGACCGTTGTCGATGAAGCGTGAACTCCGTGATCTAATTCGTCTGCTCGACCAGCTTGAATCCAGCCTGCGCGAGGAGGAACTTCGCACCCTCGCCTTAGGACGCGAGATCAAAGATCTTACTTCCCTGCTCGACCGCTTGGAGGAGGACAAGCGGGAGGCGGAGAAGCAAGTGATGACCTCCGGGCACCTGCTCGAGCAGCTCGACGCGGAGATGGCCCGGGTTCGCGAGCGAATGAGCACTGCCGAACAGGAACTCGAGCAATTGCTGGCGGACCGAGGGGAACACGAGACTCAGATCGGTTCTCGGCAGGCGGCACTCCGCCAGCTGAGGGAAAAACAGAACGAACTCGAGGCTTTGGCGGCGAGCGCGAATCGGCAAATGGTTGGCTTGCGCCAAGATCGGGACCGAGCGGCGCAGCAGGCGTCGCAGCAGCTGGCACGGGTAGCCGCACTGGAAGAACGCCACCGATCCGCGGTCACGGTGCTCGAGCGCGTTGAGGCGATGGCCTCGGAACTTGCCGAGCGGGGACAATCTCTGGCTCGCCAAATCGTATCTTGGGCAGAGGAAAAGGTTCAGCGCGAAGCCGAAACCCGGCAACTGGCAATTTTGCAGGAAGAATTGGAAGCGGAAGCGAACGCCTGTGAGACTCGAGAGGGTTTGTTGCAGTTCGAATCGGATCAGGTGAGGGAGCGTCTTCGCGCCCTGGAAGAGGGGCTACAGGTTGTGCGCCAAGAGCTCGAGCGGGCGCGCGACCATCGCGCTGAGCTCTCCGCAGCGGGCGCGAAATTGGAATCTGACGCACAGTATATGGCGGATACCTGCCGCAATGAGTTGGGAATCGAGCGGCATGCTTTGCTGGCGGATACGACGATTCCGATGGTGAGCCGAGAGCAGCTCGCCGCCGAGGACGGGGCGTACCACGAGCTGCGCATGCGCTTGGAGGGGATGGGTCCGGTCAACATGATGGCGCTTGAGGAGTATAAGGAGACGAGTGAGCGCCACGCTTTCCTCGATACCCAGAGAGCGGACCTGATCCAGGCAATCGAGAACACGCAGGCGACGATCCGGGAAATCGACACATTTTCCCGGCAGAAATTTGAAGAGGCGTTTCACAAGATTAACGACCACTTTCAGAGTACCTTCAAAAAGCTCTTTGGAGGAGGCCATGCTTTCATGCGGCTCACCGACGAGGAAAACACTGCGGAGAGCGGCATTGACGTCGTGGCTTCACCCCCGGGCAAGAGGTTGCAGAACGTGTTGCTGCTTTCCGGTGGGGAGAAAGCCTTGACGGCTTTGGCTCTGCTCGTCGGTATCTTCCGCTACCAGCCTAGTCCGTTCTGCATCCTGGATGAGGTGGACGCGCCCCTCGATGAGGCCAATATTGGTAGGTTCACCGAGCTCGTAAAGGAGATGAGCCTCGAAACCCAGTTTGTTCTGATTACCCACAGCAAGAAAACCATGGGCATTGCTCCGGTGCTCTATGGCGTGACCATGCAGGAACCGGGTGTTTCGAAGCTGGTCTCGGTGCGATTCGGAGCCACCGCGTAAACTGGTGCCCTCAGCTCATGTGGGAAACCGCCGCCGCGGCAATCCGCCACCTCCCGGAGGCACGCGCTTTCCGGCGCCATGACCCGGACCAAGGCCAGCACCTTAGTCAACCACACAATCAAGCACCAGCTGCTCGCAATGTCATCCTTTTTTCCTAGACCATCCTCAGCTTTTCCACAAGGGTATCGCGGCGAATTCGCACCCTATCGCATCTCCAGCTGCTTTTCTGCGAGCAGATGCAAAGAGTTCCCATTCCGTCCGACCTAAACCGTTGACAAAAATTTCTGGCGGATTAGAATACGCGACGTTTTCCTTCTGTAGAATTCTGGCATGAGCTCCCAACTGCTAGCACCCGTCTTGCTGCACACCAACTTTCCAGAACTCGAGCTGCATGTTAGCGGAAAGGTGCGCGACGTTTACGAATTGGACCGGGAACACCTTCTCTTTGTCGCCACCGATCGCATCTCGGCATTCGACTACGTCTTGGCCACCGGCATTCCCTGCAAAGGTCAAGTACTTACCCAGATTTCTCTGTTCTGGTTTTCCTTTCTGCGTGACCTTGTGCCCAACCACTTGGTCACGGCCGAGACGGATCGCTATCCCCAATCCGTGCGAAACTATACGGACCAACTTCGCGGACGTTCGATGATGGTGTTGCGTGCCGACATGATCCCGGTGGAGTGTGTGGTGCGAGGCTACCTCTCAGGCTCGGCGTGGAAGGAGTACCAAGCCAGCGGCTCCGTTTGTGGCATTGCCTTGCCTGCGGGACTGCGAGAATCGGATCGATTACCGCAGCCCATCTTTACCCCGGCAAGCAAAGCAACCAGCGGCCATGACGAAAACATTTCCTTCGAAAAGATGATCGAGATTGCCGGGCCGGAGGTGAGCGTCGAGTTGCGGGCTCTGTCTCTGAAGATTTACACCGCGGCCGCGGATCATGCGCGGGACAAAGGCATTCTTATCGCCGATACCAAGTTTGAATTCGGCAGGACGAGCCGGGGGATTACCTTGGCGGATGAAGTCTTGACCCCGGACTCTTCCCGCTTCTGGCCTGCCGACCAGTATCAGCCGGGCCAAGCACAGAATTCGTACGACAAGCAATACGTTCGGGATTACCTCGAGGAGATTCGCTGGACCAAGCAACCGCCGGCCCCGGCCCTGCCCGCGGAAGTGGTGCGTAAGACGAGCGAAAAATACCTCGAAGCGTATCGTCGGCTCACGGGACGCGAGCTGGATGTCTAGCCAGCGGGCGATCGGCTGGAGAGGACAGTGAGCGGCGCCGACTGGGTTATGGTGGTTGTGATTTTCCTGTCGGTGATCGAGGCCGCCAGCGTCGGGTTTTTTCAAGGTGCGTTTGCGATCGCGGGTTTGATCGTCGGTTATTTGCTGGCGGCATGGAATTACCAGAGTCTGGCGAACCGGTTTCTCGCATACGGTTCCGCTTGGCTGGTCGAGATTGCGGCGTTCCTGGTGATCTTTGTGGGAGTCATGTTGTTTGCGGGAATCGCCGGGCGAATTTCCCGCTGGATCATGCGGGAAGCGGGTCTGACATTGGTGGATCGCCTGCTGGGCGGCGCGCTGGGATTGTTGCGAGGTTGTTTAGCGGTCGCGGTAGTTCTGGCCAGCCTGGCCGCATTCACTCCGACGTCGAAGTGGCTGCAGGGTTCAGAATTGGCGCCGTACTTTCTGGTGGTAGGACGGGCTGCGATCTGGGTCGCACCCGCCGAATTGAGAGCGCATTTTTATCAAGGTCTTGACTTGTTGCGCCGGCAAGAACACCGAGTGCGCTGATCAGTCCGGAACAATCCGGGCGCATCGCTGGATCTTCGACCCTGAACTGTGGGAGAGCGGGGCTCTTCTAGGTTCTAAGAAAGAGAGAGGCCGTGAAAGACCAACTCGAAGCACTCGTGATGCAGATGTATAAGAGCAACATTCTATACTCCGAGGCAGTGCGCGAGTTTAAAAAGCGGTTCATCGTGACCGTACTCCAGGAGAATCAAGGCAATCAGTGCCGAGCCGCTCGCCAGCTGGGTATGCATCGCAACACTCTCAGTCGAACGATCTCCGATCTGAAGATCGACGTAGGACAATTGCGGGCGGGTGTCAAGCGGCCTCCCCGCAGCGCCCGGCCGATGGCTTACGAAAAGAAGGCCCTGCGGTAACCGCCCCCTTGAGCCCCGCGCACTCCGGATGGGCAGCGAGAGCAAGCGCCGCGAGTCGAAACCGACAGTGTCGCTTATCGATTGCGATCAGCTCGGACGATGGTGGACGGGTGGTTTCTTGGCCGTGAGCAGCGTCCCCTTATCCATATTCATTACGAACGGGTTGGACGTGTAGGACGTGGGCGTACCTCCAAACTGAAGGGTGGATCCCACCTTGGGCATCAGCCGGTCTGGAATTGTGCCAGACATGGTCAGAATAATATCGGCTTTCTTCTGATCAATGTCGTCTTGGCTTTCCGCGATTTGAACTTCGGTCGGGGTGGCTGCAATTACCTGTCCTTCCATCTGCAATTGAACACCCTTAATCGCGCTCCAGACCTTTTCCTGATCTTCCGGTTTGCCGGCCGAGAGCACCAACTCCCAATCGGCAAAGCTCATTTGTTTGATGTCATTGGTAGTCTTATTCTTCACCGATTCGGCGGCTTGCTCGGCAGGGGTGGGAGGAACGTATTTGGAAATAGTGAAGTCTGCCGGAGGAAGCGGATTGGCTTTGGCGGTGGCCAAAAGTTCCGTCCATCCCTGATCGGAACCGTGGTACTTGACGTACTGGCTTTTACCGTAACTTTCGATTTTGGGCTGCCCGGGAGAACCCGCTGCTAAGTTCGCAGCTCGAGCGATAAAGAACAAGCCTTCCACCTGATTGGGTGGAGTCCCGGTGAGATCAGCTAAAGCCAGCGGATAGATGTTGCGTAACTCAGTCGGCTCCCCTTCGACCGCCGCCTTAAGGTAGGTCTGGGCATGTGCGTAATCCTGATTCTGCAAAGCAGCAATTCCTGCGGCCCCGTTGAAAATGACACTGGCTTGGCTCTTGAGCTTTTCGAAATCTGCATCAGACATCCCCTCGGGCTTGGCCGCCGTCTTCAAAGCATCCAGGCCCGTGGTCGCATATTTGGCGGCATCGGCGAGGTTCTGCTGCGGACTTTGACCCGCCTCAGCCTGCTGTCGCTTGGAAAAGACCAGCAAGGCCAACGCCCGCAGGTTATTGGGATTGACCTGCAGGACGCGCTGGGCGGTGTCAAACATCTTGGTCTGATTGTTGGCTTGCTGATATGCACTCATCAGCACTTCGAGCGCGTCTTCCTTCATGACGCTATTGGGATACTGCGTGAGGAAAGCTTCAAGCCCGCTGATCTTGCCATTGGCATCGGGCTGCTGAATGGCGCCTACATAGGCGTTATATTCGGCGGGATCCTTGATTTCCTTCTTTTGCTGCGGTGGCTGAGCTTGCGCCGGGGCAGCTTGGGCCGGTTGCCCGGCCTGCGCCACAGCAGGTTGGTTCTGCGCTTGCGTTGCAGTCTGCTGAGCCCAAGCGAATGCAGCAAACGGGATCACGATCGCCACTAGACTGGTCTTCATTGCAAATGGCTCCTTAGAATGTTCACGAAAATCGCTGTCGAGCAAACTCGCCGCCGCGCGCCAAATTCTCCTGACATGAGCCTCGCCAGCCCACGCGGCGGGATCGCTTGAAGCTTCCTCACCCTAGAACGCCTACGTCCGGTGAGCGGATTATAAGGATGTACCTTAACGAAGGCAAGCTCGCAATTTGACAGTTGACAATAGGATACCTGCTGTAAGATGCAAAGACAGTTTCTTCTGGCTCGCACCTTGGAACAACAGATCCTTGAGGAAGTTTGCCGATGACCGACCGACATGGCGTGCCGCTTGACGGTCAGGTGGCAATCGTGGCCGGTGCTGGACGGGGCATTGGCTCGGCCATCGCGCGTCGGCTGGCGGCGATGGGGGCGGCCGCGGTTCTCTGCGGGAGGACGCGAGCGAGTTTGGAAGCCACGGCCCAAGCCGTGCGGAAAGAGGGTGGTCGCGCCGAGATCGTCGACTGCGATGTAACCGAGTTGCGATCGGTGGAGGCCATGGCGGCGCAAGTAAACGCCACCTTGGGTCGGATCGATATCTTGGTCAACAACGCAGGAGTTGGAGACCTGGAAAGTCCTCTGCACGAACTCCCCCCAGAGGCTTGGGACCGGATCTTGAACACGAATCTGCGCGGAGTTTATTACTGTATGCGTGCCTGTGTGCCGGCCATGATTCAGCGGCGGGCGGGGCACATCATCAATATCTCCTCTTTGGCTGGTAAGAATCCGTTGCCGAACGGTGCGGCGTATGCAGCCTCCAAATGGGGATTGAACGGTCTCACGTATGCCGTGGCCGAGGAGCTACGTGGTTATCACATTCGGGTGGCCGTTGTCTGCCCTGGATCGGTATACACAGCATTCAGCCCGCATACCGGGAAAGACTCAGGGAAGATGCTAAAACCCGAGGACGTGGCGCACGTCGTCGCCATGCTGGTTACCCAATCGCCACAGTCGTTTGCCAGCGAGGTGCTGCTTCGCCCAAGCCTTAAACCCTAGAAGCGGTCACAGCTTTTCATACCCCGACCGACCTCTTCGGCGACAGCGCGGCATTGGTTCTCGAATCGGCCGATCAGCAGGAGGATTCTCCTGTGCGAGCGCATCCCCAAGTTGACCCGCACTTCGATCCGGATCCTTGCAGAGGCCGACTCGAGATGGTCCGCTTGCCTGGGTCGCAAGCTTGTTAAGGCGAGCTTGGTTCGCGGTTTGGTTGCAGAAACTCGAGAGGCGTCAGCAGAACCCGCACTTTCTACGCCGAGGCTATTTCTTGAAGAGATTCTCGAAGGCTTGCCGTGCGTCGGTGGGGCGCACGGCGCTTGGTGTCGAAGTTTCTTTTTCTACCCCGACCCGCATGGAGAAAAACGTGCACTGGTTGCGCTCGTCCTTGCGTGCGATGCGCTCCCGGATGGGCTGGGTGCATTCGAAGCGGCTGGAGGTATCAAAGTAAGTGCACTGACGGCAGGAATGGAGTTCGAAGCCGCATTTTGGACACTTCAAGGTAGGCTCGATGCCAACCGGAAGCAGCGTTCCACATTGCGCGCAGCGAGACACCATGCGAGTGCCGGGCATCTGCAGGGGGCGCGGGCCAAACGTGTCTTTTTTCACCGGCTTTACTGGCTTATCCGACGGCTGCTTCTGCCCGTCTTCGCCTTTGTCCTGATATCCGCGTTGGCGGTATTTTCGATCTGACACAAAGCCTCCTGCTTGGCTGACATTGTCTCTCTCGGACGCGCTCCCTACAAGTCCCCTCCCGGTTGAAAACGCGAGAAAGTTCGTCTTCGACGTAGCCTGCGGTGGCAAGGACGTCAGGCCCCGCCACTCCGCGCAAGACATACCCTTCGCCTCGGTCTGGGCCGACAGAGGTATCTGGTGAGGTCAGGGTACCTTAGCAGGGTGCTGAAGCAAGTCGATGGGAGGCGCCAGGACGCGATCTCCGAGTTCCTATCCGGCCCTAGCGAGGACTGTGAGTTGTCGAGCTAAGTCGTCCCTCCGGTGTTTCATCGACGAGCTCTGGCCGTGAGGAGAGAGGGGACCAACAGTCAAAGAAATACAACTCGTGTGTACCCAACCGCATCCACGATTCAATAACGAGTTCTGGGCCTTCCCACCGGGCGCATCCGCGCACAGCCGTGGGCACTTCGAGTCCACGTGCCATCACCCGTTGTTGCTATGCAACGGAAATGGGGACTGTCTCGGTGCGAAGCTGCGACCGGGCAGCGAAGATCGGCGTACAATGGAGCCATTCTTGAAGTCAAAAAAGGGGATTCCAGTCTAGCTTTTGGTCGAGGATGTCCTTATGGCAGGCATAGGGAAACTTGATGGCGGGAAAAAGATCTTCACCTCAAACTGTCCCATTTCCGCTGACGTAGGACAGATGCCGGTATCGAAGTCTTCGTCTTGGAGCTCCACCTGGTTGAGGGCCGTGCTTTTCTGCTCGCTGTTCGTAACCTTGTCCACTTTCTCACGGGCCGAAGAACGGTACATCGTGACTTCGGTAGATGGAACGGTGAATGTCTACAACCTGGCGGACAATTCATTTGTCGAATCCTTCGGTGCCGGGGCAAATCCATTCCAACTGGTAGTGTCCCCGAACCACCGTATTGGCTATTTTCCTAACTTGGATCTCCCCTACGCCTCGGCTGTGGATTTCACGATTGGACGGGAAATCGATCGCATGGATTATGGCGTGTGGGCCAATGAGAATCACACATCTGCGCTGACTCCTGACGGCAAACTGCTGCTGCTTCCTACCGAGGGAGGTACGCTCGATGTGATCCGCACTTCGGATTTTAGAGTCATTCAGCACGTCGATCTCAATGGGATTGTGGGTCCATCTTCCCTTGTCGTCCTTAGCTCGGTAGTAGTTGCAAACAATAAGGCCTACATCAATACGAGCGAAAATTTCTCCAGCAAGAGTGCAGTCGCGGTGGTGGATTTGACCACCTTTTGCGCTACCGGGATCCCCGTCCCCCAGGATTTGTACAACAATACATTGCTGGCGGGAGATACGGCTGCCACTCCCGATGGAAAGTTCGTACTCATGCTGCAAAGCTCAAGCGTGTTACTGATCGATACTAACAACGACACACTTGTAGCGAATATCTCAGTTCCCACAGCTCCTTACTTGATCGCTGTCACCCCGGCACTGACGCCGAACGGGGTTTTTGGCTACCTGGTCAGCGGCGACGGAAATGGCGGAATTGAGGCCGAAGTGATGGATCTGCGGTCCGGTTCTCCCACGTTTGGGCAGCTCATTGCCGGCGCGGAGGTCGAACTCTCGCAGAACGGATTCTTGCCCATCTCGATCGCCCTCAATGGCGACGGTACAAGATTAATAGCGATGGCGTTGCAGACCGTTGCTCCCCGACCCGACACGTACATCTTGGATACGGCCGCCATGCTGACCGATCCGCAAAAGGCGATTCTCAGCCAACTTCGACTGGAGAAGACACTCGGCCCTTACCTCCACAACGTAACCATCGCTGCGGTAGAGACGGTACCGCCGCCTAGCGCGCCGGTAGTCGCAGCCGTCCACGGTAGCCTGGTTAACGATCAGTCGGGCACGCTGAGTGTGACGGGATCGAACTTCGGACTCGACTCGTTCGTACGTTTTGGAGCCATGGTACCTATTCGCGCTGACAAGATTACAGACACGAGTTTGGAGGTAAGGGTGCCACGAAACGCGCCGGCTGGCGACGGCTTAGACGTGATTGTTACGAATCAGAATGCCAACGCACCGGTGGCGCAACAGCAACAAAGTGGCTTGCTGGCCGGTCACCTTAAGATTTCGCCTAATCCAGCGTTCCAGCCGCACCAGCAAGTCGTAGTCGCCGATATGTCGGAAAATGCGATTTCAATCTTGCTCAAGAGCGGAATCATGAAGACATTCCAAGTCGGCCACGAGCCGGGAACTTTGGCGTTCGCACCCGATGGAGTGCACGTGTATGTAGTGTTGGGGACCCTGTGGCAAATCGCTTGCTTCAATTTGCAAACGAATAAAGTAGGGAAAGTTATAGTTCCCCCACAGGGTGGAGCTTTATATCAGGGCGGGCTCCTCGTTTCGAAATCTACCTCCTCGGGATCACCAGTGGTTTACGCGGCAACTTTTACCACTGATGGATGTCAACAAGGCTGCCCTATTATCGATTTGTTACAGATTGATGCCAACCCCTCTTCCCCGACGTTCAACGAAATCGTCAACACTTATACGGCTGCTCCTCCTGGATTCGGTGCTTACACCGGCAGCGCGGGGGCGACGCCCGACGGGCGCTTTGTCTACGTGTTCTTACAAAGCAGCAGTCCCTCACTTACGATCTTCGACATCGCAAAAGGCAGTACTACAACGTTCTCCATGGATACCCTGGGGGTTTACTCAATTCAGTATCAGGTCACCGTGACGGCAGATGGCGGAAGCCTTCTGCTCAATACCAACCATGGCGGAATCGCTGTCTTCGACATCAGCGCCGACCCGCTTAAGCCCGCTTTGATTGCGACCATCGATCCCGTGCCTACCCAAGGCATTGCGAACCTGTTTCTGTACAGCTATGAAGTGTTGGGCAATAAGCTGTTTGCTTTCGATAACAGCAACAACACGGTCGAGATGTTTAATTTTGATCGAGGCTCCCAAAATTATGCTTTTCTGGGCGCGAATGTAATTTCGGGGAGGTCCGCTTTGGGGGCGTATAACGGCATCGCCGTGTCGGCAGATGGGAAGCTGGTTTACGTTCCGCAGAACGGCGAGGATGCCCTTGCCGTCCTCGACGCCGATGTTCTTGGCACCAACAAGCCCGCCCTGATTACCAAACTTGCAACGGGAAGGGTTCCTAACACGGTGGCCGTCAGTCCCGTTAGGTGGTAGCAGGAGGGTTGGGGGCTGGCACACTCTATGGCATCTTCCACGAAGGCCGTTGCACTTTTTGCAAGTGTGAAAACCACTTGATAGGCAGCTGCTCGTGTATCCGTGTCAACTGGCGTAAGTTGGCTCTTGGTGGCACGCTGGCCGGGTCGGTCCTAATCGTCCTAGCCCAGGTTCGTCAGTAAGACTGCCAAGTTTCGACTTTGGTGCTCATTTTGTGAGCAAAGTTGTTTCGTTTGAGTGCCAGCGAATGGAAAAACTGTTGTCGTGCAGACCAACCCTGTTGCGCCCCGAAGTTCTCAGTTGAAGACAACCTTCTCTTCGCTTCCGTCGATTTTCTTAACCACGATCTCTTCCTGCAGTTCAGGATCCGAATGCTCGATCCTAACCGAGACAGCTTTCGGGGGCAGACCCAAGAATCTGCTTTGCGGTAGAGTTGCAATTCAGGTGCGCCAGAAAAATTGACGCTCATACTCATCTCCAGACCGTTCGCCTCGGGCAACAGTGTGCAAGCTCAATTCGTTGGTCGATTGACTTGCCCTAGTGTCGCGCATACCATGGCGTCGAATCAATGATTGGCAAGATCATCTCGCACTACCGCATTGTCGAGAAACTGGGCGGCGGTGGCATGGGCGTCGTCTACAAAGCTGAAGACACGCGCCTCAATCGCTTTGTAGCGCTCAAGTTTCTGCCGGAAGACGTGGCCCAGGATAGTCAGGCACTGGAACGGTTTCGCCGGGAAGCCAAGGCGGCTTCGGCGCTGAATCATCCAAATATCTGCACGATTTACGACATCGGGGAAGAAAAAGGCCATGCCTACATTGTGATGGAGTTCCTCGATGGCGTGACCTTGAAGTATCGCATCGGCGCTCATCCCGTCGACCTGGATATGCTGCTCTCGCTCGGCATCGAGATCGCCGATGCGCTGGACGCTGCTCACAGTGCCGGCATCGTTCACCGCGACATCAAACCTGCCAACATTTTTGTTACCAAACGCGGACACGCGAAAATCTTGGATTTCGGGCTAGCCAAGGTGGTCTCCGGCTCTGCTGGAACACCAGACAGCGGTGTCACAGCAGGCGCGACGGTAGCCGACAGCATCGAGCACCTGACCAGTCCGGGCACTGCCGTCGGGACGGTTGCCTATATGTCGCCGGAGCAGGCTCGCGGCAAAGAGCTTGACTCGCGCACGGATCTGTTCTCGTTTGGTGCCGTACTCTACGAGATGGCGACTGGTACCGTGCCCTTCCGCGGCGAGACTTCCGCCATAATCTTCGAATCGATTCTTAACCGGGCGCCCGTCTCTCCCGTCCGTTTGAATCCAGATGTGCCCGCCGAGTTAGAGCGCATCATCAATCGCGCGCTGGAGAAGGACCGCGAACTGCGCTACCAGCACGCATCTGAAATGCGCGCTGAGCTACAGCGGTTGAAGCGTGATACCGACTCCAGCCGGCAGATTGTCGCCGCGGCAGATGAATCACCAGTTACGGTTCGCGGTACCACCGCGCCTCCTGCCTCGCTTGCCGCAACAATTCCCGGCGATTCGGCGGTGACGGCGCCTGCTTCCGGGTCCGCCACTGCCGCCTCCTCCGCACCCGTAACGGCTCCTGCAAGTCCCCCAACTGTGCTCGCGCCCGCTCGAAAACTCCGGCTGGCTCTGATCGGAGCCGTCGTGGTGGTTCTCGCCATTGTGGGCGGAGTTGTCTATGGTTATCACCTTCGCCCGCACCCGCTGACGGGGAAGGACTCGATTCTCTTGGCGGATTTCGTTAACACCACGGGCGATGCGGTCTTTGACGGCACGCTCAAGCAGGCCTTGGCGGTGCAACTGGAGCAATCTCCTTATTTAAACCTCTTAGCGGAATCCCGGATTAAGCAAGCGCTGGCCTTTATGGGCCGGCCGCCTGAGGAACGGCTAACCAACGACATCGCGCGCGAAATCTGTCTCCGCGAGGGCGTAAAGGCTATGCTCACCGGTTCGATCGCTAGCCTGGGGACTCATTATGTGATCACCCTATCAGCGGTCAATGCTCAAACCGGTGATGTTCTGGCACGCCAAGAGATCGAAGCTGAAAGCAAGGAGCAGGTCCTGAAAGCGCTCGACCGGGCCGCTTCTCAGTTGCGGGAAAAACTGGGCGAGTCCATCGGCTCGGTCGAGAAATTTGCCACGCCGCTCGAACAGGCCACAACCTCGTCGCTCGAGGCCTTGCAGGCTTTCAGCCTCGGGCAAGCCGAGCACATGAAGATCGAGGATGAGAAGGCTGTCCCTGATCTCAAGCGCGCCGTTGAACTCGATCCAAATTTTGCTCTGGCGAACGCCACACTGGGTATTGTTTACAACAACCTGACGCAGGGCGAACTGGCTGAAACTTACCTCAAGCGAGCTTTTGACTTGAAGGAGAGAGTAAGCGAGCGTGAGAGATTCTATATCTCGACGCATTACTACGACACCGTTACGCGGGAGTTGGAAAAGTCGATCGAGATTTACGAGCAATGGACACGAATCTACCCGCGCGACATCGTTCCGCTCAACAACCTCGCTATACGCTACCAGACGATCGGGCAGCAGGAGAAGTCGCTCGCCGAGGCCATAACCGTCATGCAAATTGATCCACAGGACGGGTATGCCTACCAGAATGCGGCCAACGCTTATCTGCGGCTGAATCGTTTCGATGAAGCGCGAGCGCTGGCGGAACGCGCCGTCGCGCAGAAATTGGGCCATTCCGTTCACTTTACACTCTTCGAGCTCGCGCTCATTCGCGGCGATGAGGCTGCTCAGCAGCATGAAGTGGATCTGTCTCCCGGAACCGTGGACCAGGTAATCCTCTTGCTCTTCCAGGGCGCCGCCGCCTGCAGTTCAGGCAGGGAGCAACTGGCCCGCGCCGGGTTTGGACAGAGCGCAACCGCAGCCGAGGGGCTGGGACTGAAGGAATTTGGAGGAGCAATTCGCCTTGTCATGGCTGGATGCGAGACCCAATTGGGCAACCTAGCCGAAGCACGCGCGAAAGTTTCCGAGGCCCTCGCCTATTCCCAAGATCGTGACACCCGCAGCAGTGCCATGGTGTGTCTGGCGCTCCTGGGAGACACCCAAGCTCAAAAACTTGCGGATGAGCTGACGAGGGAATATCCCGCTGACACCATGCTCAACAAGGTCTGGATTCCGGAAGAACAGGCATTCACTGCCCTTAAGCACAATCGGCCGGAGCAGGCCGTGGCACGGTTAGAAGTTACCAGACCCTACGAACTCGGGTCGGGCCCCAGCGGGGCAGGTTACAGTATCAATTTTCTTCGCGCCGCAGCGTTTCTGGGTTTGAAAGATGGCGCAAAGGCCGCCACGGAATACCAGAAGATCCTTGACCATCGCGGCACCAATCCCTTCGACGTTTCCTACGATCTTTCGCACCTCGGCCTGGGGCGCGCCTACGCCCTGCAAGGTGATACAACTCACGCCAAAGCCGCTTACCAGGACTTCTTTGCCGCCTGGAAGGACGCCGACCCCGACGTGCCCGTCCTGAAACAAGCGAAAGCCGAATACGCGAAACTGCCATAGCGAGCCAGGTCAGTTCCTGCTATGCCTTTCCCACCGTCGAAGAACAGCCGGATGAAGTGGGATCAGCAGCCGAGAACTTCCGTTGTTTCCAAATCTGAATTTGATAAGAAGAGGCATGCTCAGGAAAGAATCACATCTCCGGTCATTTGTCGTCGAAGGAGCGGGTTCGTAAGGCTGCGCGCTGGCTATGGTGGACGAGGTATTGACTCAGGTTCGCGGCGCTTCGACACGCACGCTCGTTGTGATCGCCCGAGATCGGGCCCGCTCGCATGGAATGTGCGAATTGTGATGAATCAATGTTCGCGATCGGTGTAGGATTCTGAATCGAGACAGGAGCGTCCCTTTCGGGTTTCAGTGCCCTTGCCGGCAGTCTGCCAACTGCGCAGGACGCTTCGCAGGGGACGGCCCGCACGGCTTCCGCACCACAAGGCGCGGGGTGGCGGGAAGGCAAAAATGCGAAAGTGGCCGAGAAAAATCCGCACCCGGGCAAGGCCCGAAAAGAGGTGAGCGTGAACTTCCGCATGATGGTACTGATGTGGCTACTCTGCTGGGGTACGATCCCTATTCGTGCCCAGAGTGTGCCTTCCCCGGCATTGCTGGTCTTGTCCAAACGGGACCAGAACTTAGCCATCGTCGATCCGGCAACGCTCCAGGTGGTCACGACCCTGCCCGCGGGTCCGGATCCGCATGAGGTTGTCGCCTCGACAGATGGAAAGGTCGCGTTTATTTCAAATTACGGCGGTGGAGCTTACAACACCATCTCTGTCGTCGATCTCATCGGGCAAAAACCCCTGCCGGCCGTCGATCTCGGCGCTTTGCGTGGGCCGCACGGACTCGCGTTTGCCGAAGGAGAAGTGTATTTTACGGCTGAAGTCAATAAGGTGATTGGGCGGTATGATCCTGTCACTCGCAAGATTGATTGGGTGCTCGGCACCGGGCAGAACCGGACCCACATGATCGTCGTCTCCAACACCCTCGATCACATCTTCACCTCGAATGTGAACTCCGGAACGATCAGTATCATCGAGAATGCGAGGCCGTCGGGAGGCTCTCCTGGACCTCCGCCCCCCGGTCCGGGTGGTACACCGCGCGGAGCTGGTAGTCGTCCGGATTGGGATGAGACGGTGGTTGAGACTGGCCCTGGAACGGAAGGGTTTGACGTTTCTCCGGATGGAAAGGAGCTCTGGTCTGCAGCGGCAGAGGACGGCACGATTTCTGTCATCGACCTGGCTGCGAAAAAGCGGGTCCAAACCCTACAGGCCAACGTCCAAGGAGCGAACCGCCTCAAGTTCACAACCGACGGCAAGCTGGTATTTGTGTCCAGCCTGTCCGGGGGTGGAGGTCTCGCGGTGTTCGACGCGAGTTCTCGCCGCGAGGTCAAAAGACTGAACGTAGGACATGGCGCCGCCGGTATCCTGATGCAGCCGGATGGCATGCGCGCCTATGTGGCTTGCAGCCCCGACAACTATGTCGTGGTCATCGACACAAGAACTCTCGAGGTCACGGGTCGGATCAATGCCGGCCACCAACCCGATGGCCTTGCCTGGGCCGTGCGCCCGTAGGTCAACGCCGAAACTGGGCTGGGGTTTTGACATGGAAGCCCTCGCAGCCAGCAGGATCGAGCGCTCACGTAGTACTGTAAACCGGAATTACGGTGACGTATCTTCTCACGCCGCGGCAGCAGCGGCTCGAGGTCGTAATCTGGCCGGCAAAGCACAAAGATCCTGGCGCGTGAAAGTCCGCTGGAACGTGGAAGCCGTTTGCGAAAATCCAGGAGGCATGGCTCGAGGTGTCGAGGAAAAATCCTTGGGGGTTAGCACTTTTTCTTTGCACCCTGGAGAAATAGATCTCATTTTGATTGATCCAACTGGCCTGAAGTGACGGCTACCGGGAACCCAGCCATCCCCGGACACCGTATTTACGAATTTGCGCACTTAGCCGCTATCGCTAAGGTGCAGAAATTCGAAATCCGCGGCCGGCGTGGCTTCGAACATGAGATGGTTCTCGCCCGCTAGCGCACGTCTGCGAATGCGGTAGGCTGCGTACCAGACGGCGAGACTGATTACGAAGCAGAAGCCTCCGGCGATGGGACTTGCGAGAGCGTCGGACTCTAGCTCCGATGTCATGGCTGTAAAGGCGAAATAGCCGAGCACACAGGTGATCACAGCCACGACCGCTGCGGGCCGGAAGGGCGGATACCTGCAGGTGAAAGGGACCTTGCGAAAACCAACCAGTAAGACCTCAGTCAGCAGTACAAACCAGACCGTTATAAAGCCGATGTGCAAGAACGCGATCGTCCAAGACCAGAAGTGAATATAGAGCGGGAGCACGGCCAAGAATAGCCACGGCATTACAAAGCAAAGCATGATGCGGCGGGCCAAAGCGACGGCTTCGTGGATATTTGTGTCGAGCAGGAAGCGGAAGATCCAGTTGGCTTGAACATGAGCGGGGATGTCAAAGACGAAACGAACTCCAAGCAGCAGGCAGTAACCCAGAATCAAGGGGATCGACAGTTCAGCTGCCGTTGGACGTGGAGAGACGCCCTTTTCGTTGAGGGCCGACAACAGCGTCTGCGAGGCAAAGACCGCCCCCAAAGCTAAAGATCCACCCAGGGACACAGCATGCACCTCATTGCGGAACAGCGTTTTCAAAGCAAACCGATATCCTGCTCGCTGAAATGGGGTGTGAAAGATGAACAGATCCAGCAGGCGGAAAATCGATGAGCTGCGTGTTCCGAGGTTGCCCGTCGGTGTGTCCGCTAACTCGGGAAGGCGAACGAAGCATCGGCGGTAAGCGAGGGTGTAGGTAGCTGCCGCCACGGCGCACGCGGAGGCAACCGCGGCTACGGCCACATGTCCGAGTCTCGCCAGAGCCCCATCGGATGTCCCATGCAGCAGCTGGCCGAACCCGAGGAACCACGCGGAAGGGAGAAATCGTAGGGGAGAGTGCAAGGAGCGGGGCAAGCCCTCGATCATGCGGGGAACGGCAAAACTGGTTGCAAGGGTAGCCAAGAGCATGGTTGCAATCAGAGTGCGGACATAGCGCGAGATCCTGCGAAAGAGGTGATAGGGCAGGAGGAGCATAAGCAGCCCGGCGGTTGCGAAAACCGCGAAGAAGCTGAAGATGCTAGCCAGAACCACCACCAGCGCGTGCACGCCTGCGAAGCGTACTACAAAGCTGAGCTGCGTCTGTGAGCCTCCGACAACGACTGGAAACAGGATGGATGAGGCAGCGTTGACATCGATGGCACAAACGCCGGTCGAGATCACGACGGCCACCGAGTTCGCGAGAAAGATCTTCGACGCTGGTAGAGGGAGGTGCACAAGGTTGGCAAAGTCTCTGCGGTCGGGAAAAATGCTATCCCACCACCAAACGGCAACACCGCCGGTCACGACCATCGAAAGCACGATGAAAAAGTACTCGTCAGGCAAGGCAGCCGCGATGGGGTCGAAGTTCGTCTGTCCGCGCAACCACTGCAGGAACGATCCGTACTTATCAAAAAGGAAGATCGAGACGAACCCACCGGGAATGGCCAGCAATGTCAGCAGAATTCCCATGCTGAGATTCACATCTTCTTCCTCGCTGGAGTTGCTGCCGTGGAAAATACGATTCATCGAGAGGCCGACGAGCATAGGAAAGGGTTCACGGAGGTATGCCTCCCATTTGGACAAGAGCGAGGTTCGCTTGGTCACGCTTCCCTCACGACGTCAAGGATCTCCTGTGTGACCTTATCGGGATCAACGTCCTCGACAAGGTGGTGAAACGTACCCTCGAGAGACGCATGACCGATTCGCCTCTGAATCTCACCCGTGGGTCCCGCGGCGAGTACCGTGCCCTGGCGGAGTATGAGCAGATGGGAGCAGACGCGCTCGACCACCTCCAGCACGTGCGAGCAGTAGAAGATCGCTTTTCCCTGCTGACCCAGAGCGCGGATCAGGCTCTTGAGGACCAGCGCCGAGGAGACGTCAAGCCCGGAAAGCGGCTCATCGAGGATAAGCACCTCGGGGTCGTCGAGCAGCGCCGCAAGTAAAAGCACACGCTGCCGCATGCCTTTGGAATACGACGCCATGGCGGAATGGCGGCTGGGGTAAAGGGAGAACAACGCCAATAGGCTGTCGACCTTTTTCCCCAGCCGCGACTGCGGGATTCCACGCAGAATGCCCACCATTTCAAGGTATTCGCGACCGCTAAGATAGGGATAGAGATTCGGCTCCTCGGGAACGTATCCCAAATTCTTGCGGAAGCCGACCAGGTCTCGGTGAATGTCCTCGCCTCGAAACAGGACTCGGCCGCGACTCGGCTCAAGCAGGCCGCTGATCATCTTGACGGTCGTGCTCTTGCCTGAGCCGTTCGGTCCCACGCACCCCAGGATCTCTCCGGCCTTCAGATCGAACGTAACGTTCTCGACGGCTGGGATGGATGCATAGTATTTGCTCAGTCCGATGGCTTGCAGCACTCGACTCTCCGTCTGGGAAGTTGTCTTCTGGCGGTCGGCTATCGTTCCCGGGTCAGAGTGAGAAACAGAGTCCAAGACCTGTCCCCGGAATGCCCATGCGCTTCTCCTTGCATCCGGTCGTTGGCAACGCGGAGGTCAAAGCGGTACGTCATCGTGAGTCCAGAATCGTCGGTGTCGTCGGCGGCGAAGGTGAGACGACTGCCTTCGAGTTTGGCGTCGTAGATCTGCCCTGGATTCCGCTTGTCAAGCGGACCCGCCGTTCCTGAGATTCGCTCGCCTTCCTGCCGCAAAACGACGCGAACCTGTCCGGTCCCGCCGTCTTCGCCTTTCACCTCTCCGCTCCAAGTACCGGTCACATCGATTCGAGCGCCAGCCACGACGACGCAGGACGCGGCAGCGATGAACAGGACCACGCGCAGTTGGTTCCTCATGGATCCTCCAGATCGGGCCCTTGCATCCTATGTAGATATCTACTCTAACACACACGAACCCGGTTTCGCAGTAGAATTCTACATAGGTTGATGGCGATGGGCACCCCTGTCAAGCTTTCGCATACGTCGGCTCTGATTCTGCAGACCGTCAGCCATGGCTACCGTTACGGCTTCGACATCATGGATGTCACCGGCCTGCCCAGTGGAACCGTGTACCCCGCCCTGCGCCGCCTGGAACGGGATC
The DNA here is from genome assembly GCA_035622175.1 of Terriglobales bacterium. Classification (GTDB taxonomy): domain Bacteria; phylum Acidobacteriota; class Terriglobia; order Terriglobales; family Acidobacteriaceae; genus JAFAGX01. Next base: position 50,965 of record DASPVV010000016.1, on the reverse strand, counting down.
AGTTGATCCACTCCCAATGGGAAAATGAAGCACTGGCCGAGGAGCGTCCGCTAAGGAAGTACTATCGTGTGACTCGCTTAGGCAAAGAGATCCTCGCAAGTGCCGTCAAACGGTATCCGCTCCTCGAGCGGTTGGCACCCGAGGTCAAGACCCGGGGTCGTTAAGGAGCAAGTCGTGAAAGCTCGGCTCACCACTCTAAGGCAATGCCAAATGATTCTGCGCATGGCCAGTTGGATCGTACCGCGGCAGGTGCGGACGGAGTGGCGAAGGGAATGGGAGGCCGAACTGGCGTTCGCCTGGAAAACCGCGCAGGCGAAGGGGTCATCGTCCGTCCTGGCGCGACTGCGTTGGCGGTGCTCGGGAGCATTCCTGGATGCAGCCTGGTATCGATGGAATCGTGAAGATCTGCGGCACAGGGGAGAGTACTGGTCGCAGACGCCGACCTTCGTTCTATCGGCGCTGTTGGGCGTGCTCCTGTTGCTGGCGGGCGCCAGCGGGGCTTTTCCCAGAATGCGCTCAATCCTGTTGAGGCCGCCCTACGCCGATCCCCAGCGCGTGGTCACGGTTTCTCGAACCGGCGGCATCAGTTCCGCCGAGTGGGTTGTCCCCTATCTCTGGGTAGACCTCTGGAGACGGCACGAGCAGGCTCTGGAGGGAGTTGCGGCCTACAGTTGGAGCCCGCGGCGCACAACGATCAGGATTCGCGGACGGCAAGCGGATGTTGTGTCTCTGCGCGTGGAGGATGGCTTGTTCCAGGTTTTTGGAGTCGAACCTCTTCTCGGCCAAACCTCTCGACCGAGCGATGCCCAGGACTCCCGCATCTGTCTGTTGTTAAGCTACGAGACTTGGCGGCGCAAGTTCTCCCGTGATCCAGATATTCTCGAAAGGAACGCAACCCTTGACGGTCAGCCGGCTATCGTCATCGGAGTCCTGCCCGAACGATTTTGGTTCCCGTCCGCCGACGTTGGCGTGTGGCGATTAGAGGACAAGAGTTCGTTCTCAAAAGAGCTCGTCGGGGTCGTTGCACGGTTGCGGCCGCAAGTGTCCGAGCGCTGGGTGGAGTGGGTTTTGCAGCGGGACATTTCTAATATGACCGGCGAAGCCTTTACTGACTCCTCGGTCGAGGTGTGGCCCCTGCAGGAGAGAATCGAGCAACCCCTGATCTCGTATGCGGTGGCTCTGTCGATTGCCCTGCTGGTTATGATGGCAGTCACCTGGTCGGGACGGTTTAACTTGTATCCCCGGCGCTCATGGAGGCTCGGTGCCTGCCGATGGTGGACCTTCTTCGCTACGAAATCTTTTCTTCTTCTCTTAATCCTCCTGGCGGCCGTAGTGGAGTTCACTCCCGAGCCATACGTGTTTCCAACCGGAAGAACCACCTTTGTCATGGAATCGGTCTCATTATGGGTGTTTTCGGTCGGCTGCATGTTTATGTTGTGGTGGTCGCTCAAGGATCAACAGAGTCGCTGCCGCGTTTGCCTGCGAAGGCTGGTGTTACCAGCGCACGTGGGCCACTACGGATACCTACTGCTCGGTTGGGTTGGAACCGAACTGGCATGTCCTGAAGGCCACGGCCTGCTTCACATGACTGAGACCGATGTCTGCTGGCTAGATCCGGCACAGTGGACCCAACTCGATGAATCATGGGAATCATTGTTTTCGGAGAGGTCGAAGGAGGAGGTACTCGGATGAGCGCGCTGTCCTCGGTCGTGGCGCCCATGGTTTTCGCGGGAAACCCGAGAGTTTGAAACCAGACCTATTCCGACCAGCCACCGGCCTCGAACTATACTCTTCGCAGGCGCGGCTGGTAGGAGCGGATCACAGTTCGCGAGAGCCGGCACGGCATGGAGAAGATCGCTTGGAGAGCTTGCGGCTTGATGTTCGGTTTGCACTTCGTAGCCTCCGAAGTGATCACCGCGTTGCTTTGACCTCGATCCTCGCGCTCGCTCTCGGGATTGGTTTGTCCACCGTCATTTTCAGCGTTTTCTATAGCCTGCTGTTCGATCCGTTCCCCTACAAGGACTCCTATCGCCTGGTAACTTTCGCGATCCGCAACCTGACGAGCGCCGGGGCGAGTGTCGGCCGCAACTTCTATTCGGTTCGAGAGTTCCTTGCCTTGCAGGCGCAGAATCATGTGTTTGAAGACATCGTCGGGTACGACTGGGCCCGATCCGTTCTCTATAACGACGGCGTCGGAACCCGCGCCTTGGCGGGGATGGCTGCGGTGACCACAAACACTTTTGAATTCTATGGTGTGCCGCCGCTCCTAGGCCGAGCGCTCGTGCCGGAAGACGGGAAACCCAGCGCCGCCCCGGTATTCGTAATGAATTACAGACTGTGGCGAAGCGAATTCAACAGCGATCCCACAGTTCTTGGAAGAACATTTGTCCTAAACGGCGAGCCCCGGACGCTGATTGGCGTCATGCCCGCACGTTTTGACATTTACCGAGCCAGTATCTGGGTGCCGGTAAGGGACGGCGACACCGGAACGCTCGAGATCGTGGGTCGTCTCAAGCCAGAAGTCGATCTCGACGCCGCAGCCGCCGACTTGGACGTCATTGCGCACCGTCTGACGAAGGATGAGCCGGGATTTGTTTTGAACCCAGAGCACTACACTATCGTGACCGAGCGACTGATCGATGTGGCCCTGGGAAGTTTTAAAAAGGCTCTCTATGCCTTGCTGGCAGCGGTATTCATGCTGCTCTTAATCGCCTGCGCGAATGTCGCCAATCTTTTGTTGGTCCGGGCGACGGTTCGTCAAAGGGAAATTGCGGTGAGATCCGCGCTGGGGGCGAGCCGGGGCCGCTTGGTCCGACAACTGTTGCTCGAAAGCCTGGTGCTTTCTGCCGCAGCTTCAGTGGTCGGCTGCGTGATTGCCTATTTCGGGCTCGCTGTGGTGGTCGCGATGATCCCTCAGGGCACAGTGCCACGGGAAGCCGTGATCGCGTTCAATTCACCGGCATTGCTGTTTGCCCTGGGCATCACCGTACTCACCACGCTTCTCTGTGGTCTTGCCCCCGCAACGCACACAGGACGCAGGGATCTGCAATCGCGGCTGACAGCTGGCGGCAGGGGCATGAGCGGAGCTTTGCACGGCAGACTTCGCGGTACTTTGATGGTGGCAGAGGTTGCGCTGTCGATCGTACTCCTTGTCGGGGCGAGCTTGCTGATGCGCAACTTCTTGGCCTTGACGCAGGTCGATTTGCCCTTCGACCCGGCGAGAACCCTGTACGCGCGGTTAGCCCTCCCGCTCGATCGCTATTACGGCACGCCAGACAGGAAGCCGGCCTTCTTCGCGCAACTGCTACCGCGAATCAAGGCCCTTCCTGGAGTGGTCTCCGTCGCGGAGAGTTTGATGCTGCCACCGAATGAGGGAGCGTGGACCGATGTCGCCATACCAGGAAAGCCTCACTCGGAGCGGTGGGTCACTGATCTTGAATTGTGTACGGAGGGCTACTTTCAGACCTTAGGGCTTGAACTGGTGCGCGGCAGGCTGCTTTCGCAGAATGATGTGGAGTCGAGGCGGTATGTGGCGGTGGTAAACCAGACCCTGGCTCGCAAGTACTTTGGCTTCGAGGATCCGGTTGGCCAAACCATCAAATTTGAAACCCTCGATCGCCCTTTTGTGGATGGACCGCACAATACCTACTTCCAGATTATTGGAGTGGTTCGCGACTATAAGACCAGACCGGAGCGCAGCCAATATACCCTGCGGCCGGAGGCGTTTCTTCCAGCCAGCGTCGCGGGATTCGGCTACCCACTCCACATCGTAGCGAAAACCGCAGTCGATCCACGCACCTTGCTCAAGAGCATCTACCGCGAGGTCTGGGCGCTCGACCCAGACGTAGGCTTCAGCGGTTCTGGATCGATCGAGGACTTCCTGAAAGAGGAGTTTCGCGCACCCCAGTTTGAATTCATGATCCTCGCAACTTTCGCTGGAATCGGGCTGGTACTGGTGGTGATCGGAGTATTCAGCGTGATCACGTATTCGGTCTCGTTACGAACCCATGAGATCGGCGTGCGCATGGCGCTGGGGGCAGCCCAGAGCAACATCTTAGCGATGGTGCTGAAGAAGGGGATGGCTCTGATCGCGATCGGGATTCTGATCGGGCTGCTGGCGAGTTTGACGCTCACCCGTTTTCTGACAAGCCTGCTCTGGGGCGTCTCATCGACCGACCCGTGGGCGTTTGCGGTGGCGGTGGCGGCGATTCTAACCGTCGGATCAGCCGCCTGCCTCTTGCCGGCGCGCCGGGCAGCGCAAGTGGATCCGCTCATCACACTGCGCTACGAGTAGTGGCAGAAACACCCTCGATCTGAGGGAGGAAGTGATGCCGAATCGGGGTGGCCCAAGAGCCAACCTAGCTTACGGCTTTCTTGTGGAATCGGCGAAGACCGACCACCAGCAGCAAACCATCGAACGCCGTCAAGGCGGTCAGAATCAACGGAACCGACAGGTGCGGAAACTGGGGCACCAGAGTGGCCCGCAGCCCTTCACTCGCATAGGCGACGGGGTTCAGGAGAACCACTTTCTGTAGGATCGGAAATTTGCTGAGGGCGCTCCAGGGGTAATACGTGCACCCGAAAAAAATCATGGGAGTCAGGACCATGCTGAACATCAGGCCGATGTGCTGTTGATTCACACTGCAACCGAGCGCCAGGCCGCCGCAGGCTGAAAAACTCGCCACCAGGAGGGTAGTCGACAGGAAGAGAATGGGGCTCTTCAAATGCAATTCCAGGCCAGGGCGAAGGATGATCCATGCCAACGGTATCACGACCCAGCCCGCCACCAGCGCCTGAATCAGACCGGCCACCACCTTTTCCACGGCGACCCAGGAGATATCGATGGGGGCCAGCAGCCGGTCTTCAATCTCGCGAGTGAATTGGAATTCTGCGACCAGGGGCATGGCGACGGCCCAAATTCCGGTAAACACCATGCTGATGGCCATGATGCCCGGAAGCAGCAGACTCTTGTAGGCAACCGGGAGATAGCCGCTGCCTACCATGACGCGGCCGAAAATGAAAACGAACAGCAGAGGCTGCAAAAAGGTTTGCAAGAGCAAAGGAATCAGGTTGCGCCGCGCCACGTGTGCGTCGCGAGCCAACAATGCCAAAAACGCTCTCGCATTCATTCCCGCAAGCTCCTGCCTGTGTGATGGAGAAAGAGGTTTTCGAGACTAGGTTCAGAAATATGCACATCCGACAGCTCCACGCCGAGAGCCGCCGCCAGATTCACGATCTCGGGAATCAGAGAACCGCCACGGCCTGCATAAAGGTCGGCCCCGTTGGCCTCCGATGGCCTTACCTCGGTTACGCTCGCCAGCGTCGCGAGGCGCTCCAGCAGGGGTGCCGAATGACGCCCGAAGCGTAAGCGCAGGAGAAATCCGCCGGGAATCGAAGCTTTCAGATCACTTGGCGTGCCCCCGGCGATGATGCGGCCATGATCGATGATGGCGAGTTGCTGGCAGAGCGCATCGGCCTCTTCCATGTTGTGGGTGGTTAGCAAGATGGTGCGACCCTTCTGGTTGTATTCGCGGATGATTTCCCAAAGGAGCAGCCGGGTTTGTGGATCCAGGCCTGCGCTCGGTTCATCGAGGAACAAGACCTGCGGGTCGTGCATCATGGCGCGGGCGATCGATACCCGCTGCATCATGCCGCCGGAAAACCCACGAACCAGCTGATCGGCGCGATCGGTCAGCTTGAAGCGATCGAGCAAGGCATGGGCGCGTTCCCTTCGTTCGCGCGCACTCAGGCCGAAGTAGGCTCCGTGGAAAAGCAAAATTTCGCGAGCGGTAAGGGAGAAATCCAGGTTGGGACGCTGGGCCACGACTCCGATCTGCCGCTTGGCGGCTGTCTGATCGCGCCACACATCGTAGCCGCCAATCCAGGCTGTGCCGCTGGTGGGGCGAACGCGAGTGGTCAGAACGCCTACGGTGGTCGACTTCCCCGCCCCATTCGGACCGAGTAGACCGAAGATCTGCCCGGGGGCAACCTCTAGGTCGATGCCGTCGAGGGCTGCAATCTGCGGCTTGGAATCCTTGTTACGCTTCGGAGAATCGCTGCGCCCGACTCCCGCGGGTGGAGGGGAGTGATAAATCTTGCGCAGATTGCGAGTACGAATCGCCGCGTCCATTCCAAGTAGTCTACGCCAGCCCGCGGATGGGGAGCGGGAGGTTACGCTTTCGGAAGCAAGTAGGAAGGGTGCATCAGTCCAGTAGGGGGATATCGTTCGTCCTGCGCAGGGATAAAACCAAGCCGCAACAGCAGTTGGCGGGAGGCTTGGTTCGCTGGGTGGTGGCCTGCGAACAGCGCTTTGGCGTTGAGTGTGCTGAAGGCATACTCAATGACGGCACTCCCCGCTTCTTTCGCCAAGCCCCTTTTCCAGAAGGCGGGACGAAGATGAACTCCCAACTCGTACACCCCGGCCTCCATGCGATACGGTCGAAGCCCAGCGCACCCAACATGCCGGTCACTCTCCAACAGAAAAAGCGGCCAGTACTGCATCCCATACTCCTTCATCTGTTCGATTTCCTTGGCCAGCCGCGCTCGCACCATCTCCGGCGTGAAGCATCCGCCGATCAGAGCGCTGACCGCGGGATCGCCCCACAGTTCGATGGCCAGGGTCAGGTCCTCGGGACGCCAGCAGCGGAAACCTAAACGCGCGGATTTCAGAAAATAATCCATTTAGGTCCAGACTCAGAGCTTCGGCAAAACCTTATCCTCCAAGACCTGGACCCGATTATTGCAGAACAGCACGAGTGTGCCGGAAAGGGACGGTCCGCGTCGTCAGGAGGAACCTGGGCGAGAGGTGGAAGGGCCCGGCGGTGCTCCTCGGTCAGTTTCGTAGACGGTAGCGAACAAAAGCGAAATATTCCTTTTGTTCAGATCAATGACTTGGATGACAAGGTGCTGCGATCGGCGTCTGCCGTACGAAGACGGTATTTCGATTGCCCTCTCCCCAGATCGGTACAGTCCATTCCCGCGGCGAGTGAGCCGCTTCCTTCCCTGATTCATTGTGCTCAATGTCTTGGCAAACTCTGTGCGAAATCCTCCGTCACGTACACCCTGTTTCCGCTGCGGACCACCGCGAATCCTGCCAGGTTGTAGTCAGGGTTCAGTAAATTCTCGCGGTGGTGGGGAGAGTGCATGAAGCCTTGGTGCACTTGTGCAGCGCTCGCTGCGAAGCCAACATTTTCTCCCTCGGCGCTAAGCCGCAGCGTACTCATCGCCGCGAGGCGTTGTGGCAACGATGGTTCTCCGGGCAACTCGTGGGAAAGCTGGTTCTGCGCAGCCATGAGCCCCGAGTGTTTCCGCGCCGCCCGTGTCAGTCCCTCCTCAATCTCGAGCGGCGCGACACCGGCTTCGGCACGGGCCCGGTTTGCCAGATTGAGAAGCTGGCGCTCAGCTTGGACATCGTAGGGTGCAGATACTGCGTAGGGCGGCCGCGGAATGGTGGCCCAGGGATTGGTTGACTGCTGCGCAGACCCCGGGCCGGCCAGGCAGACGGTCAACCAGGTTGCGAGAAGTAGACGATGCATGCCTCGAACTAGAACCCGAAAATTGTCGCTATGTTTCCCTTGGCCCTGCTCATGGGTATTAGGGTGAATTGACGACCGGCGCGGTGGCAGCAGCGATCGAGGAAGCCTTCGAGGAAGGGTGCGGCCCGGGAGGCCGAGGACTCTATCCCGGGAGAACGAAGCCTGCAGCCCAGTTTGAGGGTGCCCTCACCGTAATAGGAAAGGTGTGGTTCACCGCCACGCGGAGAATGGTTGCAGGCTGGCCGGCGCTAATGGGGCCGCTCTCCACCCTCATGATGTTCTCCGCCTCCGCGATGTTCGCTGCCCCCTTCCCCATGCGAGTGACTCACAGGTTGATATCGGCCCGGTGAGTGGGGCGCGCCACCGTGCTCGGCATTGTTGTTGCGGTGGGCTGCCATGGCATCAGACCGTCCAGCTGACGACGGAGGGCGCGGAACGTTGTTGTTCCGTGCGTGCTGTGGCGCGCGCTGAGCCGCCATCACTCCATGGCCTTCGAATTGCCCGGCTCTGGAAGTTGCGGCGATGGACGGATGGCCGTGGTTCACGGATGCCAGCAGGGCGCGATTGGCGCCGGCGGCGTGTTCGTGCTGAACTTGTTCCGCGGTGGCTTCGATATGGCGCTCGTGCATTGCCGCCTGTTCTCCGGCGGTTGGTCGGGTGACGAGCCCGCCCGGTCCACCGTTGTAACTGACACGATTCACGGTGACGTTATTGATGACCGTCCGGTTGATGTAGGTGTTGTGAATGACGGTAACATTAACGTTGGTCACTGCGGTGTTGTAGGCGAAGACTCCATGATCCCAATGCCCGCCGACGTAACCCGAACCCACGTAGCCGTAGCCATAGTTAACCCCGCCATAGAATCCCACATGCGGACCCCAGTACCCCCCATTCCAGACATAGGCACCGCCAGCCCAGCCCCAATAGCCCGGTGTCCAGAGAAGACCCGGGGACGGCGCTGCCACCCATGTCCCGGGCACCCAATAATAACCATCTGGGCCATACGCCCAATAGCCGGGGCTCCAAAGGTAGCCCGGAGCGGGACAAACCGGCTGAGGATATACCGGCAGCGGGGGAGGGCCGATGTGGACTGAAAGGCCGACGCTGATCTGCGCCGGGCACAGGGTGGGTAGAGCTATTACTAAGAGTGCCAGCCACAACCAATAAAGGAACCGAACCTTGCGCATTTGCCATCACCTCTTGCCGCAGTTTGCGTATGTCTCAGACTACCCTCAGGTCTGGAGTTGTGTCCGGTTCCGAAAGGACTATGCCTTCTGACAAGCGCGTGGTGATCGACAAGCCGAGTGCGCGTTTCCCTCAGAGTCCTCCGTCCCACGTCCACTTGATTTCCGGTGCGGGGCGAGGCTGAGTTCGAGCCACGGAATCCGGCATGGGTGAGATGAGCCTCGCCGTGAGCCGCTCTGAAGCCGACAGAGGAACTGAAATCACCATGCTCCGGGTTGCGAGGTTTCTCTCGCGATGGCCCTCGGCGAGTACGCCACCGCTCCAACGCCAAACCGCCGTCACGGCCGGGGTTTGGCAGTGCAGCGAGTGAAATCCTGGCTGCACCAAGGATTTCGCGGAATTGTAATTCCGCATATCGGGTGCTACCATCCGAAGGTGTAAGTAAGAGTGAGGAGGCCCTTTATGGCCGACAGAGATGGCAATACTTTGCTTTGGTTTATGGCGGGATTGGGGTTGGGAGTCATTGCGGGAGTTCTCTACGCGCCACGTTCGGGCAGCGAAACGCGGGAGGCGCTACGTTCCAAAGCCGAGGAGGGACGGGATTTCATGCGGGAGCGCGCGCGACAGGCCCGTGAGCAAGCCGGCGAATGGGCGGAGCGAGGGCGTGAGGTATTCAACCAGCAAAAGGACCAGTTTCGCTCCGCCTTTGAGGCAGGCAAGCAGGCATATCAAGAAGTGGCTCGGCCGGAAACGAGTGGCCCGAATTCCTGAGTTCGATTCGCGCAGGGGCTGCGATGAGGAGTTCACAGCCGGAGTGATGGAATGGATAATGTGACAATCTTCATTGCCGTAACTTCAGCCGCCGTGTTGCTGCAGGCGGGTACTTTGGTGGCCATGTATGTGATCGTTCGCCAAAGCACGGCGCGTCTGGAAGCTCTCACTAACGAAGTGCGAAGCAAGGTCTTACCCACGGCTGAGTTGGCTCAGTCGATGCTCACCGACATCCGGCCCAAGGTCGAAACCATCCTAACGAATACCAGCGATGCCACGACCGTGCTGCGGAGGCAGGTGGAGCGGCTGGACGCGACCGTCAGCGATTTGGTGGATCGCGCTCGCTTGCAGGTGATTCGCGCCGACGAGCTTCTGGGACGCACTCTCGATCAGGTCGAGCGTACTAGCGACCTGGTGCACAAGACGGTGGTCTCTCCCGTACGCCAGGCGTCCGGCCTGATCCAAGGGGTTGCCGCCGGACTGGAATTCTTCTTCACCGGAAGACGGCGCCCCCGGCAATCTTCACCGGCGGCGCAGGACGAGATGTTCATTTAGCGAAGTTCGTGCCGGGGCTTACTTGGCTCTCCTTCAAATCGCAGCGCCGAGCTAGAGTTCACTCGACTCGCAGAATCATCTGCGTACCGCTCTCGAGCTTCACATTGTGTTTTTCCGAAGTGAGGAGGGAATCCTGGGCAGGTCCGGGAGCGAGCGATATTTCCGGCATGCCCATAACTCCTTCCGCGTTCAGGGAAATTCTGCCGCTCGCCGAAGTCGTTTCGCTTGGCGCTCCACTTGGCTTTCCCATGGTTCCGGCATTCGGCTGTCCCATGCCACCACCTTGGGGCATGCCGCCACGACTGGGCCCCCCCGGCGTGATTCCAGCCGGCGCCGAACCCGCCCCCTCGCTCGCCATGGGAACGTTCTCGACCGGCTTGGCCAGCGCCTCAACCGTGGCTTTCATCGATACCTCTGCGCCATGCTCCAATTCCAACTTGTCGAAGGCAATTTCGAGCCGGGACGGAGAGTCCTTCTCATGGGGGGAGGCGGCAACCACGTGACCAACAATCCTTGATCCAGGGGGTGCTACCACCTCGCCTCCTGACTTCAGCTGGTCGATGGTTTTGGCGAGAACAAGATCACCGGGCTTGGCCCTTTTGGCGTCAAGCGTTTTGTCCAACTCGACGCGAAGTTTGGTCCCGGCCGCAAAACGGGAAGCCTGTGAGCTCGCGGCCATCGCTTGGCCGCTTGCTTCGGGCTGGGGGGAAGTTTGCCCTCGAGATAACCCGATCCATAAGCTCGACAGAGACAGCAGCAGCAGGAATTTGTCCATGGCTCGAATTCCTCCTCACCCTGGCATGAGGCGGATTGGCCAAAAAAGGTTGGCTCAAGGCCTCAATTTTGCGGGACTGGCCAAAGCAAAACGCTTTCGCAGTTCACGGTGCTACCGCGGGCGCAAGACAGCTTGGGGCTATCTGATCCAGCCGCCCCCGACCACAATGTCCGCGTCGTAGAACACGGCGGCCTGCCCTGGCGTAATGGCACGCTGTGGTTCGTCGAACGTAGCCCGAACCTCGTCATCGCCTGACGGTTCAAGCACCGCCCAGGCAGGGTCATGGCGATGTCGAATCTTGATCGTGACCCGCATGGGCTCACGGAGCTCGTCTACCGCGATAAAATTCACCCGCCGCGCCCGCAGCGTGCGCGAGTAAAGTTCTTCCTGGCTGCCAACCACCACTTGCCCCGTGTCGCCCCTAATTGCAATCACGTAAAGAGGCCTACCGGTCGCCAAACCCAGACCCTTACGCTGGCCCACGGTAAAGTTGTGAACGCCCTCGTGCTCCCCTAAGACATCGCCGTCAGCGGTGACCAGCTCCCCGGCAGTCTCGGGCAAAGACTTCCCCTGCTCCGCCAGGTACGCGTCCAGAAACTTCTTGTAATCTCCGCCGGGAACGAAACAGATCTCCTGTGAATCGGGCTTCTGCGCCAGGGCTAGGCCGTGACGCCGCGCCAACTCGCGAACCTGGGGCTTCGTCATCTTCCCCAGAGGAAAAAGCGTGCGGCCCAACTGTTCTTGCGTGAGACCAAACAGAAAATACGATTGGTCCTTGGCGACATCGGTGGCACGCTTGAGCAACCAACGTCCACGCCGTTCGTCGAATTCCACCTGCGCATAGTGGCCGGTGGCGATGGCATCGGCTCCAATCTGTTGTGCCACAATCAAAAATTCATCAAACTTCAAGTGATTGTTGCATAAAGTACAAGGTATCGGGGTGCGGCCCGAAAGATATTCCTGGACAAAAGGTTCGACCACATCTCGCTCGAAGCGCTGCTCGTGATTGACCACGTAGTAGGGTATGCCGAGTGTTTCCGCGACGCGACGTGCGTCGTAGACATCGTCGAGGGAGCAGCAACGCCCCTGGACGGCCTCCGGCATGCCCGGATGCTTCGCCAAACGGCGCTGGTTCCAGAGTTGCATCGTCAATCCAATGATCCGGTGCCCCTCGGCGGACAGGATGGCCGCCACGGTGGAGGAATCGACTCCACCCGACATGGCAACCGCAATGGTCTGAGTGCCAACCGACATAGTATCAACCGAGCGTGATCGAACCGGGCTCGAGGTTAGGACCTAGCCTTCCGGATCATCCCAACCAACCGTCGAATCCGCTTGCACCATTGTATCGAAGCCTGAATCCCAATCCCGCCATTCGGCTGTGGAACAGGAAACTCCAGGAACGGAGCGTGTCGAGAAGAGCCGCTCCATCTCCCAATCGTCCGGAGTATTCAGGGCGACTTATTTCGACGAAACGGGGAGATGTAGGGGGCTCAGCTCTCGAAGGCGAGCCACAGTTTGGGATACCAGGCCGAGGGCGAATTCGACCTCGTCGGGACGGTTTTGCTTGCCCAGACTGAACCGTAGGCTGGCGCGGGCGCGCGCCCGCGCCAGTCCCATCGCGAGCAGTACGTGGGACGGCTCAATCGCTCCGGAAGAGCACGCAGCTCCGCTCGAAACCGCAAGACCTTTAAGGTCAAGCGCGATGACCAGTGCCTCACCCTCGATACAATCAAAATAAAGATTGGAGGTATTGGGAACGCGAGGAGCGCCAGCGCCATTCACGCCAGTCGCTTCGATTTCGGCGAGAATTCTCTGCTGAAGGCCGTCCCGCATGGCTGCCATTCGCTGCCCATCTCCATGATGGAGCGCTTGCTGGGCGATCTCGGCTGCCTTGCCCAGGCCGATGATTCCGGCGACGTTCTCCGTGCCCGCGCGGCGCGAACGCTCGTGGTTCCCGCCATGGAAGATCGGCCCGAGAGGGGTCCCCTTACGCACGTAGACTGCGCCGACGCCCTGGGGCGCATGCATCTTGTGCCCGGCAATCACCAGCAGGTCGCAGCCGATACGCTTGACATCAATCGGAACCTTGCCGGCAGCCTGCACCGCATCGGTGTGAAAGTACACATCGGCTTCGGCAGCGACCTTGCCGATGTCCTCGACTGGCTGCAGCACACCGGTTTCATTGTTCGCCATCATGATGGTGAGCAACTTGGTATTCGGACGCAGGGCCCGGCGGATGTCGTCAGGGTCCACCAGCCCACGACTGTCGACCGCAAGGTAGGTGACCTCGCAACCGACCGACTGCAGGTGCTTACAGGAGTTGAGCACGGCATGGTGTTCAATGCTAGAGGTGATTACGTGGTCGCCGGAACGGAGCAGGCCGAATAGGGCAAGGTTGTCCCCTTCGGTGCCGCCGCTGGTAAAAACGATCTCCGACACGCGACATCCCAGCAGGGCGGCGACGGATTCGCGCGCGCGCTCGACCGCCTTCCGCGTCTCCTGGCCATAATGATGAATGGAAGATGCATTCCCGAAGTGCTCCGCAAAGTAGGGCTGGATCGCCTCCAACACCTCGGGCAGCACTGGAGTCGTGGCGTTGTTGTCGAAGTAAACCCGGCGCATGAGAACCATTTTACCGCTTGCCGAGATGCACCCCGGCCCATAGGCGGGTCGCACTCAGGTTGCCGACCTCCAAACGTGCGCACCAAACGCCCCAAAACCTGTGCAGCTCGGTTTCCGGGTGAATTCACCGATTCGATGCTGACGGCGAAGTCTTCTGGCCGCTGGACAAACCTTTCTCCTCATCCAAATAGCCAGCACTGAGAGTGCCCTTGCGCTTGGCGATGTCCAGGAGGGTCGGATAGAACTGTACGAATGTCGTATCTACGGCTCCGTGCTGCTCGTGACACGAGTAGCAGGCAGCTTCCTTCGCAACCATTTTCGCGGTATCGTTGTCATCGAAGCCGAAGAACGCCCACTTGCCGGGGAAGCGCGCCTCGTCTTTCACATGCACCTCGCGGCCCATCACATCGGGGGTTTGGAAATGTCCACTTTTGTTGATGGAGGCATTGCTGGCTGCTCCTCGAACTTCGAGCACCAACATGGTTTTGTCCGGCCACCTGCCGGTCTCGCCAAACACCTTGTAAGCATCCGGATTCACGAACACGTTGTCGAACATGGGATGTCCCGCCATTCCATTCGGAGCATAGCTCATGTCCAAACCCGAGCTCAGATAAATCCATTCGCGGTATTGGCTGGGAAAGACGAGCTTACCGTCATCCGTATACTTTGGCATCCACCCAGTGCCTGCGGCAGCCTGACATGCTGCGGGAATGACGCTTGAGCCGAGGAAGATCGAAAGACAAACTACGCTCATGACACGGGTCACTGGACGATACCTCAAGTTTCCGGAGAGCTTGCCCTGCATTTTAGACTCTGGTTGCCAGATCTGGTTAGCAGTTCCATACCTGCATTCTGTCGAGGCAGCGTCGCCCAAGGGTTGCTGAGGCGAGAATTACAGGCCGCAGGGTTCAGGGACACATTCGTAGGACTCAACCATCGAGCGAAGCAGAGCTGCTCGTGCCAAGCATCCCAGGAGCATCAAGAGGATCGCAGCTCGACTGGTATGTAACGCTGCGGATAGGGGGGACCGGTGTATTCCGCACGCGGCCGGATCAGTCGGTTGTCTTCGAACTGTTCGATGACGTGCGCCGTCCATCCGCTAATCCGGGAAACGGCAAACACCGGCGTAAATAAGTCCACATCGATTCCCAGAGTGCGATAGGTTGAGGCGGAATAGAAGTCTACGTTGGCATTGAGTTTCTTCTCGGCTTTAATGAACTGTTCGATGGCCTGGGAATACTCGAACCATTTCGCTTGTCCACTCGAGCGGCCGAGATCGCGGGACATCTGGCGCAAATGGGTGGCGCGCGGATCCTCGGTGTGATACACACGATGGCCGAAGCCCGGAATTTTTTTCTTCTGCGCCAGCATCGCTTTGACGTGGTCGACGGGATCAGAGCCAGAGCGCTCAATCGCCTCAAAGATGTGGAACACCGCTTCATTGGCGCCCCCGTGCAAGGGACCCTTGAGGCAGCCAATCGCGGAAGTAATCGCGGAGTGCATGTCGGAGAGCGTCGCCGCCGTGACCCGAGCGGCAAAGGTCGAGGCGTTGAGCTCGTGATCGGCGTGCAAAATCAGTGCAATGTCCAGCGCTTTCTCGGCGGTCTTGGAGGGACGTTCGCCGGTAAGCATCAGCAGAAAGTTGGCCGCGTGCGAAAGTGAGCGATCGGGCTCAACTACCGCGTTGCCCTTGCGAATGCGGTCGTAGCAGGCCACGATCATGGCGATCTGCGACGTCAAGCGGATCGCCTTGTTTAAGTTGGCTTCGCGGTCGTTCCGCTTCTCGTCTGGGTCAAAAAACGACAGCGTGGACACAAGCGTGCGCAGCACATCCATCGGCAGGGCCTCTTTCGGCACCGACCGCATGCGCTCGTAGATCGAGACGTCCAGCTTGCGCTCCTCCGCAAGACGGCCGCTCAATTCCCTTAATGCGTCCCGACTCGGCAGCCCGCCAAACCAAAGCAAATAGCACGTCTCCTCGAAGCTGGACCGATCGGCCAGTTCGTGGATATCGATGCCTCGGTAGGCCAAGACGCCCTGTTCACCATCGATGTAGCAGATTCCGGAGGTGGTGGCGACCACACCCTCCAGTCCTTTTGGCGCACGCGCGGTGGTCAAGCCAGACATGGGACCTCGCTGCTTCCTGAATCGTTGTTGGCGGCACGAGAAGGATGAACGCGCGATGTCACAACTAGCTTTTATACCTTAAACTCCGCTTACTTTCCAAGCCGCTTCGCCTATCCGGCAGTGCCATACGTAACCTGGGGTAGGGCGCAACATCAGCTTTCTTTCGGGGGAGATTCAACGCCGCCCGCGGCTAAAACAGACGCGGTTTCCTGGGTTCGCGGTTCGCCCTGGGCGGGGCGATCGATGCGGCTGCTGCTTGGCTTACCGGCGGTGGCTCGTCTCGGTGAGGGCGCTCCTCCCTGGCGTGGTTCCGGGTTATGCGGCCGTGCTGCGCCCAGTTCGCCGCAAGTGTCAGCCGCACGCGCGTTCTGTGTAGTTGATGCGAAGGTACGTGCCTGCGGGAGGATGCTTCCCCTGCGGCGGTTCGCGGTTACAATCGGGAGTGATACTTATGAATCGGGCATGGTCGCTTTTCGGGGTGGCGCTGCTATCGCTGCTCGCTCTCGGAGCCGACCGACCGCAAAACCTACTCGAGCTTCCCTGCAACCAACTTCCTTCGACCACATCCTCCTGCGAACCCTCGAAGCAAGACTTGAGGAGAGCCAAGGTGGCGTTTGCGAAAGCACTCCGATTCACCAAAGAGAAACGCACGGACGAAGCCTACGAGGAATTTGATGCCGCTGCCCGGTTGGTTCCACGAAACCTTGAGTACCTGACGGCGCTGGCGGTGGCACGCGAAGAGCTGGTGTCTCGACACGTGCAGCAGGGGAACCAGGAGCTGGCCAAGGGCCTTCAGGTCGAGGCGCAGGCGGAGTTCCGCAGCGCACTCAGCCTGGACCCCGATAACTCGTTTGCCCAACAACGTCTCGAAGAAGCGCTGAGCGAGTGGGCTCCGCCAACCAACCGCAACGTTCGGCTGCTCGAGTATGCTCCCGCGCTGCACGTGATTCCCGATCCCGGGAGACATAGCTTCCATTTCCGCGGGGACTCTCGTCAGCTGCTGACGCAAGTGGCCAGCAGCTTCGGGCTGGTGGCAGAACTCGACGACTCCATAGTTTCCCGCCGGGTCCACTTTGACCTTGACGATGTCAACTTCTACACAGCCATCGCAGCCGCCTGCGACGTGACCGGCACTTTCTGGACGCCGCTCGCCGAACGACAGATTCTGGTAGCCAAAGAAACGTCAGAGAACCGGCGGCTGTTTGAACGCATGGCTATGCGGACGTTCGAAGTGAGCTCCGCTACCACGCCGCAGGAGCTGCTCGAGATGGTGAACGCCCTGCGTAACATCTTCGAAATCCGCTACATCCAGCAACAAGGCTCTGGCGTCATGGTGTTGCGTGCCCCGGTACGGCTTCTCGACGCCGCTGCTCTGTTCCTCGACAGCTTCGGGCGCACGCGTCCGCAAGTTATGCTCGACGTTCAGGTTTACCAGATCGATCATCAATTGACGCGAATCATGGGATTGCACATTCCCAACAACTTCGTCTTGTACAACATCCCATCGTCAGCCTTGGCAGCTTTGTCGTCGCTCGGAGGCCAGAACATCCAAAGCCTGATCAACTCGTTGATTGCGAGCGGCGGTATCAACCAGGGCAACTCCACCGCCCTTTCAGGCTTGTTGGCACAGCTTCAAGGCCAGCAGAATTCGATTTTCAGCCAACCTCTGGCCACCTTCGGCGGAGGCTTGACGCTGATGGGACTCAGCCTGGATATGCTGGGGGCACAACTGTCGCTGAACGAGAGCTGGGTGAGACAGCTCGATCATGCGACCTTGCGCGCCGGCCAGGGAAAAGATACCACCTTCCGGATGGGCCAGCGTTATCCGGTTATCAATGCCAGCTTCGCGCCGATTTTCAACACCGCGGCCATTGCCCAGGTGTTGCAGAACGGCACCTTTCGCGCACCGATTCCCTCCTTCAGCTACGAAGACTTGGGCTTGGACATTAAGGCAACCCCCGTCATTTCGAGCAGCTCCGACATTGATCTCACGCTCGAGGTGCAGTTGCGTGACTTGGCCGGACAAAGCGTGAATGGCGTGCCGATCATCTCGAACCGACAATATAAGGCCAGCATCCGCTTGCTCAACGGCGAACCCGCAGTTGTGGCCTCCTCGCTCACGCTGAGCGAAGCGCTCACGATGACCGGCGTTCCTGGCCTGGGATCGATTCCGGTCGTGAACAAGATCGCCACCACCAACACCAAGACCAAGGAAGAAGACGAGTTGCTGGTCGTGATTACTCCACACATTACGAACCTCGAACCAACCCGCAGTGCTGAAATTTGGCTGCCCAAATAGTTGCGCGCCATGAACAGCATTGAGACTCTCTCCAGGCGGAAACGCGGGCTGCCGTGTGCCTGCGAGGACGAGCCTCCAACCTCGAAATGCCGGCGAGGTTCATTCAGCGTCCGCTCGGAAGGTCGGTGAAGAGGGCGTGATAGATGAGGTGGGTGGAAGAGTCGATCCAGCGATCAAGCTCGACTTTCGGCATTTGCACAGCTGCAGAGAGCAGGTTCCAAAAAAAACTGTCCATGATACGCGCCAAGGTGTGGGTGTCAACATTGCGGCGGGCGCCGGGCCGTTGCTCGAGGATCTTGAACAAGGATTCGACCCGCGCGGTCGTCCAAGCCTGGATGTCCCTTTGCTTGCGGGCCAAGTCCGGATCGAACAGTACAGCCTCCCGCCACGCGCGATATACCCCTAGGTAGTGCAGATCTCTCGAAAAAGCCCGCGATAGAAGGTGGTGGAGGCCTGCCTGAGCGTCGCCATCGGCTGCCGGGCGCAGGTTCAGCTGGCTGAGCTGTTCGAGCAGCTCGTTCATGAGCGAGAGCAACAGCTGGCGCTTGGAGCGGAAGTGTTGGTAGAAGCTGCCGACGGCAAGCCCGGCTTGGGCGGCCATTGCCTCGACGGAAGCCCCCTCGTAGCCGTTGCTGGCAAAAAGAACGCGCCCCGCGTTTTTAAGCCGGGCACGCTTTTCTTGACTACGCTTCTGATGCGGAGCCGAAGGCAGATCCTCATGCGTCAGCAGATCTGGACGGGGGATCACGAGCGACGATGCCAATCGGCAGCGCCCACGAAGGCCCCGGCACAGCACCAGAGCATCCAGCCTCCGAAGGCGCCCGCTACCGCCGGCGCCATATTCGGAAATAGGGCGGGAAAGAAGGCGCTCGAGAACGGATCGAGCAGGAGCGTGGGAAGCGCAAGGGAAAATGCCCCCTTGAGCCATTGCTCGCGCTGGAGGTGAAAGCGCATGCATAGACGGCGCACCAGCCAGGCCATCAAGGGAAAGCTGACCGCGAACAAGAGGAGCGTTCCCTTCCAGTCTCCGGGTTGGAGCAGATGCTGCCCCACCATGCGGAGAGCGAGGGTCGCTGCCGCCCAAATACCTAGGCCCCACAGGAACAAACCTGTTTCCATTGCAATATGAACCAGAATTCATATTCGCATTCCAGCCGCCGCTGGTCAAGCGAAAAACTCTCCGTGGCGCAGACCCGCTAGGGCGGCGCGGCCAGCGGCTTCGATTCGATTGGCAGCCAACCACGATGGCGGGGATCACTCCGGCCGCCAGGCGAGCTAACGGGTTCCGTTCTGCTTCACCGCAAAATCCACCAGCTCGCGGAGAACCTGGTAGCTCAGGCCTCCGGCGCTGAGCATGCGTCCGTTAATGAAGATGGTGGGCGTGCTGTTGACATCGAGCGACGTCCCGAGCGCGATCGAATGCTCCACGCGAGACGAGGTTTCCGGCTTCTCTGCGCAGGCAGCCATCTCGGCGCCGGTCACGCCCGAAGCATCGGCCATCGCCTTCAGTTTATCGCCGGCATTGGCGGCCGTGATGTCCGATTGCGCCGCGTAAACGCTTGCGATGAACTTCCAAAACGAGTCGTTCGACTTGCGACCGACGCAATCGGCGTATTGCGCCGCTTTCATGGCCCAATCATGCATGGGGAGCGGGAAGTTCTGGAATACAATGCGCACGTCTTTGTCTTCTGCAGCGAGCTTGTCAAGGTTGGGTTGCGCATCCTTGCAGTGGGGGCACTGCAAGTCGCTGAATTCCACCAGCGTGGCGGGAGCCGACGCGGATCCGCGCGAAGGCCCATCCATGTCCTTCTGCAGTTGTTCCCGCGCGGCGTCGAAGGGATGGCTACCGAAGGGCAAAATTTGACCGATGAGAGCGTGACGTTCGTCGGCACTGACGTAAAACGTCTCCGACTGTCCCCCCCGGGGCCCTTGAACGGTGACTTCGACTTGCGCCAGGCCGGCTGCCTCGGACGGTCTTATGCTGACGACTTTCCAACTGATCGATTGATCGTAGCCATACATCTGCTGCAGGAATGCGTTGACCACACTTTCCGACGGCAATTTCGTGGAGGCTTCGCTCGCCGCGTGCGAGGAGACCGGGGTCGATTGCGCCGTCGCCACCAGTGCCAGCAAAAGCCAAGCCGGAACAATTCTCAGGTAGTGAAGCATGCGTTCCTTTCCTGGACAGAGAAATTTGCGCTCACACATCCGATTTGGCGGCGATTGGGAAGCGCCGACCGTAGCCAAAAGCCTTCTCCGAAATCTTGAGACCCGGCGCCGCCTGTTGCCGCTTGTATTCCGCGCGTTCGACCATGCGGATTACGTGTTTGACCAGACGCAGATCAAAACCCCGCTCGCTTGCAATCTGCTCGGCGGTTTTGGATTCTTCGACGTAATCCTCCAAAATTCGATCCAGTACGTCGTAGGGAGGCAGGGTGTCGCTGTCTTTCTGGTTCGGCCGCAGTTCCGCCGAAGGCGGCTTGTCGAAAATAGCCTGAGGAATCACCGGGCGGCGCGCATTCGCATAGCGACTCAGACGATAAACCAGAGTTTTAGGCACGTCGGAGATCACGGCGAGTCCACCTACCATGTCCCCGTAAAGCGTGCAATAGCCCACGCCCAATTCGCTCTTGTTCCCGGTGCTTAAAACGATGGCCCCGAACTTGTTGGACAATGCCATCAGCAGCGTGCCGCGGGCGCGCGACTGAATGTTTTCCTCGGTCTCGTCCTCCTTGCAGCCTGCGAACACCGGCTTTAGGGTTTCCCGGTAATTCTCGAAGACGCCGGTGATCGGCAGGAGGGTAAAGCAAATGCCCACGTTCTCGGCCAGCGTGCGCGCATCCGCAATCGACCCGGGAGAGGAATAGGGTCCGGGCATGCCCACACCGATCACGTTCTCCGCTCCCACTGCATCGGCCGCAATCAAAGCAGTCAACGCGGAATCGATTCCACCGCTCAACCCCACGATGACCTTCTGAAAACCGCATTTGTGAACGTAGTCGCGCGTACCCAGCACCAAAGCGGCGTACGCGCTTGCCTCCTCCCCTTCCACCTGCTCGTGAATCTCCCCGGTCAACTTGTCAGAGTCAAAATAAATGATGTCCTCTTCGAAGGACTTGCCCTGGGCGATCACCTCGCCGGCGGCGTTCAAGACCAGACTGGAACCGTCGAAAATCAGGCTGTCGTTCCCTCCTACCTGGTTGACCATGGCGACCGGGATGCTCTGGGTGCGAGCGATGGAGGCCAGCATTTTCGAGCGAAATTCCCGCTTGCCCAGCCAGAAAGGAGATGCCGAGATATTCAGCAGGAAATTCCCCCCCGCCTGAATCAGCGCCTTCACAGGGTCGAAGGGATACAGTCGCCGCGTTCCAAAATGGGTCTCGTTCCAGGCGTCTTCGCAGATGGTCAAAGCCATCTGCTTGCCGCAAAACGGGAAGGTGGTTTGACTGGCGGCGGGGGCGAAGTTGCGCATCTCATCAAATACATCATACGTCGGCAGCAACATCTTGGATTGGAGGAAGGCCAGCCTGCCGTCTGCCAGTAGCACGGCGGAGTTCATCACCGGCTTGCCCGTTTCTGCATGGGCGGGCGTGACCAGACCACAAATCACGTTGATCCCCCGCGTCTGCCCGGCGATGTGCTCCATCGTCTCCCGATTGCGAGCGACAAAGGATGGGCGTTCTACCCAATCGCGAGGCGGATATCCACAGATGGAAAGTTCCGGGAAGAGGATGAGTCCCGCGCCGGCCTGCCGCGCGATCCGCGCGAACTCGATGATCTTGCTGCTGTTCCCCGGGAAATCGCCCACCGTGGGATTGATTTGTCCGAGCGCGATCTTCACATCTTTAAGTGTAGAGGGAGAGGCTGAAGTAGCCAAGTCTAAGCCGTTCCCCGTTCCCTGAACTAATTCAAAATGGCATGGTCCTCGCACCGGCGCCTCCGGGGCGCAAGAATCGAACCCGCCCGATTGCGGGTGGGTAGGTGGGCGGAAGCACGAGCGGCAGTTCTGCCAGCAAGAGGCTGGAGTGGTTTCCCGAGGACCCCGATCCGGCTTCGGTTCAATCAGCCCAGGAGATTTGGGGGATTTCCGTTCGACGGTGGGTCGCTTGCAGGAGGCGGAGGAAGGGGCTTGTTGGGCAGGGAACTGGGAGCGTCGCTGGGCAATTCCTCTCCCGGCCGTCGCAGGGTTGGCGCATTGGGAGGCCGCTCGCTATCGGACGCCTTGGCTACGCTTGGCTGCGGCTTGAGGTCGATTTCCTTCTCGGTGCGAACCATTTTTTCCCCGCTCACCTTCATGGTTTCAACTCGCACCACCTCGTCTCCGACAAAACGCACGAAATCCACGTCCTGGGGCGGCTCGCCGTAGATCCAGTCTTCATACTCCGTTTCGCCGTCCTTCTCGCGAATTTTCTTAGGCGGGCGCCCTTTGGCGTACATCACCATCTCGCGATTCATTCCCACCAGCACCTGGTGACTCTTGATGGCATCTCTTGCCTTCGGGGGAACCGTCTCGAGATAGGCCTCGACGGCGGATTTCGCGTCGAAGTCGAAGACCGGGCGCAGGAGTTGCTTCAGCTCCTGCGGGTTCAATTCCGGCACATAATGATCAAAGACAAGATCGACGGAGGAACCGCGTGGGTTCGCATTCGCGTCACTCGGGGCTACCGGGACGCTGCCGCTGGCGCCACCGACTTGAATGTGCTGGTACCACTTTTGCTTCTTGACGGGTCCCCCATTGATCTCGAAGTGAATTCGATCACTTTTGATGTCGATGGCGCTGATGCGGGCCTGATCTCCCGGCTTTACCGACGGACCCCAGGTGGCGATCATCGCCTGCAACTCCGGACCGCTGGGGGAGACAACCCCGTCTTTCAAGGTCAGCCCTTTCTTGCCCATAGGGAATAAGGTGCGGATATAGACAAGCTCTGAGTCGAACGTACGAATCAGCGCCAGGCGGGTCTCCTTGGAGATGTGGGACGGAGAAGAAGCCGGGTGAGCCGCGCCCGCCTCCTGATCCGAGGCGTTCGCACCTGCCATGCCGAGGAGAATGAAGATCAAGCAAACGTAGTGCCAGCATGGCTTCATGGGCCCGAGCCAACCTTTCATCCATTATACCGCTCCCCGCTCGGTCGACATCGCCTCTTCCGCAGCCTGCGAACCCCAGGGTCACCAGGTTCACCCAGGCAATATTCAGCCCTGAAGCGACGCTCTCCGGCCAGTGCCGGTCGCTCGGATCGATCCCGGGATGCCCGAGCATGGCATCGCGGTGCGGAGGGTCAAGACTGTCTATCTTCGCTAGATTCAACAGATAGATGATGAGTCTCCCGGGAAAGCATCGCCGTTCGGAGGGTTAGGAGGGCACGGCGGTACTATCGCGGCTGGCCGAACGAAGCTCGCGTTTCAAGCACGGTGAGGCCATCCCGGGCGACTTGCCAGGGCAACACTCGACCCCCATTTTCTCCGATCGCGGTCGCGACGCGGCTTACAGCGCCTTGTTCGACGAGGAAAATCACGCAGCCTCCGCCTCCGGCGCCGCATACCTTGGCCGCTTGCCCGCCGTGCTTGGCAGAAATCGCGATGAGCTTGTCGATTAAGGGCGTGGTGATGCGCGGGGCGTTGGTACGTCGAAGTTTCCACTCTTCACGCAGAAGGCGCGCGATCGATTCCCAGTCGCCGCGAAGCAAAGCCTGGTGCATGGCGCGGGCAATCGCCGTAATGCGTTCAAAGTTGCGGAAGATGTGTCGATCTCCCTCCAGGTGAGATTTGAACACCTTCCAATTGTTAATGCCGGATTTGCGGGGTTCGCCAGTATAGGCGAGCACGAAGCGCGACTCGATCTCCTGCGGAGCCAGGGGGACCGCTTCGCGGTGAATACCGTCCACGTCAAGGTGGATGGCGCTGATGCCCCCGTAGAGAGCAGGGTAGTAGTCCTGGCAGCCCGTGGGCACCTTGATGATCTGCGCCTCGACGTTTTGCGCGATGACGCGCATCTGTTCGAGCGTGAGGTTGCGCTCGGTAAAGCGTGCCAGGGCCGCCGTGGTGGCGATCATCAAAGCAGACGATCCCGAGATGCCGGCGCCGGCAGGAGATTCGGAATTCGTCTCGAGCAGCAAACCCGAGCGCGGGGCAAAGAACTGCACCAGTCGAGCCGCCAGGGGCAGCCGGAAACGGCGCGCCGTGCGCAATTGATCAAAGCTGTCGAACCACTCTTCCTTCTTGGTATCGAGCGAGCGCAAGTGGATTCGGTTGCCTTTTTGTGGAGTGATGCGGCAAGTGGTCAGGATCTTGAGCGCGAAGTTGAGGGTCAACGCCCCCGGGTGGAAAAGATACAAGGGCCAGAGGTCAATGGTTCCACCCGCCAGGTCCGCGCGACAGGGTGCCTGGGCGATGATGCTTGGTTCGCTGACTGGATCGGCGAGATTCCGGTTGTATCCTAAGTGGCTCACGTCTGGCTCTCGAACGGGCTTGCGGCCAGCTACGCAGTTCCTCTACCTGTTTCTGTACTCGACTGCTCCGCCAACGGCCTTGCTTGCTGGCAAAATTCGTGGGTTTCTTTTCGTCCTCACGAGAATTCAGCCGCGCTCGGGATGATCGGAACCGGCCGCCGACTGTTCGGAGGTGAGATTCAGGGCGCGCTTCACGGTTCCTCGCTCCTTCTGGATCTTTTCTTGCAGAAGCGTGATCGCGTAGATCAGCTGTTCGGGACGGGGAGGGCATCCGGGGACGTATACATCTACGGGAATGACTTGGTTGACGCTTTGCACCAACGCATAGTTGTTGAACACGCCTCCCGAGGTGGCGCACGCCCCCATGGAGATCACCCACTTGGGCTCGGGCATCTGCTCCCAAAGCTGGCGAATCACCGGCGCCATCTTGTTCGAGACGCGGCCGGCGATAATGATCAGATCCGATTGCCGGGGCGACGGCCGGAATACTTCCGCGCCGAAGCGCGCGATATCGAAACGGGATGCACCCATCGACATCATCTCAATCGCGCAGCAGGCCAACCCGAAGGTCATTGGCCAGATCGAGTTTTTCCGCATCCAGTTCACGGCATTGTCCAGGGTGGTCAGCACAACTCCTTCTGGCGCAGCATTGCCATAGGTGAGCTCCTTGACTATTCTCCTGCCATCCTCAAGCGTGACGTAGGGTCCGAAGCTGATTCCGTTATTACCCATGCTTGCTTTATTTTAATTGGGATTATGGTGAGCCGTCCAAATTTGCCTTCTGGGAAATTTGCCGGATTGAAATTCAGAGTGCGGGGCGGCTAGTCCTTCTCTCGAGCCCGTCCAGCTCACTGACACCTTTTCGCCATGGCGATCACTGCCGCCGGTGATGCTCGAATGCGCTCTCAGCCCATCGGCCTTGCCCGATACCATTGCTCCCAAGCCGGCTTCTTTACCGAAGAGTTCACAATCGTGGCTCGGAATAGGCTGGCTGAGCCACCGCCTTTAGAGATGGCACCCATTGGTCAGCTACTTGAGGTCATTGACCAGATACAAATCGGAAAGGGTGCGACCGTATTCGTAGACGTAGTTATTGCCGTCGGGAGTGATCAGAATGGCGCTGATAAATGTGACCCCGGACACATCCGGAGGCGCGAGTTCCTTCCAGGGCTGTTTGTGTCCCGTTACCATGTCCAGCTTTTCGACGTGGGTGGGCACTTCGCCGAGATGATACACAAATAGCGAGTGGCCATCGCTTCCCCAGCCGATGGGTGCGTCTCCGAAGTCCAGACCGGGAATGGACTGTCCTTCACCACCATCGACCGGCAGCAACACCGGTCTCCGATCCGGACCAATGACGACTACCTGTTTGCCGTCGGGAGAGATGGCAAACAAGCTGGAGTTCACGCCCTCGCCGGTAATAGCCCTTGGCAGACCGCCATCAACGTCCTGAACGTAAAGACGAACTCCTTTCCCGGGCTCATCGCCGGAAAACATCACTCGCTTGCCGTCCGGAAACCAGCGGGCCCACATGTGATTGATGTTGTCATGCGTCAGTGGCTTGACTTCTCCCGCCCCAGTCGGAAGCAGGAAAAACTGCACTGGAGCCTTGGGCAGGCCGCCTACCACCCATTTCTTGTCCGGGGAGAGCGTGAAACCGCTACCCTCACCGAGCCGGATCGCGGGAGAACCGTCGGTCTGACGAAGATACGTGGCGTAATTTGCCCCACCGCCCTCGCCGGATTCCGCAAACAATAGGGTCTTCCCATCGCTGGACAAATCTCGCGGTGCCGACCAATCCATCCAGGAAAGGTCGCGCTCGCGGCTCGTGCCGGCTGTCATTCCAACCATGCCCACTCGAGGCACATCGCGAGTGACCAGCACCCGGCCGTCACGAGCCACATCCTGCAGAGTCAAAGTGCCAGGTTCACGCGCCAAGAGCCGTTCTTTTCCGGAGAGGTTCACAGCCGAAAGAAAGCGGCCGTATCCAACCCGGGTGCCGGAAAACCAGATTTCCGTTCCCTTGGGCGACCAGTTCAGACCCCAGAGGGTTCCCCAGCCGGGAGAGAGAGTTTTTTCCTTTCCCGCCAGATCGACCACCGCCACCGAGCCAGCGTCGTCTCTGCGCACCGGGTGCTCAATGAAGGCCACCATGTCGTTCGTGGGCGATACCCGCGGGTGGCTGATCCATCCTCCGGTCGAAAACAGAACTTTTCCGATGGGATATTCCAACCGGCTTTGACCGCCAGACTCCCGCACTACGGCGAAGTTGTTGCCATCGTGCGACCAGTCTGCCCATTGCACATTTTCCAGGACTTCGCGAGGAGCGCCACCAACCAAGGGCACCCGAGCCAAGGTGCCGGTGTTGATGTAAGGTTCTATGTTATGAGTGTCCAGCAGTACCGCCATCTCTCCCTCTCCAGAGACGGAGAGTACTTCTGCCTTACTCAGACCGATTGAACGCGATTCCGGACTCTCCGGGCGCGTGGTGTAGATTTCGGGCGGATTCCCCTCCCAGGCTGCGCTGTACACAATGGTTTTCCCATCAGGCGTGAAATGCGCCATGCGTATGGTTCCGCCCCGGAAGGTCAACTGGCGATAGGTAGGCGGCGTGATACTCGCGGCCAGCCCTTGGCGTTTTCCTTCCCAATATGCCCCGCTAATCAGCGCCAGGGCGATCACCGCACCCAGAGCGGCAGAACTTGAGCGTCGGCCGCCCGCCTTCGCTGCGGCGCCCGCGGTGCCAGCCGCAACTGCGGGTCCCGCGCTACCCGGCACCACTTCTGGCTGGGCTTCGGCGCCACTTGTCAAGGAATGGGAGTCCGATTCCCTTTTGAGTCGCTGCAGGTCAACCCTAAAGTCAGAGGCAGCCTGGTAACGCAGCTTGGGATCCTTTTCGAGCGCCTTGTCGAGAATCGAATCCAGCCGGAGCGGCAGCTGCGGATTGAGTTTTAGCGGTCGCGCCGGCTGACGGTGCAGAATCGCATCAAAGACAGCGGCCGTCGTTTGCCCCGAGAAGGCCTGCCGGCCGGTCGCCATTTCATAAAGAACAATGCCGAGGGAAAACAGATCGGTGCGGCCGTCCAACTCCTCGCCCATGGCCTGCTCGGGCGACATGTAAGCCACCGTCCCCACGGCCGTGCCGGGGCTGGTCAGCTGAGGGTTAGCCGCGGTGGGCATGGAACCGGTCTCAGCGGCATTCCGCGGCAGTTGCTGCTCGGCGGTGTATTTGGCAAGACCAAAATCCAGCACTTTGGTTTGCCCGCTGCGACCGATGAAGATATTGGCTGGCTTAATGTCGCGGTGCACGATTCCCCGGGCATGGGCGGCAGCCAGTGCGTCGGCAATGGCAATGGAGATATCCAGCAGTTCAGCCAGCCGCAGAGGCTTGCCTTCAATCCGGTGTTTCAGCGTCTGGCCGTCAATGAACTCCATCGCGATATAGGCGGATCCGGCTTCTTCGCCTACGTCGTAAATGGTGCAAATGTTTGGGTGGTTGAGCCCCGATGCAGTCTGAGCTTCCCGTCGAAAACGCTCGAGGGCTGCGGGGTCTTGCGCCGTATCTTCCGAGAGGAATTTCAGCGCAACCGTACGGTGGAGGCGTGTGTCCTCAGCTTTATAGACCACGCCCATACCGCCGCCGCCAAGTTTTTCAAGAATCCGGTAATGGGAAAAGCTCTGGCGGTTCATCGTTCGAAGCACCGACATGGTAGGCGGACCGGCATCGCAAAGTCAATCAGAATGACCATTCTGCGGACCTCGGTTGAGGCGGGAAGATCCTTCGGCCAAAGTCAGAGCGTCAGCACGATTTTGCCGAACATCTGGCTTTTTTCCATGTACTCGTGGGCGGCGCGCGCCTCCTGCAAAGGAAAAGTGCGGTCGAGGACGGGTTTCAATCGCGCCGCAAACACATGGTTGAGGACTTCGTACAAGTCTCCCATGGTCCCCATATAGGAGCCGAGGAAGGAGAGTTGACGCGCGTACAGGAAGCGCAGATCGAAAGCCGCATTGGGCCCCGTAGTGGCGCCGCAAGTCACGATGGTTCCACCGGGCTTGAGAGATTTCATGCTCTCCTCCCAGGTTGCCGCGCCCACATGTTCGAAAACAATGTCGACTCCTTGCTTGTCCGTTATCCGCCGCACCTCTTGTGAAATCTTTTGCTGGTAGTGATCGATGCCGTAGTCCGCGCCGAGAGCGGCGGCTCGTTCCAGTTTACCGGAGTCTCCGGCGGTAGCGATCACGCGAGCGTGGAAAAGCTTGGCGATTTGAATGGCCGCGCTGCCCACGCCGGAACCGCCCCCGAGTACAAGGACGGTCTGCCCCTGGCGAATGCCGGCGCGCGTCACTAGCATGTGCCAGGCAGTAAGAAAAACCAGGGGCACGCTGGCCGCCTGCGCGAATTCCAGCCCATCAGGAATCGGAATCGCAATCGCGGGCGGCACGGCAATGAGCTCACAATTGCCGCCATCGACGAGATTACCTAATACCGTGAATTCCGGACATTGATTCTGCAGTCCCGCCATGCACTTCGCACAATGATTACAGAAATGCATGGGCGCGACGAGCACGCGCTGCCGAGGTTCGAAGCCGGTGACGTACTCACCGACGTCCGCGATCTCGCCCGCGATGTCGCTACCCAGAATGTGCGGCAGCTTGACTCCGGGCAGGCCCCTGCGTACCCAGAGATCGAGATGATTCAGGGCACAAGCTCTGATCCGAACCAGAATCCGGTCTTTGCGCAGGGGGGGATCGCTCACCTCTTCATAGCGCAAAACTTCCGGACCGCCAAACTCGTGGATGCGAATGGCTTTCATGCCTACGACTCCTGACGCTTCAAACTAGCATAGGTCGGTATCCTCAAGCTGCGCTTTGGCGCCGCACCGCGTGCCATGGGGCGCCTCGCCTCTAGCACCTCCCTCGAGCGCAATCCATTCTACCGTCCCTTGAAGCGAGGCCGGCGCTGCCCAGGGGCATAGCAATGTCACCCTCACGCAAGTAACCGGTGGCAGGAGGCGCCATCCACCCCCCCGGGCTACGACTTAGTTTGCGTTGACTTGCCCCCGGGTACGACGAATAATCAAAGCGATGGACATTTATGAGGAGATCGTCAAGCTTCGCCGCGAAGGCCGACGAGGTGCCTTGGCAACGATCGTGAACGTGCGCGGCTCGATTCCCTCTTTTGAGACGGCCAAGATGCTGGTGCGCGATGACGGCTCCATCGCCGGTACCATCGGCGGAGGTTGCGTCGAGGCAGAAGTTTGGCAAGCGGCTCGCGAAGTCATGGAAACCGAGAAGCCTCGCAGCTTGACTTTCAATCTCAACCAGGATCCGAAGTACGATACCGGGCTGGTCTGCGGCGGCACACTCGACATCTTCGTAGAGCCAGTTTTCCCTCCAGCATTACTTTATATCTTTGGTGCAGGTCATGTATCGACAAGCCTTTACAAAGTTGCATCTAACGCAGGCTTTGATCTCACCGTGGTGGACGATCGGCCAAACTACGCGAACCGTGAGCGCTTTCCTGAAGCCAAGGAAGTAATCGCAGAAGACTTCGAGCAGGCGATGGCTCGGATCACTCCCAACGAGTCCTCCTACATCGTCATTGTGACCCGCGGCCATCACGATGACATGCGGGTGCTGCGCTGGGCGGTGCAAACCCAGGCGCGGTATATCGGTATGATTGGTTCCAAGCGTAAGACGATTGCCATCTTCAAGGAACTCACCAAGGAGGGGCTTCCCGCCCACCTGTTTGAGCGAGTACACGCCCCGGTGGGGTTGGATATTGGAGCGATCACGCCAGAGGAGATTGCCGTCGCCATTACCGCTGAGCTGATCGCGGTACGCCGTCAGACCGAGCGCTCGTTGCCCCACATGAGCTGGTTTAAATCGCACCCCGGAGGGGGCGCGCCGGATCCGGTGGCCGCCCGCGAAGACGCTGAGGAAGAAGTTTAACTGGCACACCTGCCGAGATCAGAGAGAAAAAGGAACTTCCTTTTTCTTGTGGCGTTTCACGGTCGTTGCCCTCTCTGAGTTTTCGTGTCTTTCTGCTATCTTGCCCCCATGGCCACTGCGCCCAACCTATGCGGAGTGATTCTGGCAGCCGGCAGGTCTTCCCGCATGGGTAGCGATAAGGCCTTGTTGAGTTGGCCGCCTGCCAACACGGGTTCGGGGCTTTCTGGGCAAACCTTTCTTTCCGCTGCAATCCAGTCCTTCGATCCTTACTCCGAGATGGTGATTGTCGTGGCCGGCCTCAATGCGGCGAATCTTGCCCCCGTGGCATACGCACACGGAGCCGTTTTGGTAACGAATCCGGCTCCGGAGCGGGGCCAATTCAGCTCACTGCAGGTTGGATTGCAGGAGGTTTTGAATCGGGGCCGGGACGCCGCCATCCTCACCTTGGTCGACCGGCCACCGGTCCAGCCTTCGACCATCGAAAGCCTCTACCATCAATTTGCCACCCGGCCGCACGAGATATGGGCAGTCATCCCGGAATATCGCGGCGGGCACGGCCATCCTGTTCTCCTGGGGAGGGAGATGATGGAAGCATTCCTGAAGGCTCGGCCGACCGCGAATGCTCGCGAGCTGGAGCACCTGAACGAGCAACATATCAAATACATCGCCCTCGAGGATCCGATGGTTATTCTAAACGTGGACACGCCGGAGGATTATGCCGCACTGGCTTCGTCCTTCTACCCCCGTTAGGATTCGAATGCAAGCGATCGTCGCCAAGGAAGCCTGTTGAAACCGGCGGAATTCATCGCATCTGTCGTCAAGCTCGAACCCAAGCTCGCGGTGTTTGATTGTGACGGCACCCTGTGGGCGGGAGATGCTGGCGAGGAATTCTTCGCTTGGGAACTTGAGCGCGGGCTGGTTTCCGATGACATCGTGCGTTGGGCGCATCGCCGCTATGCCGACTACAAAGCTGGGAAGGTGGATGAAGACACCATCTGCCGGGAAATGGTAACCATGCATCGAGGGCTGGCCGAAGAGGAAGTGCAGGCCGCGGCTAACCAGTTTTTCGAGGAGCGCTTCCGGGACCAGGTCTTTCCCGAAATGCACAGTCTGATCGATCAGCTGCGACTCTCCGGGTGCGATGTCTGGGCCGTATCTTCGACCAATGAATGGGTGATTCGAGCCGGGATGAAATATTGCGGAATCCCGGAGGGCAGGATCTTGGCTTCCTCGGCGCTGGTTGAAAACGGGCAGGTGACCAGCCAATTGGTTCGCGTGCCTACCGGGCCAGGGAAGCCTGCCGCTATTTGCGAGGTGATTGGCCGTCGTCCCAACGCCGCCTTCGGGAACTCTCGCTGGGACACGGAAATGCTCGCCATGGCGGAGCACGCCTTTGCCGTGAACCCCAATCCCGACCTGAAAGCAACCGCCAACGAGCGGGGCTGGATGACTTACTACCCCGCGCTGGTTCGAGCCAGACAAGTTGATGGCTGCTAGCTCCAACTACAGCTATACTGTAGGGGGCCACGGCAGAAGGTGACGTGGACAAGGCTTATGGTTTACCCGCCGAAGAGAATGTCAAACAAGCTAACTCCAACCAATTGCTTGTTTAGTGGTTTCAACCATGCACCCAACGAGACCAGCTGTTGCGACATCTAAGAGGTGGTCGATGCTGATATCGATGAATATACGCTGTGACCAGTGTGGCTACGAAAGCGACTCTCGTTATCGCTTTTGTGGAATGTGTGGTGCTAAGCTGCCTCTTCCCCGTACCCCAGCGAGCGAAGCCGGAGCGGCGGCGCCCCCGCGGGAGGAGTCCAGCCGGTCGATGAGCGCGCCGTCGTTCTTGGGCTTGAGCGAGGAACCGACCAGCAGTGTCACCTACCTGCTTGAGGACGAGCTGAGCACAAACCACTGGAAGCGCACGTTGGCTTTGATCATTTTCCTCGCGGCCCTTGGCATTATAGGCTGGCACTGGCGTACGGGACTTCGTGCCTATGTGACCGCCAGGCTGGCGCAGCAGCCTGCCACGAATCCGTCGGAGACGCCTCCCGAGACACCCATTCCCACGTCCACGGCCGAGGCGGCAGCGGCCAGTCCGAACGCGAACGCCTCCCCCGCAAATCCAGCCACCAGTGTCGGCGACTTGCCGGCAAACCCAACGCCAAACCCGCCGCAAAACTCCGCGCCGCCAGCTCCGACCGCCCCGGCCATCCCGAATCCAAACCCGCAGCCCGAGGCTGCGAAGCCGGAGCAAGCCCTCGAGAACCAGCCTCAGACCGCGAAGGAAGAGGCTCCCACAGCCTTATCCCAGGCTTCCAAGAGCACGCAGCCGCAAGTCCAAAAACCCGCTCCGGTACGTACCCCGAGCGACCAGTTAGAGGCAGATGGCGAGAAGTATCTATACGGAACCGGAGGCGTCTCGGCCGATTGCAGCCGGGCGGTGAAGGATCTCAGCTCTGCTGCAGGACAAGGGAACGCCAAGGCGTACAGTGTGCTCGGAACGATTTATGCGACCGGTCATTGCGCCGACCGGGATCTGCCTTTGGCTTATCACTGGTTCGCAAAGGCTTTGCAGCAGGATTCGGGGAATACCCGGCTGCAACGTGATCTGCAAGTTTTGTGGAACCAAATGAGCGACGATGAGAGGCAGGTTGCGATGCGCACCCGGCGCTAAGCCCTGAGGATCACGCCGTACCGACTGGCGTTTCAACCCCGCAACGTAGGGTGGCGATTGCCGGATTTACAGGTGCCGTGGCGAGGCACTCCTAGCATCAGGTGTGCCTAACGGCAGGCGGCCATTGCTCTGCTGACTGAGCTAAACCAGGCTAGGAGCGGTCTGGCGTTGCTTCGGTCGACAGGTTCCCGGGCGACAAGCCGGGGATGCTGCACCCGTCCCGCCAAGTTCAAAGTTGGCTTCCAGAGCGGCAAGTGGCCGTTCTCGACTGGACCCCAGTTGGAATCGGGGACTTCGAGACCACAAGATGATTGGCATGAGCACCTTAGACGATTGCCAGGCCCATCAGAGGCTCGGGCGCGTCCCGAGCCGCACGCTCAAAGGATCTAATGCCATTGGGCTAAGGTAAAAATCCGCTTGACACTAGTCCAGGATTTGCTACCTTTCATGGACAACTTGCAGAAGTACGCCACTTCGCGTTTACCACGTCACTTCGCGTTTTACCGGTTGTAGGAAAATAGCCCACTTCGCGTTTACCAGTTGGGGTCTGCTCGGCGACGAACAAGCAGCGCGCCGTGGTTGTCTGAAGTTTCCTGGTCCAACTAGGAAGCAGGACATGCACCGAAAGGTGATCTAGCGCCTCAAAGAGAACTGCTAGAGCGGCCTGTCCCCTGTCAGCTTTATGCAGACGCGGGCCTCAGGTGTCTGTGCGACGGACATCCCCCAGAGTTAAAGACGTGGAAGATCAAACTTTTCAAGGAGGAATCGTGATTCAACCAGCAAAAATCACGTCAGTTCTAGTGGTGGTACTCTCTCTCGCCGGAATCACATTTGCTGCAACCAAGAAAGCAGACCCGCCTGGCGCTGTCGACCCGGGAGTCCAGACCGCCTCACGCGGCACCGGCGCAACCATCATCGTCGCTGACCCGAACGGCTACCTCTCGTTTTTCGAGAACGGTCGCGTTCGCTTCCAGGAAGTGGAAACGGTGAAAGACTCTGCCAACGTCGGTCTGGGACCGAGATTTAATTCCAATCAGTGCAGTTCGTGTCACGCTTTTCCTGCCGTGGGCGGAACAGGCGCTGCCGTGAATCCCCAATTCAAATTCGTCTCTGACGGAATAGCGCCCGAGAGCACTACTCCGAGTTTCATCACCGCCAATGGCCCAACCCGTGAAGCCCGCTTCCCGTTCTTCTTTAACTCGAACGGTACGGTCAACACCAGCGCTCCGAACGGTGGTGTGGAAGACCTGTTCACGGTTTCAGGCAGCGCCGGTGCCGGCACTTGCAGTCTGGCACAGCCTCCCTTCGCGCATGCCGTGGCAACGAACAACGTGATCTACCGCATTCCCACGCCTACCTTTGGCTTGGGCTTGATCGAAAATCTTGACGATTCAACCCTGCTGAAGAATCGGCTGACCAATCTCACCAACAGCTTTGGCGTTGCCGGCAGTTTCAACCACAACGGCAACGACGGCACCATCAGCCGCTTCGGCTGGAAGGCGCAGAACAAATCGCTGCAGTTGTTTGCCGGTGAAGCCTACAACGTGGAGATGGGCATCACCAACGAGATCTTCAACACCGAGCGTCCGCTGCCGGAAGAAGACCAGCTGGGCACCGGGCTGCCCGCGGATTGTCTAAACCTCGGCGGGATCGGGTATCCGGAAGACGAGACTAACCCGCTCTCGTCGCCAAACGCCGCCGTTCTCGACGACGTCTCTGCTTTTGCCAACTTCATGCGCTTCCTCGCCCCTCCGAAACCGGGTTCCGTGGTGCTCGATGGGGCAGTAGTTCCTGCAGCCACCATCGCCGCTGGCAGAGCCTTGTTCAGCACCGTCGGCTGCGCCACATGCCACAATCCCTCACCGGGTGTGACGCAAGCTTCGGACTTTGATCCCGAACTGAGCGAGAAACCGGTCAATTCCTTCTCCGACATTGAAATCCATGACATGGGTACCGGCCTGGCGGACAATGTCTCGCAGGGCGGCGCCGGCGGTGATCAGTTCCGTACAGCTCCCCTGTGGGGCCTGGGGCAGCGGATCTTCCTGCTGCACGATGGCCGCACCACGAACCTACTCACCGCAATCGAGGACCACGAGAGCAGCGGCAGCGAGGCGAATACTGTGATCGAGCTTTTCAACGATCTCACGCCCGCCCAGCAGCAGGAGGTGTTGGACTTCTTGCGATCGCTGTAATCGTTGAACCCAAGCTGGCTGGCGAGATACGCAAGTGTCTCGCCAGCTTTTTTAAGTTTAGAAGTGATCCGCGACGAACATTCCGGGTTTACCCTCCCTCAATTGTTTGAGATCATAGGCCAATATGCGCTCTCGATATTTATCTTTTGTGCTCAGCCTCGCCTTGTCCGTGGCGTTGCCGGGCTGGGGTCAAAGCGCCACCGCGCCAAGCTCCCCCCAAAACGGCGCCGTCTCGGAAAGCCCTCAGGCCAGGACGAAGGTCCCGACGGGTGTGATTCTCGTAAAGGGCGCCTGGTCGAGCGCCAGCGACTCCACGACTCCCGTACCCGAGGGCGGGAGTGTAACCGACAATGTGTTCACCAACGCGTATTTTGGAATCACTTACCGCTTACCGAATGATTGGACCGAGAAGTACACTGGTCCGCCGCCGTCCGAAAGTGGTCGCTACGTTCTGGCGCAGATTCAGCGGCCGGACGACTACAAGGGACCGAGCCGCGGCAACATCCTGATCACCGCCCAAGACCTGTTCTTCACATCGCAGCCGACGACCAACGCCCTCGAACTTACCGCCTACGAGAAGGAAAATCTGCAGAGCGATTACAAATTGGAACCGCCACCCACCGCAGGCAAAATCGCGGGCCGACTCTTTACGTCGTTTGCCTACTGGTCCCCTGTAGCCGAGATGCACTGGTACATTCTGGGAACGGAAATCCGCTGTCACGCCGTCCAGTTCATCCTGACCAGCCGCGACACCAAGCTCCTCAAGAGCCTGGTCGACGACATGAACAAGATGGAGTTGCCGGTGGAAGCTAGTCCCGACAAAGGAGAGGGCGGGGGCGCTTCCCCGGTATGCATCAAAGGTTACGCCAACGACGAGAACCTGATTGCCCGCGTGGATCCGATCTTGACCGAACATCGCTTCACCTCGGTTCCGGTACGGATCATCATCGATAAGAACGGCAAGGTGAGACACATTCACTTTCTCAGTGCATATCCGGATCAGACAAAAGTCATCATGGATGCTCTCGCGGAGTGGAAATTCAAGCCGTACCTGAAGGATGGACAGCCGGTCGAGGTTGAAACCGGGATCATATTTGGGCGCCCGCAAATTGCTCCTGCGCCAACGAAAGGACGCAAGCCTACGGCGCAATGATTGAGGCGAGCAGGCTCTGAGGCGCAGGGCCGCTTCGCGCGTCAGGCACCGATCAGGAATTGGTACTGCTCTGAGGTGAGGGGCACAACACTCAATCTTCCCTGCCGTACCAAGGGTGATTCGCGGAATAGGTTGTTCGCTTTCACTTCGGCCAGGGTCACCGGCCGGCGGAGCAATTTTTCCACCTGGATTTTGACTTTGGGATTCTTCCGATCCGAGGCGTCGACCGAAACCACGCGCGCTGTTCCCTGGGCGGACTTGTGATCGGCAGTCTCGTAGATGACAACACGATCACCCGGTTTCATGGCGCCGAGATGTTTTAAAGCTACCGGATTCGATACACCGTCCCAAATCGTCGTGGTGTCACGCTCAAGGTCGGCAAATGAGTATTCGGAAGGCTCGGTTTTAAGGAGATAGTCCATAGAATCCTGCAGGCAACGGGGAACGTTCAGGGCGCAAGCCTCAAATGCGGACGCTCACCGTCCATTTCGACCCGCTCCCGGATCGTCCAGCTCCGACTTTATTGCGGCGGCGGCTTGTTGTTGGAATCTGCCTTTCCCCCGGAGTGGTCGTCGTAGGCCGAATACTGGCTCTGCGGACGCTTCAAACTGACGTTGATCTGCAGGGTTGGCTGGTTGATATCGTAATCCGCACCAAAGGTTTGGAATCCATTGGCCAGCACCTGGACCCGGATCTTGCCATAGGGCACACCTTCGTAGCCGGCCTTGCCTTCAAGATCGGTCTTGAGCTCGACCCCACCCTTTGCCTGCTGACCTTTCTCGTTTACTTCGTGGAGGACTACCACGGCGTTGACCACCGGTTTGCCGCCTGCGTCCCTGCGAACCAGAAAACTCAAAGCGGCGACCGGACCTAGGTCGTCGTCTTTGTTCTTGTCGTTCTTATCCTTATCGTTCTGGGCGACTGTCGGTAGCGACAAAAGCATTACGCCCACAAGAACCAGGACCTTCATGGCGTCCTCATTTTACTCCCAACCGCACCGGGCAGGCGTAGTTTCCGGCAGCAACTTCCGAAGGGCAACCTGAATCCTGACGGGAGATAGCAGCCGGGGCAGCCAACTGCGTCACGAAGGCTGTAATGTGCGGCAGTAGGAACGAATCAGCTCCCGCTGCTCGGGCAGCAAACCCACGAACTCAAATCCGTGCAAGAACCCCAAACGATGGCGCACCACGGCGCGCAAGAGCTGAGCCTCGGGTACCTGGGGAAACGACAACTCCAGGGAAACCATCTCGCCCGAGGGTAATTCGCTCGTGATCACCGCCCCCAGCCCTCCTTCGCCAATTTCAAAACAGCGGCCGTGGACAGACTCATATCCGTCCTCCCTCAAGACACGCACGACCAAGGGGAGTTCAGTGCGATACCGCGGCACACGGCGTGAAGCAGCGCGATTCATGAGTGGCGGAGGCTAAGAGTCCAGTGCGTCAGCGAACTCAAACAGAATATAAGCCTCGGATATGGTCACAAAAACAAGGCACATGCGCAAGTGCCGTCGGTGTTTCACCTCGGAATCTGGCCGGCTTGGCAACCACGCGGCGCCACCGCGCGCTCGCCGCCGAGGCAGCAGACATCGATGCGGGAAAGGACGGGACGCAATTCCCGCAGTGCGCAAAGAAGGCTGCTTAACATGCGAAAGTCCTGCTAAGCTTATCTCCGATGAGGCGCGGACCCGTAGCTCAAGTGGATAGAGCAATGCGCTTCGAACGCAGAGGTTGGGAGTTCAAGTCTCTCCGGGTCCGCCAAAAAACTCTCGCCTGAGTTTCGGCTTGTTCGTTTCGAACCCCGCGCCAGGAGGACCGGTTTTCCCATAAAATCCACCGTCTTCGGAATCGCAACCCAGACAACATCTGGTGCGGTCTTCTACAATGCCTGAGGAGTGAAGGCCTGGGACATCATCATCGTGGGTGGGGGAATCATCGGGCTTTCCCTCTCGCTCGGGTTGCGCAAACGAGGCATGCGCGTTCTCCTGGTCGAACGGGGAGAGCCGGCCCGCGAAGCCTCCCACGCCGCGGCTGGGATGTTGGTCGATTCCGAAATGCCCCCCCTCCTCGAAGCCTTCGCCAGCGACAGTGCAAGAATGTATCCGGAGTTTGTCCACGAGCTTCAGGATGAGTCCGGGATCGATGTGGATCTGCGGGATCAGGGTACGCTGCTCTTCCCTGCTGCCGATCCCGTCCACGATCCTACGGGATTGAGCCCGAACCATGCCCTGCCGGCTTCCCTCCGAGAGCTGGAACCCGCCGTAGCCGATGCGGACCGCCAGGCGCTGTTTTTACCCGAGCGCAGTGTCGACCCTCGTGCCCTCTCTGCCGCGGCCTTAAAGGCCGCCAGGCACCGCGGGGTGGATATATCCTCCGGGTCCGTGGTCAGGAACGTGCTCGAGTCGCAGGGCAGAGTGGAGGGAGTGAAGACGGATCGGGCCGACTATTACGCACCGATTGTGGTGAATTGCGCAGGAGCCTGGGCGGGACAGTTGCCGCCACTCCAGTTTCCCACCCGTCCGGTCAAGGGACAAATGCTCTCGGTCGCCGGGCGGGACTTGCTTCGCCATGTCATCCGGGCACCGGAGGTTTATCTGGTGCCACGTAGCGATGGGCGAATTCTTATTGGATCGACACTCGAGGAAGCCGGTTACGACAAGCGCGTGGATGCAGACGTCATCCATCGCATGCACGCGGCCGCAGTTGCCCTATGCCCTTCTTTGGCGCATGCGCGGCTGCTCGAGGCCTGGGCGGGGTTGCGCCCGGGAACTCCGGACGGGTTGCCGCTTCTTGGACCGACCAGTAAGCCCGGATATTTCGTCGCAGCCGGGCACTTCCGGGATGGCATTCTGCTCGCGCCCGTGACGGCAAAAGTCATGGCGCAAGTGGTTACAGGCGTGAAGCCTGAGCATGAGATCGCGTCCTTTTCTCCCGCGCGTTTTGCCGCTTTCGCGCAGTTTGGCACCCAAGGGCCTTAGATCATCGAGCAGCTTGGTTTGGTTTGTGGGCGGTGCGGTGATTGAACCGGACCAGCCGTCTCCGCCCTCCATCAAGGCTGCTGCTGTCCTAAAGCTTGGAACGCCCTGCAGTGAGTACCGTTACGAGTTGACCATAATTGTTGACCATGTTAGATTTTTCCTTGAGGAACGGTTGGTATGGAAGAGATCGCGATTTCCGAGTTCAAGGCTAAATGCTTGGCCATTATGCAACGCGTAAACCAGACTAAGAAGCCAGTGCGGGTCACACGCTTTGGCAAGCCGGTCGCGGAAATCCTACCTCCCTCGCCACAGGGGCAACGCGGAGACTGGCTCGGCTCAATGGCAGGAGTCACCAAGATTGTTGGCGACATCGTCGCCCCAGTTATCGATCTGCATGATATCGAGGCGATGCGCGATTGAAGTTCCTGCTGGATACGCATATTTGGATCTGGAGCATGGCGCTACCCAGCCGGCTGGGCGGGCGAGTCCTTCGCTCGCTCCGTGATCCCGGAAATGAGCTGTGGCTTTCCCCGGTCAGCACTTGGGAGGCGCTTCTGTTGCATGGGAAAGGGCGAGTCGTGATGGAGCCCGACGTCCACTCCTGGCTGACCCGTGCCCTCACCAACCTGCGGGAAGCGCCGCTCACCCATGAAATCGTTTTGGCAGCGCAAGGGCTATCGTTTGCACATCGCGATCCGGCGGACCGATTCCTAGCGGCCACGGCAAAGGTCCTGGGGCTGACTTTGATCACGGCGGACCCGCGGCTGCTGGGCCTAGCCGACATCGCTTCCATGGCCAATCGTTGAGCTCTTGGCGCTCGTCATCCGCGATACCGCAGGTTTGGCTGGCCTGTTGTAAGGTCTTCTTCGAACCCCAAGAAACATTCGGGCGATGTCTTCGGTTCCACATCTAAGGGGCGCCGAGATCAAATCGAGGTCCCTGTTCGTTCTAGGCCGCCAAATTCCGCCCGTGGCTCAGGTATACTGTGGGGTTCGCCTGCCGATGAATGCCGCGTGGATTCCGCGAGAAAGAGGATCATCTATGGCTTCCCCAGCAGTGGCTTTTGCCCGTGAGAATCATCTGCGTTTCTTAAATGAACTCAAGGACCTGCTTCGTATTCCGAGTGTGAGTACCTTGCAGGAGCACAAGTCGGACGTGCAGAAAGCGGCCGACTTTGTCGCCGCGGAGCTCCGCAGAATTGGGATGGAAAATGTGGACGTCGTCCCCACCCAAGGGCACCCGCTCATTTACGCCGATTGGTTGCATGCTCCGGGATCGCCCACGGTGCTCTGCTACGCACACTATGACGTGCAGCCTCCAGACCCGCTCGATGAATGGGTGAGCCCACCGTTTGAACCTACCGAGCGCAAC
The DNA here is from genome assembly GCA_035622175.1 of Terriglobales bacterium. Classification (GTDB taxonomy): domain Bacteria; phylum Acidobacteriota; class Terriglobia; order Terriglobales; family Acidobacteriaceae; genus JAFAGX01. Next base: position 10,328 of record DASPVV010000016.1, on the reverse strand, counting down.
AACAACCTTTACGCGCGCGGCGCGGTCGACGATAAGGGGCAGCTCTGGATGGAGATCAAGGCGGTCGAAGCTTTGATGAAGGGCCATGACGGCAAGCTTCCTCTCAACCTGAAGTTCATCATTGAAGGTGAAGAGGAGGTGGGAGGCGAGTCCATTGCGCAATACGTGCGCACACAGAAAACCAAGCTGCGCGCCGATTTTGCTCTGGTCTGCGACACCGAGCTGTTTGCCCCCGATCTGCCTACATTGTGCGTCGGGCTGCGCGGCTTAGTGTACACGGAGATTGAGGCGGTGGGTCCGAAGACGGACCTACACTCGGGCATGTATGGCGGCGCCGCTCCCAACCCGTTGTTCGGGTTGATCGAAATCATCAGCCAGCTGAAAGACTCGAAGGGCAGGGTTCTGATTCCGGGCTTCTACCGAGATGTGAAGAAGCCCTCCGCCGAGGAGCTGAAGGCCTGGAAGCGGTTGCCCTTTAAAGAAGACCACTATCGCAAGACAGAAGTCGGATCCAAGGTGTTAACCGGCGAGCCGGGCTTTTCGGTTCTGTATCGCACCTGGGCGCGCCCCACGCTCGAGGTTCATGGGATGCCGGGAGGGTTCATTGCTCCCGGGGCCAAGACCGTGATTCCGGCGCGCGCCGCAGCCAAGGTCTCCATGCGGCTGGTGCCCAATCAAGACCCTGACGACATTTTGAAGCGCTACACCAACTACGTGAAGAAGCTCACGCCCAAAGGGATTGAGACCAAGATCAAGGTCTGGAGCAAGGGGCCGGCTTGTGTGGTTGGCACCGACAACCCATACATCAAGGCCGCGACCCTGGCGATGCATGATGTCTTCAAGAAAGACACTGTGTTCATCCGCTCCGGCGGGTCGATTCCGATCGTGACTGATTTTCAGGATGTGCTGAAGATACCCAGCGTCATGATGGGATTCGGCCTACCCGACGATAATCTCCATGCTCCCAACGAGAAGTTCCATATTCCAAACTTCTATCGCGGGATTGAGTCGATCTGTTTGTTTTTCGAGAAGCTGAGCCAAACTTAGCCTGCAGAGGCATGCCTTCGACCGGGGGAGCGAATTCGCCTTCCGTGCGCGATTGCCTGCGGCGGGATTACGTCTACGCCCCGGGTTCCCGGACGCCAGCCGGAGCAGAGCACCCCAGCTAGGGTGTTAGCTCGAACACTGTGCCATCGTCATACGTGCCCCCCTCGGCCGTAGTGCCATAGAGATTGCCCGCGCCATCAAAGATTAGGCCGGCGTAGGGATTGACTCCGTCCCTGCCGTCATGGGCGAAGTGATGCAGCACCTTCTCCGTCCAGTGTTCGCCCGCGATCGGCGTCAATTCGAACACGGTCCCGGAGTTGTGGGCGCCGCCATTGAGAGTCGTGCCGTAGAGATTGCCGCCGGCGTCAAGGACCAAGCCAGCGTAGGGATTGTACCCGTCCGTTCCCTGGTCGCTGAAGCTATGGAGCAGCTTCTCGGCCCAGCCGCCAGCGGTCAACTCGAACACCGTTCCATAGTCATCGGCACCGCCGGCGTAGGTCGTGCCGTAGAGATTGCCGGCCGCATCCAAGATCAGGCCCGCGTAGGGGTAGTAGCCGTCCTTGCCGTTAGTGTTGAAGCTGTGCAACACCCTCTCGGTCCAGCTCCCGTTCTCATTCGGTCTCAGCTCGAACACCGTACCGTCGCCGTAAACGCCGCCATATAAAGTCGTACCGTAAAGATTGCCGGAGGCATTGAAGATCAGGCCGGCCTCGGGATAAAAGCCGTCCCTGCCGTTGAAGTTGAAGCTGTTGTCGAAACTATGCAGGACCTTTTCCGTCCAGCTCCCGTCGTCCCCAGGCGTCAACTCGAACACCGTGCCCACAGAATAAAAACCACCCAGATTCGTCGTACCGTAGAGATTGCCGGCGGCATCGAAGACCAGGTTGGCGTCGGGAAAGTAGCCGTCCTTGCCGTTTTTATCGAAGCTGTGCAGCACCTTCTCGCTCCACCCCCCGCTCGCGGCGGGCGTCAACTCGAATACCGTGCCGTAGCCGTGAGCGCCTCCGTAATAGGTGGTGCCATAGAGATTGCCGGTGGCATCGAAGATGAGACCAGCAAGGGGATAGAATCCGTACTTACCGTCACCGGTGTTGAAGTCATCGAGCAGCTTCTCTGTCCAGCTTCCGTCTGCGGCGAGCGTCAACCCGAATACCGCGCCACAGCCGCCTCCGCCACATCCGTGTCCGCCCCCCTCGTACGCCATGCCGTAGAAGGTGGTGCCGGAAGCATCGAGAATCAGGCCGGCATAGGAGTAGTACCCTTCCTTGCCGTTGAAGCTGTACACCACCTTTTCGCGGTCTCCCGCCCAGGTGCTCTTCACCAATAGGGCCACCGTAAAGCCCGCCAGAATTAGTCTGATCGAAAGCTTCTTGCCTGGCATCCCAGAATCCTCCTCGTTACCGTCCGCCTTTTTACCCGGACAGAGCGCTTCTGTGGTCGTCTACCCGCCGTTCGGTCCGCTATTGCATGGAGAGCAGGTGAGCCTTAAATCCCGAACCGTATGTGCTGGTCGGATTGCCCGCGCCATTGGTTATCAGAGATGGTCCAGAGACACAACCAAAAGGGTTCCATGACCACAACCAGTAACCAATGCGGGGCGTTTGGGCGTCGGCCCACTTCATCAAGCGAGTGATGTAGCTCGATGTGCAGGTCCCCTGATATCCCATCTCATCGACAATCACCGGGTGTCCGGCAGCTAAGATGGGTGCGAATACGCGGTTCCAACACGCTGTGTCTTCGCAAGCAAGGCCGTCGAAATAGATGTGAACTCCCGCGATGATCTTGTCTTCGGGGTCGGCGGGCATGTACCTCAACCAGTCATTGAGTTGGTTGGACCACTCCAACCCTGCAATGATGATGGGGTTCGTGGCTCCTGTGGCCCGTACCGTGTTTACGACGGATTGAGTTCCAACTACCTTCCAGGCGCCTAAGTTCCCAACCTGGGGGGTTCGGCACCCCCCCTGCAAATAACAACGCCAAGAATCTGCCGTGGGGTTACTGTTCCCCAGATACGGTTCGTTGATCAGGTTGAAAATCACCGACGCATTATCCTTGAACGTGTTCGCCACGGACTCCCAAAAGGAGGAAGCATGATCCTCGTCTAAGCCGGGATAGCTATCGTCCGTCGGCAAACCTGTTCCTCCGGCTCCCCAGTGGAGATCCACCTCCACGATCAACCCAGAGGCATTGGCAAGATCCACGAAGGTAGTCATCGCCTTGATGTAATTTGACCCGCTGTATTTCTCTGGGGCTCCGTTGATTCCGAGCCAGCAGTCTTCGTTCAACGGAAGGCGAACGACGTTGGCATGCCAGGTAAGCATGGCGTTAATGGTGGCTTGGTTTCCCTGGGGATTATCCCAAAATGAATTCTGCTGCAGGCAACCATATTCTGATCCTGAGAAGTTGACGCCTCGCAGCACGACCGGAACCCCGGCGGCAACCATTTGCCCGCCCAGCCTCCCTGCGCTCGTGGTCACCAGTTGATTGCCTGCGACGGTGATTCCAGGCGCTGCCGCCAAGAGAAGCGGACGGCCGACAGCCAGAATGCCAGCCACCACGAGCACCGGACCCGCGAGAGCCTCATATTTTCTCTTCATGACGGGCGCCTTCCCTGATGGTTCAGACAGGGACCAATCCGCGAGGCCGGCGATGCGCTTCAGATGTTCCCCAGCTTGCGGGAGCCAGGGAGCGGGCGGGAACGTAAGACGTTCCGCAGGGTTCCTTTCTTGTCAGTAAACCAGTTTACTGAACCCGTTTATATCGACCACCCGGCGTTTGTCAAGTGTTTTGCTCGGCGGGCTACGAGCGCAAGCAGCGGAGTTTTAGAGTTTGGCGGACCGTAGCCGCAATCCCTACGGTCCTGCCATCCCGTTCGAAGCAGGACGTGGCCAGTCCCGCGGATGCGCGGCCCCACGGCTCAAAAGGGGATCAGGCAGCCGCGGTCGAAGCCCGAACCACCAGCTCTGGTTCCACCTTCCGCCGGACCGCCTGAATTCTCGTCCCGTCCGTGGATTGGCTCTGGGCTGCTCCTAGGAAGATCCCGGCGCCAATGTTCCCCAGTTCTTCCATCGATTGCCGCACGGTGGTTAGCGGAGGATTGTAAAAGGCAGCCGCCGCCACATCGTCGAAGCCCACCACCGAGCATTGCTCAGGCACCTTGACCCCGGCTTGGGTCAAGGCCCGAATTGCGCCGAACGCTGTCATATCATCAAAAGCCATCACCGCGGTAAAGCGAGCTCCTCTCAGAAGCAGCTTCGCCATGGCTTCAAACCCGGCTTCGGAGCTTGACGCTGCGTCCTTGAGTTCCAGGACCAGCTTGGAATCCAAGGACAGTGAATGCTGCCGGGCGAACTCCCGGATGCCTGCCCAACGATGGGCGCTGTCGACCACCTGCTTGGGCCCACGGATGAAGGCGATGCGTCGATGCCCTCGTTCAAAAAGGTGGGCCATCGCCAGGCGCGCCCCCATTTTGTTGTCCACCGATACCGAACTGATCCCACGATGGCTGGCCTCGCGTCCGATCACGACCACCGGGATCTGGTTTTTGGCGAACGGATCGAGCATTTCCGTCTGCAGTTGCAACGAGTTCGCTACCGCAATGACGCCTTCGATGCGGCGTTCGAACAGGGTTGCCACATAGTTGCGGAATCGTGCGCGGCTATTCTGAATATCGATCAGAACCGGAAGGTAGGTGGAACGATAAAGAGATTTATCAATTCCGAGCAGTACCTGGGCACAATAGGGGTCACTCACATCCGGTACCAAGACGGCAACCGCCTGGCTGCGACGGCTGCGCAAGGAACGGGCGAACTGGTTTGGGTAGTAGCCGAGCTTGCGGGCCCATTTGCGAATCTGATCTTTGGTCTTCTCCGGAAGGTGTTGACCGGCGGGCGCGTTGTTCAGAACCAAGGAAATCGTGGTGGGTGAGAAACCGCTCGCTTTCGCAAACTCTCGGATCGTTATCATCGCCTTCCATCGCGCCCAGCCGCCAGCATGTCTCTGTCCTGATTGAGTCTAATTAAGGCAGAGCCCAAACGCCAGCACGCCGGGGTTCGACGGTTGCACGGAGCGGACCAGACGAAGCCCCGCTCTGCAGACGATGAATTTGGACCTGCGAAGGTTACTGCAGCATGACCCACAAAGAGCCGGGGAGGGCCATCAGCAGGTCGGAGCGAGGAACAGCCGCTCAAAAGGACACGGTTAGTCCGAACTCGAGCTGCCGGGGTGCGCCGAGAGCGTACACTCCCGTCCCGACACCCACGCGAGTCACATTATGGGCGTTCGCGTCAGTACCGTTGATGTTCCCAGCCCCTCCGGTCAGGATTCCATCGATGGTGGCTGAGGGTAAATCGAAGTTGGTGAAGTTGAACAGATTGTAGAAGCCCACACTCGGTTCCACGGTGAGTCGATCGTGGAAGGTGTGGCGCCAGGTCACCTTCGTGTCAAAGGCCCGCAGCCATGCCAGGTTTACCTCGCCGGGAGGCGCGAGCGGCACCGTCGGTGCGACCGCCTGGAGTTGTCGAAGTTGGGCTAGGGTAAATAAGCCGTGGTTAATCAGAACCTGACCTGCAGGTGTGGGGTTGTTGGCGTACGTGCTGTTGTATTGATTAATGACCCCATTCAGTTGCGAGGCGTTGATGCCGCGATCGAAGTTGCCCACGTGCGTACCCGGAATCGGATCCTGCACGTTTCCACTTCCGGTAAAGTCAGTGCGGAAGATCTCGCCCGGCCCCAGTTGGGTGTTGGGCACGATGATCGAAGTGGCGAGGGGACTCCAGAAGTGCGACATCACACTCAGTTGGAAACCGGCGGGAATATTCGCAAAGCCTCCAAAGGACAGTTGATCCGTGCGATCGAGCACCGAGGGTCCAAAATAGCGATTGGGCTTGACATTGTCGAGCGCGGTAATAATGAAGTCCTGGTCGGAGGCGCCCGGAGAATCGGCGCTACCGCCGCCGGTGTTTTCAAAACGCGACAAGGCGTAAGACACCTGGAAGTTGAGGGTCGAGACTCCCCGCAAAGGATGGGCAACGTTCTGGACTAGCTTGGCTTGCAGACCGTCGTACACCGATCGTCCCGCAGATTTCAGAAAATTCAGCGGAGGCGCGTTTGGATTCTTCCCTGGAAAAGCGCATGGATATCCAAGCGAGGGGCCGCAGGCCGCGTCGAAATCACCGGAAGAGGTGAGACCATTGCCGGCATAATCGGCCATCGTCGCACCTTGGTTGATAGCGCAACTGATACCAGCTACGCCGGCAGCGCAATTGTTGAATTGCGCGTTGGTTGTATTAATCGCGTCTAACGCAGCGGCCTCATTGAAGTACTGAGCGTTCCCCGCTTGATTCTCGTCAATCCCCAGCAAGTAATGCGTCTGCACGTTGCGCACAAAATCCGCACTCAACACCATGCCCGGGCGCAGCTGACGTTGGATCCCGATGTTCATTTGGATCGAGCGCGGAGTATGGTAGTTGGGATCAAACATAGCCGCCTCGGGGAAAGCTCCTCCGGTCGCGAGGAGTGTGCCGACATAATACGGATTGGGCGCGTTCACGTTAAAAGGATACTTCGATTGGTAGAGCTTCGAGAAACTCGCAATCTCAGTGGCTACCGTTCCGAGTGGCACCTCAGCGCCGCTAGCGGTGGAACAGAATGTGGGGTTGAGCACTCCTCCGGGAATGGGAACTGCTAAAGGTTCGTCGGCCGCTAAGCAGGCCGTGGGATACTGGCCAAAGGTGCCGTTGACATAGCGGTTGGGAGCATCAAACTCGACGTTGTTCCAAATAGCATTTTCGTAAAAAATTCCGATGCCGCCGCGAATCGCCGTCTTGCCGCTGCCGGTCACGTCCCAAGCAAAGCCAACTTGCGGGGCAAGATTCAAGTTGGGTTGGCGGACGGGGTCCCCCAACCCGGGAATCAGAGCATTGAGTGCGGGGATGCCGGCAAGGTTGCTGTCGGTTCGCCCCGTATCCCGCACGTAGCGCAACCCATAGGTCAAGGTAAAGGTCTGGCGCAGCTTCCAACTGTCTCCCAAATAGACACCGATCCGGTTGTCCACGGTGCGGCCCGCCGGATACCCGAAAGCGGCTCCCTGGGTCGAGTAACCCTGGTTATTGCCCAGGTAAACCAACTCGACTGGATAGTTCAGCGGGTTTGAAGCGCCTCCGGGAAACGGTCCGGTGGCTGCAAACGCCTGATCCCCGGGCGCCAGGTCACTCTCTACTAAGGGTTCGATGCCATTGAAGTTCGCGTAGCCTCCACCCACGATGCGGTTGTAATTAAAGCCGTAGCGAATGATGTGAGAGCCGTGGCTGTAGGAGCCGTCGTACTTTGCTTGGTGGTTGCTTTGCAAGGTGGCCTGGGGCGCCAGGTAGTTCGGCCCGGTGTAAAGGCCGGTATAGCCCATCTGTAACTCTACCGGATAGTTTGCCAGTGGCAGACTGCTGCCGAGCGTAGCATCCACGATCTGGTTCGAGAACTTCAGGTACTGAAAACGGAAGGTGTGGGTGAAGTTGCCGCTGTTGAAATCAGCCCCCACCAAGTTGGTTCGGGTAATGTCCTTATTCTCATAGACCGAGAAACCAAGACCGGCGTTGGCCAGCAGAGAGTTGGAGAAGTAGGTAAAGCGATAGAAGAGATGCGCGGATTGGGTCAGCTCATAGTCCGCTTTGCCGAGCAGGTCGGCTTCGTGAAACGGCGAGGTAAAGAATCCCGAGTATCCCTGGAAGGGAGCATCCACCAAAATCGGTGCCTGCTCGTGTTGGATGGTGCGTTCGCCGTCGAGGAAGTAGAACAACTTGTCCTTCTGGATCGGACCGCCCACCCTTCCCCCATATTGCGAACGCTGGAAATCCGGGGCTGGCAGCCCCACGGGCGTGGGCAGAGCAGCCGCCAGAGAGCTATCGCGGAATAGACCGAGGGCTTGGCCGTGGACACTGTTGGTCCCCGAACGGGTAGTCACATTCACCGCCCCCGAAGACGTCAGCTCGTTCGAAAGATCAAGACTCGACTGGCTGAGCTGGAATTCCTGGATTGCGCTGGCGGCAATATCGGTCGTCGTTGTTCCCACGGTCTCATCCGACACATCCACGCCATCCACTTCGATGCGCGCCGTCCGACCGAAACGGCCGCCGAAGGAAATCGAGGAAAACCCGGCTTTCGTGGGGTCAAAATCCTGACCGTCCTGAATCTGCACCCCGGGTTCGAGCTGCGCCAAGTCGAGGAAGTTGCGCCCATTGACCGGCAGATTCTCGATTTGCTCGGCATTGAGCACCCCCTGCACAGTCGCCTGTTGGGTGTTGACCGCGACGGCCGTAGCTTGCACTTCGACAACCTGGTTTTCCTGTCCGACCTGCAGCCTGACATTGACAGAGGCGGTGTTACCCACCTGCACGGTCACTTGACTCTCTACCGAACTAAAACCGCTGGCTGTGACCCTGGTTCCGTAATTGCCGGGAACGAGAGCTCCAGAGTTAAACGCACCAGCGTTATTCGTGGTCAGGTTGATCTTCCGCCCCGTGGACAAGTTCGTAACCGCGACCTTGGCGCCCGCAACCACCGCGCCCGAGGGGTCGGTCACGATGCCCACGATGCTGCCCGTGCCGATGGTCGTCTGGGCAAAAACAGAAAGAGGCAACAGCAGCAGCACGATCAGCGGGAAAGCTAACCTAGATTGCAACCTTCGCCGTACTTGCGAGAAAGACACCATAATCCATCCACCTCAAATCAAATTGTTATCCGGGCTGGCGAGGATCGTCGTTGCCCGATGGCCAGGTAATTGCCACTTAACACTCTGGTGGCTGTTTTTGTGCGCACCATTCTACACTGGTTTCTCCCCCAGTTATCAATCGCGCTTTCGCCACTTCCACTCCGTGAAAGTCCAGGCGAGCGTGTCTGGCAGCAAGCTGAGCTGTTCAAGGCTGCCCCACATCTACCCATGCCGGGTTTGACCATGAGGAGGGAGCCTTGGAGCCGATGGCTCGAACCCGGTAGGTGATGTGGGTTGCGCGGGCCAGGGGTTCTCGGTACCGGGTTTGACTGGCGGGCAGTGCGGTGACCTTCTCCCAAGCGTCCCAGTCCGACGAACGCTCGAGTTCGAACCCCGCGGCGTTTCCGTATTTCTTCCAGTCGAGTTGGACATCGTGGCCAGACAGCACGGCCACCAATTCCCCGGGCGCGGCGGGCGCTTCCGGCCAATCCAAATAGGAAGCGTCCATTACGGCCACGACGCTGTCCTTTAAGGGAATTCGCAGCGTTTGCTTCTCCCGATGGACCCACACCGCGGGAGTGATCCGACCCGTTCGCACATCGACCAGGATGGGCTTGGTAATTCCGCTCTGCGGAAGGCCCACCTCAACTTGAAGCGGCCTGAAATTGTCTGCCGGATCCGAGACAACCGCCAGCCAGACTGCATAGATACGTTTACCGGATTTGCGGTCGCGGTAGGCGTACTTGCGCAGTTGGCCGTGATTGTACCGGGCAGGCGGATCGAGGAGGATGTCCGCCATGGGATCGAGCTCGGTCTGGGCAAACAAGGCCGAGGTCACGGCGAAGGCGCGGTACGCCTCACGCGGTTCAAACGCATTCGGAGCAAAGGTTTCGCCGTGCAACAGTCCGGTTTGGTCGTCCTCGTTGCCGTCGGTGCCAGGAACAAATTCCCAGAAAAACGGTTTGACGCCTTGGGAAAGAGCCTGCAGGAAAAAGCGCGGAAGGTAGCGGGCCTGCACCGACTCGTTCGAGTTCTTCCACGCCGGCATCGAGTTCCACTCATTTTCCCAGAACTCAAGATGCTTGCCCACCCCGGGAAGGCGCAGCACGGCTTCGCGGAACAAATCTGCCTCTTCGAGCGCATCTTCCTCCTCGGGAGGTTCATTGCGCCCGTAGCCCGGATACGTGTGGTAGGCCATAACATCGATTTTCGAGGGACATTCGCTCAGCGCCGCCAGCACGAACGGGGCATCGATCTCGCTGGTTCCGCCAAAGATCACCTTCGCCTTGGGATCCAGTTCGTGGACGACGTCGGCCACCGGGCACAGGGCGCGTCCGTACTCGCGACCCTTCGCGGCCCGCTCCTCGCGTGACTCCACATTGGGCCGCCAATAGCCGATATTCGGCTCGTTCCAAAATTCCCAATATTGAATCTTGTCGTGGTAGCGTCCGACCATGAAACGCGTGTAGTTCAGGAACCCCTGAATCTGATCCTCCGTCTTGAGGCCGTGAAAAATGGCGGGGGCGGGCTCGTCTTGATCCCCAATTCCCGCCGGGGCTGGGTCCACGTGCTTGGG
>DASPVV010000015.1:0-8266 GCA_035622175.1 Terriglobales bacterium | reverse complement strand
AGTTCTGTTTCCACGCGGCAATTTAAAAAATGAAAACCATCCTGCGACCACGGCTCCTATTACGCCGAGCGGAAGCCCGAGGAATACTAATCCTGCACCTCCAGGCATGCCCAGGATCACGGCGACATACCCAGTAAATGGACAACGGCAGATAGACACCCATAGTAAACGCTAGGGCAGCGAATATCAGAGCAACCAAAACGCGAAAGGTTATCCCCATGTACTGCACACTACGATGCTCTTGGCAGCCTCGAGCACCCACGCCGTAGACTTGTGTAAAAATTCAAAGTAGCCCTACCCAGACGGTCGATGCTGAGACAATCGGCGGGTCGCCGTTTATTCTTATGGGAATCGGTTTAGATCGTACCCGGAAATCAGAAAGGATTGAAATGAAAATTGTCACGCGGCTCGAAGCGACGAGGGATCAAACCCTAAAGTACTTTGACCTAAGCAACGGGCAACTCGAACGAAGCTATGGATCTGGCAAGTGGTCGGTCAGGTTCATCTTGCACCACCTCGCCGATTCTGAGACCGTTCTCTTCGACCGCATCCGCCGGGTCATCAGCGAACCCAAACAGGTGATTTGGGCGTACGATCAGGATGCGTGGGCGCAAGGCCTCGACTATTCGCGTGTGCCGCTTGATCTCGCTCGGCGAATCTACGAAGCAGTCCGCGCCGGGGTGATATATCACGCGCGTGTGCACTATGACAGAAACGGCCTACGTGAGTTCGTTCACAGTGAGACGGGCGTGCGAACTCTGAAGGACGAATTCGACAAAGTAGCAGCCCATAACGAACACCATCTCGAACAGATCCATTTGGCGCTGAGGGGATCGACATCCTAATACTCATGCCGCGAACCCGACTTGCCCGTACTGGCCAGGGACACTCTAACCCTGCCGGGTCTTTTTTGGCAGGCTGGAAGGTTCCAAAACTCGGATCGGCATGGTGCCACTACGAATTCCAACCTGCGATCGCGTGGACAACCGTAAGGCTGGAACTCGACTACTGCGGCAATCCCACCTTACGTATCAGCTCAGAAAACCGTGGGTCGGACCGAAGGGGATCCAGCCAGGGGTCGGTCTTCAAGCGCTCCATTCCCACATCGCGCTCCTGATAGGCGACCTTCAGCCACTCGAAGGCGCCGTCCTTGTCTCCCAAGCTTGCGTAAAGAGTCGCGATCTCAAACGGCGAGGAATAACCCGTCTTCCGCGCGCCCTTCTTCGCCTGAATACCTTGGGTCAAAGCTGCCTTCCAGCCTCCGGAATGAAATCCCAGTTCGAGGGCGGAGGCAAATGCGATTTCGTTCTGATCACCGGAAAGCTCGGCGTAGGTTTTGTATTCTTCCACCATTTGCTGGTACATGCCTTTGAGCCAGTAGCCTCTCGCCAGGCACCAGTGCGCGCGGGCGAAAGTCGGATTCTCCGTCGCCAACTTCCGGCAAGCGGCAATACCCTCGTCATACCTGCCGTCAAAAAACTGAAGATCTCCGACCTCCATGGCAATGATCAGCGACTGCGGATCGAGCTGCGCAGCGCGGTTGATCTCGGCAATGCCTTCCTCCCGCCTCCCGCCAAGCCAGGTGATATCCTCGGCATACCATTGGTGGGCACTTGCGTCGTTGGGGTCGAGTGCAAAGCCTTTCTTGTATTCAGCTTCTCCCCCGGCAAAGTCCCAGTCGTACTCCATCTCGTTGGCGCCGAGAACCGTGTGCGCCCGGGCCAGAGTCGGATCCAGCTCCAGCGCCTTGCGCGCGGCGGCGTTCGACTTTGCAGTCGCCTCGCTCGGAACGCCGCCATAAGTCGGCAATGTGCTGTATGCATCCGCCAAGCCTTCATAAGCGAGCGCGTAGCTTGGATCCTTCTCGATCGCCTGATGGAAGTAGGAGATGGCTGCATTAATGTCCCCTAGTGTTCGTTTGTTCCATACATAGCGGCCCTTGGCGTAAAGCTGGTACGCTTCCGGATTCTCGGTGCCTTGTTTCGTGACCTGCTGCTTTTCGACACTACTTATGCCGGAACGCAATTTCGCTGCGAGGTCACCCGCAATCTGCTGCTGCAGAGAGATAACGTCGGTGGTCTTGCCGCTGTAATGCTGCCCCCAAATCTCAGTATTATCCCGAACGTCCGTCAGTTCGGCGCTGACCTCGACGTTGTCGCCCTGCAAGGTCACCCGTCCGCTTACCATGGCCGCCACCCCAAGTTCACGTCCGGCCTTCTCGACGTCGACATCGTTTCCCTTGTAGTGGAAGACCAAATTGCGCGACTTTACCTTCAAGTCCGGCACACGGGTGAGGTTGGCAATCAGCGATTCGGTGATGCCGTCGCTCAGATAATCGCCGTTCCGGTCTGCGCTGACATTGGTAAAGGGCAACACCGCAATCGAGTCAATCTGCGATGCGCGTCCTGCTCGGAGGTACCAGACGCCGGCCGCGAGCAGCGCTATTACACCGACTGCCGCAACGACCAACCACGCGTGGCGCAGTTTGCTCCTTGGCTCTGCCTGCGAAACCGCAACCCGGCCGGATTCGCCCTGACGCTTCAGCCGCCTTAGGTCGGCTAGTAGATCCGCGGCATTCTGGTAACGTATGTCGCGGTCTTTCTCGAGCGCTTTGTCAACCACCCGCTCCAACTCCGAGGGTACTTCCGGATTGAGGCGAACCGGAGAGGTTGGAGTCCGATTCAGAATCGACTCAAAAATAGTCCCCGAGGTCTCGCCACGAAACGGAAGCGTGCCCGTGATCATTTCGTAGAGCACAACGCCAAACGAGAACAAGTCGGTGCGAGGGTCCAGCTCTTTTCCCCGCACTTGCTCGGGCGACATATAGGCGATGGTTCCGATCGCCATACCCGGGCTCGTCAGGTTCTCAGGATTGACGTCGAGTGTGGCTTGGTTCATCACCGCCGCTTTCGAGGTCTGCACCTCGCTTCGGGTAAGCTTGGCGAGCCCGAAATCGAGAATCTTGGCGTGTCCCTGCGCCGTCACAAAAATGTTGGCGGGTTTGATGTCGCGATGGATTACCCCTTTGGCGTGCGCGGTAGTCAGGGCATCGGCAACCTCGATTGCAAGGGAGAGCACGCTCTCGCTGTCCATGGGCTTCCCCCCAATGCGATGCTTCAGTGTCTCGCCATCCAGAAACTCCATGGCAATAAACGATTGCTCGCCGCTTTTGCCGATTTCGTAGATCGTGCAGATATTCGGATGATTGAGCGCGGATGCCGCGCGTGCCTCCCGCCGGAAACGTTCGAGTGCCTGGGTGTCACCGGCCACCTCAGCGGGCAAGAATTTGAGCGCCACGAATCGACCAAGCTCGGTGTCCTCGGCCTTATAGACGACACCCATGCCCCCGCCACCGAGTTTTTCGACAATGCGGTAGTGCGAAATGGTTTCGCCGATCAATGGAAGACGCCCGCCTTTTGAAGTTGCCTCATCTTACGGAGCGACCATCGGGGTCGTCAACGGAAGGCTGGTTGCAGCGATGAAGACTCGCGGAGGACACAGCAAGCGGGAACCGGGGGATCACTCGGCTCAAACCGGGCCAAACCCAATTCTACCGCCAGGCGGTTGCGGTCGCTCTGAAGTCAGACAGCCTGGTTGTGTCCGCTTCGCCGCACGTCGCCAGTTTTCTACCTACCTGCTCGAAAGGTTGTCGAGCGGCGTCATTCCTCCCATAACCTGAGGGATCTCCGGGCTGTTTCGACGTCGATCCGCATCCAATCTGATTAGAATACACTGTGAGCCTGATGCTAGGTCGCTCCATCCTGGGCTGGGCTTGGCTTTTCCTCGCCGGAGCCGCGTGGCTGATCTTGCCGTTCAGCTCTGCCGGAAACCCTGCCGAGGAACACGCAAAACTGGCGTTGATTTCCGAGCAGGCTGCGATTCTACCGGATCAGCAACTTTGGATGGGTGTGCAGTTCGATCTCGAGGAGGGATGGCACACCTATTGGATCAATCCTGGCGACTCGGGTGAACCACCGCGGATTGAGTGGGAGTTGCCGCCCGGTTTTCAGGCGGGGCCGATTCAGTGGCCCTACCCGGCGCGCCTGTCCACTCCTCCCTTGGCCGACTACGGCTACGAACATCAGGTTTTGCTCATGGTGGCGGTTCGACCAGCCCCGGGATTGCAGGAAGGAACAAGTCAGAGGATCGCGGCCCGCGTCCGCTACTTGATATGCCGTGAGGTTTGCATTCCGGGACAAAAGCGCCTTGAGTTGACGCTCCCGGTAAGAAAAGATGCGGTCGCTTCTTCGACCGCTCCAGGATTTGAGCTTGCCCGAGAGCGACTGCCACGACCCGCACCGAAGGGGTGGAAAATGTCGGCCGCCTCGGTTGGAGACGAGTTCCAATTAAATCTGAGAATCGGAACCCTGACCGCAACTCCTCAATTCTTTCCGTTAGAGGTAGAGCAGATTGAGAATGCCGCCTTTGAGGCCATAACCACGATTCCCGGAGGCATTCGCCTGCATCTTAAGAAGTCGAACCACCTGCTGAAACCGATCCCGCGACTGAAGGGGGTCATCGTGGTCGGCTCTGGAAACGCATACCTAGTGGATGTTCCTGTCTTACCGCCGTCTCGGAGGGCTCAAACGCAGTCTATGAAGAACTGAGGGAGGTTATGCCGACGTCGGCATAAGCGCCACACCTTTGCTTCGCATCTCGTATCGAGTGTCGTTGCCCATCGTTGGCAAGTTGCTCGGCCATGCCCTTCCCCAGACAACCGCTCGCTACGCACATCTCGCAGACCGTGCTTTGCGTGATACTGCAAATCGCTTTTCAGAAGGACTCAAACCGGCATGGAAAATGTGAGAGCTGGATGTCCTCCCGATAAGCCTGCATGCCTCCATCCGGTTGTAATTGGCAGGGGTCGATCTTCCAAGCTTGGAAGCGGTAACACCGACGATTCAACGAGATCAGCTGTTCCTTGGAGAGCGAGTAGTCTACGGATGTTTGCTCGTAGGGCCGCCGTGTTTGATACCGCCGTAAACTGCGAAATTGTAGTATTTCCAGAGCACATCCACGCCGGCGAACCCAATTCCCGACATCCATGTCAACTGATCTGTTAGCCTGGCCGGACGGTCTTCCGCGTGATACTTGGGAATCCACTTCTCATCAATCTCTTTCTCCGGAACGCTACGGAGCATGAACTCCCGCCATTGGCGCATATACACTGTTTGCAGGAAGTCCGTGGAAGCCAGGACCACATCAGCGTTGTAGAAAACTCCTCCGGGATTCAAGCTTTGATAACTTCGCCCATAGAACTGCCGTTTGTCCTCGTCTGTCACAAGATGGTGCAAGGCCAGCGAAGAGACGATAGCGTCGTACTTGCTGCTTGAATCAAACGTGTTGAAGTCGCCCGTGATGTATCTCACGCGGGGACACGACCCCAGTTTAGCCTTCGCCATGGTAATCATGTTGTCGGCCAAATCGAGACAGGTCACTTCTGCATGAGGGAACATCTCCAAGACTTGCTTTGCTACCGTTCCAGTTCCGCACCCCAGATCGACAACCTGAATCTGCGCGTTGCCATTGAAGGGAATGGCAGCGACTAATGCCCCGACCATGTCCGTATAGTGCGGGATCAACTCCACGATAATTGGGTCGAAGTCCGCCGCCTCTTGCTCGAAATGCTGCCTAACAGCGTCCATCAGATGCACCATTAGAGAAACTTTGAAGGCTACAGACGCGAGGGTAGGGTTGTGCCGAAGAGCTACCCACGATCATGCCGGGCTTAGGCGGGGCGTCGTTTCCGCCCCTGGCCAAAAATAACCTTATCGGGTATTGCATTTAGTTTAGCAGGCTGCTGAAAAATTGATTCGCAGCAGGTTCCATGAGAAGGCGTGTAATGGCAGCCGAAGGTTTTGGTTTTTTGGCTTTCGATCGTGTGCCTTCGTTTTATAGCGGAGAGGTCCTCAGCAGACGGGCGAGGGTTCAGTCACAGGTTGACCGAAGCGAGCCGGAGAGCAACCTTGACGGGTTCCTCGCTGGTCCTCCATAACCCCGCATGCAGGCGGGGGCTAAAAAAAAGAGGAAATTACCGGAACCTCCTGGGAACAGCCGCCGTATTTGTAGCCATGAACCAGTGTTTGCGTCTCAGACCAATGATTCTGTGGTTGGCTTTTGCGGCTCTTGTCCTTTGCGGTAGATCAGGGGTGGCTCAAAGCCAGTCGGTAGATTGCACTGCCGCGCCAAAGAACAAGGTGCAGCTTGCCGAAACCGACCAAAATGGCACAACTCACCTGCAGCTAGCGCGACCAGTTGATATCCGGGCGTCTGTGGACCTAGAGGTTTGCGATGCTGACCTGACGATTAAGGGAGGCAATGACAACTTCCTTCGAATTACTGTAGATTTTGACAAAGGCACTCCCAGTCTCCCAGCTGGGGATTATCTTCAGGCTCTGGACGTTGGCCCAGAGACTGTGAACGTTAAGTTGCATTTGCCGAAGCGGCCACGCGCCAAGGTGCTAGTGGTTGTTCCCCCCTCAACTCCAAGGTTGCAGTTGAATCTTGTGCGAGGTGACTTGTCTCTTGAAACTGATCGAATGGCTGGTGAACGCAGGGTCAACGTCGTGTCTGGGCATGTAGAGGTTCTGGCAAATCCCGATTCTTATGGGGCGTTACATGCCAGCGTTTTATGGGGAAGTTTTCATGATCGTAGAGAGGGTGGTGAGGAGGGCCACGGGATGGTCTCTAAATCGCTTACCGGCACCGGGAAAGGATCAATTGAGGTGAATGTTGTGAGAGGCAGCCTTGTTTTGGCGGCTTGGGATTAATGTCTGCGGAGCGCAAGATTTCGACGTCGCTACGGCGACCGCTGATCGTTCGAAATGGAGGACTGGGTCGGATACCGCTGGCCTTGACTCTAGTGATCCTATTGAACTCGACCTTGTGCGCCCAAAGACAGCAGGCGATCAAGAGGCTGGACGGAAGCACAATCACGACTGCGGAAGTCGATGAGACGGTAGAGCGACTGATGAAAGCGGCAGAGGTGACAGGCACTGGAATCGCCATCCTGAACAATGAAAAAATCACATACCTGAAGGCCTATGGCTTCCGCGACAAGGAAAAAAATTTCCCATTGACGGTCGATTCGGTGATGTCCGCCGCATCATTCACCAAGGTTGCGTTCGCCTATCTGGTCATGCAACTGGTCGACGAAGGCCTCCTCAACCTCGACAAGCCGGTTTATCAATACCTGCCCAAGCCGTTGCTGGAATATCCAAATTATGCCGACTTAGCGAACGATCCGCGATACAAGCAGATCACGGCCAGAATGTTGCTCGACCATACCAGCGGATTCGCCAATTGGAGGGGCTACGAGGATGACCACAAGCTGAGGATTCATTTCACTCCGGGAACGCGGTTCGCATATTCAGGGGAAGGCATCGTCCTGCTGCAATTGGTTGTGGAGACAATCACACAAAAGCCACTTGAGGAGT
Source organism: Terriglobales bacterium (assembly GCA_035622175.1). GTDB lineage: Bacteria > Acidobacteriota > Terriglobia > Terriglobales > Acidobacteriaceae > JAFAGX01. The sequence goes on along the minus strand of DASPVV010000015.1, from coordinate 830 downwards.
TGATGCAGCAGCAAGTCTTTCGTCCACTCGGCATGCATAGAACTGGTATGGTGTGGAGCGACAAGTTCGAGAGCGACTATGCCAACGGATATGACGAATATGGCCGGTCTCTCGGACCACAGCGTCGTACAACTGCCGACGCGGCGGGATCAATGCAGACCACCGTGTCCGACTTCGCGCGATTCATGAAGGCAGTCATGGCTGGGACTGGGCTACGCCCAGAGACACGTCAACAAATGCTCAGCTCGCAGATTGCAATCACTTCAAAACATGGGTTCCCCACACTTAGCGAAGAGACTACGGACCAAAATAAAGCAATCCATCTCAGCTATGGACTGGGCTGGGGACTCTACTGGACTCCAAATGGTGAAGCGTTTTTTAAAGAGGGGCACGATGTTGGCTGGAGAAACTACTCCGTCTGCTTTGATCGGTCGAAGACGGGCATCGTGATCATGACGAACAGTGGCAACGGCGAAGGCATTTTTAAGGATCTCTTGGAGACTCTGCTCAAAGATACATACACACCAATCGAGTGGGAAGGATACACGCCGTATGACAAACTGCCGCCGCGCCCACCACTTAAGAAGCACAACGTGGTGGCCGTTGATCCCGCGATTCTGCAACGTTATGTTGGCCGTTTCCTGATTCCGCCCGACATTGCCCCGAACGTCGTCCTGACGGTGCGATGGGAAGGCGATCATCTGAGTGTGCAGGAAAATGACGAGCCAAAACAGGATCTGGTTCCCGAAAGCAAAACGCAGTTCTTCACCCTCGCGGAAGACGTTTACACTTTCGAAACCGACGATCAAGGCCGAGTGACGCGGCTTGTT
>DASPVV010000014.1:0-16980 GCA_035622175.1 Terriglobales bacterium | reverse complement strand
TAAGTCCGGCCCCACTTCACGAGGGGGAGCCAGCAGGCTACCATTGGTCTGACACGAGGAGGCTGTGATGGGGGCGAAACCATCTCCAGCACGTCGATATCAAATCGCAGTGAATATCTCAGCGGGAATGCCCCCGCAAAGGCTCTGCGCGAATTTGGCTGCGTCGAACAACTAAGAGAGGAGTGTCGCACATGCGAACAATGAATTGGCTACAAGATCGCGCACAGGATTGGCGTTACAGCTTACGCATGCTGCGCAAATCGCCCGGCTTCGCCGCCATCGCAATTCTCACGCTCACTCTCGGCGTCGGCGCCAATACTGCTATTTTTTCTGTGGTGGATGCTCTGCTGCTTAAGCCTCTGCCGTACCACAACGCCAGGCAACTGGTCATGGTCTGGGAAACCAACTCGAGATTGGCGACGGAGCGTAACACCGTTTCGCCGGCAAATTTTCTTGATTGGCAGGCGCAGAATCACGCGTTCGACAGCGTGACATATTTCGGCGACACCCGGACGAACCTGACCGGCGGTGGACACCCTCAAGAAGTCATTGTCGAGCTTGTTTCCACCAATTTCTTCGACGTGCTCGGCGTGAAGCCAATTCTGGGTCACGGGTTTACGCCCGCCAATGGAAAAAAGGGCGGTGACGACGTTGTGGTTCTCAGTTATGGCCTGTGGCAGGAGCGCTTCGCCGCGAACCCGAATATCATCGGCCAATCGATTGAATTCAATGGAACTGCCGTTACAGTTCTCGGCGTCGCGCCGCCGAATTTTGATCTCTTCATCGCCGGTGGCTCGCTGACCGGCCAGCACGCGCAGATCTGGAGCCCGTTTGTATTTCCGCCAGACTACACGGATCGCACCAAGGTCGGGCGGTTCTTGACCGTTATGGCACGCCTCAAATCTGGCGTTTCTTTCCTACAAGCGCAGTCGCAAATGAACCTCATCGCTGCGCGGCTCGCGGCGAAGTATCCCGACTACAACGGTGGGTGGGGCGTCAACGTGGTTCCGATCCGGGAAGAAGTTTCCGGCGCTGTGCGCCCAGCTCTACTCATTCTGCTCGGCGCGGTTGGATTTGTTCTGCTCATCGCCTGCGCGAACGTCTCGAGCCTATTTCTTTCGCGCGCGGCTGGACGCCAGAAAGAAATGGCCGTTCGCGCGGCCTTGGGAGCGAGCCGCTGGCGGATTGCGCGCCACTTGCTTGCGGAAAGCGTCCTGCTCGCGTTCTTGGGCGGAGTGTTAGGCGTTTTTCTCGCCATTTGGGGCACGAACCTTTCGCTCCATTCGATCCCTCAGAAACTGCTCGGCCTTTCGTCCGTTCCCATTGATTTTTGCGTGCTGGCGTTTGCCGCTGGAGCCACGCTGCTCTCCGGAATTGTTTTTGGTCTTTTGCCCTCTTACACCACAGCGCATTCGGGATTTGCCGCTTCGCTCCAGGAGAGCAGCCGCAGCGCTTCGCTGAACCGCCGCAATCGTGCCATTCATTCCGCACTCGTAGTCACGGAAATTGCCCTTGCGCTCGTCTTGCTTGCGGGAGCCGGATTGCTTATCGAAAGTTTCTCGCATCTCACGCACGTCAACCCCGGTTTCAACGCGGGAAATCTTTTGACCTTCAGATTGTCGTTGCCTGATAAAAAATACAAGACCGATGCTTCCGACATTGCCTTCTACCAGGAGCTCTTGGATCGGCTGAGTCATGTCTCCGGTGTTCGCTCAGTCAGCATGGAAAACTTGCCGCCATTTTCGGGATTTGCGCTGTGGGGCGTCGCCACTGACGTAATCCTGCCGGGCCAGGAATCCCTGCCTCAAGCCCAACGTCCTAACACCGCCGTTCGCGTTGTTGGTCCTGATTATTTCCGAACCATGTCCATTCCTCTATTGCAGGGCCGCAGCTTCTTTCCGGCCGAACTCGCTGCGGAAAAACACGTCGTGATCGTCAATCAAACATTCGTGCGGAATTATTTCTCGCATAGCAATCCAATTGGCCAGAAGATCACCATCGATATGAAGGACACGAACGTTCCCAGCGAGATCGTCGGTGTGGTCGGTGATGTCCACGGCGCCGACCTGAGCGCGGCGCCCTGGCCCACCGTTTACTGGCCCTATCCTGAACTCGCCTATTCCGCAATGACAATCGTCATTCGGACAGAAACCAATCCCCTCGCGCTGGCCTCCTCCGCGCGTGGAATCGTCCAAAGGATGGACAAAGACGAGCCCATTTCGAATATCGCGACGATGGATCAGCTGATTGTTGATTCAGTGGCTCGCTCGCGATTGAGCACGGTCCTGCTGACTGTCTTTGCCGCGCTGGCGATGACTCTGGCGGGCATCGGGATCTACGGGGTTATGGCTTACGCCACAACGCAGCGCAAAAACGAAATCGGCATACGCATGGCCCTCGGCGCTCAGCGCGGAGATGTTCTGCGGCTTGTCCTCGGACAAGGCGCGAAGTTGGCGCTCCTGGGAGTCGTGATTGGTGTCGGAGGCGGCTTGATCCTCACACGCTTGCTGAAAAGCCAGCTCTACAACATGTCCGCGAATGATCCTTTCACCTTCGCCGCCGCAACGATCCTTCTTGTGGGCGTCGTGCTGGCTGCTTGTTACATCCCCGCGCGGCGCGCGATGAAAATCGATCCAATGGTTGCACTACGTTACGAGTGAACCATGCGCTGGCTGGCGAAACTTCGCTTGCGTGTCCGCTCCTTATTTCAGCGGCACGCCGCGGATGACGAACTCGACTCCGAATTGTTGAGTTCTCATCTCCACATAGGAAGTTGGACGACGAAAACAAGCTAATCTCCCTCGAAACTGACATCGATGAAGGCCCAATGTGTGCGGCGTTCTACTCGGATTCATCGATGCTTCATGGATTACTCCTCCCTTGTCGGCAAGGGTTTACCGATCGCCCTGAAATCCGGCAAGCAGTTTGGTAAACCCTTTGCCGTTACAGAGGATTAATCCTCGCTGGAGCACTGACAGGACCCAACTTCCGTTAGCTCGTGATACGTCCGGAAATCGGCAAACACCAGACGACTGGGTGCGAGTGGTGATGCTGACCTAACGATACAAAGCCTTCATCTCATTGAACATCGTGCTACTATCGAACGCGATGACCCGCGCCAAGAGCAAAAAAACTAGGGCAGGTGCCGAAAGACAACTTGCAGGTTTCGTTGGAAAATTCGATTCCGAGGACCAGCAACTTATTCATGCTGTCCGGTCTGCAGTGCGCAGGAGATTCCGGACAGCTAACGAGTTGGTCTGGGACAACTATAACTTCTTTGTGATTGGCTACTCACCGACCGAACGCCCGACGGATTCGATCGTGTCGATCGCCGCTCGCGCCAACGGGGTTGGGCTGTGTTTCATTCAAGGAGCTCGTCTTCCAGATCCTCACAAATTGCTTCTTGGTTCTGGGAAGCAGACACGTTTCATACGCTTGGAATCTGCTGCCCGGCTCGCCCACCCAGAGGTGGAGGAATTGATCGCCGCAGCCATCGAGCGGGCGAAAGTTCCACTGCCAACCACAGGGCGCGGCAGGTTGATCATCCGATCCGTTTCTGCGAAACAACGGCCACGACAACGAACGAAGTGACCTCCGCCCGCTCCTTGAACCTGTACAACGCTGGCGCCGCGCGGCCACTTATTCTCGAACGGCTCTTCCCTAACAGCTTGGCAAGCCCCAATTCGTGGTTACATCGGCCACACGGAAGTTGACCCCTAGCTTCGCGGATTACTCCTGCCTTGTCGGCTTTTAGCGTTTACCTTTCGAGATTTACGGGTTTGAAAAGGGATGGGAGTGTTGGTGCGCGGCCAGCCATGAGGGCGTGCCTCGTTTCAAGTCACAGTGCGGGTTGCAACCAGGACCGTCACAATGCCAATGTCGCGCCTTTGTTATGTTCGCCGCGCGGCAAGCACCAGTTCGTCGCGCCGTCTCCAGAAATATATCGCCATCAAAACGGAAACTACGAGCAGTGCGGCACCAAATTCGCCTGCCACATATCTGGTTTTACTGTTGTCTACCGTAAGCGGATCGGCTCCCCCGTGAGAGTGGCTGTAAGATTGAGCGGCAGCTCAAAACCTGATCGTCCACGCGCCATCAAAATCGTCAGGACCTCTTGATTGAAGAAGTCAGGTACCCTTACCATAACAGCCTGCGCATGGCTTGGTTCACGGAGGAGACCAGCCAATGAAGATCGCAAACGCGGGCGCTGGCATTGGCGGTTTGTCGGCTGGCTTGTGCCTGCATGAACAAGGCTTCGAGGTCCGGATTTTCGAGGCAGTTGAGACACTGCAACCCCTTGGGGTGGGATCAATGATGCCTCACGCTTCGGGCGTGCTGCATGGGCTTGGGCTCGACGAGATGGCGATCCGCACTCGGGCGATTGCATATTGCACGCGATTCGGTCATCTGATCCAGTCCGACCCGCGTTCGGTCGAAGCCGGATTCGAGTTTCCACGATATTCGATTCACGGCGGCGATTTGCAGTTTCTGCTGCTCAACACGCTACGCGCGCGGGCCGGGCAGGTTGTGGTCTGGTTTGGTTTGATGGCGCATACGGGCAGGCAACTTTGCAAGTGATGGACAAGATTGGTGGAGCTAGTCGGGCTCGAACCGACGACCTCATCGTTGCGAACGATGCGCTCTCCCAACTGAGCTATAGCCCCACGATGCGGCAAAGTGTGATGGGTTCTTCTGCCCCACAATTTTATCAGTCTTTGCGAAGGACAGCATATGGCGCCCTGTCGTAGCTGCCGTGGCCGGGCCGCACCGGCCTTCCCTGCCTTTGCTTGTTACGTGGCTTGAGGCAGGTTCCTGGGAGGTCAGCCAGTGGAACCCACAACCAGAGATCGCATTCTTTCCCCCTAGCACGGTACAAAAGGCACCAGCAAGCCAAAGGATGCACAATCTCGAGGTACCCCCGGTTCCATTTTTCTACACTTCGCGCTATAAATCTTAGGCGGTGATTGTGGAGGGACACATGGCGCCTCAAACCCGAGCGGAGGATAAGGAGGGTAAGGCTAGGAGTTTTGGTGAAAACATCGAGAGCGATCTTGCTTCGAGGTTTTTGCGCGTGGTGGAGGTAGCGGCAATCTCGTCGGCACGCACGATGGGTCAGGGGGCACGCCGCTTGTCTGACCAGGTGGCTACCGAGGCGATGCGTCAGACCATGGACGGGATCCCCATGCGAGGAACCATCGTCATTGGAGAGGGTGAGCGCGATGAAGCCCCGATGCTGTACATCGGGGAAAAGGTGGGCGCGGAGTTTAGCGACGGTACGGACGTGCCGGAAGTAGATATTGCCGTGGATCCTCTGGAGGGAACCAATCTTTGCGCAACGGGTGCGCCCGGGGCCATCACGGTGCTAGCTGCTTCGGAACGCGGCGGCTTGCTAAACGCACCCGACTGCTACATGGAAAAGATTGTGGTAGGCCCGTCTTGCAAAGGCGCGGTCGAGCTCGATGCCCCGGTCGCCCAGAACCTGAAAAACGTTGCCAAACGCCTGGAGCGAGACGTGGAAGACCTGGTCGTGATTGTGCTCGATCGCCCCCGCCACGAAAAACTGATTGCCGAGATTCGCGCGGCTGGAGCACGCATCCGGCTCATCGGGGATGGCGATCTCTCCGCTGGCATCGCGGCTGCAGTCCTCGGCACGGGTGTACACGCGGTAATGGGCTCGGGCGGTGCCCCCGAAGGGGTAATTACAGCTGCTGCGCTTCGTTGCTTGAACGGATACATGCAGGGACGACTGGTCGTCGACAAGCCCGAACTCGAGGAACGCATTGCACGCATGGGGATCAAGGACAAGAGGCGAATCTATGAGGCAGAAGATCTTGCACCGGGCAAGCAACTGATTTTTGCCGCGACCGGAGTCACGGACGGTGCATTACTGCGCGGTGTGCGCTTTTTTGGCGAAGGCACACGAACCTCGTCGGTCATCATGACCTTGCGAACCAGAAAAGTACGGTTCATCGACAGCATCCACCTGGAGAAGGGGCCCGATGTGAAAGTAAAGTTTGCCTAAGGGGTTCCATCGTCCTAGCTCAGCCCTGCGTATTCGCAACCGTAAGAATCAAAGCGAGTCGGCAATCCCGCAGCACTTGCCGTCGGCGGTCTTCGTTGCGGAGCATGGTCCAGGTCCTGCGCGGCTCGCTCTTGAGCGCCGGTTACTGAAATTGCTTCCTCACATCGGGCGGAACTCTTGGTGGGGGCGGATAATCGTCCGAAGGAGCGTGAAACACCGCTACGGTCTGCTCGAGACGTTTGGTTCCATCGTGCACCGCGATCTGGTGCGGCTTGGAGCCGCGATAACTTTCCCAAAGAGAGACCCCCGCGTAGGCGCCATCTTTGCGAAGAACGTAGTAAACCATATCCACAAAGCGCAGACGGTTTTGGTCATGGTTGTAGTTGCGGACAATCCGTTCGAGCGCATCCATGCCGGCCTCCTGTGGCGGCATGCCGCGACGCATGTTCTCGACGATGGTGTGAGCCCCGGCTACCTTTATGTTCTCTTCTCCACTGCCGGTTGCTCCGGCGGAGCCGACATCTTGGTCGGTGTAGCAGCCCGCGCCGATGATCGGCGAATCTCCACAGCGCCCCGGGAGCTTCCAGGCCAAACCACTCGTTGTCGTGCAACCGGACATCTCGCCTTTCCCATTCAAGGCCGAGCAATGGATCGTACCGTGAGGGGGGAGCAGGACGGCACGGACTGCCTCGGCGCGGAGCTCAGGCGCAATCCCGAGATCGGCCGCCCGTTCTTGCAGGTGACGAACCCGATCTTCGAAAAGCTCAGATTGTGGCTGGTTACCGGACTCAGGAGGTTGCCAATGAGGGTCGGCAAGGCCGGGTCCCCACCAGTCGCTGCTGGAGTGATATTCCTTCCACAACAGCCAGACCTTGCGGGAGTGGTCCGTCAGCAAATTCTCCCGTGGAAAGCCCATGGCGACGGCAAACCGCTCGGCGCCCTCCCCGACCAGCATCACGTGCCCGGTGTCGGTCATGACGGCTTTTGCGACCAGAGAGACATTCTTAATATTGCGAACGCCGCCCACCGCACCCGCTCGTCGGGTTGGGCCGTGCATGCAGGACGCGTCTAGTTCGACGACTCCTTCCTCGTTAGGCAGACCACCCAGTCCAACGCTGGTGTCGTTGGGATCGTCTTCCGGACCTTTGACCACCCTCAGGGCCGCGTCCAGAGTGTCTCCTCCTCCCGCCAGAACGGTATAAGCATCGTCCAAATAGGGGTAGCCATTAGCGGCAGAGATGATGATGGGACGCTTGCCGGCCGAGGCGTTGGCCTGGAGAGCCTGGGCTTTGCTCTTCACCCATCCCAGCGAGAGCGAGCCGGCGACGGCAGTGGTGAGAAAATCGCGGCGGGAGACGGTCATGGTTGCCTCCAAACGGACGCCAGAATATCATGGCGGGGAAATCTCACGGCTCCGGACCTCCATCCCTGCAGGCGCAAAAGGGTTGGCTAACCGAGCACGGTATGGCAATGCGGACGGGAAAAGTCAAGGGATGGAATCGGAGAAACAGTTATGCCCCCGGCCGCTGGGGCGGCTGCAACCATATGGTTGCTCGCATCTTTGCTAACTCAGGAAGCAGCGCGCTCAATCCTCCCTTTTCTCTGATCAGCACGGAAGCGCAGCAGCGCCGCGATATTGCCCGCTCGGTCGAATTCCTGACTGTCTTTTACATAGAACAGTTCCAGACCCTGGCGGAGGGCCAGGGGAAGCAAGGCGTCGGACACATCCTCAAGCTCTCGCGTCTCGCGACCGCAGGCAGGGCAGGATCGCAGGAGGCGTGCCTCTAAGTGTGTGCAACCGGCGCACTCCACGGCAGCGTGCCGGAAGTTGTTTCCCAAGAGAAGGGTTTGCACTTCTCCGAGTTCGAGAGAGCGCAACACGCGGCGCAGGCCCGTGACTCCGCGGCCATTGCTCTTGGCCTGATCGAGAACCTCCCGCACCAACTCGCGACGGCGACGGGCCAGCGACTCGTGCAGAATGCGGGTCGCTTGTTCCCGGATCTGATCATGGCTTAGCTTGGCCACTTCCGCCGAAAAATGTCCCAGCACGCGTCTTCTGACGTAAGGGTGGAGCTGCGCTTCGAACTCGTGCCAACCAGTGTCATGGCATCCGATGATCAGGCTTTCGAACAATCCACGCTCCAATCCATCCCGCACATGTTCCGCCACGTCTTTGAAATGATGCCGCGCTTCATCCTCGATCCGCCGCTGCGTATGTCCGCCGTCGTAGCCGGCAAAGCCGTCGCTGCGTCCCTGCCGCACCGGCGGAGTTCGAAACAATCCCTCACGCTCCTTAAGTTCGTCCAGATGAAGATCAAAAAAGCGCGCCCTCTGGCGATCCACGAGCACCGCCCACAAACGGGGCTGCGCCCCTACCAATTGGGCCAGGGGCTTCAGTTGAAACTGCTGGTTGACAAAAAGCTGGGTGGGTGTGAACTGAGGCGGCAAATCGAATTCGCGCCAAAAGTTTCGCTGCCCACAGGCAAAGACCGCCTTGGCACGAGCCTGGTTGCCGTGCAAATTCTCGGCTAAGGCCAGGATACGATTCAGATCAGCTTTAAGGGAGCCGTTCTTTACGCTCTTTTCCGATTCGCGGAGCGCATTTCGTACTAGTTCTTTGGCCAGAATGGCCTCTTCCCGGTGCGACTTGTCTTGGGGAGTGTGGGGCTCAAAGTAGAAGGTTACGGCGCGACCCTGGTCGATCTTAAATTCGGCCAACTCACGAATCTCTTCGCGGGTGATCATCCGAGTTCTCCTGAGGTGCTGAAGGCTACTTCGACGCTTGGATCAAGCTGTTTTGGAACTGGTGCGCCAGCGGAGCCGAGCGGCGCAAGTGTTCCCGCGCGGTGCCAACCGAAGCTCGGACCGCGGCGGCGTTGCGGTCGGTAATGATGGCAACTTCCTCCACCGAAAATCCCTCGACGGCGTGCAAGAGGAACGCTTCGCGATCGACGCGGCTTGCCCTAGCCAGAGCGAACTGAACCAAGCTCAGCATTTCATCCGAGTATGCGATGTCCTCGGGAGTCGCCACCCGCCGGTCGGGAATCACGTTTTCTCCGGTGAGCGTCTCGTCCGGCTGATGAAACTGTAGCTCCGCTTCGTCGGTGGCACGGACGTTCGGCTTGCGGGCGGATTCCTCGAGATGAATGGAAGAAGCACTCTGCGAAGAGCTTTCGCAAAGGTCCTGAATGACGCGCATAGACATTCGATAGAGCCAAGGCTCGAGTGCCAGACGTTCCGGTTTCTCGGCTCCGTCTTCCAGGGCTCGGGCGATGGCTTCATCGATGACCTCTTCCTTGCTGACTGAGTCCGGAGAGATTTCATCGGCCGCCTCGCGGAAATACAGCTCGCGTTCCACAAAGCGCTCCAACCTGCCCAAATTGGCGTTCACATAGCAGCGAATATCGTCCGAGGAAGCCGTGGGTACATGCACCGCCGCCACCGTCTGCTCAAAAGGAACTTGGGATTCGGAACGGAAGCCGGCCACGCGGCGACGCTGCCATTTACGCGAGCTTCGCAGTACCTCCTTATGTTTGCCGAGTTGTTGCAGGAGATCCTCCGAGGCCGCTTTCATTGCGGCCGCTGCCGTCGGGGCCGACTTCTGCACCGCCATTTGGCCGGAAGGCAGACGCAAGTTGAGGGAGACGGTGATGCCTTCACGCGCCGAGTTTTGCTCAATCAGACCCTTGAGGTGCACCAACTCGGGGCGGAACACCTGCAGCCGTTTGCGCAGCTTTTCGATGAGGTGGTGAATTTGTTTTTCGACTTCAGGATTCTTGCAGTTCTTGTAGCTGAAGTGGACATTCATGTCAGGCCTCGGATCGCGAGAGCAGATCTCGTGAAGAGTTCCGGTTCCTTCAACATCAATTCTACACCCAGCCCAAGGCGTGCACCGAAGTCGAAAGTTCCAGAGTGATCTCATCCCGCCCGACTGAGGGGCAACCTAGCGTAGGCAGGGAACTTCTTTCTAAGAAGGAGGGGCCCAGTGAAATCCCGGTTGGCACACAGTTTCTATGCAGATCCGCTGCGCCATCGAGAAATGCGGTTGCGCGGCAGGTTTGGCTAGGCAAGAATTGTCCACGCTCATCCCCGCCTAAGGGCGTGGCTGTCGGTTGTTTCCCCGGCGGGTTCTCGTTCGGCGCAAGCCACCATGAGCCGTTCCTGCCCACCGGTTGGATCTTTAGACGGCGACGCTCACCGAGGTCTCGGTTCTTGCCACCGGACGATACAGCGTATCCCGCTCGACCGGCTCGCGGCCGGCTTCACGAATCAACCGGATCAGCTCTTGGCGCCGCATGCCTTGAGGCGTCGTCGCCCCCGCATCGTGGTAAATCTTTTCTTCGATAACGGTGCCATCCATGTCATCCGCGCCAAACCGTAAGGCAATCTGCGCGATCTTAGGGGTCATCATCTGCCAGTAGGCCTTGATATGAGCGAAGTTGTCGAGTACCAGGCGGCTCACGGCGATCTGCTTGATATCGAGCATGCCCGTGGTTCTTGGCAGGTGTCGAAGCGCGGTGTGGTCGGGATGGAAGGCAAGGGGAATAAAAGTTTGGAACCCCCCGGTTTCCTCCTGCAAAGCGCGCAGTTTCAGAAGATGATCGACGCGGTCTTCGTCGTTCTCGACATGGCCATACAACATGGTTGCGTTCGATTTCAGACCGATCTGATGAGCGCAGCGCGCAGTTTCCAGCCACTGGTCGCCATTGATTTTGTGATCGCAAATGAGGTGGCGCACACGCTCGGCGAAAATCTCCGCTCCGCCTCCGGGTAGGGAATCCACGCCGGCAGCCTTCAATCGCTCGAGCGTCTCGCGAATGGAGAGCTTGGCGCGCCTGGCCAAATACGCGACCTCCACCATCGTGAAAGCTTTCAGGTGCACCTGCGGGAAACGCTGCTTGAGGCCCGAGACGAGATCGAGGAAATACTGAAACGGCAGGTCGGGATGCAACCCGCCGACAATGTGAAACTCGGTGACTGCTTCGTTGTAGCCGGAAGCCGCAGTCTCGAATGCCTCGGCAAGGGCCATGGTGTAGGCGCCCGGCGCGTCCTTCTTACGGCCAAAGGCGCATAAGCGGCAAGCGGCCACACAAACATTCGTGGGGTTCAGATGGCGATTGACGTTGAAGTACGTGCGATCGCCGTGCATGCGCTCGCGGACATGGTTGGCCATCCAGCCGATCGCAAGAATATCTGGGGTTCGATAGAGGGTGAGCGCATCGCCGGCTTCCAGGCGCTGGCGAGCTACGACTTTCTCATAGATGCGCCGAAGTCGCAGATCGTCGGTCTGAAAGGGGTGCAGTTTGGACATCGTCTTCGATGATACCGCAGGGCAGTCACCGAAGTCACAGTCCAGGATTCGGTTGAAGCCTGGAAAGCATCCCGCACCAGCCGGGTCCTAGGCGACCTGCTCCTCTCCGGTTCAGGCCGGCCCGAGGGTAAGGCAAGGAACGGTAGTGCTCGGTTCGAATGCCATCCGAACCACCTTTAACCGCCGGCGATTGCCCCTATGATGATGAAAGGTTCTTTCCCCGCCGCGACTGTTTCCGGAAGCGGAGCGTCCTGGGATTCCTGGGAGAGATCTTCCTCGCAGGCGAAGAAACGCAGGAAGGGCCGTCGCTGTTGCGTGACATGGTCACGAATGGCTCCCCGGAGCATCGGGTACTTGGCTTCGAGCTCATCAAGGATCGAGCGCTGCGTGACCGCCCCCTTGACTTCGAGTGTCAGTTCGCTGCCGACCCGCGCCAGGCTTCGGAGAGGGAATGGGAGTATCACCCGGACCATATTTGAAGTCTTACTTTAATAAGCTCACTTTATTGTCCTTTAGCGAGTAGGATAATCGACGCATCTTTCACCCCCTCGCCATGCCATGGTGAATCCGTTTCGACCGAGCGGCCGTGGCCAACGGAAAATGGTGCGCTGATGATTAGAACTCAGCGGCTTGCGGCACGTCACAGGCCGTGCTCACCGAGGACCATCCGCGCCGACTCAGGCGAGCGTCTGCACTTCGACCGAAAGCACGGCGGGAAGGTCGCGGACGATGGGAGCCCAGGTATCTCCCGCGTCGGCCGAGGCATAGACCTGACCGCCGGTCGTGCCGAAGTATACGCCGCACCCCTCCAGCGCATCGACCGCCATAGCATCGCGCAGCACATTCACGTAGCAGTGGCTTTGGGGCAGGCCGTTGGTAAGCGGTTCCCATTGATTGCCGCCGGTGTGGCTGCGAAAGACACGCAGTTTGCCCTCGTGTACATAGTGCTCCGAATCACTCTTGATCGGAACGACGTAAACTGTCTCCGGCTCGTGCGCATGGACGTCGATCACGAACCCGAAATCGGTGGGGAGGTTTCCGCTCACTTCCGTCCACTGGTCGCCGGCATCGCTGCTGCGCATGACGTCCCAATGTTTCTGCATAAAGAGTACGTCCGGCCGCAGCTTGTGCATGGCCATATGGTGAACGCAGTGCCCGACCTCAGCGGTGGGATCAGGAATGTAGAGGGAATGCAGCCCGCGGTTGATCGGCTTCCAGGTCTGGCCACCATCCTCGCTCCGGAAAGCGCCTGCGGCGGAAATTGCAATCCACATCCGTTTGGAGTGGCTGGGGTCAAGAAGAATGGTATGCAGGCACAGGCCCCCCGCGCCGGGCTGCCATTGGGGACCGCTACCATGTCCGCGTAATCCGGACAGTTCGTGCCAGTTCTGTCCTCCGTCCGTGGTGCAAAACAGGGCCGCGTCTTCGACACCGGCGTAGACCATGTCCGGATCGGTGAGTGACGGCTCCAAGTGCCAGACGCGTTTGAATTCCCAGGGATGGGGTGTGCCGTCGTACCATTGGTGCGTTCCGGCTACACCCTCGTACGCGAACTTGTTCCCGACCGGCTCCCATGCCTTTCCGCCGTCGTTGGATCGTTGGATCTGCTGCCCATACCATCCGCTCGATAGCGACGCGTACAGTCGGTTGGGATCAGGCGAGGATCCCTTCAAGTGATAGACCTCCCAACCGGCAAAATAGGGCCCCAGGATTTCCCATTGTTTGCGCTTGCCGTCTGACTCCAGGATGAAGGCTCCCTTGCGCGTGCCCACCAGAACTCGCACTTTGCTCATTCCTGCCACCCCGTCGCCGTTGCTCGATGTTTGCGCGAGAAGGCTTTGGCCCACAGCTTGCTTTCGAGTTTGTCGAGGTGGTTCATCCCTCTCGCGCAGGACCTCCTCGGGCAGAAGGTAGGAGCCCACGGTCTGAGCACGGAGGGTTACTCGCGCCGCAGGCTCCCAATGTACGCGCCCTTTCCACTTGCGCCTTAAGCCGCTTTCGTAGCCTGAGAAGTCATCTGTTTCATGAGCTGGCGCATAGCAGCGATGTGGCCCGGAGCCCGGTTTTCCATCCAGGTTTCGTAGCGCTGGGCGGCTTTTTCCAGGTGGGCGAGGAAATGCTGATTCACGAACCGTTCCCGAATCTGCGGGACGACAGGTTTCACCCTTTCCCACACTCCGAAAAATTCACCGCTGGTTTCAAAGAACAGCTCTTCGTGAAGCAAACCGTAGTTAAGGAAGGCGCAGGCTTGGTCCCAGTAGCTGAGGACCATCATCGCGAACACGCCGGACTCGGTTCCGGGTGCGGCGATTCGCATCGAATCCTCAAAGGTTTCGACGACGTAGTTCCTGAAAAACCAGTCGCGTGCCTGCCGCAGCCGGGCCTCGCGCCGCAGGTCGTAGAGTTGCAGGTGAAGTTGCGCTTGTTCGTGCGTGGGTACGGAAGCCATGATGGTCCTCTCCTTTTCGGTGGTTTTCCCGTGTAACCATGTTAGCGGTAGGGTTGAGTCTTGGGCTTGATCCCGTGCGTACCAGTCAAACTGAAACCAACGAATCCTTGCTTGGATTTGGGTAGCAACGGAGTCGGGTCGCCCCGTTGCCAGCGGCGACGGACTTCCGCCAGAACTTGGTCCCGATTCTTGGCCATCGCCTCGATGACGGCCGAGGGCGCTCCTGTCTGTTCGTGCCTTGCTCCCCAAACGAGCAAGTCGAGAAGCACGGGCGCCAGAGCAATGCCTTTCTCCGTGAGCCGATAGTTCACCCTGCGTGCGTCGCTCTTATCCGCCTCTGCCGCGATGATTGCTGAAGCTGCCAGCCGATGCAGGCGATCCGCCAGAATGTTGCTGGCAATGCCTTCGCCCGACTCCTGGAACGCCTTGAAGGTGCGGAACCCCCGAACCATCAGGTCGCGCACGATCAGCAAGGACCAACGATCCCCAAGGATTTCAAGCGAGACGCTTAGGGGGCAACCCGATCGGTGCCCGGACTGGCTGTTGCCGCGCACCCGAAGCATACTAGCAACATTAACTTTTATCCTGCAAGTGAAATTGGGGAAAAGTTGCCATCGTCCGGTGCCGGTAGCGGAGGGAGCAAGCGATGAGTGATCGCGGGAGGGCGCGGGAAACGCTCAGCGGCGCACGAACAGATCCCCCGCGATGAAAAGAAGGAAGACAACGGAAATCACGCCATTCGTGGTAAAGAATGCGGCGTTGAGCCTGGATAAGTCGCCGGGGGACACCAGCGAGTGTTCGTAGCCGAGCAGCAGAGCCACGGTTGCCACCCCCGTCATGGCAACCCTCCCCAGGCCGAAGACAACGACCAGGCTGACCAATAACAGCAGCATGATGAGATGAAACCCGCGCGCAATCCACAGCGCTCTGCCAATGCCGCAAAAGCGGGGAATTGAGTGCAAGCCGGTCTGACGATCAAACTCGTAATCTTGGCAGGCATACAGAACATCGAAGCCGGCACCCCAAAACGTCACCGCTCCCGTCAACAGGAGAATTCTCGGATCGAGGGAACCCCGGACCGCAATCCAAGCTGCCGAGGGCGCCATTCCCATTGCGAATCCGAGCACCAGGTGAGACCAACGTGTGAAACGCTTGGTGAAGGAGTAGAGCAAGAGAATGGCCAGTGCGAGCGGAGACAGAACGAAGGACAAGCGGTTGAGTTGCCAGGCGGCGAAGACGAAGATCGCGGACGAAGCCACGACAAAGCTGGCGACGAACCCAGGGGTCAAGGCACCGGTAGGGAGTGCGCGGGCACGAGTGCGCGGATTGGCCGCATCCATCGAGGCATCCGCCAAGCGATTGAAGGCCATCGCCGCAGAACGGGCCGCCACCATCGCGATGATGATCCATGTCAGAGCACGTCCGTTCGGAAAGCCATGCGCGGCGAGCATGGCGCCGCACAGCGCGAAAGGCAGCACAAAAATAGAGTGCTCCCACTTGATCATTTCCAAGGTCACGCGCAGGTTGTGAAGTACGCGCACCAAGAGATTGTAAAGCAGGGATCCGGGATTCGCTCGCAGTTCCCGGCGGTCGAAAAAAGTGTAGGCTTTCGCGCCGGCTGACGCCCAAGGTCCTTCGGCCTCGGCGCGGAACCCGACGGTTCGCATACCGGCTGCCGGACAGGCGAGAGCTGATCGGCTACTCTCTCAGAGATCCCAGGTCACTGATGAGGGGTACGAATCGGCATTCCTCCAGGTTGGTGATGAGAGCTTGGCCATTGTGCTTCTCCACGAACTGCAGGTTTTGAGCGTACGCCGGGCCGACCGGTGCAACTAAGCGCCCACCTTCTCGCAACTGGGCGAACCATGCCGGCGGAATTCGCCGGGCCGCCGCGGCCACAATGATGGCAGCGAATGGCGCCCGCTGGGGAAGGCCCTGGCCGCCATCGCCGACCACAACCGTAATGTTCTGATACCCGAGGCGACGAAGGACGGCTTCGGCGGACCGAGCCAAGCAGGGAAGCCGCTCCACGGAAAACACCTCGCGCGCTAATTCTGCCAGCAGGGCGGTTTGATAACCGGAGCCGGTGCCGATCTCCAGGACACGTTCCGATCCGTCCAAAGCCAAAGCCTGGAGCATCATGGCAACGATATAAGGCTGAGAAAGAGTCTGATCTTGGCCGATGGGAACGGGGTGATCCTCGTAGGCCTGGGAGCGGAATTCTTCGTCCACGAATTCATGTCGAGGTACGCGAGCCATGGCGGCAAGCACGCGTTCGTCCCGAATGCCTCGGGCCCGTAACTGCGTACGCAGCATCAGCTCGCGCTGAACAGAGAACTCGTCAACCCTCATGGCTGCCACATCGTTTCCCATTCTAGCCGGAGAAGCACCGCGGAGATTCGTCATCCGAGCAGGTTTCGGTGGGATGAAACCTGTAACCCACCCGACCTCGACTCACCCACGGCTCAAAGAGTCCCATGCACCCGCCATCTGCCTGCCTGGCTGTCCTGCCGCGGAACGTCAAAACCGTCATTTTCATTTACCGAAGGGAGCGAAAAGCCGCGGTCCTTTTAGGGCGGGGATGAAAGCGACCTCAGGTTGGCGTTCTTTGTTGTTCTATGTATGGCTTGAGAATGTCCATGGGTGCTCCAGCACAGGATGCCGCAAAGTAGGATGGAGACCATAGGACACCTTTCCAGTAGCGTTTCCTAAGATCGGTTCGTGCTTGGCGCAGCCTTCGGCTGGAAACGCCTTTTAAGGAATTGACGAAGGAGGACACACTCACCTGAGGTGGATATTGCATGAGAAGATGGACGTGGTGATCTTCCCCGTCCATTTCCACCAAGGTTGATTGAAAGTCTGTACCGACCTTGTTGAAGATATCTCTTAGAGTGTGGATGGCGGCACCATCGAACACGCGGTAGCGATATTTGGTGATAAAGACCAAATGAACGTGCATTGCGAACACACAGTGCCTACCGTGAGTAAGTTCTTGGTTGTTGTCCATGGGCCAAGTATACTTTGAGAATCGGGAGCAAAGCCAATGCGGAAAGCGTATCGCTACAAACTGATGCCCAAGAAAGCCCAGCGTTATGCTCTTGCCCGTACTCTCGATGTTTGCAGGGAACTCTATAATGATGCTCTCCAGCAAAGGAAGTGGCATCGAACCACCAGGTTTCAGCAGGACAAGGAACTCAC
>DASPVV010000013.1:0-7193 GCA_035622175.1 Terriglobales bacterium | reverse complement strand
CCCTCCCGATGAAGAAATTGAAATGTGTCCAGTTTTCCATCTCTATAGCGTGACAGGTCTCCATTCAGAAGCCCAAGCCAAATGCCTCCGCGAGGGTCCGCGGACACCTTGCGCGCCGCTGGCATTTGCGGTGATGGAAGTATTTCTTTCACCTGAAAATCTTTCAGGCGGATGAGCTGCCGAGGATTTGCGGTCGTTTCTGCCCATATATTTCCGTCAGTATCTTCAGCTATCCCAACCACAAACCCCAGCGGGCTTCCATCCGGCCGCTTGACTGGAACAAACTTTCCATTCTTCAAGACAGACATTGTATGGTCGATACCCACCCACAACCGGCCTTCGTGGTCCTCCAGTAAAGACGTAATCTCCTCTCCCGGCAGATTCTTGTCAGAGCGAAACGAAGTGATACTTCCGCCCTTCAGTGCATCGAGGCTTCGAGCCCCGCCGGCCCAAATCGTACCGTCCCGAGAAGCGATTACGGTGTTCACCTCTTGCGTACCTAGCCCTTCCTGCACAGAAAGGCTGGCGACAGCAAGATCGCGAAAGCAATCGATGCCTTTCGTCGTTGCTACCCAAATATCCCCTTCGCGATCCTCAAACAAAGCCCGAACATGATCACCCGTGAGGCCGTCTGCACTATCGAACTGATCCACGACCCCACTTCGAATTCGATACACACCTTTATCGAAAGTGGCAGCCCAGAGCGCTCCGTGGCTGTCTAGCAAGAGCCGCTCTACTCCTGTGCGGTTGCTATCCCAATGCTCAGTTTTGAGTGAGCTCAGATTACCGTTCACAAAATGTTCTAATCCCAATCCCCGACCGGGCATGTTAACTCCGATCCACACAGATCCATCTGCATCAGGGGCGAGTCCATGAACTGAGCTGGCGTTTGGCACAGAGCCGGATATGGGGAACGTCTCCTTGGCGGGCGAGCGTGGTCTCCATTTCACAAAAGCTGTACTACCGCCAAGCCAAAGATTTCCGCTGCTGTCTTCGGCAAGGTCATACAAACCATAATTGGAAGTATCATCTAGCAGGCTATAGCACCGGGAACGCCCTTGGCCAACTTCACAGACTTGCCCTAACCCAACTTGCAAATTTGCTGGCGCTCGCGTTCGCGTTATCCAAACCGTTCCCCCATGGTCTTCCAATATGTTGGTTATAAGCGAAGAGATAAGATCGGGATAACCGATCAACCGCTGGTCCTTCCACTGCCACAGCCCAGCCCTAGTACCGATCCAAAGGCTGCCATCACTGGTTCCCCGCAGCGCGTGGACCTCTGGACTGCGAAGCCTATCTTCTCCCGGGGGACTCCATGGAACGAAGCGAACGCCATCGAATCTCAGAATTCCGGCCACAGTTCCAATCCAGATATACCCATCCGTTGTTTGCGTCGTGGCCGAAGGAAAGCTCGGAAAGTAACCGTCCTGGATGCGCCAGGCACTGTGAGCATATTGTGAAATCTTCCTGTTGGGATCGAGCGCATGAGCGACACTGCAGGCCAGCAGAAACCCTAAAATCAAACCTGCGCAGCGGATGACGGTCGTATTCGTTCGCCTCGGAGTGAGCACCGAGTTTTCAGGCAACGATTTCATTCAGACGGTTACCGGAGTGAGGGCGTGTGATTTGAACGAATATATTTTTCGGAAATCGGCTAATTCTGTCAATGTTTGATGCAAAATGAATGTGCTCAGAACCTTGAATTCAGTAGACTTCCTGGACTTTGGATGGACTCGCATTGAGCGTCTGAGCGCATGTGATCAGATGTTTATTGGGAAAACCTGCGATTTCACAAATTTTCGCGGCAGGCAGCCTGCCGTTGCCGTCTTTGAAGGGATGAATCGCTAGGAAATCCCCGCAGCCGACATCAAGGGCCGGTTCTACAACGCAGTGTTGCGGCACCTACTTTGTGGAACTGGGCTCTAGACGTGTCGGCTCTTCGAGTATATTGAGCAGCGCGGTTGCGCAATAGACCCTGTCACGCTTCGCATCACCGACCTGCTTAACAACTTTCGCGCGTTCCAAGCGCTCGATTGCTCGCTGGGCAGTCGTGAATGCGATCCCCAACTTGTCCACTACCCCTTTCGCTGTTAAGAAGGGATTTGCCCCCAGAAGTTCCGCCACGCGCAAGGGATTGTTGCTTGATTCTGCAGAGACTTTTTTTTGCCATTGAACCAACAGTTGATTGATTCGCATCGCGCGATTCAGGGCGTCTTCGGACATGCCAGCCACTCCCAAAAGAAAGTATTCGAGCCAGTCGTTCCATGCGCCACGTTCGCTGACTCCGTGCAAACCGTCGTAGTAATCTCGTCGCGAAGCTTCAAAGAATGCCGACAAATACAGTAGCGGCGTCGGGAGGATCTGACGCTCAATGAGGAACAACGTTATGAGGAGGCGCCCGATTCGGCCATTGCCATCAAGAAATGGGTGGATCGCTTCGAATTGATAATGGCCCAGCGCCATCGTCACTAGAGGCGGCAGACGCGATTCATGCAGAAACTTTTCCCAGGCCGCAAGACAGGGTTCGACTTCTCCTGGCGGAGGTGGAATATTCCATGCTGAAGCTATCGTACTGCCGGGCTGCCCAATCCAATTTTGGATCTTTCGGAACTGTCCGGGAGCGGCCTGATGTCCCCTGACGCCGGTCATAAGTTTTTCATGCAGCTCGCGGGTCAGCCTTACGCAAAGCGGCAGTTTCTTAAGCCGCGAGATTCCGTGCTCAAGGGCAACTACATAGTTGCCGACTTCTCGCAGGTCATCGAGGCTGCGCTCGACTGTTGCACCTGCTTCGGCGGCGAGCAATTCACCCAACGTGGCCTGTGTACCTTCAATCTTGCTCGATAGAAAGGCTTCACGCCGTACGAAAGGGCGAATCAAGATATGAGGATTGGGAAGGCGACTGCCTTCGCCCGCTAGTCGTCCAACGAGTCGGTCTGCGTTCGACAGCGCGGCAATCAGCCGCGGTGTCCAATCAAGCTCGGGAGGCAGGGGCGCAGGCACGAATGCCGAATAGCTTCCCTGCGATACCCTATTCCCCGGAATGATCGCTGACTTATGCATTTGTTTCTGCGAAAATAAAATTCTTCCCTATTTTCACAATCTTCCACAAACGAAAATAGCATCGTTGCTTATCGAGGCGAACAAATAGCGAATACGCTAGGGCAATAGGAAGCCAAAAACCTCTAGCATGTTTAGGCTTGACAGATTCCTGGCGAAGGCCAGGTCGCACAGTCAAAACTACCGATGAGCATCACGCTTATGTTCACCAGGCCGCCAGTGATGGGCTTGCCCTTTTGCCGGGACGGGAAAACCCAACCTTCCGTCCGATCCGCGCAGCGAACTAGCAGGATGTTCATTACCCGGTCGCTCATGGGAATGAATCTGCGGCCCTTCCTCGTATCTCGCGGGGGTTGAACCACATCAGTTGAGGTGATATCGGTGTCCTGGTCGATGACCACGCCGAGGAGAGGTTGGCCTGGAAGTCATCTCAATCGGAGCGCATTCACGTTGATCGTGGGTTCGGTCTCTTTCCCGAGAAGGGGATTCTCAATCACAGAATCAGTCAGCGGCAAGTACTTACGCGTCTTCTGATCGACTTTCTTCCGATCTTCCGGCTTGCTCCTATTGATCGCCTTCCAGTCTTTCTGGGCGGCGGGTCAGTATCCTGACCTTCCGTCTGGGCTTTTCCAGCGTCGTGCGTAGACATCTTCTCTCCCACGGAAGAGACTTCGAAACAAAGGTATTCTCTTTCTGGCCCGTTCCTGTCTTTCGTCCAAAGGAGACGCTTCTATGGGGTTGACAAAGGGCTGCATCGGAGGTTCGGCTGGTGGAATCAGGATGTTGTGCTCTGCCAGAAGGCGCCGCAGACGGGCATTCTCCTTCCGGAGCCGTGAGCACTCAGCTTCTGCGGACTCGAACGAAACTGGTTGGGAAGTTCTCGAAGTCATTACTGGAACTCAGGTGGGCAAGATCACAGACCAGAATGGCATTATGCTCGCATGAACTTAGAAGCGGCGTGCACTGATTACAAAAATTAGCCCGATGGGAAACGGGACAGCGCCCGTGGACGGCCACGTGGGCGACATTTGACACGATGAAATTCCTCGACTATCATGGCCATGTTAATTATCGCGGCCATGTTATTAACCATGTCCATGTTAACCGACTTTGTTTATGCCATCACATCGGCAAAATCGTGAAACGGGGTTTGTCAATCTTCTGGCCAAAGCGCTTCAAAAAGCCGGCTGGCATGTGAAGCAGCCACCGGAGTCCGCAGACTCTGGTGCCGACATCGTAGCTCGCCACGGCAAGAAGATATATGTTTTCGAGCTCAAAGCGTCTTCTGAAGCCAGGAAAGATAGGGCTATTCCCCTGATTTCACAGGCCATCCTCGAAGCGCAAAGGGCAGCTGGCCAAGTTTCAGACCGGGCCATACCGGTGGCAGTCCTAGCCTCCGCCCACATTTCAGATTCTTTAGCGGGAGATATTAAGGATTTCTCTCTGCGTAATGCTCCCGGCGTAGGTGTTGGAGTTATTGACGCCGGCGGCTTCCGCCGCTTTACAGGCCATGGTTTAGAAGCTGTCAATGCCGAGAGGTCGCACGTTATCGAAACCACTCGAAAAGAGGTCTCACCAGGCAACCTATTCTCTGATCTTAGCCAGTGGATGCTGAAGATTCTCTTGTCCCGAAGCATCCCGGATTCTCTGCTCTCAGCTCCGCGCGGGCATTATGAAAATGCGTCCCAGTTAGCCGAGGCAGCGGGTGTGTCCGTGATGAGCGCGTTCCGTTTAGTACGGCAACTTTCCGAGGAGGGCTTTCTCGAGGAGCGAAGCGGACTGCGACTGGTCAGAACTGAGGAACTACTGGAACGATGGTTGCGAGCGAGTCACTATCGTGCTCAAGAGACTCCGGCCCGGTGGATATTGAGCGGCGAAAGGAATCGCTTTCATGCTGCACTTCGGTCCTATGCAAGCCGCACGTCGTCCGATCATTTGGGCTCTAAAAGCGCAGGGAGGGTGCCGCCACGGCTTTGTCTTGGATTATTCGCGGCCGCAGAAGTCCTGGGTTTCGCGTTCGTTCACGGTGTCCAGCCTTACCTCTACACCGAGCGAATCGACCAAGAAGTCCTCCGGGAGCTCGGTTTGTCCTTAGAACTTGCCGGCCGCGAAGCGGATGTATTCGTGAGAGTTCCCAAATACCCTGAATCAGTCTTCCGCGCGGCCGTCGAACACGACGGTGTACCGGCCAGCGATATTCTGCAGGTGTGGCTGGACGTCTCGAATCATCCGGCACGCGGCAAAGATCAGGCCAATCTCCTTCGCAAACGGGTACTTTCCCAGATTGTCGATAGGGCGCGTGCATGAATGCGAGTCCCGAGTACGCCTCATTCGCGAGGCTGGTTGAATCTCTAAGGCCCTGGCTGGATCAGATGGTTGTCGTCGGTGGCTGGGCACACCGCCTGTACCGATTGCACACGTTCGCGCAACAACTGCGGTACGAACCGCTGGCAACTCTCGACGCAGACATCGCTCTTCCCACGCGTTTCAATGTCACTGGCGACGAGATTTATCGACGGTTAGCATCGAACGGGTTCAAAGCCGAATTCCTGGGACACCACAAACCTCCAGCCGCCCACTATCGTCTGACTGATCCCGGCATCGAGTTCTACGCAGAATTCGTGGCGCCGCTCGCAGGCAGTGCTGTCACTAGGCGCGGAAAATCCAAAGCCACACAGAGCATCGGTGGAATCTCTTTGCAGAATCTGCGCTACGTTGAGGTTCTCCTGGCCAGACCCTGGCGCGTTACTCTCTCTGCGAGCAACGGTTTCCCCCTCGCAAACGACACACGAGTGCAGATCGCAAATCCCGTCAGTTTCCTTGTGCAGAAGATACTCATTCACGGCAGACGGAATCGCGATGAGCGCGCGAAGGATATTCTCTACATGCATGACACAATCGAGATTTTCGCAGCAAGAATTGATGAGCTGCGTGCTGAGTGGACCACGAACATCCGGCCCGTATTGCACGTGAACGGCGCTCGCACCATTCAGCGTGCCGCGGCATCGCTGTTTGGAGCAGTCACCGATCCGATTCGCAGTGCATCGCGAATAGTCCAGGGCAGGGCGTTGCCCCCGGAAGTGATTCGAGAGACCTGCAGTTTGGGATTTGTTCGGGTTTTCGGAGAAAGAGAGCGTGAAGAATAGTGACCGGTGTGTATTTACGGATTTCGATACTCCCAGAAGTTCTAATCTGATACGGACTACACCAAAAGTGAGCGGCGAAGCTAGCAATAGCAGCTCCTGATGCCCGGCGTAGCCATCATCAAGACCTGTTGCCTGCTTGGGATAGTTTCGCGCATAATCTCTGACTATGGTCAGAGAAATAGAGGTAACCGCGATTCAAAAAGTCCGCAGTTTCAACAGAACAGTCGCGGAGCGCATCGGTGCCCTCGGCGACCGGTTTCTCCAACGAAGTCGGCCAATGAACGAGGCTCGACTGCTTTGGGAGATTGGACCCGACGGTGCCGAAGTTCGCAAGCTTCGTAGCCGCCTGGGAATTGACTCCGGTTATCTCAGCCGCGTACTGCGGTCCCTTGAAAGACAAGGACTTGTCGTGACTCGTGCGGACCATGAGGACCAACGAGTGCGGCGCGCTTCTCTCACCAGGGCGGGGCTGCATGAACGTAAGGAGCTTGACCGGCGATCCGACGCGCTCGCGTTAAGCATCCTCCAGGCGCTTTCGGCCCGTCAGCGCGACAGGCTCATGACGGCAATGGGGGAGGTTGAACGACTCCTCCAAGCATCCATGGTGCGGTTTGCGATCGAAGACCCGACCTCCGCCGATGCCCGATGGTGCTTCAACCAATATTTTGCTGAGCTCAACAGACGCTTTGAAGAAGGTTTTGATCCTGGGCTCAGCATCTCCGCCAGCCCACAAGAACTAACTCTGCCCACGGGGCTATTGCTTCTCGCACGCCTTCACGGCCGGCCGATTGGTTGCGGAGCACTCAAATTTCATCAAGGAAGGCCAGCGGAATTGAAAAGAATGTGGATCGCGCTAGCTGCGCGTGGACTCGGTGTAGGCCGCCGGCTGCTAGGTGAGCTTGAGCGAACCGCCCGTGAAGCTGGTGCCGTTGTCCTCCGACTTGAGACAAACCGAGCACTAAGCGAGGCAATCGCACTTTACAAACGTTC
>DASPVV010000012.1:0-9664 GCA_035622175.1 Terriglobales bacterium | reverse complement strand
GTTTTCACGGCCGTAAAATCGGTCCTGATAGACCCCCTCCCCTATGGACGTGCGGGCGAACTTGTCCAGATTAGGACGGATTTCGTGAAGTCTGAGCCATCGCACGGCGACTGGGTCCTGCGGCGTGACGCTCAACAGATTATCCAGCGCACAACCACGCTGGAATCGGCAGGAACCTATGGCAACGCACTCTTCAATCTTGCCGGCGATACATCGTCTCCGCCGGAAGCGCTCTACGGACTGCTAGTGTCTGCAAGTCTGTTCCCGACCCTCGGTGTCACTCCGATGTTGGGGCGAAACATCCTCCCCGACGAGGACCAGTCGGGGCACACCAATGAAATGATCTTAAGTTACGGTTTGTGGGTCCGGCGGTTCAACCGGGATCGAAATGTGATTGGCCGGAACCTCCAGATCGATGGACACGACTGTCTAGTGATCGGAGTCATGCCGCCGCAGTTTAACTTCCCCTGCACCGAGAGGCGGCCCATACACCTTCCCCGTATGTGGAATTTTGGGCTCCGACGCGGGCGGATCCTAAAACGGCAACGGAGGACCCGGGCGGCATTGGCATGGTGGGGAGACTCCGACCGGGAGTATCACTGGCTCGGGCGAGCCAGGACTTGGCTTCTATCAGCAATGCTCTTCGCAACGAATACCCGGCCACGAACCGCGATCACATGCTGCGGCTTGGCTATCTGCGTGACCGCACCCTCGGAAGTTCTCAAAAATCCCTGTGGCTCTTAATGACAGCGACCATCATGTTTCTGCTCATCGGCTGTGCCAACGTTGCCAATCTGCTGATGGCACGAGGTGTAGCACGACAGCGTGAGATGGCCATACGGACTGCAATCGGAGCAGGGCGATCCCGCATTGTTCGGCAACTCTTGACGGAGAGTTGCGTATTGGCTGTGCTCGGCGGTGGGTTCGGCTATGGGCTGACCATCGCCGCGTGGAAGATTCTGCCCGCCATCGCCCCGGTGAGTATTCCCCGGCTGGCTACGGCTAAAGTTGACTGGTCAATCCTGACGTTTGCTCTATTCACCGCTCTCGCTAATGGCATTCTGTTCGGCATGGCGCCGGCATTGCGGGCCATCCAAAACAAAGTTGCGACGCAGGACTTCAGTGCTCCAGGGCGCATGATCGGCGGCCGCGATCGGCTTCGCAGCGTGCTGGTCATGGCAGAAATTGGCATCACTGTCACCTTGGTTATCGTCGGCGGACAATTTCTGGGCAAATTTGGCGAGCTGATTCGAGCTGATCCTGGTTTCGATGCAGATCACCTTCTTGCATCTGTAATAATCCCCTCACCTGAGGGCCACCAGACGCCCGAAGACCGCGGACTACGCTACGCGAAATTTCTCCGCGCGGTGCGAGGCCTTCCCGGAGTGGAAAGCGTCGGAACGGTGGACGCACTACCTTTCAGCGGAGAGAACCATGGTGGATACATAACCAACAGTCAAGCCGGGGTGATGGATCCCGACTCTCAAACCGTTGCCGAAGTGGATGTGGTCAGTGCGGACTACCTCCAGACCATGGGTGTGCGGCTGCTCAGGGGACGCTGGTTTCGCGAAGAGGACATGAGGGCATCGACTGACACGGCTATTGTGAACGACGCAGTGGCTTCCCGCATGTGGCCAAAAACCAACCCGCTTGATAAAGAGATCTGCCTGTACTGTACCCCGGAAAAGCCGAACAATTGGAAGCGGGTGATCGGAGTCGTGTCCGGCGTCCGCCACGCCACCATGGATGGAACGGAACAACCTAGTGTTTACATTTCTGCGGCGGCGCTTGAGAAATCGTACTTTCTGGTTGTGAGAACAGATCGGCCGACTAAAGACCTGGAGTTAAGCATCCGCAAGGCAATCGCTTCGGTTGATTCCAACCAACCGGTCTTCCTGAGCGCGTCTATGCGGACCCTGATTGGCGACTCGCTCGCGGATCAGCGGTTCATCACGACGCTGCTCGCGATAACTGCATGCATGGCGCTGGCCATGTCCGTGGCCGGGATCTATGGGGTGACTTCGTATACCACATCGCGCCGCACGCGGGAAATCGGCGTTCGAATGGCGCTGGGGGCTAGCCGAGGGAGTGTTGAACTTCTGGTATTTCGCCAAGGGTTCTTCACCACTGCGGTCGGCCTGATGATTGGTCTGTGCGTGACGTTCGTCCTGATCAGGGTGCTCCGTGGAATCCTAGTGGGGCTTGGGTCCGGAAGAGTTAATGAGATATGGATCGCAGCGGGGTTGGTGTCATTGACTTCTGCGATTGCTTGTTGGCTTCCCGCGCGGCGGGCAGCGAAACTCGATCCCGTGGCCGCATTGCGGCACGACTGATCTGGATAGTTTCTCCGAGTTCTCGCAGAATCAGCAGAATCAAGAAGTTAGTGCGCGGTAACGTTCCAGTGCTGTACAGCGCCTGGTCAACCTCAAGCAATTCTTCGATAGGTTTTCTCCTCTTACCTCTTCTCTTGGGCGATAGAGACCTGGTTGGAGTCGAGTTTTGCGGTGCACCTCATCCTCAGCGCGGGACCAAAGCTCTTTGTGCGTGACCGCCTACTTGCTCCTGATTACCAGGCCTCCGTATCTTGCAATTATCATTCTTACGTACGTGATCCTACAGGACCACCGAGGTGTGCCAAGCCCAGCCTCGGGCATAGACGGAGGCAGGATGAAACACGCTGACGACACGACGCTGGACGCCATTGAGCATGTGCTGCTTCACCTTCGGCGGCTCGATGGTATCCGCGAAAAGAAGCGAGGGCTTTTCTATCGGAAATCCCAGGCTTTTCTGCATTTCCACGACGACCCCAGAGGAATCTTTGCTGACGTACGAGGCGACACCGGATGGCTCCGCCACCGAGTAAGTACCCCTGCCGAGCGTCGTCGATTTCTGCAATTGGTGAAGACTCTTTTGCATTAGGTGTGCTGAAACGCGTGATGCCCTCCATCACTCGTTGACCGGCCCGCTCGCTGCGCACGTAGATGTTGCAATCATCCGCTTAGCGGCGGTAGCGGTGGCCGCGACGCTCGAGCTCTCGGTCGAGTTCGTCGAGCACGAGGTTGGACAACAGGGGAGAACGCGGACCTCATTGTGGAGTCTCTTCTACACTTGGGCTGACCCGTCCATTTTCCATCACCCCCGCGTTCAGGAACGCCCGGATAAGCTTCCGCAGCCGATTGTCTTCGACCCGCGGTCTGCCCCATCAGTTTGTCGCTGCAGACCTGCCGGTTCGCTCGTCGCCCAAAACATCGGTAATCCTGCAGGCGCGCATGTGACGACGATGACTACCAGGATCAAGCTGAAGAATTCAGGTTCTTGAGTTCTCCTTGTATGACTTGTAGGATTCCTCCAGAGATTTGGAGTTCCGCATGTATCTGCGAATAATATTCGTCACGCTTCTAGGTGTGATCGGCGCAGCGCAAAACAGCTCATCCAAACCAAGCACAGTGTTGGTCATTGCGGGACGACTGCTTGATGTTCGCGCCGCCAAATACCTCGCCAATCAAGGCGTGCTGATCGAGAACGACAAAATCA
Organism: Terriglobales bacterium; assembly: GCA_035622175.1. Classification (GTDB taxonomy): domain Bacteria; phylum Acidobacteriota; class Terriglobia; order Terriglobales; family Acidobacteriaceae; genus JAFAGX01. The sequence continues at coordinate 6,130 of DASPVV010000012.1, read as the reverse complement.
AGGAAGTGGGTCCCCTGGAAAGTGTCCGATCGCATGCCCCAAGAGACGCCCGGATCATCGATCTCAGCCGGGCAACGGTTCTGCCAGGACTGATTGACTGCCACGCACACTTGTTGGATGCCGTGACCGGCATCAGCCCCGGGGATGCCATCTTGACTGCTGTGGCAGGTTTGAGTCCTTCCAAGCGCGTGTTATTGGGAGCGCAGATGGCGCGGGAAGACTTGGAAGCTGGCTTCACCACCGTGCGGATTGTAGGGCATTCTGGAATTGATGGCGATGTGGCGCTACGCGATGCGATTAACGAAGAGATGGTCCCGGGTCCGCGCGTACTGGCTTCCTGCCGCAAGCTGACTCCTCCCGGTGGTCAGGCAGTACGGCTCAATCATGCAGTAGCCGAACCAATCCTGGAACAGGAGTTTCTTCAGGTCAGCAGCACAGACGAGGCGCGCAAGGCCGTCCGCGAAAATCTCTTCTATGGTGCAGATCTCATCAAAGTCGTGGCCGATGCAGACAATCGATTTGTTACGCCACAAGAAATGAAAGCTATTGCCGAAGAGGCTCACCGCTCAGGCGTGAAAGTGGCTGTCCACGCAACAACTGTAACCGGCATTCAGACGGCAGTGGATGCAGAAGTAGACTCAATCGAACATGGCGACGACGTCACCGACGAACAGCTCAAAGCGATGCACGACCGAAGTATTTTTCTCGATCTCACCCAGACGCTTTATGGCAGCCGGTTGAATAACTTGTTGGGAAAAAGCATCGCGCTTTCGCCAGACATGAAGCAGGAACTCGAAACTTATCAAAAAGGCCAGTCCCAGGTCGTCCCTGCCCTGATTCAGCGCGTGCTGAAGTCCGGAGTGAAATACGCCATTGGATCGGATATGTGGTTTTCTTATCCCGGCAAAACCCGAGGACAGGCCACTGCCATCATGTTCGACGCCATGCGCGAGCTGGGGCTATCACCGATCGATATTGTCCGCGCCAGCACCATCAACGCCGCCGAGCTGATCGGATGGCAAGACAAAGTTGGCGTCATCGAACCTGGAAAGTACGCCGATATTATTGCAGTCTCCGGCGATGCTCTGCAGGACATCACGGAATTGGAGCGGGTCGGGTTTGTCATGAAAGGAGGAGCCGTGGTGAAGAACGAGGTGGAAAAGAAGTAGCACTTGAACTGCACCCATCAACGTTGCGGTTAGTGAATGCAAACGCCTTCCATGAGAAAGCCGATCGGAGTCAACTGGGCTGGTTCTTGCGTTGCACAAAGTCTCTCTCTACCGAGTCGCCATTGTCGCCACCCTTCTATCCGCGCCACCTCCATGATCGCCCGCTTCTTGCCGTTCCTCCCGCCCCCTCAGCCAGCTTCAGCCCCGAGCGCCGCAGATCGCAGTTCACCCCGAACGGCCCTAGATGTGCGGCGCTTCCTGCGGCAAGAGCGTGCGCAGACAGCCTAGCGGACGGTTAGGGCAAGGCCTGGTTTCGTCAATCGGGTCTTGGGTTCCGCGCGATGGGTATCACCGGCTCGGGATTCAATCGTCATCCCTCCAGAACAAGGCCGCGTTTACGCGCTGGTTCGAGACTGCCGACCCGAATTTCGCCCACGGACTACGTCCGGAAAGGAAGTGGACATAACGATTCGGCACCTATTGACACATACTGCGGGACTTACTCATCGGTTGTGGCAAGGATCTGGGGAGCTATCACGAAGCCGGAGTCTCAGACGGCTTCGACGATGTGAGAATCTCCTGGACGGATCAGCGAAAGATCGCATCACAGTTTCCTACCGATACGTCACTCCACCAGCTGTCCGCACAGCGGACGTCGGTCCGCAATTCCAGTCAGCAAGTGAGTCGGTCGGCTCGCATTTCCAAGCACTTCGGCAGTCTCCCGCGACTTGTAAGTTGATAGAAGTGCTTGTTGTTTAAACGTGAAAAGGCTGGCCTGGGCGGTTCAACTCCGTCCCTGGCCAGCATGTTTTTCAATGGTTTAGCAAACTAGACCAAAATCTCTCGCCTGTGATTTTCGACCCGGTGGTTGCTGCGAGCGACCTATGCGAACTTGACTGGCAAGATTGACTTCATTCGTTGCTAGGGCCACTAGGCGGCAATGGTCTTACCATGCTCCTTGACCGCCCTTTCGATTCCGGGGCCTGCTTTGGCCAAGTCCTGCGCGTTCATCACTGGCGAAAGTTTAATTCTGGCGTCGAAGTTCAAAAAGAATGGCTCAGCTACAGCGGGGATCTCCGAGGTATCTTTCAAGTCAAAGACAATGAACCCGCCTCGTTCCCCATCAGCGGTAGCTGTGAAGTATGCGGCCTCGGGTTTGAGTGCATCCAGGATCTTCTGAAAAGGTGCCCCGAATGCCCCTGTTTTCGCCGCTTTGTTTCCCGCGGCTACCGGGATGGAAATCTGCATCAGCATTCGCATTGCTAATCGCCCTCCCTGAGCGCGGCAGGTATCCTATCACATGGGATTGTCGCACTGTCAGCAAAAATCCCCAGAAAACTTCACCTGTGATTCTTTACTTGAAATTTGGGGGGAGTAGGTCCACGTGTTGAAGCGTCAGATGGCGTTATATCGCCTCTCAAAATCTCAGGCTGCGCCGTCGGGCTCCCTCTTTTTCACGAAGCTGCTCACCTTGTTCTACCGCCCGTCTCTGCGACTCCGGAACCAATTGCAGATAAATATCTAGCTTGACACTCCCCACGGCTAAAGCCGGGGGATTCTTTCCCGTTTCATCCCGCAATGCTGGCTGCCGCCAGTCTGACTCGCAGTCCGCGGGCGTTTAACGTCTCCGGGTGTCCCTCGGCGACCAGGCGCAGACCTTCGCAGCGTATGTTCTTCGCAGCGTTCCCATCCCGCGCGTGCTGCGTCCCGCACCCCGGGCAGCTCCATGCTCGGTCCGAGAGCGAAAGCGCGTCGTTTTGATAACCGCATGCTGAGCAGAGCTTGCTGGAGGCAAAGTACCGGCCTACCTGGACAAAGTGTTTGCCATGCCACAGCGCTTTGTACTTCACCTGGCGGAGCAACTCGCCAAATGCGGCGTCTCGCCATGATTTCGCCTGCTTGGTTCTCGCCAGCGATTTCAGGCTTAAGTTCTCGAAACAGAGGACCGACCACGATCGGACGATCCTGTGCGACAACTGGTGCAGAAACTCCTGGCGCAGGTTGGCCGTACGCTGGTGGACTTGGGCCACTCGCAACCGGGCTCGGGCCCGATTCCGGCTCCCCGGCCGCGCGCGCGACAGACGGCGCTGCGCCCGCCGCAGTTTCCTCTGCCCAGCCCGATAGTACCGCGGCGCACGCACTTCACTGCCGTCGGAGCTCACCAGAAAGTTCGGCGGCGCCAGCACCAGATCGAAGCCGATCGCCTCCTCTTCCCGCACCGCAACTTTACTCTCCGGCAGCGTAAACTCGACCACCAGAGTTACGAACCAGTGGCCCACCGCCGTGCGCTTGAAGGTGGCGCTCTTCGTCGCGCCCTCGATCTCCTCGGACTGGCGAATCTGCACCCGGCCAATCGAGGGCACGTAGACGCATCCATTCTTCACCCCAACCCGCTGCGGGATGCGGAACGACTGCCGGGCCGATTTCTTCTTCTTGAATTTGGGAAAGGCCGCCCGATGGGCGAAGAAATTCATGTACGCACGCCGCAGATCGGCTAGAGCCTGTTGCAGCATCTGCGAGTCAAAATCGTACAGCCACGGCTCGGTCTTCTTCAGTTGGGTGAGCTCGGCCGAGAGCTCGTTCCAGGGCTTGCCTCTTCTGTGCTGCTTATAATGTTGTTGACAGCGCTCGAGCGCCCAGTTATAGACGAAGCGAGCCACCGCCGCCGCGCGATTCAGTTCCAACCCCTGCAGCTCCGTCGGCTCCATGCGAAACTTGTAGACCTTATGGCATGGGATGGTCTTAGCCATGCTTGTGCTCGACCCGAACGCCCGTCCGGGTTCGCTATGGCGAGGGTATCACGATAGCGAACAAAAAGCGAAACATTCTTTACGAAGCTCTAGGCAAGCCTCACGCAGGCTACTTAGATCACTGACCAGGCGCGACCTCCGATATTCAAATCCACAAAAACGTGTCTGGCTCATCCCCATGCCTGAAGGCAGGGGCTTTCGCTTAGCGGTTCTGGTAAGCTGGCGCTCCCGAGCCGGAACTCTCCCAAGGGAACCGGGCACAAAAAAGCGTCGGCTCACGGGCGCGCAAAGGGCGTAGTTCCGGGGGTTGATCTTGCTTCCATGATAGACTGACATGTCAGTCTAGTCTCGAAATCTGTACACAAAGCATCGACGCGCAGCAGCAACACACGAGGCGTTATGCCCGCTCTGGGAAGAGGATGGAAGCCAATACCCGTTATCATTCGCGCTGTGATCACCGGCTCTGTCGTTTGCCTGGCGGGAACCATGGGGTGGTCCATCCTGCTCGGTCTGAACCTGAAGTTCGCTCCCTCCATCCCGTGGGCGCTAGCGGTGATGACGGTACTTTTGTGGACGTATTGGCGTTACTTGGGCGGGAAGGGTTGGCCGCGCAGTACCGCCGAGACCCGCCGCGCCAGTCTGAGAGTTCAAGGGCTGTCCGGCATTCTCTGGATTTGGGCGCTCACTGCGGGTGTATTGAGCGTCGCCAGTTTGGTCAATCTGCAGCTTGTTTATGCGCGGTTCGTACGGGTGCCAACTGAGCAGGTGCCGGATTTCTCGCGCTACCCGTTTATTACCGTGCTTTGTGCTCTTCTCATGAGCGCTGTTGTTGCGGGATTGATGGAAGAGGCTGGTTTCCGTGGGTATATGCAAGTGCCGATCGAGCGTCGGTACGGGCCATGGACGGCAAGTATCGTTGTGGCGATCCTGTTTGGCTTGTGGCACCTTCCCCATGGCTTTGCATACACCGCCCCCCGCCTGCCGTACTACTTCGCAATTTCAATCACGTACAGCGCTATCGCGTATCTATCGAATTCCCTTATGCCGGTTGTGGCAATTCACGCGTGTGGAGATGCTGTCGAATTTGTCTTTGTCTGGTTACGTGGAGCGCCGCGGGAGAAACCCCTCCTCTGGCAATCCGGACCGGACACGGCTTTCTGGGCCGAACTAGGGCTGGGAGTGGTATTCGGGCTTTTAGCGATATCCGCGTACAGGAAACTTGCCTCCGTTTCGCAGTTGGAGCGAGGCACCTCTCCGGCCTCACACGGCGTCGACCCACGACCAGAGACGGCGTAATGTAGTCTGGGAATACGGGACTATGCCGAAAAGCCGCGTAGAGCGGGCTGCTCAGGCACGTGAGAGTCGACGCGAAGAATTGCTCGCGGCAGCGACGCATATTTTCGCCAAGAAAGGCTATCGCGCGGCTTCGGTTAGTGACGTCATCGAAGCAGCGGGTGTCGCACGCGGTACGTTCTATCTTTACTTCCGCGGCAAACAAGACATACTTTTCGCAGTGATCGACGACTTGCGCGAACAGCAGAAAGCCTTCATCACGCAACTTTCCCGACAGGAAGCCCAGGAGACTGAGGCTGACCCGCGTGAACTGGCACGCCGCGGATTCATGGGCTGGCTTCGTTTCTACGATCAGCGCCGCGACGCTCTGAAGATTCTGCTCCGCGAAGCCAACCTCATCGAAGCTGCGCTAGAACCCAAGCGCGCGGAAGTTCGGAACGGTGTCGTTGATTACCTCTCGAAACGGATTCGTCGCCTTCAGCGCGAGGGAGTCTATCAAGAAAAACTGTCTCCCGAAGTCGTCAGCCATTTTCTTATCGGCATGGTTGACGAAATTGCACTCAGCTATCTCCAGAAAGGGAGAAAGCCGGACCTGGAATGGCTGGCGGACCAATGTGCAAGTTTCGAGTTGGATGGACTGCTGCGGCGGCGATAAGCCGGCAGAGGAAATCAATCCACACTCAAGCGAGTGATCGCAGCTATGCTAGAACAGACGCTGTTATAAGCTGAATCGCCTCCTCTGATGAAAAGCCGTGGAGACTGTACTCGATTGGGGGATTTTGAGCGCTTAACCGGCCAATCCTCGGTAGCCAAGGACACAAAGAGAGCTGAGTTATCCTTCTTGAGCTGAGATTAAGCAGGAAGGAGGAAGGCTCTCCTCTGGGCACTATCCGTCGAAGATTCTGCTCAGCGAGAGCC
>DASPVV010000011.1:0-5531 GCA_035622175.1 Terriglobales bacterium | reverse complement strand
GGACCTGCTTGTTCAGTTGGAAGACGATGACTATCGGGCACAGGTAGCTCAGGCCATTGCGGCAGTGGAAGCTGCGAAGGCAGCAATCGAGAACAATCGTCGTCAAAAGCAACTGCAACAAGCCAAAGTTGACCGCGCGCTTGCTGGAGTGAATCAGGCGAAAGCGGAGATCTCGGCGGCTCAAGCCGGAATTCAAGCCGCGCAAGCCGATATCGACCGTGCTCTTCCAGAGCGCCGTCGGCAGGAAAACCTCTTCGCGACTAACTCTACAACTCAGCAGAAAGTAGAACAAGCAACTTCCGCCGAGGAAAGTTCACGCGCTCAGCTTGCAAGCCGTCAAGCCGATTTGGAGCAGGCCAAGGCTGCTCTCTCGAGCAGCCAGTCGGCCGTTGATGCCGAACGCCGCGCCCTTGATGTTCTTGGTTCCCAGGAACTTGAACTCATTGCCGATCTCCACGCGAAAGAGGCGGCGCTTACCGTGGCACGAGTGAACCTTGGCTATACGAAAATCGAGGCTCCAGCCGACGGCAGCGTGGGCGAGAGGCAGGTTCGACCTGGCCAGCTGGTATCTCCCGGAACCCAAGTCATTCCATTTGTCAGCAAAATCAAGTGGGTGCAGGCCAACTATCGCGAGACACAGCTCACACATGTCAAGGTCGGCGACCCCGCGGAGATTCGGGTTGATGAGTACCCAGGGAAGGTATTTGGCGGCAAGGTCATCGACATTGCGCCCGCCAGCGGTTCACAATTCGCATTGCTACCACCCGACAATGCCACCGGCAATTACACGAAGGTCGTGCAAAGAATCCCCGTAAAAATTGCGCTCGACGACCCAACTATCGCCACCACATTGCAACCGGGTCTGTCCGTGATCGCAACCGTGCGCACAAGGCACTGATTGGAACAAATGATGGCTTCATCAGTGACCACACTTCGACCTTCACCCTTCCAAGTCGCGAGAGCCACTGCAGCAGCGATGCCGAGTGAGATCTCGGAGAGTCCGCTGCTCGGGATTCTGGGTGTAATCATCGGCGCCGGCGTAGTCACACTTACGGGACGCATGATCTCTCTCGGTCTCGCCGATCTCAAAGGCGGTCAGGGATTTGGTTTCGATGACGGCTCGTGGATCAGCAGCGCCTACAACATTGCCCTGATGTTCATTGGGCCGTTTACGGTGTATGTGGGGGCTTTATTGGGAGCGCGGCGAGTTCTATTCTTTGCTGCGACCTCCTTCACATCGGTCTGTCTGCTGGCTCCGTTGATCCACAGTTACAGCCTGATGATCGTCGCCATGGTTTTGGCTGGGCTTACCTCAGGCACGTTCTATCCCCTGACGCTGACCTTTGCGCTGCGCAATATTCCAGTTCGATTTCTTCCGTACACCATCGCCCTGTATGCGACCTCTGTGGACGGAGCCGTCAATATTGCGCCATCGCTGTACGGTTGGTACCGGGAGCACCTTTCATGGCACTGGATCTTCTGGAATTCCGCGGTAATTACGGCGTTCATGATGCTCTGCATTTACTTCGGAATTCCCAAACCAGCGGCGGCAAAGAAATCAGAACCGGCTCCAAGCTTTGCCGGTTTTCTGTACTGGAGTGCGGGACTGGCGATGCTTTACGCAGCCATCGATCAAGGCGAACGGCTTGACTGGTGGCGTTCTGGCCTTTTCAGTGCATTGTTCTACGGAGGCGCGTTCCTAGTTGTTTGCGCCATTGTGAGCCGTTTCCGAATGCCCAATCCTCTGGTCGCGGTGCCCTATCTTCGGCAGTGGAACACGATCCTGCTGGGTATCGCACTGTTTTTCTTTCGATTCTGTCTGGTGTCAACCATCATCCTCATTCCGCAGTCTTTGGCAGTTCAAGGATTCGTTGCTGATCAGATTGGCCCTGCCGTTATTTGGAGCGCTCTCCCGTTGCTCATCATCGCGTTCATTGCAGGGCTCCTATTGGCGAACAAAGCCGACTCCCGTCTCCTCATGGCCTTAGGATTTGTGTGCATGGCGTTTGCCTGTTATCTGAATGCGGACCTCACTAGTGCCTGGTCGGCCTCGAACTATAACCGCACCGAACTACTGATGGGAGTTGGGCAAGGATTCGCGTTTATTGGTCTGGTCGGAACCATCATTTTGCAGGGGATTTTTTCAGGAGGGATGTCGAAGCCCCAGTGGATCTTGACCTTCTCCGCCTTCTTTCACACTGTACGGATATTTGGCGGAAACCTGGGTGCAGTTTACATGGGGCACTTCATTGCACAGCGGGAGAAGTTGCACTCGAATCTCCTCGGCTTGCACGTCCAGAGTGGGAACTGGGTCACGGATGCTAACATCCACCAGCTGGCAACGGGACTGTTTTCAAAATCATCGGGAGTTGCGGCAGCCACAGGGCGGGCAGTTGGCGTTATCAGTAGCCGGCTTCGCCTTCAGGCTTACACGCTGAGCATAAACGATGGGTTTTATCTCGTTGCTTGGGCGTGCGCAGTCATGCTGGTGTTAATAGCCCTGCTGCGCAAGTCTCCGTTGAATTATGGCGATCTCACTGCGATTCAGGAACAACTGCACGCCCCTCAGGACACGAAATCATGACTCCTCATCAAAATTCTTCAAATCGCCTGTTCCGTCAGGGGGCGACAGTGCTCGTCTCCCTTTTCAGCTTTTTGACGTTCGCCGTGGCGCAGCAGCCAGAGTCGAACATCTCACGTCGTCTCAATCTCCATGAAGCCGTAGAACTGGCGCTGAAACATAATCACGCTGTGCGCATCGCGGGGTTTCATGTCGAGGAAGAGCAGCACGCCAAGGAAGTTGCCAGAAGCGCCTACTTGCCCACACTTCGAAATGACAGTGTGTTTACGCATGCCACCGATACACAGTTCATTGCCATTCCCGAAGGTGCGTTTGGAAGCATAGGAGGTACTACGATTCCGCCGCGGCAATTCAACATCAGCCAAGGCGCTAAGGACTTCATCGCGAGTGGCACGGGGCTGACCCAGCCGCTCACCGAACTATTGAAAATCAAAGCGGGAAATGACGTAGCACGCGCGGACCTGAAGGCAAGCCGTGAAACGGCGCGCGGAGTCGAAAACGATGTGGCTCTGAAAGTCCGTGAGCTCTACTACAACATTCTGGTAGTGCAGTCCAAACAACAGGCCATCGAAGCACAGATTCGCGCCGTCGGCGACCAGCAAAGTGAGCGCGTACAGCAGGTCAAGTACGGCAGCACACTTGAAGTAGATCTGATCGAAAGTAAAGCCCAGTTACTTCAGGCAAAACAGGATCTGCTGACGACGGAGCTGCAACTCTCTGATCTGCGATTGAAGTTCAACGATGTTGTGGGTTTGCCGCTCAAGACTGACGTCGCTCTCGATCCTGACGTTCCGGCCCCCTCCGGAAGCTGTGAGCGCGAGCAATGCATAAAGCTCGCTCTAGATTCTCAACCGGAAATCACCGAAGCGCGGGCTGAAGTGGAAAAAGCTGCGGCGGGTGTGCGTGCGGCCAAGCGCGAATATATCCCCGATATCGAGGGCTTCGCACGCTATAGCTACCAGGAAAACGTGCCGTTTCTCGCCCGTAACTTCGGAACGTTCGGCGTTCACTTTGGCTATGACTTGTTTGACGGAGGAAGGAAGCGGGCCACACTTCGGGAACGTGACGCACAGTTGGCACAAGCCAAAGAAAATTTGGCTCGAATCAGTGATGAAGTCGAAGTACGAGTGCAAACTGCCTATAACAAGCTGGAGCGCACGCAGCAGATGGTCGCAGTTTCTCAGGAACTGCTGGCCACCCGCCAGGAGGCTCGACGAGTTTCCGCACAGCAGTTAAAAGAGGGCACTTATCTGCCCTCGCAAGCCGATGCTGCCGCCGCGCAAGAGTTCGAGGCCCAGACGCTCCTGCTGCAATCCCAACTCGAATACGCTCAAGCACAGGACGAACTGACAAACGCGATCGGAGAAACGGCAAGGTGATTGCATTCAAGAATCAGTCCGACGCGAGGGTATCGCGCGGCCTAAACGAGAGCATATAGTCAACGCATGCGGAGCGCTTCCAATTCGACAGCGGTTGCAACAATCGCGGTTGTAGTCCTTCTGCGTACATGTGCGTCCGCTCAACAAAACAGTGATCTGCAGCAGCAACTCCAGGAACTGAAACAACAATACGAACGGACCACGAAAGACATGCAGCAACGGATCACAACTCTCGAGCAGCAAATCGAAAACCAGAAGCAAACGCAGAACAAAATGAAAGAAAACACAATCTCAGCGGCGGAATTGGCAGCCCAGGACGCCGCGAAAAGCGCAGTCACCGGAACCTCCAATCAAGTTGGAGCAAAGTATCAGGGGCAGGTACCAGTGCAGCCAACCTACGACGAATTGCAGGAGGCCGATAATAAGATTGAGGGCTTGCAGCGGCAAGCAGGTGTTTTCGAATTTCACGGATATCTTCGCTCGGGATATGGACTGAATAGCGAAGGTGGACAGCAGGTCGCATTTCAGGCGCCTGGTGCGGAAGCGAAATACCGATTGGGAAACGAAGCGGAAACCTATGGGGAGTTCATCTTCGTCAACAATTGGCTGAACCCGGAAGAGCACCCGGGCGAAGCTTGGGTGAAAACTGAAATCATGGTCGAAGCAAATACCACCAACTCCACGAACTACGCTTCCTTTCCGCAGACCGTGGTCAATGGGCAGGTTACTTCCGGTGGAAACGACCAATTTCGATTGCGTGAGGCTTTTGTCCGCGGGGGACACTTTTTGGGCGACAGTCAACCGGGTGCGATCTTTTGGGCGGGCGAACGATATTATCGGCGCCAGCATGTTGAGATCAACGATTTCTACCCGCTCGATCTGAGTGGATACGGTGCGGGCATCGAGGATGTCCGGTTAGGTATCTCGAAGTTGGCGGTGGCATTTCTGGCCGGCGCGCGGCCTGATATCACGACGCAGAACGGCAATTATGCAAAGAGCAACATCGACGTCCGCTTGTATGACGTCAAGGGTCCTTGGGGCACTTACGGCGCCTGGTTTGATTTCGCAACCAGCAAGGGTGGTACAACCCCGACCGGCACGCTAATTCCGACAAGCAGCGGCGAAGCTTTTGGGTTCAAGTTCCAACAACTCGAGTGGCACGGTGGCTACCACTACTTGGGCATTCAGTACGGAACCGGCGTTGCCAGCAATTTCAGTTCGAACGGGAGCGGTACAGTCGTTGAGAATCCGACCCCGTTTATTAACAGCCAGGCTCAATTGTTGATCACCGAGCAAATGCTGCTACAGCCCAACGATAAGTTCGCCATCATGCCGATCTTCATTTACCAGCGAACAAAAGATGGCAACCCTATGCATCCCTGGCAACAATGGGTTTCATTTGGCGCCCGCCCCGAAGTCTTCTTTAACAAGTGGCTCTCTCTTGCTTTTGAAGGCGGTTTTGATCACACCCACAGCCAGATTGCTCCGCTCTACGACGGCTGGCTGCGCAAGTTTACGATCGCGCCGCAAATCGGCGCCGGACGCAAGTTCTTCAGTCGGCCAGTGCTTCG
>DASPVV010000010.1:0-7934 GCA_035622175.1 Terriglobales bacterium | reverse complement strand
CACGCTCACGGAATCGCCCTGGTACAACCCAACATCTTGAAATGTCCGGTTCTGCTCGCGATAAATGAAATAATTCGAGGGGGACATGTCTACATCGTCGAAATTGAGCCCGGGCGCCGTGTGCCATATGCCGACGAGTTCGTCGGGGTGAGGATAGGGCAGAGGCTTCAGCAGCACACCCTCAATGACGCTGAACACGGCCGTGTTTGCGCCAACTGCGGCCGCCAGGGTGATCAACGTAATCAGCGTGAACATCGGAGCGCGTCCCAGCCTGCGCAACACTCTCCTCAACTCATTCTTGAATTCCACAGCTCACCTCCGGCTCGACTTTTCGCTCATCGCGCACACCCATGCGCTGGATGCCGTCATAGCCAGATACGTCGCCCGCCGCCACGGTGTTCCGCAAATCTTACAACGACCGCGCCGATCTGCCAGGAGCCACGCCACACACGCCACAGAGCCAAAAGCATCCATGAAGGTGGCGTGGTCAAACGCTAGCCGACAAGTCGTTACTAATGCCAGACCGATAGCGGTCTCGGTTCGGTCAATCCGTGTTTGCAGTTGTCGGATGCCTGTTATTCGAAGCGCAGCGCCTGCATGGGATCGATACTGGCGGCCCGCCACGCCGGAATGAACCCAGCGAGTGTCACTGCGACCGACAGCGCGAGAACTGCAACCGAGATGCTCGCGGGATCGTATGGCCGCACACTATAGAGTTGGTCTCCGACGTAATGGCCACCTAGGAGGACGATGGGGATTCCGAGCCCCAGCCCCAATCCCAATTGAATAAATGCGCCGCGCAATATCATGCGGAGTACCGTGCTGCGGTTCGCGCCCAGGGCCATGCGTAATCCGATTTCGCTAGTGCGGCGTGCGACCGCATACGAGGTAACGCCGTACAGCCCAACCGACGCAAGTACCAAGGCTAACAAGCCGAACAACACAGTTAAGCGCGCCATCAGACGCTCCTCCGTCAGTTGATCGCTCACTTGATCGGCGAGCGAATGCAGGTCGATTACGGTGAGATTGGGATCAATGTCCGCTAGGGTGCGGCGCAGCATCGCATCCAGGTTCTGTGGCTTGCTTTTGAAGCGCAAGGTTAGGGAGTTGATGAATAACGACCAGTTTTCCGCCATCGCCGCATTGGGCTCGGTGACCTGCAGTTGCTGGTTCAACGGGCGAAAATACATGGCTCGGAAGTCTTGCTGCGGGTCCTGATATTTGGCGTCGGCCACAATGCCCACAATCTCAAACGCACTAGCGTACTTGTGATCGTAAATGCCAAAGTGGCGCCCGAGGGGATCCTCCTGGGGGAAGAACTTTTTCACGAAAGCCTGATTGACTACGGCAACTTGAGGTGAAGTGGCCGTGTCGGCGTCGGTGAAGCCGCGTCCACGAATCACGGGTTGGCCGACGGTCTCAAAGAAGTCCGGGCTCACGCGGTCCCACGAGGAGCTGGTATGCTCATTCGGTCCAAGCTCCGGCCTACCCTCCACTCGCACGCTCTCGCCCCAGTTGTTACCCTCAAGCGTGCTGTAGAGTGCGAGGCCCACGCTCTCCACCCCCGGAAGCGCACCGAACCGCTCCTGCAAAGTACGGTAGAGCGCTGGCAGCTTCTCGAAGGTGTAACCTGCACCGGCCGGATCCAGGTGCAACACGTAACGGTTGGCGGTCTGGATGCCAAAATTCTGATTCTCAAGATTGCGCAAGGTTTTGGTCAGCAAACCCGCGCCCGCCAGCAGCACAAGCGATAGCGCGGTCTGAAACACAATCAGCGACTTCTGCGGCAGCGAGGTGCGATCGCGAGTAGAACGGCTGGCTCCCCGCAGTGCCTCGGCTGGATCAGAATGCGACGTGACCCACGCCGGGACGATGCCGAATAGGATCCCTGTCACCAGCGACAGTGCCAACGCGAAACCCACGACTGCAAGCGAAGGACTGGCCGTAATCGGCAGATCCGGCGCATCGTGGAACGCTAGGGAGAGGATCGTCTTGGTTCCGCCGTAGGCGACGGCGAGCCCTGCCAGGCCACCAAGGCATGACAGCAGTAGGCTTTCCGCCAGCATCTGCAGGATTAGTTGCGTGCGCGAGGCGCCCAGCGCCATCCGCACCGAGGTCTCCGCCCTGCGAGTGGTGCCGCGCGCCAGCAGCAGGTTCGCGATGTTTGCGCACGCCACCAGCAGCACCAGCGCGGAGAGCGCCATCAGCAGATACAGTCCCTTCCCCGTCTGCTGTTGCAATTGCTGGATACCGGCACCCGCAGGCGTGATCACAACGTGTTGCTTCGGGATGACGGTCGATCCGCCATTCTCCGTGTAGGCCTTCTCCGTCGCTAGCCATAGCCGCAGGTTGTTCGATATCTTCTCCTGCAGGGTGCCTATTTTGACGCCGGGCCGCAGGCGCCCTACGGCGAATAGCCAGTTACTTTCGGGGATGTCCAGCAGCTCTCTTTTTTGATCGATCAGCGGCTCGGTAGCGAGCGGAATCCAGAAGGCGGGAGGATTTTCGCGAATACGGTCGCCGAAGAATCCCGGCGGGGCAATACCGGCGATTGTGACCGGCTGCGTCTGAATGAAGAACGTAGAGCCCACCACGGCTGGATCGCCGCCATATTCCGAACGCCACGCCCGATAGCTCAACACCGCAACCGCGGCGGCGCCCGGTCTGTCATCGTCCATGGAAAACATGCGTCCGGCATATGGAGCGATTCCAAAGGTCGAGAAGTAATTTCCTGAAACATATTCGCTGCGCTCTGCCTTGGCCGGTTCTGAGCCGCGCCGGACCGACAGAATATAGCCTCCGGCTTGCATCGCTGCCAGTTGCTCAAACTCCTGTGTTGTGTCGCGCAAGTCCCGGTAGAGTTCATAGGAGAAAAGATCGAAGTCCCCTTCATCGTTGATGTAGGCGCCATTGACACAGCAGTCATCCTTGTCACCGACCCGGTAGAGAGTCTTCGGGTCGACAACCGGCAATGACTTCAGCAACACGGCGTGAACCAGAGTGAAAATCGCCGTGTTGGCGCCAATTCCTAGCGCCATGGTGACAATGACGGTAATGGCGAAACCTGACGAGTTCCGCAATAGCCGGGACGCAACGCGCATATAGATGCTTTCTCTTAGACGCCCGACCGGCATTTACGTTACCACCGCTCAGAAAGTTCAACTTAGGAACTCCCTAACCCATACGAGGCGTCTCGGTGTCTAAAATGAGGTCGGGATGACGGCGGAAATCACACGCAAGCCGGTTGTTGTGGCAGTTTCGTTCTGCGCCGTTCTCCTCTGCGCATGGATCGTTTTCATCGGCTCCAGGAATCCGCCAGTCGACCGAATGGTCTCGAACGTCGCGTTAAGCGATTCAGGCAGGTGGCTGGCCGCTGGAACTGCCCAGGGAAAGATCACGGTTTGGGATCAGACGCATCCCGATGCCCCGCAGCAGATCACCTTCTCGCGCGGTTCCTTGAATGATCTACACTTCTCTCCAGATGAGCATGTGCTTGCGATCGCCTCCGAAGATCTGGGCATATATACTCCGAAAGCATCGGCCGCTCCCCGGCTCCTCCGTTCTGATCACGCAAACTATGGGAGTGCCCGATTCAGCCTGGACGGTCACGACCTCTTGGTCCTCACTGGGAGCGGCGTTATCGAAACAATCGACGCACAGTCTGGAGCGGTGCGGCTCAAGGTGTGTTGTTCTTCCATTTACGGCGACGCCGTTTTCACTCCAGATGGGCAGGAAATCGTCAATGCCGGCCATTGGCCCAGGCTCTGGGATGCTCGTTCCGGACGGCTTATTGCCACGCTGACCGCCAACCCAGAGTTCTATGCGTTTCGTCCAATTGCGTTCGATACCAGCCGCGACGCCATTCTGATGGGATCTCAAGACGGCCGCGTATACGCTTGGGATCTCAAAACAAAACGACGGATCGCCCTTTCACCACCACAACCTGCCTACGTCGATACCCTGGCTGCTTCGACAAACGGATGGGTATTCTTTGCCGGATTCGGCAAAGACGTCGAGCTCTGGAATCCAGATACCGGCCAGCGGCGATCTCTGCCTGCAACACGCCCCACCAGCAATCTGGTCCTTGGCCCGGATGGCACCTCGATCCTCTTCGGAACTGCCGACGGCGCCATCGAGTACTGGGACCTAAAGACGGAACAACGTCGTCTCTCAATGAAGATTCCGGGCCTGTAACTGCCGCCATCAAGCGGACGGCGGACCTCACTGGGTCATTCTTGAAACGCAGGGGGTCACTTCTGGAAAGCGCCGCGGCTGACGAAATCGTAAACGATTCCCGCGCGACAACGCCATTTCAAGCTGCAAGAAACAGAGTACAACTAAGCCGACTAATCGTTCTGACTGGTTGCGACATACGAACCCAGGATTACTCGGCCCTTGCCGACTAGTCGTTACCCATCTGCCCCCGGGCTATTACCCTGGAAAATTTGAAGCAGTCTCGTCTCGCGATCATAATTGAAATGTCAACCTTAAATGTTTTTGGAGGATCACCCATTGCCATACCCGATCGCTCAGCGTGCTGCTTTGGGTTGGGCAGCGGTTGTCATTGAGCTGCTTTGGTCTGTGCTGCTGCTCACCAACTATGCCCAGACACATGAAGGACGGAGAGTGCAAGCAAACCGATACACACAAATACATCGTCTGATCCGATCCGAATTTGATAAAGACGATCGAGGTGGCTTGAGCGTCGGGATTCTTGAAGGCGGGCATCTCGCGTGGAGACGTACCTACGGTTGGGCCAACGAAGAAGGACGACTGCGTACGAACGATCAAACCATTTATCCGATTGCCTCCCTGACAAAGATGGTAACGGGCGTTATGCTCCTGCAGTTGGTGGAGCGCGGCAAGGTACATTTGGCAGATCCTGTTAACGTGTATGTTCCAGAAGTCAAGCAAATTCCCAATCCGTTTCCATGGGCACCCCCGATCACGCTTGTCCAGCTTGCAACCATGACTTCAGGGCTGGAGGCGAACTACGAGAGCCCTGCCGTTTCCGAAACCGATCCGTGGGAAAAACAAGTCCTGGAAGCGCTCCCCCATCTGGAGTTCGATTACGAACCAGGGACGAGGCGTGAATACTCGAATGTCGGGTACAGCATCCTCGGGCTGGCTCTCGGTCGGGCAGCAGGCCGCCCGTTTACCGAATACGTGCAGAGCGAAATTCTCAAACCCTTAGGAATGCAAGACTCCTTCTTTTCTGTCACGCCCAAGATAGAGAGTCGCATAGCGCGGGGCTATTTCTTGGGTGATCCGAACTCGGCTTCTTCCATTGTTCAAAACTCTGAACGCGACTTTGGGCTTCCGGCAGGCGGATTGTTGTCAACCTTGGGGGACCTTGCGAAGCTCATGTGCTTCCAACTCGGCAGTGGTCCGGAGACAGTCCTGGCACCAGAGACACTGGAGTCATCGTTCCGCGGCATAGTTCCTTCGGATGGGGATCTTCGCTACGGTGATGGTGTCGGTTTTGCGGCAGTGCGCAATGCTGATAGCCGACTTACAGCGTTGGGACACGGTGGCTTGCGCCGTGCCGGATTTGTTGCATCTTACGAGTTCGACAGGTCGACCCGTACGGGTGTGATCCTACTTACCAATACCAGCTACGGACACGCGAATTACAAGCGTCTGGTGCGGCAAATCCTTGCCCGGCTACACCCCACCAGCTCTGGCGGAACCGGTACCCCTCCAACCGAGCAACACTGACCCGAGGCGGTCATGGCACCCATTTGGCGCCGTTTTCACTGACCAGCTTCGCTGCCGTGTGCTTAGCCGCGTTTCTGTGTTTGTGTGCGTGCCAATGTCGCTGGCAAACCTACACGTAGGTCTTCGGCTGATGTAGCCGAGCACCGAGCCTGGAACTTGATTGGCAAACGCTAGGACTTCTCGGTACCGATCGCGTCGGTGAGTACATTGGCGAGTATGCATCAAATGAAAGTTGCAGATGCTGAGGTACGAGTGCCATTCCCTCGTGTTCAGCGTGATCGAGGACATGAGCATGCGTAAAATAGCTTCAGACAGATAGTATTGTTTCTGTCGTTCACAGATTTCCCAAAGTTCTTCACCATACTTGGAGCATTCTGGAGCAACCGTGCAACGCAGAGCATTCCTCACCGGCGCTGGAGTGACTACAGTTCTCGTGATCGGCGGCGGGGTCTGGCGTGCTTATGAGCAGGGCGTTTTTAGCGTAGGCAAAGGATCGGCGTTCGAACCCTGGGGAGACTGGCAGGCAACGCAGGACACTCCGCTGGCCTTGGTGCGCGCGGCGATTCTCGCGGCCAGTCCACACAACACGCAACCGTGGCTGTTCAAGATAACCGGCTCTTCCATCGACTTGTATCTCGATCCCAGGAGACATCCCGGAGCGCTCGACCCCTATCTGCGCGAGGAGCACATCGGGATGGGCTGTGCTCTGGAGAATCTGATGCTGGCAGCTCCTGCGAATGGTTATGCTGCATCGGCTACATTGCTCCCGGCAAAGCTGACGCCCGCTTCGGAGTATCCTTCCCCCGAGCTGGTCGCCCAGGTTACGCTTTCTCCTGGCCCGAAGCAGCAGAGCGAGCTTTACGATGCGATTCCTCACCGTCACACAAATCGCACTCCCTACTTGCTGAAAGACCTGCCGGCAGATTTTGTTCAGGAGACCCGTCAACTTGCAAACGATGAGACGGCTGTCAAAGTCTTCCTATTTACTGCCGACGCGGACCGCAACCGCATCGTGGAGATGATCTCCAGAGCCAATGATATCGTGTATGCGGACCCGCAGGTAAACCAAGGAAGTGAACAATGGGTGCACACGGAATGGAGCGATGTCCAGAGATTCCGCGATGGGCTCATTTTCGATGAATTCGGAGCGCCTCCGTCGACAACGGCCGTCCTCAAGTTTCTGCCGCCCGCGGGCAGAAGATTTGGCTTCAAACACAAGCTGCTACATACAATGCCCTACAAGGACCTGCTCCATGCCACGCCGCTCTTTGGAGTAATAGCGGTGCGCGACCGCTATGATCGCGAGCAGAGCCTGCGCGCAGGGCGGATCTGGCAGCGCGCCCATCTACTGACAACGGTGCGCGGTTTGGCTGGAAGACCTGTCAATGAGGCAGTCGAATGGATCGATCATCAACGCTGGTTAAATCAGGAACCGCAGGCTGAGGCCGATCTTTTCGACCTCGTCGGGGATAAATCCTGGCAACCCACATTTATGTTTCGTTTAGGTTATCCTGTCCGCCAGGTCTCACCAAGTCCAAGGCGTCCAGTAAAGGATGTGCTTCTGTGAAGCGGACACGTCGATGGATGCAGTCGAGGCCATCCAATCCTCGACTTCCAAGCTGACTGTCAACTGTTGACTTCAGGCCAACGCGCTCCTCCAGCTCGGTTATGCCTGTTTCGTTTATAGATACCGGAAAACGGCGTAGGGTTTAGCAAACTCGTGGCCTGATTTCACGGCGATCCCTAAAAACTAGGACTTCAGGGTAGTAATTGGGGTCGGGGAGTGAGTTGGCGATTATGCGCTTACCGACATTCCGGCACGAGTACTTACGTGGCTGCTGGAACGACAGAATGAGACCAGTTTCGCGCACGAATAACTGGCAGGCTACTCCGAGCGCAAAGCCTGAGCAGGATCGGCGGCTGCGGCGCGCAGAGCCGGCAGAGCCGAAGCGAGAAGTGTCAGCACCAGCATGAGGACCACGCTCGCGACGTAAACAATCGGATTGGTGGCGCTGACTCCGAAGAGGAACGCGCCGACGAGGCGAGACACGGAAAGCGATCCCAAAATACCGAGCGCGCAGCCGGCGGCTGCGATTTTCGCGCCGGAGCCGAGCACAAGCCGCGCGATGTTGCCGCGCTGTGCACCAAGTGCCATGCGTACGGCGATCTCTTGGGTGCGCTGTGAGGCGCTGAAGGCAATGACCGCGTAAATGCCC
>DASPVV010000009.1:0-55567 GCA_035622175.1 Terriglobales bacterium | reverse complement strand
CGGTGGAGACGCGTGTCCTCAGCCTTATACACCACACCCATGCCGCCACCGCCCACCTTCTCGATGACCCGGTAGCGCGAAATGGTCTCGCCGATCATTGGGCTGAAATCTTAGGTCCGGGCGTAGGCCAAGTCAATGAAGATGGAAGTCCTCGCGGCATGCCGCCACCACGGCCATGCACGGATCCACGGACCTGATAACACTGATAACGAATCGTGGAATTTAATTTAGACACCGGGAGATCAGCGCAGATTGATCTTGCATCGTGCTCAAAAATGCTGGCTCTCATGTCCCAAGTTCTGCCATCGCTACGACACAGCGCAAGCACAGGTAATGGAATCCCTCTCTCCGCCATTCTTGGTTTTTATGGGTGCGCCATTTCGTGAGCCACGACGGATGAGGCCCTGTCGATGTCATCGGCATGATTGAAGTCAGCAATGAACCTGAGGGATTCGGAATACGCCATGGTGCCGGGAAAGGCGGCAGCAAAACCAGCGACGCGGGGGAACTCAACGAAGCGGGCAAGATCGAAGGTGGCGCTATAAGCGCCAAGCGAGGGCCGTTGTTTGCTAAACTCACTGGTGCATGACCCTCCCGAAGAAAACGGTTCACGATGTCTTGGTGATTGGGTCGGGTGCCAGTGGGGGGTGGGTTGCCAAGGAAGTAGCAGAGCGAAGTCTTTCTGTTGTGATGCTCGAGGCGGGACCACCACGCATTCCAACCCGTGACTTCACCGAGCACATCTGGCCGTACCAGCTGAAATTCCGTGGTTTCGGCAACCAGCAGCAGCTGCTTCGGACGCAACCTGTCCAGCGGTTGTGTTACGCATGCGACGAATACAGTCATCAGTTCTTTGTAAATGACTCAGAGCATCCGTACACGTTTCCAGCAGACAAATCCTTCCTGTGGATTCGCGGCCGACAAGTGGGAGGAAAGACATTCTGCTGGGCACGCGAAAGCTACCGCTATAGTGACAACGAGTTCAAGGCGGCCAGCCGTGACGGTTACGGAGAAAACTGGCCGATTAGCTACCGGGAATTAGAACCCTATTACGACCGCGTCGAAGGCTTCATCGGCGTGAGCGGTTCGCGTGAAGGGTTGCCTCAACTGCCCGATGGGAAATTTCTGCCGCCGATGAATCTTTCCTGTGGCGGTGGATTCGCCAAACAGGTCATCCAGCAGAAGTTTGGCTGGCGAGTCATTCCAGACCGAGTCGCCAATTTGACAGTACCCCACCGTGGTCGCCCCGCATGTCATTATTGCGACCAGTGCCAGCGCGGCTGTTTTACCGCCTCCTATTTCAACAGCCCGTCGGTGACCCTTCCGGCTGCAGCCCGCACTGGGAAGTTCACGCTCGTGAGCGATGCAATTGCGAGCTGCCTCCTCATGGACAGCAGTGGGCGCGCAGAAGGCGTCCACTACATCGATCGCGTCACGCGCGAGCATCGGGAGGCCTATGCGCGAGTGGTAGTCGTCGCCGCCGGAGCGCTCGAATCCACGCGCATTTTGCTCAATTCGCAATCATCGTTGTATCCGCAAGGAGTGGGCAACTCGGAGGGTATCCTCGGTCGATACTTAATGGACCACTTCACTGTGGAAGGAGCAGGAGGCTTTCTTTCCAGCCTGCGTTCGTCGCAGCGCGAGCCGACGGGGCGACCGTGCGGCTTTCTCATCCCCAAGTACGTTAATGCGGGCGACAGCCACCATCGCAACCCCAAGTTTCTGCGTGGCTATCGATTTGACGGCGATGGCAGCCAGGAGTTGTACGGCCATGCCTTTCTGATGCCGGAGCTTGGAGATGAGTGGCGCAAGCGGGTGCGAGAGGAGATTCCTTACTATTTTGCCATTGAAGCCCAGGGGGAATGCCTGCCGCGATGGGAAAATTATGTCACCCTCGATCCCAACAGGAAAGATGCGTGGGGAATTCCGGCGCTCCATATCAACGCCAGTTACGGGGAAAATGAAAAAGCGATGGCGAGCGCCATGCGCGATGATATTGCGGCCATTCTGGACGAGATGAAACTTACTGAAGCCAGTCTACCCAGAGCCGGCTTGAGCATATTCGGCAAGAACGTGCACGAGTGTGGGACGGCTCGCATGGGCCATGACCCCAAGAAGAGCGTGGTAGACAGCAACTGCAAAGTGCACGACAGTCGCAATGTGTTTGTGACCGATGGGGCTGTATTTGTAACCCAGGGCTGCTATGAGCCGACGCTCACAATCATGGCCATTGCAGCTCGCGCCGGAGAGCACATTGCGCAAGCTTTTCGTCGAGGTGAATTGTGAGCGGGCGGGTTCGGGAATCAGCCGACGAGATTACACGGCGGCAGTGGCTATTGCGCTTGGGCGAGATGGTCGTCCTGGCCGGCGTCAGCGGACTGGTGCCAGAATCCGGCACCGCGCACTTTATCGCTGGAGAACAAATGCAAGCGCAAGCTGCCGAGGGTTTGCCGCCCGGTCTCTACGCACCTTCGGCAGACGATCTGGTTCATGTCCTCCACAGGGCCGACCAACATTATGTAACTCCTCCCGGCAGCGAGACTGAATACGCCCTGCCAACCGCTGAGCCCTATCAGGCCCAGTTCTTTTCTGAGCAGGAGCTTCGAATCGTTACGCGATTGGTGGAAATTGTTTTAGGCAAAGTCGATCCCTCCGCCTTTTCTCAAACCACGCAGTGGCTCGATTTATGGCTTCAATCCGCGGCAGGTGTACTGGAAGCCGCGCAGCACCTGGATTCGCTGCACCGGGCACTGGCTGTCGCCTACTATGGCGAAGCATCCGTGCACGAGCTGGAAACTTCAAATCCTCAGATAATCGCGCGCGAAGGGATCGCGGCCTTGCACGCACTTTCACTCCAAGGACACGGAAGAGGATTCCTGGAACTGACGAAATCGGAGCAGATCGAATTGGTCGCCGCGCTGGGAGCAGCCCAATCGGACAATCCTCTGCACAAGTTTTTCCGCGTGGTACGCAACCAGGCAATTCGGGGATACTACACTTCTCGAGAAGGCCTTAAAGAACTCGACTACAGGGGCAACGCGTATTATGGAGAGTGCCCCGGATGTGCCGCCAATCGACGCGTGTAGCGTCAGCCTTTGGTCGTGCGAGTGGTCGTTGCCCGGGGCACTTCCGATTGAGTCATAGCGTTTAACTTGTGAAAAGGCCGTGAACAGTGCGGTCAGCCGGGACATCCAGGGGCGATCCTGTGATGTACTCAAATCCTTTAAGCCGGCTCACTCGGCGCGGAGCGCGTCCGTGGGCGAGATTCCGGCCGCACGTAGCGCCGGTACGATGGCCGCGAACAGCGCACTTAGTCCCAGAGAAATGACGGCCACGGCGAGTGCCGCCGGGTCCCAGCTCTTCACCCCATAGAGCTCTGAGGTAATCAGCCTGCCGGCACCGATGGCCAGAGGAATGCCAGCCACCAGCCCGGCAACGACTCTCTGAAATGCCTGGCGCAATACCAGGTTGACGACCCGAACGCGGTCTGCGCCGAGCGCCATGCGCACGCCGATTTCGTTGGTGCGCTGGGCCACGGTGTAGGCCGTGACGCCATAGAGCCCCACCGCAGCCAGCAGCAGCGCGACGATTCCAAACAATCCCGCCAGGCTTGCCACGGCGCGCTGCTGGTCCACCGCCCGGTCAATCATCTGTTGTAACGTGCGCACTTCTGTGACCGTGACGTTAGGATCGAAATCAGACAGGACCTTAGTTACGACCTGCTCGACCTGTCCTGGACTGCTGCGCGTAACCAAAGCAACGCCGCCGATGTAGTGCGAGAGCAGCTCCAGTTTATCCAGCGGGAAGGGAGTATCACCGCCACTGGGAGGTGGATAATGCACCCACTGAGCCAGAGGGACAAAGAACATCGGCAGGGTCGCTTCGCTGATGGACCAAGGTGCATACTTGGCGTCCCGGGCTACGCCGACGACGCGGAAGGTGCCGGCGTTTTCTGGCATGTCAAGGCCGAAGTGCTTGTCCAGCGGCTCTTCCCTGGGGAAAAAGCGGCGGACGAAAGCCTGGTTCACGATGGCGACCGGCGCAGTGTTCTCGTTGTCGGCTGCGGTGAATCCTCGCCCACGAACAATCGGCTGGCCGACAGTTTGGAAATACCCGGCGCTAACGCGGTCCCATGAAGAACCGGCGTCTTCATTAAACTTGGCCGGCGGATGGCCTTCCACTTCGATCAACTCGCCCATGTTGTCGGTCATAGGATTGTACATGGCGAGTCCGGCCTGCTTTACCCCGGGCACGCGCTTCAGCCGGTCCTCCAGTTCGCGGTTGAAGGCATTCAGTCGTGGCGGGGTAGAGCCGCCTACGGGAATGTTCAATTGCACCATGACGCGATTGGCGGTCTCGAACCCGATGTCCTGGTGTTCCAGGTGGCTGAGGCTCCGCCCCAACATCGTGGCCGCGGCCACCAGCACGACGGAGAGTGTGGCCTGCACCATGAGTAGCCCCTTGCGCGCGAGCGACGCCCGGTCGCGAGTTGTTCGCGTGCCCGACCGCAGCGCTTCCACAGGACTTGTACGCATGGCGAGCCAGGCCGGAGCGGTGCCGAACAGCACGCCGGTCAGGAGTGAAACGGCCAACGCGAAGCCCAGGACCGCCAGCGTGGGCGCGGTGCTGATCGGCAGAAAATGCGCGCTGTGGAAGGCCAGCGAGAGCAGCAGGCGCGACGCCGCAACCGCGACCACCAAGCCGGCAACGCCGCCCAGCGAAGCAAGGAGCACGCTTTCCGCGATCGCCTGTGCAATGATCCGCCCCTGCGATGCACCGATCGCCAGGCGAACTGCCGTCTGGCTGCGACGCGCGGCGGCGCGGGCCAGCATCAGGTTGGCCACGTTGGCGCAGGCAATCAGCAGCACCAGACCGCAAACCGCCAGCAGGATTTCTAGGCTGCGTCCGTAATCCTCTTTCATATCGGCGATGCCAGCGCCTGCCGGTACTACCGTAATGGTCTGCTTGGGAAGCACGCGCTCGATGTCTTCCATCCATGCCGCAGGGTAACCGCTGTCCTTGAGCAGCCATTGCCGCAACACTCCGGTAAGCCGTGCTGACATCCCGGCAACGCTCTTGCCCCGCCGCAGCCTGCCAATAATTCGCAGCCATGCTGACCCCTGCTGGCGAAGCAAGGACGCGCTGCCACGGACCAGCGGCTCTTGTTGCAAGGGAAGAAAAACGGCCGCCGGGTCCGCTCGCAGCGTGTCGCCGAAGAATCCTGGCGGCGCGATGCCGGCGATGGTGAAGGGATGCCCGTCGAGTACGAACGTCGAGCCCACAACCGCGGGATCGCCGCCGTACGCCGCCTGCCACACGTGATAGCTGAGCACTGCCACCGGAGGCGAGGAAGCCTGATCGTCCGCCACAGAAAGCAGCCGGCCAGCGAACGGGCGAATGCCGAAGGTGGAGAAGT
Organism: Terriglobales bacterium; assembly: GCA_035622175.1. Taxonomy (GTDB): domain Bacteria; phylum Acidobacteriota; class Terriglobia; order Terriglobales; family Acidobacteriaceae; genus JAFAGX01. The sequence goes on along the minus strand of DASPVV010000009.1, from coordinate 50,151 downwards.
AGTTGCCGGTGACGAACTCGCTGGGCAGCGGTTTGGCCAGGCGCTCCGATGCGCGCCGCACGCCCATTCCCACCTGCCCCGCCTGAAATGCGGCCAGCTCGTCAAATTCCGGCAGGTTCTCTTTGAACCGCAGATAGAGCGCATACGAGACCATGCCCCAGCGGTCCTGGGGGCCCCCTTCCACGCAACAGTCATTGCCGTCACCAATGCGATATAGGCTGGCGGGATCGGCCACCGGCAGCGAGCGCAGCATTACGGAATGGATCAGCGAAAAGATTGCGGTCGTGCCGCCGATGCCCAAGGCCAGCGTGAGCACGGCCGCTGCCGTGAAAACCGGCGCGCGTCGAAACTGCCGAAAAGCATAGCGTAGATGGGCGACGAGATTCATCGCGCCTCCTTGCCGCCAATACGATTGCGGCCCCGGCAAAGTTCCGCTTCAACTTTGACGCGCGGCGCCGACGAAGGTCACCCCGGAGATGCTGAGAAGATCACCTAGCTTAGATCTTTCGAACGAGTGTCCAAACGGTATACCCGCCTGACCACTAAGAAGCCGACATTCTCGACCAGTCAAATCACTCGCCTCAGGCGGCTGCGTAAAAAGCCTTTTCTGACCACCACTTCACAAACCCCAAGGAAAACAATGGCAGGACACTTTTTGGCAGCTTTCCCACGCTGTTGCCTGTCGTCCTTACTGACCCGCCCACGATTGCGTCTTAACCTTCCCGTCCATGGTAACCTTGTCCCAACTTATAGGAAAGACCATCTCCCCTTTCCACGAGCCGTCGCTCTGCCGCTTCAGCACCATCAGTCCGTTAGCGTGCCAACTGGCCGGCGGGGACTAGGGAGACAACTTATACTCGCCTTTTTTTTCGAACCACTCGCATGCCAAGCCGTCCTCGACTTGAAGGTTTTTGTATTGGGACGTGTAGCTCAACACCTTGAAGCCCGGGTACTGGGCGCGGAATTTCTCCTCCTCAGCCACAATGGCCTGCTTGCCGACCGCAGGCGGGCCTTCCGGGTTGAATTGCACCCCATCCTCCGCCCAGAGGTCCGCAAGCCCTTTCGGGTCTTGGGACAGCGTGACTGCAATTTCTTCCTGATGCACTTTTTCGATGGCCGCCAAGTCTGCGGCATGTATCCTTCGTTGAAGCATGCCGGCAGCGCTGCGGACGAAGCAGCCGATGCCGAGACCCGCGACAAACACAAGAATGGTGATTAGAAGAGTAGGTCTCATGCAACCTCCGGATCCCTTGCACCTGCCACGCCTGGACAGCGTGTGTCAACAGCCAACTGGCTCATCGGCTGGCCCGCGAAAGCTTGCCCTACACGCGCATGGAACCTCAGGGAGGAGCCGCTTGGCGCTTCTGCCGAACGTCGTTACAGTCGAGAACTTCAACACAGGTAATCGCCCCTCCACGTTGACTTGGTTCATGGTGAAACCTAAGATTGCGTCAGTCTTTGCCCATGATCGGCAAAACCATCTCACACTACCGCATCATCGAGAAGCTCGGCGGCGGCGGGATGGGTGTGGTTTACAAAGCCGAGGACACCGAGCTTGGGCGCTTCGTCGCCCTGAAGTTTCTTCCCGAGGACATAGCTCAAGACCCGCAGGCTTTGGAACGCTTTCGCCGCGAGGCACGTGCTGCGTCCGCACTGAACCATCCCAATATCTGCACGATCTACGAAATCGGCAAGCAAGATGGTCGTTCTTTCATCGCCATGGAGTTTCTGGAGGGGGTAACGCTCAAGCACCGCATTGCTGTGCGACCCATGGAAATGGAGACCCTGCTTCCGCTCGCCATTGAGATCGCCGATGCGCTGGATGCGGCCCACTCCAAGGGGATTATTCACCGCGACATCAAACCCGCGAACATTTTTGTGACCGAGCACGGGCATGCCAAGGTTCTGGATTTCGGGTTGGCGAAGCTTTCTGCGAGACCGGAAGCCAGCGTGGGAGCCAATGCCGTGACCATCGACTCGGCGGCGAACCTCACCAGTCCCGGTTCGATGCTGGGTACGGTCGCCTACATGTCACCGGAGCAAGTGCGTGCCAAGGAAATGGACGCACGCACAGATTTGTTCTCCTTTGGCGCGGTGCTCTATGAAGCCGCCACCGGCACACAGCCCTTTCGTGGCGAGAGCACGGGAGTGATCCTCGAGTCCATCCTGAACCGGACACCCGTTCCTCTGGTCCGACTGAATCCCGATCTCCCGCTGGAGTTGGAACGCATCGTCACGAAGTGTCTGGAGAAAGATAGGAATCTGCGCTACCAGCACGCCACCGACATTCGCACGGATCTCAAACGGTTGAAGCGGGACACGGATTCAGCCGGGGCGGCAAGCAGGGCCAACGCCGGAACAGCAACTGGCACCCGAGTGCGCAGGAAGCTCATGATTCCTGCCGCCGTGGCTGTGCTGGCGTTGTCCGTGGTCGGCTATTTCTATTGGCCACGCACGCCGAAGCTCACGGACAAGGACACGATTGTTCTTGCCGACTTCACCAACACGACGGGTGATCCAGTATTTGACGGAACGCTGAGACAAGGTATGGCGGTGCAGCTTGAGCAGTCGCCTTTCCTGAGTCTCGTCTCGGAGGAGCGCATCCAGCAGGCGCTGCGGTTGATGGGGCAGCCCGCCGACACGCGGCTTACCCCCGAGGTGGCTCGGGAAATCTGCGAACGAACTGCAGGCGCCGCCGTCCTGGACGGCTCGATTGCGAATCTCGGAAGCCAGTATGTGTTGGGATTGCGTGCCAAGGACTGCCGCACCGGAAACATTCTCGCTGAGGAGCAAGTGCAAGCTGCAAGAAAGGAAGATGTACTGAATGCTTTAGGTCAGATTGCAAGTAAATTCCGCACCCGAGTGGGTGAATCACTTACGACGGTCGAAAAATATGACACGCCTCTCGCCGAGGCGACCACAACCTCACTCGAAGCCCTGCGAGCCTACACCGCGGGCATCAAGGTTCTTTCCTCAACGGGTTCGGCTGCCGCCGTGCCTTTTTTCAAGCACGCGGTCGAGCTTGACCCCCAATTCGCCATGGCCGACGCGATGCTCGGTCGCGTGTACGGCAGTATTGGAGAGAATGTCCTTTCCGAGGAGAGCACAGCCAAAGCCTATGAACTGCGGGATCGCGCAAGTGACAAGGAAAAATTCTTTATTTCCGCCTCTTACGACCGGCAAGTGACGGGAAACCTTCCCAAGGCACAGCAGACCTGTGAATTCTGGGTGCAAGCTTATCCTCGTGACAAATCACCCCACGGCTTCTTGGCCGGGCTTATTTACCCGCTGATCGGCAAATACGAGGAGTCGGTCGAAGAAGCCAAAACAACCATTGGGCTCGACCCGGACTTTTTCGTCGGATATCTGATTCTCGCGGGCAGTGATCTTGCCCTCGGGCGAACCGACGAGGCGGAGAACGCGCTTCAGCAAGCTTCCCAGCGGAAACTGGAAGTTTCCGACTTCTCTATCCTGCGATACGACATTGCCTTTCTTAGAGGCGACAAGACGGGAATGGAGCGGGAAGCGTCGCAGGCTGTTGGAAGGCCCGAACTGGAAGCCTCGCTGTCCAACGCCGAAGCCTCTATATTGGCATACTCCGGTCATTTGCGCGAGGCGAGGAAGATGTCGCGGCGGGCAACGGACCTGGCTCGGCAGGCGGGTCGCCGGGAATTGGCGGCGCATTACGAAGGAGATGCCGCGGTGCGGGAAGCCTTGTTGGGCAATGCATCCATAGCACGGCAGAGAGTCTTGGCGGCCCGAGAGCTATCGAACAGCCTCAATCTGGAATATGCGGCCGCGTTGGTGCTGGCACTCTCGGGTGATTCTTCCCGATCTCAAACACTCGCGGAGGATCTCGCAACTCGCCGCCCGGAGAATACAAGGCTCGTATTCACCTACCTTCCGACCCTACGCGCCCTGCTTGCCCTGAACCACCATGAACCTCTCAAGGCTGTCGAACTGCTTCAAACCCCGAGTCCTTATGAGTTAGGGTCGAGCATCCTCGCTAGTAGCATGCGCCTCGCCCCTCTCTACCCCGCCTACGTCCGCGGCGAGGCCTATCTGGCCGCACGCCAAGGTCGGGAGGCCGAGGCAGAGTTTCAGAAAATCCTCGACCATCGCGGGATTGTGGTCAGTGATGTCATCGGCGCACTCGCCCACATCCAACTAGGTCGCGCCTATGCCCTTTCCGGCGACACCGCCAAAGCCAAGAGTGCATACGAGGATTTCCTCGCCCTCTGGGGGGACGCCGACCCCGACATCCCCATCCTCAAGCAAGCCAAAGCCGAGTACGCGAAGCTGCAATAGCTGCATTGACCTTTCCTGCTGCCCGACCTAACATTCCCGCCAGTGGGTACATCCATCCAATTGATCGGCCAGACCATCTCGCATTACCGCATTGTCGAGAAGCTCGGCGGTGGCGGCATGGGTGTGGTCTACAAAGCCGAAGACACTGAACTCGGCCGCTTCGTCGCTTTGAAGTTCCTGCCCGATGACGTAGCCAAAGACCTGCAGGCTCTGGAACGCTTCCGCCGCGAGGCCCGCGCAGCGTCCGCCCTGAACCATCCCAACATCTGCACCATTCACGAGATCGGCAAGAACGGCGAGCAGTCATTCCTGGTGATGGAGTATCTGGACGGGATGACGCTGAAGCACCGTATCGCCGGACGCCCGATGGAGACCGAGACTATCCTGTCCCTGGGAATCGAGATTGCCGACGCGCTGGACGCGGCACACGGGGCGGGGATCATCCACCGCGACATCAAGCCGGCGAATATCTTCGTGACCAAGCGCGGACACGCCAAGATTCTGGACTTCGGGTTGGCAAAGGTCACGCAGCCGATCGGCGAGGCCGGCAGCGCGTCGCAAGCGCTGGGTGAAACGACGGTGACGCTGGAAGAGCACCTGACCAGCCCGGGAGCGACCGTAGGAACGGTGGCCTACATGTCGCCGGAGCAGGTGCGGGCGAAGGAATTGGACTCACGCACAGACTTGTTCTCTTTCGGTGCGGTGCTTTACGAGATGGCGACAGGCCAACTCCCCTTCCGCGGCGAAAGTTCGGGTGTGATCTTCAGAGAAATCCTCGATGCGTCGCCGACTCCCGCTGTCCGATTGAATCCTGACGTGCCGGCGGAATTCGAGCGGATCATCAACCGTGCACTGGAGAAAGACCGCGAGTTGCGATACCAGAGCGCTAATGAAATGCGTGCAGAATTGCAACGCCTGAAGCGCGACACGGAGTCAGGAAGAGTAACGGCCACGCAGAACCTGAGCGGTGCGGAAGCAATTCTCCATCCTCCTCGAAGAATCCGCAGCGCAATGATCCTCGCGCCAGTGTTGGTGATTTTAGCCGCCATCGGCATCGGAATTTACAAATACCGTTCGCACCCAGGTCTTCCCTCCAATGGACGCGCCCCGCTGTACGTTGCGGAGTTCACCAACTCCACCGATGACACCGTCTTCGACGATGTTTTGCGCCATATCGCAGCAACGGAATTGGCTCGTTCCCCGGCGGTGCGAGTGGTAGATGACTACCCCGAAACGCTTGTCGAATTGTTACAGAGTGCAGGAAAGGGTCCCGATGAACGCTTCACTCCGGAGCTCGCCAGGGAACTGTGCGAACACAATAAAGGCAGTTTTTTCACGGATGGAGAAATCAGGTCCCAGGGCAGCGGTTATGTGCTCGATTTCTCTGTGCGGGAATGCAGCTCAGGCCGGATTGCGGTCCAACAACACGGCGAGGCCCAGAACAAAGAAGACGTGATGCATGCAGCGAGTGAGCTTGCTGCAAGCGTCCGGCTTCAGCTTTCAGGAAACTCCGCAAACTCTCCCGGCAGCCCGCCGGCACCTTTGCCTACTGCCTCCTTGCCAGCCTACAAGGCTTACCTGGTGGGCAATAGGTTTGACCAGAACGGACAACAGAGCGCCGCGATGCTTCGCCGCGCGACCGAGCTCGATCCCAATTTTGCAGATGCGTGGGCGGACCTGTCGCTTCAGGATCTCAGGCTGAACGAAACAAGGCGAGCAGCAGACGACCTCAGGCATGCCTTCGCCTTACGCGAAAAACTTCCCGAGGACGAAAGGGCGGATGTTGAAGCGCGCTACTACCTGGAAGGTACCGGCGAGTTCTACAAGGCCATTGAGGCCTTGCAAACCTGGGAAAAGATGCAGCCGAACGAGTTTGCGCTCCACAATATGCTGGGGCTGGCCTATGCACGGCTCGGTCTGTACGAAAAAGCGAGGGCTGAGCTTCAGAAAAACAAAGAGCTTTTTCCCACTAACCAGCGCGCAATCTTCAATTTGGCGTCCGTCCTGCGCGCACAAGGCCGCTACGATGAGGCAGAAGCTGTCCTCCTTATCATTCCGGCCGATCATGCGATCAGTTTCCATGGCCACGGAGAGCGTTACCAGTTGGCCATGCTGCGGTCCGATCAAGCGACGCTTGAAAGAGAGCGGAATTGGATGGAGCAGAATGCTGACCAACCATCGGTGGTCCCTATCTTGACAAGGATCGATCTTCACGACGGGCGTTTGGAGGGCGCTCGCCAACGGGCAGGGCACGGTGTGAAACTATCGGTCGGATCCGGATTGTCGGAGGTCGGAGCCGACATGCTCCTCGATCTCGCGCGGAGCGAAACTCTATACGGTCAAGGGTCCGATGCCCAACAAACGCTTAGCCAGGCGCTGCGGTCGTCCGATGCCAAGGAAATCAAACAAGGAGCAGCCAGAATCATGGTTCTCAACGGCCAGGAACGCGAAGCCCAGAAAATCATCGGTGACCTGCTTCACGAGTATCCCAACGATACGTTTCTGAACGAGTTGGATACACCGCTCACCCTCGCCGCTTCCCAGCTAAGCCTTGGTCAAGCTGACGCCGCTTTGCGCACCCTCGACTCGGTGAAGCCCTTCGAGTTCGGCACAGTGGCCGAGTTTCTTCCAAACTACAGCCGTGCGTTGACTTACCTTCGCCTCCGCCGCCCGGAAGACGCCGCCGCGGAATTCAGCGCAATTCTGGCGCATCGCGGAGTGTCCCCGTTGAGCCCGATCCTCGTCGTCTCTCAACTGGGTCTCGGCCGTGCCTATGCAATCCAACGAGACATTGCTAAAAGCCGCGCCGCTTATGAAGCCCTCTTCGCAGAGTGGAAAGACGCCGACCCCGATATCCCCATCCTGAAGCAAGCCAAAGCCGAATACGACAAGCTGCATCAATAAGCCGCCGCCCATACATAGCGGTCTCTAACATCCCGGTTGTAGTCGCGCGCTACTCGCGACGGAGGGCGCTCGCCGGATCAATACGAGAGGCCTGCACCGCAGGCAAATATCCCGACAAGCCAGCCGCAAACATGAGGATCAGCAATGCACCCAGTATTCCACCAGCGGAATAACGCTCGATATCCACGTACCTGGCAGCAAGCGCATGGGTCGCTCCCCATGCCAGGGGAGCGCCCATCAGAATGCCAACCACTACCGTGGAGAGGGCGTCATACAATAACGAAACGAGAACCGTGAAGCGCGGAGCACCGAGGGCAAAGCGAATTCCGATCTCCGTATAGCGCCGATCGACAATGTACGAAATGAGTCCATAAAGTCCCAAGGATACAAGCAACAAAGCCGCACCGGCAAAGGCTTGGGATAACCAGGAGGACAAACGCTCGACCGTCAGCATTCTGTTGAAGCGCCTCTCCAGAGGTTCGGTTCGAATCGAGAAATGATAACCCATAGTTTGGACTGTACGTTCGCTCAGGCGGGCGATCGCCATCGGATTGATCGCGGTCCGGATCAAAACAAGAGGGTCACCGACATCATCTCTCTGCATGAGCGATAAGTAAATTGCTATGGGGTACTGAGTCTGCGGTCCGAAGAGAGCAGCGTCCTGCACGACACCCACAACGGTGAGGCCTTTTCCACTGTCCTTTTCTTGCCGTATTATCTCCGGGGTTACTCCGAAATCGACCTTCCTGCCAATGGGATCTTCATGAGGAAACAGTCTCGACGCGAGTGTGCGACTCAACACGGCCACACCCGGCGCTGCTTCATCGTCTTGCCAGCCGAATTCGCGGCCCTCGAGCACGGGAATTTTTAACAGGTGGAAGAAATCTGGTGCGACCCACTCGTACTCGGCAGACACTTTCCGATCTGAAGCCGATACGGGTTCGAGAAACTGGAAATTCCGGGCGAGTAGGACTCCCGAGCCGCTAACCGATTCGGCTCCGGGGATTTTCTGAAGCTCATCCGTGAGTTGGCGGTAGTAGCTCGGAGGAAGTTTATGATGCTTGGCCTGGTCAAAGAGTGTCATTACTAATACATGGTTGCGATCGTACCCTAAGTTGACAGAGCTGAGTCCATGAAGCTTGTAGGCGAACATCAAGGCAACCGTAACCAGCACGAAGGCGAAAGCGACTTGGAACATGATCAGACCTTTGCCGGCCCGAAATTGGCCCTTGGCAGTGCCCTGGTTGTATAGGGAAAACGGAGCTGGGCCAACTTGTGTCGCTTTTATCGCGGGAACCAATCCAAAAAGAATGGCCGTCAGGGATGCTGCGCTTACCATGAAAAGGAGAACGCGCAGGTCTGGCAGCAAGTGCAACCCCGCGGATACATAACCATCCCAAAACAGATTAATCAACAGATGTGTCCCGCCAAAGGCGCCTGCAGTCCCGATGACGGAGCCGGTGAACGAGATTAGAAAGGCTTCGATCAGGACAAGCCGGAATAGCTGCCAACGCCCGGCTCCTAAGGCAAGGCGTACCTGGAACTCAGGTCTTCGAGACAGGGAGCGAGCCAAGAGAATGGAAGCCAAATTGATGCACGTGACCAACAGGATCATCGCCGACAAACCCATCAGCACCATGAGCGGCTGCGAATACCTATCGCGTATTACGGAATCCCCATTGAACTCCGACGCGAGCTCGATCTTTCGAGCAAAATAAAGATCTCGTTCCTGAGGCTCCATCCCAGGTTCTGCTGCATCGCGAAGAATGCTCGGCCACAAGGTGGCCACTTCTGTCCGAGCCTGTGCCAGAGAAATGTCCGGCTTGAGACGGGCGGTTACGTGGTACGACCACCCCCTATACTTGCCAGCGAATCCCAGCGGCACAATCGCATCCGATGTCAGATCTATATCGATTTCCGAGAATTCTGGCTTTGCCACGCCAACAATGGTCAACGGAATTCCATCGACCATCATCGATTGCCCAAGGACCTGCGGATCGGCGTGATAGCGTTCCCTCCAGCACCTGTAGCTGAGCACGGCGACCGGCGAGGATTGTCCCGTGCCAAGATCGACGTCGGAAGGTATGATCCATCTCCCCATCAAGGGCGACCCGCCAACGGTGCGAAAAAAGTCTCCTGTAACCTGGTCGACCAGACCGAGGAATCGAGCATCTCCCACACGCATATTCCTCAATCCATCGTCTTCCCAAGCGAATATGCCGGCGAAAACATGGCTTCGATCGCGCAAAGCCTGAAACATAGGTAGGGTGAGGCGATCATCAAAGATTCTTCCGGTGGGACTCAGGGTCAAGACTCTAACTAGTTCGTCAGGGTGTAGAACAGGAATTGGGCGCAGAATGATCGCGTCGATCAGACCGAAGAATGTAGCGTTCACTGTGATCCCTAAAGCGAGAGCCAGAACCGCTAGGATCGGAACGAAGGGCCGATTGCAGACAACCCGAAAAGTGTAAACGGCGTCACGCCAATCGAAGATCATCGGCTTCCCCTCGGGCTGGCAGATTTCATTAGTGTAATCGCCGCCGTCAATTTCCTTACCCGGGCCTTTGTATCCTAACCATAGTTGCAGGCTGCCAGCGGCTCGACCCCCTTCTCTTCTCGGAGCGGCGGCGGGGCGCGTCTTTTCTGCCCTCCAAACAGCGTGAAGACTAGCGTTACCCTATCGTTGCAGCGCATCGTTTGGGGCTCGGCGCTGCGCTCTCGGTACCTGAGCCGCAGAGCGGTGTGGTCTAAGGCGTAGGTCGACACCTGCCCGCACTGGTGACGCAGTTTTCCATACGATTCATTAGCTGCGTTTGCTGGGGTCGCGCTCGATTCCCTGGATTGCAACTTCTGCCGAGTCCGTCACAGGTTGCTCGCTTCTCATTCGTGAAAGCATGGGACCCGACGTATGCAAATCCTTAATTCGGGTCACCCCGTGTGGGGCGCATCCGTGGACGAGACTCCGGCCGCCGCGCCTAGCGCCGGTATCATGGCAGGCCACAACGAACATTCCGTCGGCGGGTCTTCACTCTACGTTGACGATTACCTTATATGTCATGTTGGGCTGGATCTGCTCATCCACGGCGTGGGCCAGACGTGTTTTCAAGAGCGTAGGATTAGCCCATTCTAGATCCCAACCGTTGTCAATCCCCAAAATTTTGTATCGACCAGGCAGCACGTCACGCAGCCTGAACGTGCCATCGCTGTCGCTCTGATCCCGCCTGAAAAGCGGCAAATCCAATTCTGGGTTCTCTGGAACTAACACGATCATTGCTCCCGGAATTGGCTTGCCATCGCGTAGCGCTGTACCATCGATGGTAGATAGACTTCGCGACAACCGGATGCTCAGCTCAACGGTTGTTGAGCCGCTGATTTGGATGCTCTGCCCCATAACTTTCGCACCCGTGGCTACCATGCTGCTGATGATCGAATTCTCCCCATTCCTTACAAACACGGCATAGGTTCCAGGCGTCAGAAATTCAGAGTTAACGCTGAACTCACCGTTTTCTGAATACTGTGTGTCCACCACTTGCTGTGTGCGCAGATTCCAAAGTCGCAAGAAACCTGAACGCAAGTTCAAGCCCCCGTCTCTCTGAATGACGCCGCGGATCGAAGGCAGTAGAGTCGTGCTATCCGCATCGACCTGGGTATCTCCCATGAGATCCACCATTCTGCATCGTGTATTGACGGTGCGGGCATAAGACTGTACATCGAGCAGGTACTTGCCCGGTGGAATGCCGCTGATCTCTATGGCATCATCAATAGAGTTCTCTTGCGTTGAAGGTAGATCAATGAGGCGGTCAAATACCGCTTGCTTCAAACTGGCAGTTCTCGGCTGCTGAGCATCGCCATTCCCGTGATTGACACGGAGGCGTAGGACCGGTTCCGCCGCCAGGGTGACATCGGCTACAAAGTTCTCACCGTCGTGCAGCGGAATGGGTGATGCCGACGAAGATTCTGTTACGCCATGATAGTAGGTCGTTGGGTAAACCATGTCGAAGACCGGGGGAGCTACGGATGGATCCCCTCCTGTCCTTTGGCGCAGTTCCGCCGCGATGGAGCCATACCAAGGCTGGGCGGAGAAGACTGCGAAATACTGACCTGATTCGAGGTGAGCAAAACGATAAGCCCCGCGATCATCCGTGGACGCTTCGCCCACGTAAGAAACCTGCTTAAAGCCGGTGCTGAAATCCGTGTGAAACAGCAGTACGCTTGCATTCGAAACCGCTTCGTTGTCCCCGTCGATGATCGTACCGCCGATGGAGGCGTCGGGATGGACACGGAAAATGAGGTTATCGGAGGCCAGCCCTGGACCGACAACCACCGCGCTGAGGTAGCCTCCGTGCTGCTCATACCCTTGTTTCCGGAAGCCGTTTCTTCTCGCGGCGAGCCAGTACTTCCCAGGCTGCAAGTGCGTGAAGGCGAAGTGCCCGTCACTTTCAGTAAGCACCTTCTGCAGTGTGGTTTCGAGTTCCTCGGCCTTGCCAATCGAGACTTCGCTGCGAGACAAAGGCTGGCCGGTGATTGCATCGATGGTAATCCCGCTGACTCCGAAGTCAGGCTCGTGCGGCCCAGCCGACAGTCGGGCCACTAGTACTCCAATGAGAAAAAACCGCGCTATAACTCGTTGCAGCATGTTCTATCGATTCACGGGAGAGAGATTGACGTTCGCTCGTCCATGCGGCGGCAAGCTTACGTGGACCGCGGTTGCAAGATACGGGTTGAGCACTTCTGGATTCATGTACTCCACCTTGTCGATTCCGTCAGAAACAATGAGGGCATAATCCCCCGGAGCCAGGCCGTTGAACTGAAACCTGCCTTGTACCCTTGGCAGCAACTTCACCAAGTTTCGCGTGCTATTTTGTTGCACCAGCAACACGCTCGCCATCTCCCCCTCGGCTTCGACAACGGTTCCACTTACCGTCGCCGCGTCATTTCGTAACGTGATCTCAATCGCTGACGGCTGCGATCCGGCGGGGATGGTGAGATTCTCACTCAGGAGGTCCAAACTGCCGCAATGGGCGGATTCAACCCGCCACGGGTCGAAGGTATTTACCTCAACCTCATATGCACCTGGTTCGACATTCTGAATCTCACTCGACCGTGGATTCCACCCCATATCCGCCTGCTGAAGGGAAGGTGTGGTCGATACGGAGTGCAAATTTACTCGGACCAGTTGGAGAGCTTGGGCGGCATCAACCAGTTCGGTGCCACCGCTGGCCAACTCTGTTCGTACTCTTACCGGAACGGAAGGCAGCGGAGCTAAGGCAATCCGACCATCCGATGTATCGGAGCTTAGGGCGATCGATGCCCCCGCCGTCGAGAGCAGCATTCCCGCCGGCGTCGTCCCATAAGCCGCATACGAACCCGCAGGAACTTCGATCTGAAACCTTCCCTCCTCAAGGGCAGCGTTTTGATGGAAGTCGCTGCCTTGGCCGGCCGCCCTTTGAAACACTATTTCGGAAGGAAGCTGGTCCTGCGTAACGACCATGCCTGCGAGTTTGTAGAACGGCTCTGCGGTCAAAGCAAAGTTAGCCTCCACCTCCTGTCCACCGCGCAATTCCATGGGTGCTGCCGCGCTGAGCTCCGAGACAGCGGGATAGAAGACCTGCGCGTATCCTTGGTCTCTGGGGTTCGGAACTCCCGGCTGACTCAAGGTTGCTTCTTGACTCTGGTCTACCACGAGGTAGTACGTGCCTGGGGGCATCTGGGCAATACGATAGCTTCCATCTTCAAGAGTCTGCGCTTGAAACATGTGATCGACCCACCGCGGGCGTCCAGCAAGGTTTTGCTGGATGATGGCTCGCACCAGAAAGCCTTCGAGGGGCTCGCCTTCCTGGGTTGTTACCCGTCCGATGATCGAGCTTGCCGGGATCATTCTCAAGACGACGGGCGTAGCGCTTGAGCCGACTCTTAAAACCAATGGTTGTCCGCGGGATGTAATTTGCTCATCGAAAAAACCGGGTTTAGCCACAACGATGGATACACTCCCTTGGTCTAGGCTATTGAATTCAAAACGACCGCTGGCATCTGTCAGCGTCGCGCGCTTCACCGGACCCCAGAACTCCACCACGGCGCGATTCAGCGCCTCTCCGGTTACGGAATTAATCACCGTGCCCGCAACGGCGTGCTCGTGAGAAGCTGACTTGGCGGGTTGGGCGGGAAGGGTTTCGTCTGCCTCCTGGGCATATCCGCGTACCGCGGGAATACCCAAGGTAGCGTTAAGGAGCAGAATCACGAGCTTGCTCACAAAGCGTCGTTGTGCACAAGCGTGCATTTGCTCCATAATCGGCTTCGCTGAACTTCGGAAGCTTCATCGTGACAGACCCCGAAGTGGGGTTCTAGGTTCCCAAAGTCACCCCGCGAATAGCCATTCGGCGGGGATCTCACTCCTTGGAACCTAGTGCTGTCACTCAATTTCGCAAGCACCTCCCCACGCCGTGGATGTGGGTGGTGTCGGCCCGCGCGGCTGTGGGATGAAGACTTGGAGGCGGTCGCGGTTGGAGTCATAATTCCTGTCCTAGGGCAAAGTCATGGACAAAGCGCTGGTTTCTCTCACCTTCGATGACGGACTGCGCTGCCAGTTTGAGCGTGCTGTTCCTCTCCTGGACCACTACGGATTTCCGGCAACGTTTTTTTTGGTTGCAAATACGGACCCCATCTTCAACGACGGCTGCGCAGAAAACCAAAAGCATAAGTGGCGCAAGATTGACTGGAGCGCTCGGGACATTCGTCTGCTCAAAAGCATGCTGAAACGGGGCCATGAAATCGGGAGTCACACCGTAAGCCACAAGCGTCCCTTGATCCAAGCCGAGCCGATGTCCGAGGCTTCTGCGTCTAGGAACTTGATTGAGACTTGGATGGGAGTGGAAATTCCGTCCTTTTGCTATCCATTTTACGAGACCATCCAGGACCTCAAAGAACCGGCAATCCGGGCCGGCTATCAGCAGGCACGGACGGGGCACGAAAACGCTTACTATGCTTCGCCAGATTCTGTGGACTGGTTTGCAGTGGACTGCCGTCAGATTACGACCGGGGAGAATGTCAGCGGTTGGGTAAAGCCCGGTTGTTGGCATGTCCTGACCTTTCATGGAATCGGAAACGAACAAGACGGATGGGAACCTATCACCGAGCTTGAGTTTGCGCGGCAGATGGCCGAACTGGAAAAGCTAAGAAGATCTGGCGCGGTCGAAGTTCTCACTTTTCAGGACGCCGCCAACCGCCTCCGGCAGGAGAAGGAACCCCGTGGTTAGGTTCGCGATCGGGCCAAAATACTAGCTCAAAGATGAGCTCCGCACGCGGCAGAGAGCGCAACGCTTGGACCCGGTTTCCGCCCGCAGATGCTATGCAGAAATCCAACCGGCAAGGATGATCCCGATCAAGAAAGCACGGGTCACCACGCTGAGCAGGAATAGGTGGTAGGTTGCGAGCAGGCTTAAGAAGAGTTTTCCGGCTAGAAACATGGCCATACCTCAAGTACGCTTGCCGTGACAGGATCGGGCTGCGAGGGACTGGTTTTTTCCAAGGTGAGCCAACCTCTGGTTTGAGTCACCCGAACCAACGCTAGAGTATCTTCGACTATGCTTCCTACCTTGATCTTCATAGATCAGTGCTCGCTAACTTTGGCTGCCTTACATTCGGAGCCATCGCTTTGAGAAAAACTCTACTTGCCATGACCAGAACAACTGCCGCTATCTTTACGGCTTGCCCTTCTTAGGCAAGCAATCGAACACAGCCACAAACAAGCTGACCACCGCCAGGATTGCCAGAAAATGCATACCCACCCCCTTGGAGTTCGATCCTAACCTGCCCTCGAAGAACTGGGAAGAGCACTTTCCTCTGATGACTCGGGCGATTACGAAAGTGACGAGCACCAGCCCCGTGGCTCGGCGACGGCAAAGATCAGGTCGACGACATGCGGGAAAATCAAGCAAGGAATCGGGATTGGCTCTCTTCAGCCCTTGGATGGTCGTCGCCTATGGAACAAAGTCCCTAAGGCTGAGGGTCAGCGGCCGCCGGTTCCCCCAGAACAATCGAAAACACCCCGAACTTGGGTTCAGCTGGCTTTGAATTTCGATCTCGGACGATCGCGGCGTCGCCTTTCGGGGTTACGATCTGCCTGGAGGCCCCCCTTTCGGGCGGCCACCGGTGGTGGCAGGCAGAGGCTCTGGGAACCGAACCCGCAGGTCGCCAGTACGCCCGCTCAGGGTTTATACTGCTCCAGAACCAGCGTACGACGGCCCTTCCCCCACCTTCACAGGCGGAAGGAATGGGAGCATTCCATGCCCAGACAATCGACCACCGACGCTACGGTGCATGGCTTTCCTGATGTCGAGAACAGAGCCGAATTTCAAGTCCTCGAGATCGAGCGGGAGATCTACGAGAACCAAGACCGGCCTCTTTCCGGCGTCTTAAAAGGGGTGATTGAACGGGTTCGTTTGCTGACCGGGGCCGAGGGCGCCTTCATTGCTCTAGCTGACGCGTGGGGAGTTGTGTGTCGTGCCAGTGCGGGCGAAGCTCCGGTCGTTGGTGCCAGGCTCCAAAATGAGCCTAGCCTGACGAGAGAATGCATTGAGAGCGGACAGGTGGTGATCTCTGGAGACTCTCAAGAAGATTTCGGGGCATCCATTGCGGCGACGAGCTCCCAACTCCATTCGGTGGTGGTGGTGCCCGTTCTCGGACAAGGTTCTGTTCTGGGCATAGTGGAAATACTCTCTGCTCGAGCTGGCGTATTCACCACCGAACACATCGCCCAATTGCAGCGCATCGCCCACTTACTCGCTCCCATCTTGCAGCGTGAGGAAGATACGCAGCCAGCGCAGAAAAGGGGAAACACGGGCGTTTGGACCGCCGTGGGTGGAGCGGCCCTTGTGTTGCTCTTGCTTTTTCTCTGGTTCGAGTTTTATTACCGGCCGAAGGCGGTACCCCCTCCCCTCACGAATTCGACGGCGTCCAAGGCGGGGAACTCGGCAGCGCTGCCGGCGGCCTCGGAGGGTACGGCTGGCTCAACCCCAGAGGCGCAAGCCCCAGGGACCTCTCCTTCTGCGCTCGTTCAGACAACCCCACTCCCCCAGTCCGGTGCCGGACCAGCTGCGGTGGCACCGCCCTCAACCCCGTCGGAAGGGGAAGGTATCGGCACAACTGGTTCGCTTCCACCGCCCGAGACGAAGGCGCGGCCGCAAACCTCCTCGCCTCCGCCCGGCAGAGCTCCGGCAGCGCTGCCAGCGACGGTCGAGCCCTCAGCTCCTAATAAGGAGCAGCCGGGCGCGCTCGCCGCCGTGCACGCTCAGGCGGGGAACGAGCCCGGGGCCCAGACGAACGGGGTTTCGGCAATGGCAGCGGCAACGTCGGCGCCAACCACTCCGGCTGCGGTTCCCTCCAGCTCGATGGCCAACGGATCCGCCGATCGTCCGCAACCCACCGGATCGGCAAGCGGCGGCGGTGTGCACGCAATGGCGGCGAGCGGTGGTGCAGGTGGCCATCCGGAGGATTTTGTAGAGCTGGGTAGCGTGCCCTCGGGAAGATATTTCTCGCTCGGAAAATTCAGAGACGAGCCGGGAGCGCAAGAGGCGGCGGACGGACTGGTAAAGGACGGATTCCATACCGTGGTGGTGCACGGAGCAGGCTTTTGGACAACCTCCTACCACGTCCTCGTAGGACCCTACGGCAACGAGCCCGAGGCGGAAGCAGCCCGCAGGAAACTTAAGTCCGACGGCTTTTCGCCCCACAACCTCCCGCAAAAGTCTCGAACTCTCGTCTTACTGCCTTTAAAGACAGCCAATGCAGAAGGTACATCGAAGCCCGTGGGCAGTCTGGTCGTCGCCTGGGAGACCTATAGCCCCAACGCCATTGTCAAATTTGTGCAGGATGGCAAGGTTGTTGAGACCGCCCCAGCCAAGTGGGTAAACCGGGGTGTCCCTTACCAGCACGATGAGATCGAGTACCGAGAAACAGATCAGGGTTCGCGTACACTTTTGGAAATTCATTTCTCCGGTGCGCGGGAAACGTTAGTAGTCGCCGAGAATGGTGCGCCGATCGTTTTTTAGTTGCTGCGTAGGGGTAGAACGCCTCTTAGATATCGATCCGTTGCTCAGTGTGCTTCCTCAAGTACCAGCAAGGGCTGTACCCGACGTGGGGAAATAGAGCCTCGACACAAACCTGATTTTCAGGCGGCGGGAACTGATACTCCGTCTTGCCGCTCTTCTCGTGGATCACGTAGACCTGCTGAACGGCTACGTTCCCGAAGGGTTGGCGGTGGGCCGGCAGTCCAAAGCGCCAGGCAACGTAATCCCCGGCGTACACCAGGGCCAGGAGCAGGATCGTGGCGCCAGACCCGTACAACAGTATGCCTCGCATTCGATGCGCCTCCCTCACTTGCGAGAGACCATGTGAGACTACGCTGTGTCAGTATGCTAGGAAATGTGTCCAGTCGGCAAATCGAAGTCGACCGCGGGGACGGAGATGCTCCAGCTCCTTAGGTTGAAAAGAGAATTGGAGAGAGACCGGGTGATTCGCATCCCCTCGGCGTAGGCGGCCCAAGCCCCGGCGCCAGACCGGCCGATCGCAGGAGGGTCGAGTCTGAGAATGATCCGAGGTTGGGAAATCGACCGTCTTCCCCCGAGCATCAGCTCGCGCGCTCGATGGTTCCGGCGAAACTTATTGCGCGCGAGATTCGTTAGGCCAGCCTCGAAACTGCTATCGGTTCCCTAGAAACACGATGGGCACAGACTCGCCGCTTTCGGATCATTGTGCAAGAGAACTGGCTACTGCGGAAAAGGCGTTGTTCGCATTCCCTCCGATCAGGCGAACCGTGCCTACCACCAACACCAAAATCACTGCCAGCATCACCGCGTATTCAGCGATGTCTTGCCCGTCGTCGTTCCGCCAAAGTTCGCGCCCTATGTCGAGCATGCACTACCTCCTTGTCTTTCAATTGAGCAGCTGAGAAATGTGAACCGTTAAGTAAGAGTGCTGGATTCGTAAGGGTGGGTGACAGCTGGATGTGGGACGGTTACATGGCCGTGAGCGAACGGCTGACGCTCACCCTGAACGCAGACGATTCTGCCCTCACGGTGGCAGGTTGTCAAGGGAAAATGCATGGGTCAGAGAAGGAACAGTACGCAGGATGCGGCTCTGGACGGGCAGTCTGGATCGCGACCCCTTTTCTGCGCGGCAATGGCCGCGCTCGGTTGTGCTTGACGGCCGGCCCTTCTTTGCTCTCCAACCAAGGCCGAGCGCGCAGCTCCTAGCGCTCTGTTTCTCTCCCGGACCGTCGCGCCACAGGTTCACGTCCCAGGATACGACTGCAGACTTGGACCCCCCTCTCGGCACGAACCGCAGCCAAGCCTAGCCGGTGCTCGATGGCGCTTTCTTCCTGTTAGGTGGCTACCCCATCCACAAATGTGCAAACACTTGCGCAAGCCAGCCGTTTGTGTCGCGAAGCCTCCCCTCAGAAGTCCCGGCTTTGGCACCGGACTTGCTCTTTACCGTGGTGAGGTATGACCGAATGAAAATGGCATTGAAAACGGCTTTATCGATGAAAGTGGCTGTCTTTTTATTGTTTTGCCTCCTTATCGCGACGGGGGCCCTGGGCCAATCTAGCGGCGGGTCTGCCCCGCTGTCCAGCATGTATGTGGTTCCTGACCATACCATGCACGCTTCTTCACAACCCATGGCCCAGGTGCAAAGTCTTTTCCCGAGTTCGAGCTCGATTGAAATCGCTCAAGGGGAATTGCCCCTTTGGGAGGTTGCCCCCGAACACCACGAGATTCCACTCGGGGACGCGGCGCGCCTCGAGAAAAAGGAGCACGCAACCGTAAAGAAAGCTAGCGTGGTCTGGGAAAACTAGCATCGCCGCCGCGCACCGTTCTCCCCCAGGCGGACATGGCCCTTGATCGAACATCCGGTAGGCAGGCTGCCCTTCCCTTGGCCGATTGGCTGCCGCAGTGGAGGTTCACGGGTCCCGAAACCGCGGCCCGGCTTGCAGTTTTTTTCCGAGGGCGGGCTGTTGGAAAGGATTGCTTTCCGGTTTTGCAGCCTAGGGAGTGTTTCGGCGGGAGCTGGGTTTGCTCCCGGCGACTTGTGAGCGCAGCTCGGCATGAGCCGTTAGCGGTTGAGTGTTTGCCATCTTCCGTAGGCAGCACGGCCTGCGTACTTCGCACTCCGTCCCAATTCCTTTTCGATTTCAAGCAGCCGATTGTACTTGGCAACGCGTTCTCCCCGACAGCTGGATCCTGTCTTGATCTGCCCCACTCCGGTCGCCACCGAGAGATCCGCAATGCTGGTATCGTCGGTTTCTCCCGAGCGATGAGACACCACCGCAGTGTAGTTGCTCCTGCGTGCCATTTCGATCGAGCGTAGGGTTTCCGTTACCGTGCCGATCTGGTTGAGTTTGATCAAGATCGAATTTGCCACTCCTTCCTCGATACCTTTGGCAAAGATTTCTGGATTGGTGACGAAGACATCGTCACCGACGAGTTGCACCTTTTCGCCCAGCTGGGTGGTGAGTTTCTTCCAGCCCGCCCAGTCGTTTTCGCCAAGTCCATCTTCGAGGGAGAATACGGGGTACTTCTTCAGCCAGTCCGCCCAAAGCGCAATCATTTCCTCAGAACTCTTGCGCGACCGATCCGACTTGCGAAACACATACACTCCATCTTCGTAAAACTCGCTCGCCGCGGGATCCAGGTTGATGGCAACCTCCCTTCCCAGTCGGTAACCAGCTTTCTCGACGGCTGCGGCCATCAGTTCCATCGGTTCCTCATTCGACTTAAGGCGAGGCGCGAAGCCGCCTTCATCGCCTACACCCGTCTCATATCCCTTGCGATGCAAAACATCCTGCAGGGCGTGGAAGGTTTCTGCGGCCGCTTCCAGTGCCTCGGCAAAACTGGGAGCGCCGAAGGGAACGACCATGAACTCCTGGAAATCCACGTTGTTGTCGGCGTGCTTTCCTCCATTGAGCACGTTCAACATGGGCACAGGCAAAACGTACTCTTGGCGTGCTGCCAAGTGGCGATACAAAGGAACTTTTTTTTCCTCCGCAGCCGCCCTCGCTGTCGCAAGTGAAACCCCCAGAATGGCGTTGGCGCCAAGTTTCGACTTGTTGGGGGTGCCGTCGAGCGAGATCAGCTTTTCATCCAGCGATTTTTGGTCGGCTGCATCCCAGCCTTTGACCGCCGGCTGGATCAGGCTGATCACGTTATCAACTGCCTTGCGAACACCTTTCCCGTTGTAGCGCTTCTTATCCCCGTCGCGCAGCTCGACCGCCTCTCGACTTCCGGTCGATGCTCCCGAGGGAACTTTGGCCACACCCGTGGCGCCGGTATCGAGCGTCACCCTCACTTGAACGGTAGGATTTCCTCGCGAGTCCAAGATTTCCAGAGCATCAATGCTTTTTATGGTTGCCATGCCTCTCCTTGAGATCTGTTCTCGAGACCGAATCGGTGTTCATGAACCGTAGCGTGTTGGGGAATGACAACCAGGGAGCCACGTCCCCTACCATTCGTCGGTCTTACTCCCCCTCGACCCTCGATGAGCATACCAATTCTCAGTGATGCTTAAGAACCTTTTCCTGTGGACTTAGAGCACCCGATTTGCACCTATGAAATCCGGCGACGGCCTCCCAGGCAAAGGCACGCAGTCGACCGGGTGCCTGTGCTGTCTCAAACCTTGGAGATGCGGAGCACATCGTCACTACGGCTCAACTCGAACTAGAATAGACCTATCGATGGTCAAGCGTGCACCAGTTCGACGTCGGCCTCGCAAAGCCAAGCCTGGTTCCCAAGGACTCGCCCCCCAGGAATGCCGGATCGAGGAACTTGGAGGAGCGGCTGCTGAGACAGCGGTGGTCATCGAAAAAGCCGGAGGCTGCCTGATAGGATCTTACCAGGACCCCTTCGGCGGGCATCCGGTGTTGCTCTCCATTTTGCCAATCGATTCGGTCGAGCCTACGCCTTTTCAGCGCGACCTGTCCGACGCTCATCACAAACGTCTGGCCGACGTCATCCACAAGACCGGACGTTTTCTCGATCCCATCATCGCTGTCCGCGCACCCGGCAGCGGCTTCTGGACTCCCAATGGGAGACACCGTCTCGCGGCCATGCGTCGGCTGGGAGCGAGGTCGATTACCGCCCTGGTGATCGCCGACCGCGAGGTTGCCTGGCAAATCCTTGCCTTGAACACGGAGAAGGCCCATAACCTCAAGGAGCGCTCGCTCGAAGTCGTGCGCATTTACCGTGGTCTGGTGGAGGAGGACGGGTCGCGTCCGGAATCGCAGTTTGCGTTCTACCTCGAGGAGGCTGCTCTGGTCACCCTCGGTGTCTGCTATGAACGGGCATCCCGGTTTGGCGGCGGGGCTTATCACCCCATCCTGCGCCGGCTTGAGACTTTTTCCGAGGATCGGCTGCGCCGGGCGATCGGAGATCATGAGAAGCACGCCGCCATGGTTCTCGATCTCGAAGAAGAAGTCGCAGCGGTGGTGGTCAAGCTCAAAGAACGCGGGCTTCTCAGCCCCTACTTGCGCTCATTTGTGGTCGCGCGCATCAATCCCTTGCGCTGGATCAAACAGGAACCGCCTGCGCTTGAGGAGGTACTGAAGACCATGCGCGAACGCGCCGCTAAGTTCAATGTCGATAAAATCAAAGCCCAGGATCTCGCCGGTGCCGCCGGACCCGCCGACGAGTAAACAACGGAGAGACTCTGCCTGCGTTTCCCAGTCTACCGCTGCCCTCCCTCCGCCTCGGCTGCGAAGGGTCGCGGCATGGGCCAAGCGCCTCACCCGGCAGGTCCTAGATTACCCCGCGCGTTGGATCAGTTTTTTCGAATTGAAATCACCGATGCGGTATAGCGATCCGCACGCAAGAAAGAAAGACTATGCTCGATGGCCACATTTTGCGTGTCATACGTAGTCTCCTTGATCACGAGCAGCGCGCACCCGGCTGGGGTTTGCAGTAAGCACGCTTCTTCTTCTCCTGCCATCACAGCTCCGATCAGCTCCTCCGCCCGTTGCAGTTTGCGTTTATAGGTGTGCTCGAAAATATCGTAGAGAGATTGATTTTCCAGGTCTTGCTTGTCAATCCCGGTGAAGATCCGAGCCGGCAGATGACTGGTGACCACGGCAACCGGGTCCCCGTTCACCAAACGTAGGCGCCGGACCCGGTACACCCGTTCCCCGCGCGCCAGTCTCAGAGCCTGCGCCACCTCCAATTCAGGTTCCTCAAGACCGATGCTCAAGACTCGTGCGGATGGGATCAAGCCCCGCCTCCGCATCTCCTCGCTGAAGCCGCGGAGTTGCTGAAAATTCCACGGCACGCGGCCGGAACCAACCACCGGCCGCTTGCCCTTGGCAATGATGAGGAGCCCTTCCGAACGAAGCATCTGAAACGCTTGCCGCACCGGCATCTTGCTGATGCCGAGGACATGCGCAAGATCGCCTTCCGAGCAGAATATCTCTCCCTCCCGCAGGACCTTCTTTTCCAGCAGGGCGCGTACGTGATCGACGATTTGCTGGTAATAAGGCGTGAAGCTGTTGGTGTCGAGCACCAAACCGAGTCGTTCCGCACTCACAAGCGGCATAGGGGCAACCCTCGCGCCTGGTTTGTTTCCCCTCATTGGCAACCTACCAACATAGTATACAAGGGGTATATGTTAAGCAGTGAAGAGGCGACAACAGGCCCCTCCTTAGTTTAATTACAGACATTATATATAGTTTGTAAGTGACTATAATTACAGTGGCTTATACGAATAACGATACTGCGAACTTGCAGCTTGTGCCTGGGCATCGCCACAAATTTTTCTTGACAACACAAAAGATATGCATTTTTTAGCTCAAGAAACAGGTAGGCGTCAGCAACTTCGACTGGGTGAACTAGGCTGTCCTTGGCCGGACCCTTAGGAAAGAGGGAGCGGGCGACCAGGAAAACCGGACCGGGGATGCGACGCTACTTCCCTAAAGAGACTGGGCGTGCCATCGACGATCTAGAGCCTGGGGCGGAAAACCAAGAGTGTTGGGCGAAAACCATCTTCGCAGCTTGTTGCTGAGCCTAGGAGCGCTCAGTACGTTCGCCCTGGCGCAAACCGCCTCCCCGCCCGAAACCGCCGCGGACCAAGTCTCCTACCTCGAACTAGCCGCACCCCTCCGCATCCTTTCCGAGACGCAGCCGTGGGAAGCGAACCAATTCCCGCACACCCTGAGCGTCCTTGAGCTCAAGCGAGAGGGATTTCGCTATTGGGGATGGTACGGTCTGAATGAGGGGCTCGGAGTTGGCTTGGCGCGCAGCAACGATTTGAGGAACTGGACCAAGTATGAGCAGAATCCTTTGTGGACCAATGCCCGTTGGCCGTCTGCCCTCGCCCACGCCGACCCCAAGCGCAAGGGTACGCTCTATTTCGCCATCACCCGAGACTATGACACGTCGAGCAGCTATATTGTGTTGGCCACTTCCGAAGATGGTATTCACCTGCAGGAAAAAAAAGTGCTGGTGCCAGGCGTGCCCGAGCAACGCAATCAGAATCCGAATTTATTTCGCGACCCTCGCTCGAGGCGATTCTACCTGACGTTTTATCGCGGCAACGATAAAGATCACTTCGAAATCGTCAGCAAGAGTGCAGCTCGCGTGGAGGACCTCGACCATGCTCCCGAAAAGATCCTGCTCGAAAGCGGCGAAACGGTGGCCGCTCCGAATTTGCTCTACGTAAAACATGCGCACGGCGCGAAAGGTGGCTCCTATTTTCTGGCGACCGAGATCTACCCGCATCGCTACACCGACAATCCCGCGGGCGAGTGGCAAGTGAAGGTCTTTGCCGCCGACTCTCCGGACGGCAGGTTTCAGCCAGTTCTGGACAATGCAGTGCTGCGCGGACAGCGCGCCTGTCTCTTCCAGCACATCTTCAGCGGTCGCTTCTATGGATATGACTGCCATATGGACTCCCCCGAGCATTGGGTTTTGGAGGAAGTGGAGGCGGGGCTGCCGTAACGGCTCTCGGCGAGGGGAAAGCAACGCGGAACCGGACAGGCGTCGACCGCTTCCCACCGCAGGTACTCGCGCCCATCCGGTTCCTGGCCAGGGTCATTTTACGCTGATTCTGTTCGCTATCTGGTGGCGGTAGAGAAGGAGGCTTGTGCGGATTCGTCGATCTCGCTGGCCGGGACATCGGAAGCCAGCCTTTGCCGGACTCATACTCTTGCAGCTCGTGGGGGTATGCCCATGCATGGCCGCTCAGAAGGCTGCGGTTGCCTCTGCCCTCGGAGAATCTTCCTCAGGGGCAACCGAGCAAGCAGGCAAATTGCCGAGAGTCAGTTTGGATGGAACCTATTTCACGCGTGAGGGCCGGCGTTTTGTGCCGGTGGGCGCACATTGGGTGCCGGCCAAAGCGGCCATGCAATGGCCGATTGCGTGGGATGCGAAGGACATTGAGGCCGACTTCGCCAAGATGCATGAACTCGGATACAGCCTGGTGCGCTTCGACCTGCTGTGGGCGTGGTTTGAGCCGCGCCCGGGCGATTACAATCCGGAAGCTTTTCAGCAGCTTGATTACTTGGTGTCGCTCGCTCACAAGTATCAGATCTACCTTCATCCCAGCCTTTTTATCGGCGGCGAAGTGGGCGAAGCGTTTTGGGATGTGCCTTGGCGCCACGGTCGGCATCCGCATGCCGATCCGGAAATGTTGCGCCTCGAAAGCAACCTTGCCGCCGAGTTCGGTCGTCGCTACGCCCATGAGAGTGCGATCATCGCATGGGATCTGACGGATGAGCCGCCTTTTTGGATCGTGGATGAACAGACGACCGATGCGATGGCGATCAACTGGACGCATCTGGTGGTGGACGGCATTCGCCATTCCGATACACTTCATCCGATTGTCGTCGGCACCAGCGGGCAAGAACTCAGCCACGGCCCATTTCGCGCGGACAACCTTGCCCCCTTCGTTGACTTTTTGAGCGTTCATCCCTTCACTCTCTATGCCCCGGAGTTGTTCCCGGATGCACTGCTCTCCGGGCGTGGAACCTACGGGGCTGCCTTTGAGATTGCCTTGGCGAACGGTGCAGGCCACCCGGTGATGATCCATGAAATGGGGGCATCCACCGCGCAGTTTTCTCCGGAGCGAGTGGCGGCTTACGATCGTGCGCAGATGTACTCCGGGCTGGGCGCCGGCAGCATCGGGGTTGACCTGTGGTGCTACACGGACGCGTCCCCCGAGCAGTTTCATAAAGTCCCTTACCTGCGTACTCCGCAAGAAACCGGCTGGGGCATGACCACCTGGGATCGGCAGGACAAACCCCTGGCCCGGGAGTTCAAAAAGTTCTCCCAGATTGTAGGCCGCCTCGATTTGAGCGGCCTGTCGCCCGCTGCGGCCGACGTGGCCATCCCCGTCCCGGACGAGTGGGCGAAGCCTCACGGCGATTTTTCCCGCTTCGGTTTGACCGGTCCAGCCATGATTCCCTACGTCTCCATCAACGACGGCGACGCCATCCCCGGACGAACGCCCAGCGCGGGGAGCGCCAACGAGTGGCTGATGGGCTCAGCCCTGATCTCTTTTGTCCTGGC
This sequence comes from Terriglobales bacterium, assembly GCA_035622175.1. Classification (GTDB taxonomy): domain Bacteria; phylum Acidobacteriota; class Terriglobia; order Terriglobales; family Acidobacteriaceae; genus JAFAGX01. The sequence continues at coordinate 24,400 of DASPVV010000009.1, read as the reverse complement.
GCGTCGGGCTGGTCTCAAAGCCGACTTCCCGCGAGAGTATGATGATTGGGCAAAACGTCCCATGCTCTTTATGCCATCACCCCTCACCAGTACGGGCGATGCTTTTCTCGTCCATGTGCATTCGGATTTCTATGCCAAGGCGCAGAAGTACGTGCAAGCGGGTGGGTTTCTCTATGCCTCCGTTGCCTCCGACGGGGCCATTCCCGAGATGGCTTCTCTTTTTGGAGCACGGCTCATGGATCGTGCTCCGAGCTCGGAAGTTACGTTGAAGTTTGTCGAATCCTTCGGCGACTTCAAGCCGGGTGACACTCTCCATTACACCGTGCCGACCAGTTCGATCGAGTCCTGGGGCTCGTTGCTCGAAGTCAGCGGCGGTAAGGTGATCGCCGTCGATCAGGATGGTCATCCGGCGCTCGTCTCGCATAGCTTAGGCCTGGGCAAAACTCTGCTCAGCGCTTATCCCCTCGAACACTACCTGGCTTCCGTCCCGGCCGTGTTCGACCAGCCCGAGGATACGCACCGTATCTATGCAGCATTTCGAGACTGGGCCGGGGTGCGGCCCCAGTTTCGCACCGACCAAGCTGCTGTCGAAGCCGTGGTGCTGCGGGGGGCAAGCCGCGGCTATCTCGTCTTAGTCAATCACAGCGCCACTTCAGAAAACGTTACCCTGTTTACCACCCTACCCCTACGTTCGATCAGCCGCCTGGGCCTGGATGCAAGCGAAGCAGTCGAGCTCGGACCATCGGGTTCAAAGCTGCGGATCGAACCCTATGACGGCGCGATTCTGGAATGGAAGCAATAATCAAGCAGCACCGGGCGGGTGATGGCATGATCGCCGCGGTTGATATTGGAGGCACAAAAATCGCGGTCGGCATGGTCGATGACAACGGACGGGTTCTCGCACGCTCGCAGGCACCGACCGACCCCGAGCGAGGTTATCGCAGCGCACTCGATCGAATCACGGCGATGTTGCAAGAAGCGGCTCGCGCCGCCGGATGTCAAATTGGGGGGATCGGCATTGGATCCACCGGTCCGGTCGATCCGCTGACCGGAGAGTTCGGCAACGTGAACTTCTTCCCCAGTTGGGAAGGAGAAAACCCGGTGCGGGACTTGGCAGGACGGTTTCCCGTAGCGGTGGCTATGGAAAACGATGCCGACGCCGCCGCCCTTGGGGAAGCGGCGTGGGGTGCCGGAAAAGATAAACCGAGGTTGATCTATGTCACGGTCGGAACCGGCATCGGCGCTGGCCTCGTGTTCGATGGTGAACTGTATCGCGGCGTCGACCAGGCTCATCCCGAGATTGGCCACCACTTGGTCGATCCTTCCGGCCCACCCTGCAGCTGCGGCTTTCACGGATGCTGGGAGTCGTTGGCTGCTGGTCCAGCTCTGGTCGAGTGGTTCCGAGCCAACGCGCCGCCGGGGAACCCCGCAGGGGCGCCATTGACCGCGAAACAAGTCTGCCAGTTGGCGCGAAACGGGGACGCGCTGGCACGGCAGGCGGTGGAGCATGAAGTCCGCTACCTTGGACTGGGTTTGGCGAACCTGGTCACTCTGTTCGCTCCCGATGCCATCGTGCTTGGCGGAAGCATGATGAAGAGTGCTGACCTGTTCCTCCCCGGAGTCCGGAACCTGATTCGACAGTGCTGTCACTACGTTCCCTTTGACAAAACAGAATTGAGGTTAGCTTCTCTCGGCGAGGAGGCCAATCTGATCGGAGCCGCCAGAGTCTGGCACCACCGCTTCCAAAATAAGGGACCATCGCGTGCCTGATCCGAAGGTCATTGAAGGCGATTACGTGCGCGACATCCTGGAGCAGCCCTCGGCCTTGCGAAACACCCTCACCACCCTTAGCCCCACCCGAGACCTGAAGCGCTTGGCAGGGGAACTCAACCGGGGTCAGTTCGAGCGCATCGTGCTGACGGGAATGGGCTCGTCGTTCCACGTCGTGCACCCCCTCAACCTGGCGCTGATCGCCGCCGGCTTCACCGCCATCCTGGTCGAAACCTCCGAGTTGATTCATTACCAGCATCCATTCTTCGATTCCAAAACGCTGGTAGTCGCGGTCTCTCAGTCCGGCGAGAGCGTCGAGATGGTGAGGCTGCTGGCCATGAATCGCAGACGTTCCCCGATCATCGCCGTCACCAACAGTCGGCGCAGCCGGCTGGCGACCGCCGCGACCGCCACCGTACTGACCGGGGCCGGAAAAGAGTTTTCTGTCTCCTGCAAGACCTACCTCACGGCCCTCATGGCTCTCGAGTGGCTCGGCGATGTATTGTGCGAGAAGAATCTGGGGAGAACGCGGCAGGAGCTAGCCCAGGCGCCCTTGGCTGTCGAGCGCTATCTGACCCATTGGAAGGACCACGTGCGTCGCTTGGCCGGTGCGCTCAAAAAGATACGGCATTTGTTCTTGGTCGGCCGGGGGGCCTCGTTGGCGGCCGTGGGCACGGGCGCTCTGATCATCAAGGAGTCCGACCATTTTCACGCCGAGGGCATGAGCAGCGCCGCCTTCCGCCATGGGCCTTTCGAGATGCTCAGCCGTGAGACTTTGGTGCTGGTCTTTGCCGGCGCCCTCAAGACCAAGAAATTGAATCACCGGCTGTGGCGGGACATTCGGGAAAAAGACGGACAGGCGGAAATCGTAGGCGAGACGGGTTCTGGCCCGGCCTACCGGTTGCCGGCGGTTCCGATTTCCCTCCTGCCCATGCTCGAAATCCTTCCGGTACAGATGATCACCTTAGCTCTGGCCGCCTGCCGCGGACGCGAAGCGGGCAGATTCGAGCTGGCTTCGAAGGTTACCACCGTCGAATAGAAACCGGCAGCCATGAGGAAGGGCTTATCCGCGCTGCAAAACTCTGGAAATCGCTCTTAGAAGATCCGAGGAATTCTGGTTGGATACTTGAGATTTCTCTACAAAATCGGTCGCGCCCTCCGCCATGATTTTGTCGCGGTTTAGCTGCGAGAGGCTGGTCAACACGATGACGGGAAGAGCCTGGGTCGACGGGTTGCTGCGCACGGCGCGAAGTACTTCGACCCCGGAGATCTTAGGCAGCATCATGTCGAGCACCAACACGTCGGGAACACGACTCTGAACAAGGCGCAGGCCTTCCTCGCCATCGGCCGCCGTCAACACTTCGTAGCCCGCTTTGGCGAGCATTCTGGCGTTCGCCATGCGCAACAACTTACTGTCATCGACCAGCAGTATCGTCTTCATTTCAATTCAGTTTCCCAAACCGCAGCAAGAATGGCAAGCGATTTGCGCTCGTCGGAGCGGCGGCGCGAGCCACGCACTCGGGGAAGCTGCGGGGTGCGTTCCGGATCGAAGCCTGGGTTGGGTACTAAAGTACCGGTTGAGCCGTGGCCCAGCGAACAAGCGGCCGATATACTACTCTCGAGGTGACGAATCTTTCGCCTTGTCTCGAACCCGGGCGGCACTTCGCTGCGACGATCGCAGCGCTGCGTCGAAGCTACCCGTCTCAGGGCGTCCGCGACGGAGGGGGATCTGCTCTTGCGGTATGAAATCCATCCCGGCGACCATCCTCCAGGTGTCTCGCGAACGCGTCGCCGTTCCCTTCCTGAAAGTTCGCGCCGACGGGCGAAAAGCTGGTGGGCGTCCTATCGGCGTGCGGTCCTCTCCACCCTGCTCCTCGTCGAATGTCTCCTCCATGCCTCCTGCGGCTTCCACTCGCGGGCGACCTTGCCGGCAATCGGCTATACTCCCTGGTTGATTGTAGGTTTGTGTTCCGTGCTGGCAGTCCCGGCGGCGTATCGGCGATTGCGGATCGAGCGCGTCCGGCTGACAGCCAAGCGGGAAGAACTGTTTCGACTGGTGGCGGAAAACGCGGCGGATATGATCGCGCTGGTCGATACCAAGGGCAGACGCCTGTACAACAACCCCGCCTACCGAAAAATTCTCGGCTATTCTCCGGAGGAGCTCGAGCAAACATCCGCCTTCGAACAAATCCATCCCGACGACCGGTTCAAGGTCATGGAGGCAGCCCGGGAGGCCCGGGAAGGGGCAGCGGAAAGAAGATTGGAATACCGCATGCGCCATAAGAACGGCACCTGGTGCGTCCTCGAATCGACTGCCAGCGCAATTCGCAACCCCAAGGGGGAGGTGGAAGAGCTGGTGATCGTGAATCGTGACATCACCGAGCGGCGGCGGGCTGAAGAACAGCTCGAGCACGACGCCTTTCACGACCCTCTGACCGGCTTCCCCAAACGCAATCTCTTTGTCGACCGCCTACAACATTGCTGGCTGCGAGCCCGCCGGAGTCCGGCCTACAAGTACGCGGTTCTGTTTGTCGATGTTGATGGGTTCAGAGTGTTTAACGACTCCATGGGTCATGTCGTGGGCGATCAACTGATCATCGAGATTGGTCGCCGCCTCTCCTCCTGCCTGCGCTACGACGATACGGTGACTCGCCCCAAAGGACAATGGCGCATGGGTGATCCGGTGCTCTCCCGGCTGGGAGGAGATGAATTCACCATTCTGCTCGATGGCTTGAGGGATCCGAGCGACGCCATGCGCGTGGCCGAACGGATCCAAACCGCCATGGGCAGACCGTTCGAGGTTGGCGGGCGGCAGGTCTTCACATCGGCAAGCGTCGGTATCGCGCTCAGCACCACGCCCCATGAGCGGCCCGAGGACTTGCTGCGGGATGCCGACATCGCCATGCGCCGAGCCAAGTCTCTGGGAAAATCGCGCTGCCAGCTTTTTGATATCGAGATGCATACCCGCGCCGTAAGTCGGCTGAAGCTCGAATCGGAGCTGCGCCAAGCTTTGGAGCAGGAACAGCTTCGTCTCCACTATCAGCCCATCGTCCGGGTGGAGAGCGGGCAGATCGTAGGTTTCGAGGCCCTGTTGCGATGGCAACATCCGGAGCAAGGTCTCCTCGTACCGGACAACTTCATCGAGATGGCGGAGAATACCGGCCTCATTGTTCCCATGGGCCGCTGGGTGCTTGAATCTGCGTGTCGTCAGATTCGCGCCTGGCAGTCAAGATTCCCCTCGCATCCGCCGCTCAGCGTCAGCGTCAATGTTTCGGCCAAGCAGTTTGCGCATACCAGCCTGGTGGGGGATGCAGAAGCGGCGATTCACAAAGCGGAAATAGAACCAAGCAGTCTGCAACTCGAGATCACGGAAAGCATGGCCATGGCGGATCCCGACTTTACCGATCGCGTTCTGGTCCAGCTCAAGCATCTCGGGGTTCAAATCGGCATCGACGACTTCGGAACCGGGCACTCATCGTTAAGCCGGCTGCGGCGCTTTCCCGTCGACGTGATCAAAATCGACCGTTCCTTCGTCCATAACATGAATGTCGATCAGGTCAATCGCGACATCGTGAATCTGATCATTACCTTGGCGCAGAATCTTAACCTGAAGGCGGTTGCAGAAGGGGTTGAATCCCCCACCCACGTCACGCACCTCAAGCAACTGCACTGCAAACTCGCACAAGGTTTTCTCTTCTCGCCCCCGGTCGAGGCGGAAAAGGCGGAGCGGTTGCTGGCAACGGGTGTCAGCCCGGGCGAGGGGGGAAATCAAGCGCGAGCTTCGGTTGCGGCCGGCACAGACCCCTAAAGCAGCCGAATCCCTGAATTCCTACAAACCAAGAACGGCAGTCACGGACTGAGCAACCCACATGGACAATGCTTTCATGGCTCGCGCCATTCAGCTCTCCCTCGACAACGTTCTTCGCGGCCAGGGGGGTCCGTTTGGCGCCGTCATCGTCCAGCATGGCTCGATTGTTGCCGAGGGCGTCAATCGCGTTACGGCTACCCCCGATCCCACGGCCCACGCCGAAGTAGTCGCCATCCGCGAAGCCTGCGCCAAGCTTAGGGTCTTCGAGCTCAAAGATTGCGAACTTTACAGCTCCTGTGAACCCTGCCCCATGTGCCTGGGTGCAATCTACTGGGCGCGCCTTGCCCGGGTTTATTTCGCCAACCTCGCTGCCGATGCCTCCAAGATTGGCTTCGATGACTCCTTCATCCTCCACCAATTCGCGCAACCCGTGTCACGGCGTGCGATTCCGATGGTGCAGATGATGCGGGAACAGGCATTGGCAGCCTTCCGCGCCTGGGAGGAGAGGCCGAACAGAATTCCCTACTGAGAATCGCTTCCCGGAAGGTTCAGAGAATCTAGCGGGTTTCTTCGCCGCCTGCGCGATGAGGACTCAGAATGGGAGGCGGGGCCGTGGGCCGAGAAAGGGGTTTGCTCGCAGCAAGATTGCTCAATAGAAAAGATACTTGCGCCACTTGTCATCGGAGTGACCCATCAGCCGCATGATGTGACGGCTGGTGTGAAGATTGAACGCCCGCGGCTCACGCATGGGTTTCATGCCCGCCTCACCCGGAAGTTGGTTCCCCTTGCGGCGATTGCAGGGATGACAGCAGGCCACCAGGTTTTCCCAGGTGGAAGTTCCACCCCGCGAACGGGGTACGACATGATCGAGGGTTAGGTCGCTAGACGGCAACACTTCGGCACAGTATTGGCAGGTGTTGCGGTCGCGCAGCAGAATGTTCTTGCGGGAAAGAGCCCGTGTCTGGTGGGGAATGCGCCGATATTCGAGAAGGCGGATAACGGACGGTAAACGAATCGCCAGACGGGCGGCGTGCAAAAAATGGCCGTTCTCTTCTTCCGCAATGGCCGCACCTTTGAGAACCAGGACGATGGCACGCCTTGCAGCACAGACGTTGATGGGCTCATAGGAGGCATTCAACACCAGCACGGGTGCATGGAGGACGGGCCCTCCGTTGCCGTCGCTCGATCCTCCGAGCGGGATCGAGACTGCCGTCCGCTCCAAAGTGTTCGGCGAATTGTGCCATTTTCCTGACATGTCCGTCTCTTAGCCGGCCCGTCGCCGACCGTGTTCCCTGTCCATCCTCGCATGCTCGAGCTCCTGCCGGGCGTGCGTTGCCGCGCTGCCACGTTACCTTAGATGCCTTACCTCCCCTCCCACCCCTCGACGGCCGTAACCAAGAAATACGGCTACCGACATGTGCCTCCTGGTGAACGAAGACAACGCGACAGAAGTTTCCGCCGGCGCTCCAACCCAATCAGGCACACACCGGGTTACCCGAGTTGCGAAGCTAAGCGCAGGCGGGAAGCGCACGCTTCGAGGAATGGGAACCGTGAATTTTGCGGAAAAAGCGGATTCGAGCGCCGACACGGGACGGTAACGAGCGTGATCGGAGACGGCGGGAACACCGTTCCCTTCCAAGAGGGGGAATAAGGAGAAAAGCCGACTCCGCCCCGGAACCCTCGAACCCGTCACCCGAATTGGCCTACCGCTACTGCTGAAGACACCCTCCCCGCTCGACCTCTCCCCTGGAGGCTCCGGGCCGGGCGAATCACTCTCAGTATAGCCATGCTGCATTCGACGCGCAATCGCAATTGAGACCGGAAAAGCCCGGAGGATTCGACACCAGAGGTAAGGGAGCGCTAAGTCCCTTCTGATCACGCCCAAGCACCACAGCGTGGAGTCCGGCACAGACGCCGGTCGCCGCCGGGCGATCAGTTTCGATCGTTGGGCCCCGGGAGAACCCGGCTGGGTGGATCGATGGCATCCTGCTGACGACGTGTGACCTAGCGTTGTCGGCCACGGCCGATCGAATGTGGATCGGCGGCTTGTTTCACTTGTAAAGCACGGCGTTCGCGTGTTAAGGTGCGCCGTCCAAGCTTTACCTATCCTCCGGGGAGGACGGTTTCATGAGCATTCCAACTCCGCTCCCAGCCGCACAGAAAAAATATCGGCCTTACGTGCCGCAGAGTGTGGAGATGCGGGAATTCACCTTCCGCGCGGTCGTTCTGGGACTGATTATGACCGGCATTCTCGGCGCCGCCAATGCCTATCTCGGGTTGAGAGCTGGGATGACGATTGCGGCTACTTATCCCGCTGCGGTCATTGGCATGTCGATCCTGCGCCTGATGAAGGGATCCCTGCTCGAAGAGAACATCGCCAGAACGGTGGGCGCGATTGGAGAATCGGTGGCAGCGGGCGCCGTATTTACCATCCCGGCGTTCGTTCTCGCAGGTCTGTGGCCGAGTCTCGGTGTGGAGAGGTATTGGCAGTCGGTCGCGCTGATGGTGCTGGGGGGCCTGCTCGGAATCTTATTTGTCACGCTGCTGCGCCGCGTCATGGTCGAAGATCCCGAACTTCCATTTCCGGAGTCGGTGGCGGCCGGGGAAATCCATAAGGCCGGACAGCAGGGCTCCAAGGCGGCGAAGATCCTGTTCGCCAACATGGGCTTCGGTGCGGTCATGTACTTTCTTTCCCAGGTCAACCTCTTCTGGTACACCAAACAGGTGCTCATCAATATTCCCAAAATGCCCAACGGTCTGCGCCTGGGGCGCAGTGCAACTTCGCCGATCGTGGCCACCGGTGGCATGAGCACCTTCACCTCCCCCGCTGTCAGTCCGGCCTATCTTGGCGTCGGCTATATTATCGGACCGCGATTGGCGGCGCTGAACTTCGCCGGCGGTGTACTGGCCTGGGGTTTGCTGGTTCCGCTCTTGATTTATTTTCTGGGTCCGAGTCTTCCCGCCATGCCGGCCTACGCCGGCGCCGATGCTTACTGGAGCGCCGTCGCCTTCAGTGTCTGGTACTCGATCGTGCGCCCCATCGCAGTTGGGGGCATGCTGGTCGGGGCAGGCTTCACCCTCTTTCGGATGCGCAAGCAACTGGTGGTAGGCATGAAACGTGCGGTTTCCGATCTGCGAAAATCTGCGGAAGCGCACCAAGCCACCGACCGCACCGATCGCGATCTGAGTGCAAGGGTAGTTTTTCTTGGAGTGGGCGTGGTATTTCTGGCCATGATTGGCCTGTACTACTTCTTTATCGCCGGGGCACATAACTTGGCCGGCCACAAAGTGATGGCGGGCGCGATGGTCGCGGCGGCCGTGATGGTCGTGCTTGGCTTCTTCTTTGCAGCAGTTTCCGGCAACCTGGTGGGCATGATCGGCTCCTCCAACAATCCCGTCTCCGGGCTCACTCTGTGCACGCTGCTCGTAGCCGCGCTCATGATGGTGGCGCTCGGCGTGTCCGGGACCGGCGGAGTGGCAGCCGTACTCGGGGTGGCGGCCGTGGTTTGCGTTTCCTCGGCGGTGGCAGGCGAGATGTTGCAGGACTTGAAGGTGGGACACATCCTCGGCGGCACACCCGCGAAAATGCAGCTGGGCGACATCTTCGGCATCCTGGTCGCATCGCTGATTCTGTTTCTTCCCCTCATGATCTTGGATAAGGCGTACCACTTTGGCAGCGCGGCGCTACCGGCACCGCAAGCCGGGTTGATGGCGATGCTGGCGCAAGGCATCGTCGGAGGCAACATGCCGTGGCCTTTGGTGGTGGTTGGCATCCTGATGGGGTTCGCCATGATCATGGTGGAAGTCAAAAGCCCGATGCTGTTTTCGGTCGGCATGTATCTGCCCCTGGAAACCACCTTCGCCATCTTTCTTGGCGGCCTGATCCGCTGGATTACCGACAAACTGAGGGACCGCCGCGGCTACAACGACGCGCAAAAGGCGCGGGTGGATAACGCCGGAGTATTGACCGCATCCGGTCTGATCGCCGGGGAAGCGTTATGCGGCCTGGTGATTGCTGCCGTTGTCGGAACCAATCACGCGCTCTGGCACCTCGGGTCGGGCGATTTTGCCTTGTCCGGATTGCTTGCCATGGCGGTGCTGATCTTGGTCATGATCAAGATACCGCTCGCCAGCGCTGGCAGCCCGGATGAACCCGCCCCGCCCACTGCCATCATGTGAGCGGCAGCGACAGGTTTGCGAACTACAGCAAGCGCCCGCAACACGATGACCCATCCCACTGCGGGTAACGACGTCGAACGCTTGATTTTCATCCGCCCCCTGTGACACTCTCTAGGCTTTGTTGGTCATCATCCATCAGACCATACCGTGCGGTAAGCTGCGGTCACGGAACTGCTCCTGGGTATTTATGCGATGGCGAGTACTTTCTCTCCGCGTCCTGTCTGGTTGCGAGTGAGTATGGTTGCGAACAACGTTAAGCAGGTACAAGCCCGCATTCGCGCCGCGGCTTCTCGGGTTGGACGTGATCCGAAGGAAATCGCTTGTATGGCGGTGACCAAAAATTTTCCGCCGAACTCGATCCGCGAAGCCTACGCCGCCGGTTTACGACTGTTCGGCGAGAATCGGGTGCAGGAATTCGCGGGCAAATGGGCGGCCTTGCGGGATTTGCCCGCCGCCGAGTGGCACATGATCGGGCACCTACAGACCAACAAAGCTTCGCAAGCGGCGGAGCTGTTTGCCGCCATCGATTCGGTCGACTCGCTGCGCCTGGCCGAGAAGCTCAATCTTTCTGCCCGGCGAATCGGACGACGGCTCGCGGTTCTTCTTGAGATTAACCTGGAGCACGAGGCGGCAAAGAGCGGAGTCGCACCCGAATCACAGGAATTGAACGATCTTTTAGGTCACGCCGCCGAGTTCGACCATCTGGAATTTCGCGGGCTGATGGCGATTCCGCTGTTCGCGGAAGATCCGGAGCAAGCTCGACCCTCGTTCCGGCGGCTTCGTCAGTTGCGCGATCAAATCGCTGCTCGCAAGCTGCCCTCGGTCGGCATGCGGGTCCTATCCATGGGAATGTCGCATGATTTTGAAGTCGCCATCGAAGAAGGGTCGACTTGTGTCCGCGTCGGCACCGCAATCTTTGGTGAGAGAACCAAGGCCTAGCGGGGGGTGAAAAGGACCCGAGGATCCTGGCAGAACAAGTGGAAGAGCCATGAAGAGCCCAAGCCCATTCCCCGGTCGGTCACCGCTGGCGATTGCGCTTAGCGAGCGCCGCACGACCGCTCGATCGAAGCCCGATCGGCGGTTGCTTCTCAGGAGCGGCGCTTGAGTTTCTCCGCCCGGCTCGAGGAGATTCGCACCGGCTTCGAACGGCCGTTCTGGATCGCCAACGGTAGCGAAATCTTCGAGCGCCTTGCCTATTATGGGGCGTTTGCCTCGCTGGCCCTGTACCTCGAGGAACGCCTGAATTTCTCTTCCGTCGAGACCGGAACTCTGGCCGGCATCTTCGGGGGAATGGTATGGTTTCTCGCCGCCTTTGGCGGCGCCGCCGCGGACCGCCTAGGCTTCCGCCGCGCCCTCTCGCTGGCCTACCTGATCCTATCCGCGGCCTATTTTTTGATCGGTTCGATCGCAGCCCCCTGGTTGGCGGCGGTGCGCGATCGTGTGCCCCTCGACCTGTTTGTCGGCTGCATCCTGGTCCTTCCGGCTCTGGGCATTTCCCTCGTCAAACCCTGCGTGGTCGGCACCGTGGCTCGCACTTCGAAGGAAAAGGTTCGCTCCTTCGGCTATTCGATTTACTACACCATGGTGAACATCGGAGGCGCGGCAGGACCCTATTTCGCCTCCTGGGCCCATCGCCACCTGGGCATTGAGAGCGTTTACCGGGTGGCCGCGCTTAGCGTCTTCGCCATGTTCTTTGTGGTCCTGTGGTTCTTTGAAGAGCCCCGCAAGGAGCCCAATCAGCTTCAGCCCTCGATCAGGGATGTGGCCCGCAATTTTTGTCTAGTTGTGGGCAACTATCGGCTGGTCTTTTCCGTTTTGGTGATCGCCCTACTGCTGCGCATCGGCGTGTCACTCGATTCCGGACTCCACCTGCCCTGGTGGCTCTGGACAGGACTGCTGCTGGTTGGGCTCGCCGGCATCAGCCGCTTCATGTGGTTCCTGGTGCTGTTCACCGGCTACTGGGTCGTGTTTTGGCAGCAATACATCAGTTTGCCTGGATATATCCATGCCTACATCAACTCCCGTGCGGATGTCGAACTGATTCTCGTGACCGATGGTCTGACCGTGATCTCGCTCACGCTTGCGGTGAACTTCTTGACCCGCAAGATCCCTGCCTTTCAAGCCATTATCCTGGGAACCCTGATTACCTCCGTAGCCTGGCTGATCCTGGCCTTCCGCTCCACCCTGGCGAGCGTCGTGCTGGCGTTATTCGTCCTTGCCTTGGGTGAGATCACGCAGTCGCCACGATATTACGAATACATTTCGCGGCTGGCGCCCCCGGGCCAGCAGGGCACATACATGGGATTTGCCTTTTTGCCGATCGGGATCGGGTCTTTGATCGGCGGGTGGTTCGGGGGAATGCTCATCCACCAGTTTGGAGAGATCCGACATCAAGCTGCATCCATGTGGTGGTGGGTGACTGCCGTAGGCCTGGTTACAGCGTTAGCGCTTTGGATCTACGATAAGGTGCGAAGCCGAGTGCCGGGGACGTCGAACCCTCCCCCAGGGCAAAGTGACCCCGGCTGATAAGCGGGCGAGCTCGGCCGGCTGAACGGTTCGCCGCATTCGCTCCAGTCCCCCGTTCAGGCTACGCCAGAACCAGCCCGCGAAGGCGCGGCTGCCGCTTCTCGGTTGGCTTCCTCGACCACGAATTGTCCCTGGGCAAGGGTGCGCGTGGCTAACGGCTTCAGCCAGAACAGTGCCATCAAGGCGGCGATTACATCGCAGACGATCATCACATAGAACACCGGCACCCACGAACCCGTCTTGTACATCACAAAGGCAGCGACCGGCGCGGAAAAGATGGAGGCGGTGCCTTTGGAGGTATAGACGACTCCGTAATTCGTGGTGGCCCATCGCCGGCCGTACAGATCCGCCGTGATCGAAGGGAATAGGGAGAAAATCTCGCCCCAGGCAAAGAACACGAGGCTCGACAAGAGGACGAACATTAAGGGTTTGTGGATGGTCTGGAGCCACAGCCAGATCGCCAGACCTTCGATCAGGAAGGCGCTGAACATGGCGTTCTCCCGGCCGACGTAGTCAGAGATCCAGCCCCACAGCGGACGGGTGACTCCGTTCACCACGCGGTTCAACTGAATCGCCAGAATGGACGCAGACAGACCCCAGACAACCACCTGTTTATCCACCTGGTAAAAGGTAGCGATCTCCTTGAGTTGAGCTGTGACCACCAGGCCGCCGAAGGCCACGAGCGTCATCATGATGTAGATGGCGTAGAAGGATGGTTGCATCACCATTTCCCACCACGTCAAGTCACGTGTGTTTTGCCGGACGTTGGCCATCGGCTTCCAATTCTCGGGAAACCAATTCTTGGGAGGCGCCACGATGAACATGGCCGCTGCGGTCACGATGATGCCCTGGAGGATGCCCCAAAAAACAAATGCATGCCGATAGCCGGAAGCTTTGATCATGGTCTCAATCGGAGCCACCGTGACCGCAGTACCGATTCCGTAGGCGCCAGACACAATCCCCACGCAGAGTCCGCGGTGATCGGGGAACCACTTCAGCACGTTGCCCGTGCATCCGCCGTAAACCGCTCCTGCTCCAATCCCGCCGATGGCGTACCAAACGTACAGTTCGCCGAGGCTGGTCGTGGCCCCAGCTCCGATCCAACCGGCTCCGACCAGCAGACCGCCAATTCCGATGACCAGCCGTGGGCCGAGACGGTCAATCAGGTAACCCTCGAAAGGTACCAGCCAGGTTTCGGTGAAGACGAAGGCGGCAAATGCCACCTGTACGGCGGCCAGAGTGGCTTGCAAGCTCTGGGTGAGGGGTTTCGTGAAGAGCGTCCAGGCGTATTGAAGATTGGCAATCGCCATCATCGCGATGATGCAGGAAAACATCTGAATCCAGCGATTGATGATCTTGGGCTGGGAGTCGACCGCTCCTCCAGAAATAACCATAGGCCTACCCATGGGCTCCCCACTGGTCTGACAACTGGACCAGTGCATTATATCCACACTGTCGAACGGCCCGGCGCAGGAATTCTTGTCTGGCTCAAGCCTGCCGGCTGAGCGGCCGGCGCAAGCACCATGCTTCGCTGCCCGTCCTTCCCTAGCACCCCGTCCACAGCTCCGGCCGGGAATGGTTCACGCCGTCGGTGACGGCTGGCGCAGCTCCTCGATAATTCTCACTCCACTGCTGGTGCCGATGCGATTGGCTCCCGCTTCGATCATCGCCTTCAGGTCGCCGGCGGTGCGAATCCCGCCCGACGCCTTCACGCCGATGCTCGGCCCCACGATCTGGCGCAGCAAGCGGATATCGCCCACGGTCGCTCCTCCCCCTAGAAATCCCGTGGAGGTCTTTACAAAATCCGCCTCCCCTTTGACGCTCAATTCACATGCCAGCTTCTTCTCTTCATCGGTCAGCAGGGCCGTCTCCAGGATGACTTTGAGTAACCCGCCGGCCTCATGGGTCACTCCCGCCACCCCCCGAATCTCCGACTGCACGAATTCGCGCTGGCCCCACTTCAGGGCGCCAATGTTCAGCACCATATCAATCTCCCGTGCCCCTAGCTTTAATCCCTGGCTGGCCTCAAATTGCTTGACGCTTGCGAGCGTCGCGCCCAGAGGGAAGCCGACGACGGTGGCTACTTTCACCTCCGATCCTGCTAATCGCGAGCCCGCCAGTGCGACGTATGCGGGATTCACGACCACAGCCGCGAAGCCAAACTCACGGGCTTCCCGGCAGAGTCGGATAATCTGATCCTCGGTCGCCTCCGGCCGCAGGTTGGTATGATCGATCATCTTTGCCCAATCGTCGGGAACCATGGCTGCCTGCTCTTCTTTCCCGCAAAAAACTCAGGCTCCTCAGCGCGAACCGAGGAGCTTCGATGAGGGTTTTCGCTTTAAACCAAGCATTACCGAAAACCTGGACCCTGCCGGCGCCAACCAAATTTGCCCCGGTGCTCGATACTCACGGATTGCACTCTGACGGCGGCCGCCGCTCGGGTCATCGATGCCGCCTTACGGCAGCGCTCCCAGGCGACGGGAAACGCGGCTAATTTCACTCCGCCGGCGGTTGATCCGCTTCGACCTCCTGCCGAAACGGAATTACGCCAGGAATCAACCACTTCTCCCACATGGCGTCGACCTTGCTCTGGAAGTACTCGATGTCGTCGTCGGTAAAGTGAGCAAATCTTCCCTGTTTGAGCAAATAGTCTCGCGCCGGCAGCCGCCGGATTTTGCCCCGGGCGATCTGCTGGGTGCGCCCGGTAAGCCTGAGCACTCCCTCTTCCACCTCGTACAACGGCCAGATCCCGGTGTTGACCGCCAATTCGCCCATTTCATGCGAGAGGTAAGGATCGTAATCCCAACCTTTGGGGCAGGGATCGAGCGAATGAATAAACGTCGGTCCTCCAATCGCCAGCGCCTTGCGGATGGAATTCATCCCGTGAAGCCCATAGGACATGCAAATCGTTGCCACGTATTTACATTCCGGATGGCCGGCGGCCATCATGCCGGCCATGTTCTTTTTCCAGCGGCGGTGCATGATTCGCTTCACCTTGCCCGGAGTGCTGAAGGTGGTGTTGGCCCCCCACGGCGTGCTTCCCGAGAGCTGAATATCGGTGTTGGCGTAGGACTCGTTGTCGTACATCAAGATCAGGCAGTTGTAATCGGGGTGGGTAAGCGTGGCAGAAATCGCCCCCACGCCCATATCCGCGCCGCCGCCGTCGCCGCAGAAGGCAATGACATTGATCGGTTCGCGCTTGATTTTGCCCTTGCGCATGAGCACCTTGAGAGCCGCCGATGCGCCTAAGGCCGCCGACCCACTGCTGCCGAGCTGGGTGTGCATCCAGGGCACGACCCACGAGGTGCTGTAGTAGGTCGTGTTGGCTACGTACATACACCCCGTGCTGCCGAGCACAATCGTGCGCGGGCCGGCAGCCTTCGCCATCATTTTCATGACCAGCGCCGATTCGCAGCCCTGGCAAGTGCGATGTCCGGAGGTGAAAAACTCCTCGAGCGGGAGCTTCTTCACCGACTTGAAAGGATCGAGTTTCTGCGTCGGATCAATCTGTACGTAGGTTGCCATGGCTTCTCCATTTCTTTCTGCTGCCCGATCACCATCCGGACGCGGTTATTCCCGCAGCCCGATCCAGCGGGTCAAGGGTTGCGACTTGCCTTCGGCGGCTTGATACACACAATCGCATACCTTCTCCACGTCGGGCACGGTGACTTCTCGCCCGCCCAGCCCGGCGATGAAGCCTAAGACAGGCGGCTTCGGCCCCGGGGCGGAATAGAGTGCGGTGCGCACTTCGTTGGTGAGGACACCGCTCATGTAAGGGGATCCGAAGGAGTAGTCACGATCAATGACTCCAATCGCCTGGAAGCGGCTCAACGAGCGGGCCAACTCCTCGGCCGCAAAAGGGCGGAACCAGCGCATACGGATGAATCCGACTTTCTTGCCCGTCTTGCGCATCTGCCGGATGGCCACTTTGACCGGCGTCGATAGCGTGCCCATGCCCATCAGCACGATGTCAGCGTCCTCCGTTTCGTACTCCTCGAAGAACGGATTGCTATAGGAGCGTCCAAACACGCGCTCGAAATCGCGATAGGCCTCGCGCAAGACCCCGGATACACGCTCCATGGCCGCATAGTTCTGGCGCCGGATCTCCATGACCCAGTCCTCGTTGCCCTGGGGCGCAACCGTGATCGGGTTGTCGGGATGCAGCAAAAGATCTCGACGATCGTATCGCGGCAGGAACCGGTTCACTTGCTCTTGCGTCGGAATCTTTACCAAAGCCTGGGAGTGGGTCAAGAAGGCCCCGTCACAGCTGATGGCGCAGGGTAGAAAGATGCGACGGTCCTCGGCCACACGGTAGGCTACCAGAGCAGTGTCGAGCGCCTCCTGCGCACTATCGACCCATACCAAGAGCCAGCCGAGGTCGCGCACCGCCAGGGCGTCGTTGTGTTCGACGCCAAAGGCTCCGGGATCATCCAGGGCCCGGTTGCCGACCATCGCCACCATGGGAATGCGCAAGGCGGGGGTCACGGTCAACGCTTCCATGGCGTACATCCAACCCACGCCGCTCGAACCGCAGAACACCCGCGCGCCGCACGCGCTGGCGTGTTTCACGATTTCAAATTGGGAGTGTTCACCCTCGGCCACGATGTACTCGCAGTCCATCTCGCCGCTGGACACTAACTTCGCAACATACTGCATCACCGTGTCGTACGGGCGAATGGGGTAAGCCGTAATGACATCCACGTCGGCCAGTTTGCAGGCGACGGCAATCGCTTCGCTGCCCGTGATCAGTGCGGTCTGTTCGCTGGTTCGCTCTTCGACTGCGGGGGCCGTAGCCATGACCATTTCCTCCTTTGTCCCTATCCCTGCTTGGCGATCTCCAGCATCTCCGGGATCTGCTCGGCATATTGCCCGCGATAGCGGAACCCGTGCGATCGTTCCTCGCGGGTCTTGATCTTGTCTTCGAGCCAAGCCGTGTACGATTTCTTGTCCTTCCGCCATGCTTCCCACTGGCTGTCGTTGTCCGTGAACTCGGACTCATTCACCATGGTCACGCAATCCTTCACCGGGCAAACCGCCTCACACACGCCGCAGCCACAGCAGGCTTGCATGTTCGCGTCGTACAGGCCCTCGGGAGTAACGTCGAAGCAGGAATCCGGACATTGCAGCCAGCACAAGGTGCACTTGATGCAGGTATCGAAGTTGACCACCGGGCGCAGGGTGCGGGTGGTGAACTTCTTGAAGGTGGGATTGCGATCGGGACGGAACCCGCCCACGGCATGGGAGGCGGGGTCTTCGATGGCATGCCCGGGAGCAATCGATGGAATGGCAATTCCCTCCCCCATTTCATGCCATTTTGGCAGCGCGAATTTATAGGGGACTTCGGGATTGCCCTGATCGGGCGTCACGGTCGTGGCGCTCGATCGCTCGTAGGCGCGCGCCGCGGACTCGGCTTTGATCGGGTCCTTCCATTCTTCGCGGATCATGGTTTGCACCGACTTCAAGCTGAAAAGATCGGGAAGGATCTTGGCAATCGTACCCAGAATGCGGACGTCGGTGTGATCATCCTTGTACACCCAAAGACCGGAGAAGCTCGGGGTACCTTTCAGAATCGTCAAGCGGTAGGGCGATTCTTTGCGATGCGCCATGGCCAGGATGGTTTCCGGCCCTTCCCGCGAAGTCACGATCAGGGTGCCGCCCGGCTTCAAAAGCTTGTTGACCGGCTGCAAGCCATACCAGGCCCAGGATTCCACTCCTTTGCACAGGGTGTCGTCGACCGCGATCGTGATGTCCACCTCTTTCGGTTCGTACTTCGCCATGCCTTCCTCGAGGGTTTGTTGATCGCCCGCCACGATGGCGAAGCTTTTGGCGGGAATGCCGTTCCGCTCCGGACTGTCGCCGTAGCGGCCGAAGGAAATCCCCACCTTTCCCTCCTCGTGGGCGGCAAGAACAATGCCGCGGGTGATACGCCCGCCCAGAGTCTTCTGAAAAATGCCGCGATAGATCACTTCGATTGCAAATAACCGGCCCATCTCAACCCTCCGTTTTGATGGCGCGTTCTTCGGGCTCGAGCACCATCTCTTCGACATCTTCAATGTGGCGGCGCATGGCGGCCTTCGCGGCTTCTGCATCCCGCCGTTTGATGGCCGAGAGAATGCGGCGATGCCCGGCCAGCGATTTCTGCGGGCGCCCTTCGGCTTGCAACGAGCGTGCGCGGGTATCCCGCAACAAATCCATCAGCAGGTCGAGCACCTTCAGCACCACGCTGTTGCCCGAGGCCATGGCAATGGTGTAATGGAACTCCGAATCCTCCTCGATCGCGGCTTCCCCGCGACGCAACTTGGCCTCTTGCCGGCGCAGGATGTCTTCGAGTTCCTCAATCTCCTCCTCCGATCGATGCGTGGCCGCGCGTGCCGCCAGCGGCGGTTCGAGCATCTTCCGGAAATCCAGCAGTTCCCCGACGAGTTCCAGCTTGTGGCGGAGCAGAGCGGCCAGCGGGTTCATGATGGTGCTGGCGGAAATCTCCCGCACGACGGTGCCGGCACCTTGCCGCGGTTCGACCAGGCCCATCAACTCCAGGCTGCGAATCGCGTCACGGATGGAACTGCGGCTGACCCCCAGGGTCTCCGCCAGCTCGCGCTCCGATGGCAGCTTGTCGCCCGGATGCAGCTTCTTGAGGATCATCTGCTCGAGCTGCCGAGCAACTTCCTCGTAGACCTTATTGCGACGAATGATCTCGAAATCGGACTTCAGCGTTGCTCCCACCCCGAGCCCCCAAGTGGTCTGATAACTGGACCAGATTATAGCGCACTTTGTCAAGCCGGGAACGGTCGGCGGCACAACAACCTTCCCCTGCCCGGTGGATTTCGGCAAGGCAGGTCGGCCGGAGCCGGCAAGCGACCGCCCGTCGGGTTGGGGGAGGACCCCGTAGGCACCGCGTACTCAGGTTCGGGGATGGGTAGCGCGACACGCCGCCAGCAACTTGGTGGCGCTGTAAACGGTCTGCGTATGGGGCATGGGGATGCCGATTCGCTGGCCGAGTTCCACCACGGCGCCCACGATGGCTTCTAGCTCCAACGGCCGCTCGGCTTCGAGGTCCTGCAGCATCGAGGTCTTGTGCTCTCCCACTTTTTCCGCCCCGGCGATGCGTTGTTCGATCGAGACCGGCAGGTCCAGTCCCAAACGGGCAGCGACGGAGGCGGCTTCGCGCATGATTTCCCGCGCCAGGTTTGCCACATCGGGATCGCGCGCCATCTGCGCCAGAGTGGCTCCGGTCAACGCACTCAGGGGGTTGAAGGCGACATTGCCGAGGAGCTTGACCCAGATTTCGTTGCGAATGTGTGCGGTGATGGGTGCGCGCAGGCCGGAGGCGAGGAGGGCGTCGGCAATCCGGCGGAGGCGCTCGGACCGAGTTCCGTCCGGCTCCCCGAGCGAAATGCGGTTGCCCTCGACATGACGAATCACGCCGGGAGCGACGACTTCGGTGGAGAAATAGACGATCGATCCCACCACGCGTCGGGCTTCGATCGCCGCCGAGATCACTCCCCCGGGATCCACGCGTTCTAACCGCAGTCCCTCCCAGGTCCCGCCAAAGTTCTCGAAGAACCACCAAGGCACTCCGTTTTGCGTACTGACCACCGTCGTGTCGGCAGCCAGGACGGCCTTCAATTGGGGCGCCAGTTGCGGCAAGCTGTGGGCTTTGACGCCCAAAAAAACCACGTCCACCGGCCCCACTTCCTCGAGGCTGGGGCGGATGCTCGGGCGCGCCTGGAAACTGCCGGTGGCACTGTTGACTTCGACGCCCCGCTCTCGGATGGCACCAAGCTGGGCGCCGCGCGCCACCAGCGTGACGTCCAGACCGGTCCGCGCCATGCGGGCTCCGATATAGGCTCCGACCGCGCCGGCTCCCACGATGAGAATTTTCATCCTTGCTCATCCGCGACTGCCGTCGCGACTGCCCGCCGCCGAATCTTACCGGTTCCTGTGGTGGGAATGCTCTCGACAAAGTAGATTTTCTTGGGACACTTGTATTCGGCCATGTGGTCGCGACAATATCTCAACAGGGAGGATTCGCTCTCACCTCCGGGCTCGTGCAACACCACGGCTGCCGCCACCTCCTCACCCAGGGTGGGATGCAGGAAGCCAAAGGTAACGGCATTGGCAACCGCGGGGTGCTTCAGGAGGACTTCATCGACCTCGTGCGGCGCAATGTTCTCGCCTCCGCGAATGATGATGTCTTTAATCCGCCCGGTCAAGTGCAGGTAGCAATCCCGATCCAGATATCCCTGATCCCCGGTACGAAACCATCCATTCACAAAGCATCTCGTGTTGGCTTCGGGATGGTTTTCGTATCCCCGGAAGACGTTCGGCCCCTGGATGACGACTTCCCCGCGTTGGTCGGTGCCCAGGTGGTTTCCTTCCGCATCCATGATACTGATCCGGATTCCGGCCCCGACGCCGACCGAACCTGGTTTCCGATGCCGGGGCGGCAAGGGATTGGAGGTCATCTGATGGGAGGCTTCGGTCATCCCATAAGCTTCGACGAACGGGACCCCGAAGATCTCCTCCATTTTCTGAATGGTCTCGGCGGAAAACGGGGCGCTACAGGAGCGAATAAAGCGTAGAGAGCGAGAGTCGCTCGGCTTCTCGCGGGTGCGGGCCAGGATCAGTTTATGCATGGTGGGCACTCCCGAGAACCAGGTGACGCGGTAGTCCCGCACCCAGCGCCAGAAGGAGAGGGGGTTGAATTTCGCGGGCAGAAGTACCGTACCCCCCGACAGCAAGGTGGAAACGGCCGAGGCCATGATCCCGTGAATGTGGTAGAGCGGCATGATGCAAAGGGAAACGTCTTCTTCCGAGAGCGTGTAGGCGTTCGCAATATTGGCGGCCGAAACTGCCAGGTTGAAGTGCCGCAGCGGAACCCGTTTGGGTCGCCCGGTGCTTCCGCTGGTGTGCAGAACCAACGCCACATCGTCCGCGGTTGGAGGTGCGGCCGAGACTCGCTTCCCAGCGCCTTCGAGCTCGATCTCTCCCTGAGCATTCATGACGACGGCCAGCACCGGAATTCCAAGATCCGCTGCCGCACTGCGGGCGTACTCTGCCTCCGCCGGCGGACAGAGCAAGATGCGGGCGCTCGTGTCTCCGAGGAAAAACAGGAACTCCTCATAGGGATAGGCGGGATTGAGCGGGGCCGCCGTTCCGGCAATGGATGCCGCCAGAAAACTCACCAGCGCCGGCAGACCGTTCGGCAGGGCAATCGCCACCCGGTCGCCACGTCGAATGCCGGCAGCAGCCAAGGCATCGGCCATCGTGAGCACTTGTTGCCGCAGCGAGTCATAGGTCAGGCGAATCTCGAGGTCGGGGAGAATTACGGCCGTGTGACTGTCGGCAAAATGTAGAACATCCAACAAAGTCTCTACGGATTTCAGAGTCATCGACATTCAATCTTAATCTAGCCGCGTTCGCTTGCCGGCCCGGGGCCGAAATCTCCCGGCCTATCCGGCTCTACGCTAGCCGATGGTCGATGGCAAGCCAAGTTCATTCCGCCGATCTGGTCGATCAGCAACCTCTATCACCCTATGGACGGCGATCGGCTACGCAGTCAAAGATCCGGGTGCGCTACGCCCGTCGGGAGCGGGAGAGGACCAACCCTCGCAGTGCCAGGGACTACTTGACGTGGGTCTCCTGATAGTGCAGCTCTTTCCACTGGCCATCGCGCTTGACCCAAACCTCGGTAACGTAAATTCGCGAATACCGCAAGACGGACCGCGGAGGGAATTCCATGGTGACTTCATAGATCACCAAGGCTGCATCCCGTCCTAAGGGAGTAACCTTCAAACCCCAAAGCGTGTATTTGAAGACATTTTCGTTGGCGACTTCATTCACCGCTTGAACCTTCGAGCGTTCCCCCCCGCCATCGACTTCGACCCCCGCAAAATCATCCGCCAACAGATCTGCGTAGGCATTCTTGTCTTTGTTCTTGAGCGCCTCCCATTCCGAGCGGACTCTAAAGTCAAACAGAGATTTCAGATCTGGTCCAGCCGGAGCGGCTTTGGCTGGTTTGGCTTGCGCAACACCGTTTTCGCCGAGCACGAGGACAACCAGGAGCAATTGAGCGGCGCTCCCTATCCCGTCACGCATAAATCGTTCCCCCAAAGAAAACCAGGAATGCTATCACTTGGGGGGCAGCGCTTCCAAGCGGTGATTGGTCGGATTGGGTTGCGCACGTGGTGGGCCTTGCGGGATTGGTTAGCCATCACCAAAGTACTCTTGAATGACCTTCGTCATCAGGACCCAGGAGCCAATCCCGGCCTACGCTAGGACTGAGGCTGTAAATATGTACTGCCTGTGCCACCTCTACTCTCTCCGCATCGGTTGAAGGAGACCGCAATGATCGTTAAGACGATGGCCTGCTGCTCCCTGTTCCTAGCGACTTTGACTCTCGCCCAGCAGAGGATCGCCCTCGTAGGCTCGGGATCGAATGTTCCCAGCCCTCTCTACGCGGTGTGGATCGATGATTTCAACAAGAAGGATCCCGGGGTTCAAGTGCGCTACCTTCCGCTCGGCACGGCCGCGAGCATCCAGCAGATCAGTGTGGGCTCGGGCGATTTCGGGGGCGGGGAGATCATTTTGAGTCGCGAGGAAATGCAAGGCAAGGTCCCACTGATGCAGATTCCGACCGTCCTCGTCGGCATTGTGCCTATTTATAACCTGCCCGGCGATCCGGAGGTCAATTTCTCGGGGGATCTCTTGGCCCAGATCTTTCTGGGGAAGATTACCAATTGGAAAGATTCTCGCCTCGCCAAGCTAAATCCCAAGCACGAGTTGCCCGACATGCAGATCACGGTGGTACACCGGGCGGCAGGCAAAGGCTCCAACTATATTTTTACCGACTTCCTCTCCAAAAGCAGCTCCGAGTTCCACTCCAAAATAGGCAAGAGCCCCTCGCCCCACTGGCCTCTCGGGTTGGAGGCCAACCGCGGTGAGGACATGGTCTCAAAGGTAGCCGCTACTCAGGGTGCGCTCGGATACGTGGAGTGGAATTTCGCCAAACATTCCGGGATTGGCTACGGGGCGGTCGAGAACACTGCCGGACAATTTGTCCGCGCCAGCACGGCAAGTATTGCCGCCGCGTGCAAAGCCATGGAAACCTCGATTCCCAACGACTTCCGTATCTCGCTGGTAAATGCTCCGGGAAAAGACGTATATCCGATTGCGAGCTTTACCTGGATCTACGTTCCGGCTTCGGACTGGTCGAGCGAACGGGGCCGCGCCTTGAAGGCATTCCTCAGCTGGGCCCTCGACAGCGGGCAGTCGGTGGCTGAGGATCAGGGCTATGCGGTTTTGCCTCACGCCCTCCAGCTCAAAGCCCAGGCCGCGATCGACACAGCCGCCGGCGGCCATTGATCCAATCCTTCCTCGGTTCATGCGCGGCTAGCCTGTGGCCTTGACCGCGATCGCCTTCGCCGTTGGCTCGCGGCTCACTCCCTTTGGGGTGGAGACTCGCGGCCCTTACCGGCCTGACTCGCCTGATTCTGTTCCGGCAGCCGGCGGGGTGTAGACGGCGAAATTGGCGCCACCCAGGCCAGGGAGAAATCGGCGACGCTTCAGAACCCAGTCACAAGGGGCGAAGTGGCTGGCAAGCGGGTCAGGGTAGGCCAGCCAAGCGCTCGCTGTTCGGTTTAGCTCCCTGCAGGGCGAAAAACAAAATATAGAGATAGCAGAGAACCGGCAGGAAAAAGGCGTGATGGATCCCGATCCGATCGGCGATCGCGCCCTGCGCCACCGGAATGATGGCTCCGCCGACAATCGCCATGATCAGGATCCCGGAGCCGTCGCCCGTGAGCGGGCCCAGTTCCGCCACACCCAAGGTAAAAATGCTGGGGAACATGATGGAATTAAACAAGCCGACGGCGATGATCGACCACATGGCGAGATGCCCGCTCGTCAACATCGAAATAGCAACCAGGGCGGAGCTGCACACGGCACAGAAGCCGAGCAACCTCCGAGTACTCAGTTTTTGTAGGAGGGCGGAGCCGAGGAAGCGCCCCACCATGGCGCCGCCCCAATAGAAGGCGACGAAACGGGCTGCGACCTTCTCGCTCAATCCGCCAATGTCAGGCTGGTTGAAGTAATTCACCAGGAAGCTTCCGATGGAGA
>DASPVV010000008.1:0-15109 GCA_035622175.1 Terriglobales bacterium | reverse complement strand
GCGTCGAAACGCGGGGTGAAGTGATAATCCGCATAGAACGACCCCTCGTTGAGCGTACCTGCGCAGGAACTGCGGAAACCCGCTTCTGGCGAGCAGGTCGGCGGAACACGGAAGTCGTTCTGCCGCTGTTGATACCAGGATAAAGTGAAGTCGGTCTTGCTGCGGTAAGTGTACTTCACGCCCGTCCACCAGACCTGCACCAACTTTTCAGAATCAAGATTATTGTCTTCGACCCCGCTCATGATATAACCGCCCTGGTCCGAGGCGCCAACCCCCAACGGGTCCGACGGGTTATTCTGCCAGATGTATTCGTAGCCGGCAAAAAACTTGAACGGGTCCCACGCATATTTAGCAGCGACCATAATTGCGTTGTTGTCGGTCACGATGCCATATACAGTGTTGGCTGGGTCGATCACATTGTTCCCGGTGATGGGGTTTGTATTGATGCTGTTGGTGGTCGACTGATATGGCGCCGTCGGACTCTGAGGCCCCAACAAGGGGTTCAATACGCTGATCGCCTGGTTGTAATGTTGGAAGACGACGTCGGCGGAGAACTTGTGGTAGTCTCCGCCGAGGTCGAACCCATAGGCGGTGTTATTCGCTGATTTCGGCGTACAGGTAGCTGCAGTCCAGGTTGTGGAGGCCGAGTAGCAGCCGCCAGAACCATCGGCGAATTTATACATCACGCCGAAATGGACCGGGCCATAGGTAAGGCGATACTTCAGCGCGTCGTCCCAACGGGTGTCCTCGGTGTCGCCGCCGCCGGCCATCGTGCCGTTATACCCGATGTACGAAAAGGCATAGCCGCCGCCGACCGGATCGTAAATGAGCATCGCATCGGTACCGAGAGCGCGCTGACGACCGAAGGTCAGCGTGCCGAAATGCGCGGACGATATACCGCCATAGAATTCGTCATTGAAGGGTTGGCCCGCACGCGCGCCGTCGATGGCGAATGTGTAGCTGTTCCGGGGAAGGCCGTTGTTGGCGGTCTGCGTGGCCGACGCGTTGGCGAGCAGGCCGGACTGCGGATTGATGCCAGTCGAAGCGTTGAACACAACGGACCAGCCATGCAGAAACTCTTCCTTGCCCCTGATGCCCAGACCCGTCTGCTGCAGGTTGTTCGGTGTGACGAGCCATAGATGTTGGTAGCCATTTCGGTTCACCAGAGATTCGCCTTCATAGTTATAGCCGTTGTTCGGTAAGCCGTGACTGACCCAGCCGACGCCGACGTCATACGCACCGTACACCGTGATGCCGTGCCAGGTCAGCGTGCAATCGGTGGTGGCGAACTCCTTGCCGCTCTCGCAGGCGTCGGGAGTGCTCCGCTGCATCTTAATGTCGACCGTGGCTTCCTGGCCAATCGCCAAGCTGATTCCGGTGCGCGTTTCATCGGCGAACCCGTGTTTTGCCGCACGAATCTCGTAGTGCCCCGGGGGCAGGCCGGACTCCTGAAAGTGCCCCACGTCGTCGGTCGCGCTCGCACGCGTTGCACGTGTCTCGACGTTCTTGATTGTCACCGCGACATCGCGAAGGCCTGCGCCGGTTTGGTCCGTCACCACGCCGGAAAGGCTCGCTCCCGTTTGGGTCCACACCAAGCGTGACGAAAGCAAAAAACCAACCGCTGCGATAAACAGGTAAGCCTTGCGCATTTCGACCTCGAACAATCACTCATTTGGTAAAGAACTCGCAAGTGTATACGACATACACTTCAGTTGTCCAAGAATATGCTGTTTAGGATATTTTTTGTTCGGCTGTACTGATGTCGCTGCGCGAGACTAGCCGCAGACATTTGTTGAGGGCGAGGGCACAATTTCACCTCGATGCAGAAGATCCGCAAATCCCGGACTCCATGGTGGAGGGCGACTCAAGCCGCGTGACGCGGCTTTGCAACTAGGGATCAGCTTTGCGACGATTAAGCAGTGGATTTACAAAAAGAAGATTCGAGCGCCCAGACCGCTGGAGGACGCTACCGCATCCCGCAGGGCGAAGTGGACAGATTGCTTTTTAGAATCCGAGGTAAAACGGAGCAGGAACGCAAAGCGAAAATTCGGCAGGTCAGTGGTCGAAACCAGCTAGTCGGACGAATCGACTCCGTACAGATCAGCGGATTGATGGCGGAGATAAGCATTTCAATTGGAAATCAGCAGATCATCTCGATTATCACAGCGCATTCTGCGCGCGAAATGCAGCTAAAGCCGGGACAGACTGCCGCTGCACTCATCAAAGCTTTGGAAGTAATGATCTTGCGGGTTTGAACATGAAAAAGAGTCCGCCCTTGTACCTTGCGCTAATGGCTTGGATACTGGATGCAGCGCTGGTGCAATGTCAGCAGCTCACGATTCAACCGGAAGCTGGGAAACAGACGGTGCTTTCTAGGGCAGACATCGACTCCTTGCCGCACGTCAAAGTGACGACCCATGCCTCGGAGACTTCCGGCACGTTTGACCTGTGGTCGATTCAATCGGTTCAGGGGGCTCCGGCGAATTACTGGACACATCTCCTCACCAGCGCTTTGTGGGACGCGCAGGCCACCACTTTTGACGCCAACAGTTATATTCCCAGCAACAAAATTCCTGCGATTGCGCAAGCCGTGCTGGCTGCGTGCGATGCAAACGACCGCGTGAAGGATGGCATTTTGAATGACCCGCGTCAATGCCAGTTGATTGCCAATCTAACCTCCACAGACAGCAACTCTCTCTGAAGAGGTGAACAGCGGATCTGTTGCGTTTTCACCTTTGCAGGCGTAACCCCACACGAACGCAGACGCTATCAAACAAACTAATGTATTCCTGCTCGCAAGCGTATTTTGACGTGATAGAAATCGGCACTGTCATTTCTGCCAGATCCAGACTTGTGTTTGGACCGTTTAGCCTGCTTTAACCGGGGCCGCGCGGCTCTGGGAATTGCATTGAGTGGAATAAGCGCAAGACCGGGTTGCTTTCTTTTGACTCAGCACTGGCTAAGTGTTCTGGGTAGTTCACTGGTCGCAACTGCTCTGATTGCATGGTTCTTCGTACTTCCACTCCAAATCCGCGACCATGCTAGCAACCCATATACCGGAATCCTCGTCTTTCTCGTACTTCCCATCGTGTTGCTTACCGCTCCTTTTCGCTGTCATGATGGCTCGCACACAGCCGAAGGCGGAAGGCGCCGCACAATAAGGGGATCTCCGGGCTGACCGAAGAGCAAGCCAGGGCGATTGCCGAGCACATTAAGAATCTCGAGTGAAAACCCTTCACCTGAAGCGAAACTCGGGGTGTGCGGTCGGAGCGCGGCAGCTTGCATGAACAACGAGCTTTCGTCTTTGGAAGCAACGGAAAAACGGGAACGAAGCCGATTACGCCCCTTCTATGATGTTTTCTCGGTCGCCTATTGGGTCCATTGTCAAATGTCGTGGGCTTCTCTAAAACGTCTGCGGAGCTTCCTCAGGTCGTCCCTGTGGGTGGTACCTGCGGTTTCTACCCTCGCCGCTTTCCTCTCTGCGCCCCTACTAAGAATTCTAGATAGAAGTGTGGGCTATCATTTTTTTCGCTTCTCTCCTGATGGTGCCCGCGCTCTGGCAGGCATCGTTTCAGCGGCCATGCTTTCGTTTGTCGTGTTTTTCTTCTCTGTGCTGCTGCTGACCGTGCAGATTGCCAGTAGTACTCTTTCGCCGAGGATCATTGCTCGACCTTTCCGCTCTCGTACGCTCAAAGCATCCCTCGGGCTGTTCGTGTTTACCCTTATCTGCAGCATGGAAGTGGTTGCCCGCGGCACAGAAGGGAGTATGGGGCAACTGGCAGCAGGCATGGTTTCTGTACTGACCATCATTAGCATTTGTGTTTTCTTGTACGTGGTTGAGCACGTTAGCAAACAGCTCCGTCCTGTGACGGTGATGACCGATGTCGCGACGGAAGGGCTTGGGGTCATTAAAGCCGTATTCCCGAGATTGTACGAGCAGCAGGGCGATGATGAAGAATCGCGTGAAGTTTCCCTAGGGGGACCGTCGAGAGTAGTCCACAACGAGGCAGAGCTTGGCGTCGTTCTGGCCCTTGATACACGAGGTTTGGTCGATATAGCGCTCCGAGGCGGATGCACAATTGAAGTGGTCCCTCAGGTTGGTGACTTTGTTGCCCCTAATGACCCGGTGTTTAAATTGCACGGCGGGGCTACCGACATCGCTTCCAAGGAGTTTTTTAAGCACATCGCGGTGGATCGCGAGCGCACCTTGGAGCAAGACCCCGCTTTTGCCTTTCGAATTATCGTGGATATTGCCTCGAAGGCGCTATCCCCGGCAATCAATGATCCCACCACTGCCGTGCTTGCGCTTGATCAGGTTCACAATTTGTTGCGTGAGGTGGGATTAAGGCGACTGGATGATGGGATGGTCCACGACTCAACGGGACGTCTCCGCCTCGTCTATCACACTCCGAACTGGGAAGACTTTGTGGCGCTTGCGGTGACCGAGATTCGTCAGTTTGGAGGCCACAGCACACAAGTGGCTCGTCGTATGCGAGCCATGCTGGAAGACTTGATTCGATTACTGCCTTCTCGTCGGGCTTCAGTCCTGCAACAAGAACTCGATCTACTGAAGTCGACAGTCGATCAAGGTTTCCCAGTGCCACAAGACAGGAAACGGGCGGACCTCCCGGACTTTCAGGGATTGGGAGGGCACCGAAAAACTGCTTGAACCAAGTACCTCCTGAAGCCGCGTATCCTAATGGGCGCCCCCCGAACGGCTATCACGCGGCGCTGAGTGATGGATCGTTTCTCCAGGGAAAAGCAGAAGCTTTTTAGGGCAGCAGTACTCACGTCCACTAGAACAGGCCGATTGAGCGATATTGAAAGCCACTGGACGTGCGCTTAATATGCAGGTCAATCAAGGGCACCGGCACTATGGACGCATTCTTCACTTCCTCTGGTCTGGTCGCACTCATCACCCTGACGTTCCTTGAGATCGTTCTCGGCATCGACAATGTCATCTTCATTTCAATCATCACGAGCAAGCTTCCAGGTGCGGACCAAGGCCGGGCTCGGCGAATCGGACTCCTGTCCGCGATGGGCTTGCGCATCCTGCTGTTGCTTTCCATTCTATGGATCACCAGGCTGACGAACCCGCTCTTTTACCTCTTCGAGCGCCCTATCTCCGGCCGCGATCTCATCTTGATCGGCGGTGGGCTGTTCCTGCTCGCGAAGGCGACGATCGAGATTCACGACCGTTTGGAGGGCGAAGAAGGTCGCAGCGCGGCCCGCGTCCGGCCGTCATTTGCCGCTGTCATTACTCAGATCGTGCTGCTGGACATCGTCTTTTCGCTGGATTCAGTGATTACGGCAGTCGGGATGGCCGAAGACATCGCCATCATGGTTACAGCCGTGATCCTGGCAGTCGTCGTGATGATGTTTTCAGCGGCGCCCATCAGTTCCTTTGTCAATCGACATCCGACGGTGAAAGTTCTCGCACTATCATTTTTGCTGCTCATTGGGGTCTCATTGATTGGTGAAGGCCTCGGCATGCATATACCGAAAGGCTATATCTATTTTGCGATGGGCTTCTCAGTATTTGTGGAAATGGTCAACCTGCACGTCCGGAGAGTTACGGCGCCTGTTCACCTGCATCAGCCCTATATTTGATCGCCGTTGCGACTGACCCACACGCGATTCCACTCAATGCCCCAGGCGGGGTTACCTAACGACAGCTTCGTTCCAACCTGCCTGGTACTTGCGGGAGCTATCGTTTGGTTCTGTACCCCTTGCCCCAAACAAAGTCGTATTTCACAGTGAAGCCGGTGTAGGCGGTGCCATTGCGATGCGCCAGTGCCTTGGCAAACTCGAACACGAGCGAGTGCTGGGAATTGAGGGCAAGATTCACTTCGCTCCCAATGATGAAGTTCTGCTGCGAGTCATTCTGGTCAGCGCCGTTGATCGAGGTGTCACCGCGAAGGGAATAGCGCGTATCGATAGCGGCCCAGAGCTTGTCGTTGAAGGTATAGCTGACGTGCCCTTCAAATCCCGGTAGCGGCTGTTCGCTCAGGACCTTGATGCCGCGGTACGAAGTGTCGTCCGTGTAGAACTCGCAGTTGGCGTAGGTGTCGAGCTGCCACTTTTGCTCAGGCCCAAAGGGATGTGACAATGCGATCTCCGGCCTGATCAACCAGCGATCGGAGCCTAGATTCACGATCTTGTTGCCATTGTATTGGCCGCTGGGAGCGGCGACACTGAGGCTCACTCCTACGATGGTTTCCGGCTTGTAGTTGTCGAAGTCTGCCTTGCTGAGCGCGGGACCTCCCTTGAGCAACGCAGCCACCTGGTAGCTAGAGTCGGCGGCCCCAGTGATGGAACTGCGGATGGTCGTGCCGGTGACCGACCCGCTAAGGCCGGCGATTGGAACAGCCCCATTTACCCACATCAGATGGTTTGCCAATCCAAAATAGCGCGAGTAGTCGATGGTTGCTACATTCAGGTTAAACTTGGCGCCCGCGATAACCAGCCCAGTATCGATGGAAACGTCCGAACGAGCGTATGTATACGCAAGCTCGATCTGATTGGTACCCACCGCCGTGTTGTCGTAGTTGTGCGGATCTGTGAACTGCGCGTGTGCTAGGTCTGAGAAGTAAAGAATGGCCACAGCGAGGCAGTCGAGGAGCCGTTTGATCATGCCTTCGATCTGGCTTCCAGTTGGTACGGGCGTGCTTGACCGCCCCCCACATCGGAACCTTATCAAAAGACGACCTTGAAAACGCGCACAATCAGTTCTTCAAAAGAGAAGATCGTTAGCAGGAGAGGCGTTAAGGGAGCTGCCGCTGCAACCGCTAAACGTGAGATGTCCTGTAGCCCGAAAGGGACAACACGCATCTCTCGCACAATCTCATAGCTATTTCCGAGGTCAGCAAGAGACTGGATATCCCCAGCACCTAAGAGTTCAACGGATGGGAATGCCCTACGTATCCATTTTTGATCGAAGTTTTCAACGTATCGCTGGGCAAACAGGCCGTAATCTGCCAGCCCCTTTCTTTTTACCCGCGCCATCCGGGGAGTGAACATCAAGAGTGGACCGAGAACGAAGGCAACGAAGAAGACGATAAAGCCGCCAATCTGTAACTTGAACGACAGTAAGCTTTCACCGCGATAGAGGATACGATCAGCGACAACACCGGCCAGAATCGCGCCCTGTGCAAATAGAATTGGAGCATAGGCGTATGAACTCTTTCCTACGAAACTCAATCCCCCACAACGGTCGGGATGCGTTGGGATGAGATTCAATTCGATCCGATTCACTTGCCAGAGAAGTCGAAACCAGATAAACAGCCTCATGTACCAGCGCAAGAGGATGAACTGAAACACGGGAAGACTCACAAGCACATACCAATAACCCGCAAGCGTGAGGTTCCACCTTCCGCCCGGCAGCGCATACCAGGTCCTGACGACGATTTCGCTTCTGTCATTCCAGACCCACAAACCCACCGTATAAACAACAGCTAGCAGCGCAAGCTCGACCCACACTGAATTGCGAATCTTGACGGCAGACTCGATTGCGTTCTGAAAGACAGGCATGTCTTCAGGGGGCACGAGGCGCCATTCGACGAAGCGGCGTATCACTGGGCGTATACGAGAATGAACTAGTAGTTCCGCGCCGAGAAGAATCGGGAGCGCCACAAGAAATCGGGTGTGCAGTTCGATGCCGCGAAAGAACGAAATTTCACCACCGCTTTTGAGACCAGTGGCAAAGGCCGAAAGAACGAGCAGCGGCAACCACGTTAGCAGGATCGATGCGACTACCCGCCGATACAGTAATTGCAGTGCGTCTCCCTCAAGGTGGGACTTTCGAAGCAGTTGGAAGAGCGGCCCCCCCAGGACCAGCGAGAAGTCGGGCATTTCTTGAAGGAAATTCAGTTTTCTGCGCTGTTCGCCTTGCAGGGGTTCGCTTCGGTTCTCAATACCGGAGGAAGACATCTTAACTCTCTGTTCCAATTAGCACATATCGCGTGCAATGGCGGAACTGCAAGAAAGTACAGGGTCACTTGCGAGCGGACAGCGCTCAAGGTAGCGATGGAAATGGCGAATGCAGATGCAAGGAAATTGTTCTGCCCTTATGGTTTCCGAGCAAACGCCTGTGCTGCGTCAGAGGCAACTACTGACCAAGTTGTGGAAGGAAGTGTTTGGTTGCTCTTTTGAGATTTAGCTCCCGTGCTCATCGAAGAAGACGTCACCTGGTCCTGGCGTTTGGCGGATCCATCGCAAGCGGCTTCGGCCCTGAAAACATGGCCGGCAACATTTTTTATAACTCCGCGCCTCGAAGACGATTTCGAAGAGGAAGTCTGGTTGAGAAGTCCGTCAGGTGGTTGTCGACCCGAAAAACCTCAGGGGACACTGATTTTGGACGGTCGTTCGGGGGTGGTAGCAGGACCGAGACTGTGCGACTGTGAGTAAGCTCGTGAGTCTTGCGTCACAAGCTTTGCCCACGTTGACGTGTCTCTGAGGTTGAGCCGGCACCCAGAAGACACAGTGAAATCAAAGGCTGCGAGGGTTTTCGGGTAGACACCTCTGGGTGTCGTGAGAAGCAATTCTTGATGTGTTCAAAGTCTGTCATTACGAGGAATCGCTGGTTTCTGATTCTCAGCTGGCGTCGGCCCGATCTGGGAGTCGGAACAACCCTCGGAGAGGTGTAGATACGAACGTTTATGCCGTAGGGTGAAGGATTGCCCCTGCGAAGATTTTCCCTGTCGAGTTCTTCCTGTCGTTGACTTTCTGTGGGTCGGATCTCTACCATTCCTGCTCATGAAAATGCTCAATCCGGTCGTCCTCGCTTCGACGTTTCTGCTATTCGCTGTTACCTCCCACGGCCACAACGCCGCCCCTGCTCCCGCAACTCCCACCGGCCTGGCGGGTACCGTTGAGCGCATCATCGTCCATGGCAAATCGCTTGAAGGCAATCTCGAAGGGGATTCGCCAGACCGCGCGGTTTCGGTTTATCTCCCGCCCAGCTATGGGAAAGACTCCAAACGGCGCTACCCCGTAATCTATTTCCTCCACGGCTACAGCGACAGCGACGACAAGTGGTACGGCCCCACCAAGCACTGGATCAATCTCCCCACCGTTCTCAACAAAACGCTAGCCGAACCCGGCAACCGCGAAATGATCTTTGTCACGCCCAACGCCTTCACTCGCTATCGCGGCAGCTTTTATTCCAACTCCGTCACCACCGGCAATTGGGAAGACTTCATTGTCGACGAACTGGTTCCATATATTGACGCGCGTTACCGCACCATTCCCGAAGTTGCCAGCCGCGGCCTCGCCGGTCATTCCATGGGTGGCTACGGCGCCATTCGCATCGGCATGCGCCATCCCGAAACCTTTTCCAGCATCTACCTTCTGAGCGCCTGCTGCATGACCGTGGACGACTCGGATCTCACCGACATCGCCGCCAAAGTCGAAGCCGCGAAATCGTTTGAGGACGTTAGCGCGCTCGAGTTCCTGCCCAGCATTCCTTTCGCTCTTTCCGCAGCTTGGGCTCCCGATCCTCAGAAACCCCCGTTTTATGTGGATCTTCCAACCGAAGACGGCAAGCTCCTAGCCGCAATCAACGCCAAATATCACGCCAACGAACCTCTTTATATGATCGACCAATACATTGCCAATCTGCGCGGCATGAAAGCCATTGGCCTTGACGCCGGCGACAAAGACGACAGCATCACCGCCAACACCCAGAAGCTCGACAGAGTTCTCACCAACTACGGCATTGCCCATCAATTTGAAATCTATGACGGCAACCATCTCAACCACATCGGCGACCGCATCGAACTAAAGGTCGTCCCCTTCTTCTCCCAAAACCTCTCTTTCGACCAACCCGTAGAAAACAGACCAAACCACAGGAAATAGGGCGCCTCTGTGCTACTGTGCCTATGTTAGAACGCCTGCCGGTCACGCAGGAGGCCGCGGGTTCGAGTCAGTACGTATTAGTCTGTCAACTGCTCTCCCCCGGCGATATCGCAAATCCTTGATAGGCTATTGTCCGCCGCAGGAGTTCGAAAAACAGTCGAAAATCCAACCTGGACATTCTTCGCGGCGGCGAGGATGCCCCTCCTGGGCCGATGACGGGTCCTAAGGCAAAGATTCCGTCGAACTGATGGGTTCTACTCCGTCAGTCTGAGACCGCGGGCGATTGCTTCCGTTGCGAGTTTGGCGAACTCTGTCCTTTCTCTCTTGGCCCTGAATCGAAGTTGGCCACGAAAAGCGAGAACCGCGATACCATGCACCTGAGTCCATGCAACTAGGGCGTCTGTTTCAGGCGACTCACTCCCGAATGATCGACCGTGACGAGACGCAACCACCAGCTTGACAAGTTCGGCGAAACATCGGTCGGCAGCCGTTTTCGCAGAAATCTGTCGATTCTCTCTAAGATCGATGCTGAACATCACAGAAAAGTGTTCGGGCTCGGCCTGCGCGAACTCTATGTAGGCGATCCCTGCATTCTGCGGTTGCTTGAATGGGCTTTGCCCCTTACTTGCTGCAGATTGCATGGCGGCAGTAAGACGATCAAATCCCTTCGGCAATCGCCGCCAAAAGGTCGTCTTTATCTCGGAAATGACGATACGGCGCATTGTGCGACACACCTGCGCGGCGCGCAACTTCGCGTAAGGTGAAATCACCTGAGGCCGGGTCGCGTAGAAGTTCCAGGGAAGACCGAAGCAGTGCTCCGCGAAGATCGCTGTGATGATAGGGACTGCGTGTTTTCACTGGAAAAGTATACCCCAAAACCATGTTGACAATGACAACATGACTCCCATACGATGTTGACACTGACAACATGGAAGGAAACGAACATGGTGCCTTTGATCGTACTGGTCGTTTCGGCTCTGCTTTTTTGGCTTACAGGATGGGCGGGTGTGACGGTATTTCGAGACCTTGGGTTTGTTCTTCGTGCAGCTTTGGGAGTGATGTTTTTATTCACCGCGTCCGCTCATTGGGGCAAGAGACGCCCAGATCTGATTCGCATGGTGCCGCCAGCGCTTCCACGGCCCGATCTGCTTGTGACCTTCACGGGAGTGTTGGAAATTCTGGGAGCGATTGGTCTGTTCGTGCCGATCACCGCGCGGGCAGCCTGCATTTCCTTGGTGCTCCTGCTATTGGCCTTGTTTCCCGCGAACATTCACGCGGCGCACCACAATTTGGCGATCGCCGGACGGCCAGTGCCCAACTTGCCTGTTCGAGCAGCAATCCAACTTGTGTTCATCGCGACTCTCGTGGGTGCAGTATGGCTTAGATAGGAGATAGGCGCGTGACGAATCGAGGGAAAATCGTCGAGATCGGGGCGAAGAAAGTTAGAGCCTAACGCAAACATCCCGAAGAATCAAGCTGTTGCGGAGCCGCTGTTGCGGAGCCGAAGAAGTTGCGGGAACCAGATAGCGAGTTCACTGTGAATCCGCCGGTCTTCAAGCGTCATCTCTTCTCTTGGCTCCGGATTTTTTTCCCGGTCGACCAGGTGAGGTCAGCCGTCCGACCCGGAGCGTGGAACAGGTTGGTCGGAAGCTATGGCAGAAACTTTAATAGCGAACGTTTCTGATACCGCATTCTGGGTCGCCCATTACAGGGCAGTCGAGAGCGAGCGGCCGGACGCTTTGTTTCGCGATCCTCTGGCCAAGGTTCTAGCGGGAGATCGAGGCAAGGCAATCGCCGAATCCGTGCCCGTGTCTTTCTTCACGCGCCAGGTCTTGGCAATTCGCACCTGTATCATCGATGACTATATTCGCTTTGCGCTTGCGCAAGGCATCGACGCGGTCGTTAATCTCGGAGCCGGATTAGATACACGGCCTTATCGAATGGATCTTCCCTCAAATTTGCTCTGGGTAGAGGCGGACTACCCTCAGGTAGTCGAGTACAAAGAACAGCGTCTTTCGCGCGAGTCACCGCGCTGCCGACTCGAGCGCGCGCCGGTCAACCTTGCCAATGCGGACGAGCGGCGCGATCTGCTCGATAACATTCGGACGCGCACGACCAAGGTAATGATCCTTACCGAAGGGGTGATTCCATATCTCAGTGTGGAGGAGGTCGGACCCCTGGCTGACGATCTAAAAGCGATCGATCGAGTCGTCTACTGGATCGTGGATTACCATTCCCCAAGAATTGTCAAATTGCGGAGGCGCTTCGGCGTCCAGCGCCAGATGCAGAACGCTCCTTTCCGATTTACACCCCCAGATTGGTTTGGTTTTTTCCGTAAGCATGGCTGGTATGCGAGCGAGGTTCGTTATCTGCCGGAGGAAGCCGAGCGGCTGAAACGGCCCATTCAGATCCCTCTTCGCTACCAACTCTTCCTAAAGGTGCTGGGACTATTCCGTTCAAAGAAGCAGCGGGAGGAATTCAGAAAGCTCTCCGGATACGTCATGCTTGCACCCGGTGCTGGAAGCGACATTCGGGAACGCGTGGGAGGAGAAGTCGAGGCGGCTGCCGAGCCCTCCTAGTCGATTGTTGGATACCGTACTTGCGCAGCCACCCGAAGCATCGCTTCCAGGCTCTTAGAAACATCCACGCTGGTCGTTGCCCACGATGAAACGCTGATTCGCATTGCCTTGCGGCCTTTCCAGACCGTTCCGCCGCACCAACACGTGCCATCGGCCTGAATTCCCTCAATGACGCGCTCGGTTATCTCGTCATCCCCGAAAGAAACCAGAACTTGATTCAAAACAACCTCATTGAGCACTTCGTAGCCAGCGTTAGAAAGGCCTCGGGCAAAGGCGAGGGCATGGTCGCAGCAGTTTTTGATGAGTTCTGCGACACCTAGTTTCCCCAGACTTCGAAGCGCGGCCCAAACTTCAACCGCACGTGCCCGGCGCGACGACTCGGGGCACCATTGCATCGGCTCGCGCTTCGTAAGAGGACCGTAATAAGCGGCCGTGATAGACATCGCGTGTCGCAGCGCGTCCGCGTCGCGCACGATAGCAACACCGCAATCCTGCGGCACGTTCAACCATTTGTGAGCATCCGTCGCCCACGAGTGTGCGTGGGCCATTCCATCGGTCAGGTGTTTGCGGGTAGGTGTCGCCGCTGCCCACAGCCCAAAAGCCCCATCGACGTGAACCCATGCCCCGGACAAATTAGCGGTCTCGCAGATCTCCATCAATGGATCACACGCACCGGTATTGACGTTTCCGATTTGGGCGCAGATGATCGTGGGCTCTGAGAGGCGGGGGATATCACAAGCTTTCATCCTCCCTTGCGAATCTGAATTCACAATACGCACGCGCTGCCGGCCGAATCCGAGCAGGGTCAGCGCTTTGAGCATGGTGGCGTGTACTTCTTCACCCACGATCACCGAGATTGGCGGCGCTCCGAAAAGTCCATCGTTTTCCACGTCCCATCCCACGCGGCGAAGGAGCTCGTGTCTGGCTGCCGCGAGTGCGGTTACATCGGCCATTTGTGTGCCCGTGACAAGCGCGCCCGCGGCTTCGGGCGGGAAACCAAATAGATCAATGATCCAACTGAGCACCACCTCCTCCAGGTATGCGGAAACGGGAGAGAGATCGTAGAGGCACGCGTTTTGATCCCAGGCGTCTGCGAGCCAGTGGGCAGCCACGCTCACGGGAAGAGACCCGCCAATCACGCCGCCAAAGAAGCGCCCTCCCATCGTGGCCATGGTGGCCGGCGACCCGTTCTGATCCAAGAGTCTCAATACATCCGCTGCAGGAATGCCATCCTCGGGCAGGGAGCCGGCGAGCAATTCCATCGCGCGTAGCTCACCTTGCGCGACTCCAACACGGCGGTCACTGATGTTCGCCAGGTAAGTTTGAGCTCTCTCGCTGGCATCGGCGAGGATTTGACCGTAACGGTTTCGCGGTTCGGCAGCCGGGAGGAACGAATTCCCTTCCCGCTCTTCTCTCATGACAACTTTCGCTTCCATACCCCCCCCTACGACTCCATAACCTTCGTTTTGCGGTAACTGTCTAAACGACAATTGATGGTTGCTGCACTACGCCAGTTTGGGACCAACCCACTCTAATCAGTTCAGCATTCCGTCGAGGATAGCCACCGCTCCAATTGATCTGAATAGGAGCGGCTGGCTCGATGCTCGGAGCCATCCGATAGTTTGACAATATATTCGCGGTTTCCGATGGAGCGGAGTTCCCGCACGCATTTGAGCCGTACGATCCGCGAACGATGAACGCGAATAAACTGGGCAGGATCGAGCCGCTGTTCGAGAGCGCTCATGGTCTCACGCAACAGATGTGCCTTTCCTCCGCTATGCAGTTCCGTGTAATCACCCGCGCTTCCAACCCATTCGATATCCTCCGCGAAGACGACTAGAATTCGAGAACCAGTTCGCACCGCAAAGCGGGAAGCGTACTTACCCGAGTTCTCGTCCAGTAATTGCAGAAGACGCTCATCGAGCTGAGCCTTCGCTTGCGAATCGGCGAATTGTCGAGCCCGCTGAATGGCGAGGGAGAACCGCTCGTCCTCGATCGGCTTGAGCAGGTAGTCTAAAGCGTGCACTTCAAACGCGCGTAATGCATGCTGTTCATATGCCGTGAGGAAAATAATCGCGGGTAAACCTTCACGAGGCAAGGCGCGAAGTACCTCAAACCCATCCATGCCAGGCATTTGCACGTCGAGAAAGACCAGATCGGGCCGAAGTTCAATGATCTTGGCAACAGCAGAGGCGCCGTCTTCACAGTCGCCAACAATCTCCATGTCTTTGAACCGCTCCAGCCGTGCCGCCACGCCACGCCTGGCCAATGGTTCATCATCGACGATCAGTACACGCACACCAATTCCTCCAGTTTTTGCGGAACCCTTCGGTAAGGAATTTCAATCAGTACATTGCAGCCACCGGTTTCCGGCCACTGTAGCTCGAATCTGTAATTTGGCCCGTACAACGTCCGCAGTCTCTCCGCTGTGTTGGCGAGACCTATGCCTCCGTTTGTCGGGCGAGGTCGTGCTCCGCGAGGTCCGGTATTGTCTATGGCGACACGCAACATTTGACCGTGAAGCGTGCTGCGGATCGCAATCCTTCCGCCTCCGACAACCGACGCAATGCCATGCCGCACGGCATTTTCAATCAGCGGCTGCAACAACATGCTCGGCACTGCGGCTCCGAGCGTTTCGACGGCAATCGCCAATTCCACTTGCAGCCGATGACCAA
>DASPVV010000007.1:0-99221 GCA_035622175.1 Terriglobales bacterium | reverse complement strand
CCGTCCCGGTCTCTCACAAACTCGATCCATTGCTGCTTGCCAACGACCATGAACATCTCTTTCGACACCGCGATTAGTACCCTCTTCGATTGTCCGTCCACTTCCATCACGAGGTGTCCGCCCACTGCGCTGATACATACCCTGAGCCCGTTTGGCGAATGGACCATGTAGGTTCCAATGTAGTCTTCGAGCGGGGACCGAATCCGCGGTGCGATATTCGGGGCTGATGAGGAAAGCCGATTCGGCGAGACCTTGGATTCTTCCGCCCTTAGCGGCTCGTGCGCGGGATTGGTCAAGTGGGCAACTCTGATTGTCGAGCGATTCCCGAGCATGGGAAGAGGAAGTAACGGCGCGACTGCTGGCTCATGATCGGGACGTGCCTGAGGTAATGAAGGGCTGAACCTTGTAGTCTCTTGGCTTTGGCCAAACTGCGCGAAGGATGACGTATCAACTTGGACCTGAGGAATGCGCACGTGGAGAATGTGGGCCCAACTGTACCTGATGCCATAGCAGACAACCCAGAAAAACGCTACGGACAAGACCATGCCATGAAGAATGGCCGGAGTCCGAGGGCGATACGGTTCGAGGGAATAGAACGAGGGAACGCCATCCGCTACGTACTTTTGCTCTGGAACTGAATCACCCCAGAATTCCGGCCGCAAACACCACTGCCGTGCGACGGAACAGAGACCATCAAGCAGCAGTAGGCACTCTGCCTTCGGTGCAGCAGCCTGGTCAAATATCGAGAGCATCTCATCCGCGAATCTCCGACGGAACCCGGGTGGATGTAGGAGCAAAACATAACGGTACAAAGGACGAAGCATCATGTCCTCCGAGGCTTGACGGATTGCAGGCGTAACCGCGCTTCCCGTACTAGACTTTCTAGACGCGCGGTTTCTGCCCTCAGCACCTCGCGTCCCAAGGAAGTGAGCCGATAGTAGCGGCGCCGAGGATCATCATCGGCTGGACGGCGACTCTCCTCTACCAATCCGCGGCAAAGTAGTTTTTGCAGGTTGTCGTAGAGAGTGCCTGGGCCTAACCTGTAGGCACCCTCTGATTGACGCGCGACCTCCTGCATAATGCCGTACCCATGTAACTCTTGCGCCGCCAACGACAGCAGAATACACAGGGTTGCTGGGGAAAGCGGGAGAAAGCTGGTGGCGTCATCCTTCATATATCGATTCCCGTTATATCGGATATCGAGTGATAGGTCAACCCCGGAGGGCGGATTCCCGCTCACGATCGATGCCGGCGTTTTGTCATTCTTGCTTGCATGTACCAATGTACCAATGTACATTAGTAGGTCATGAACCAAGATGCCCAGCTCGTCGTGGAACGCGTGCAGACCGGGGTGCGCATGGAGAAGCGCCTACTGAAGGTGCTCAAGGCGTTTGCCGAATATCACGATCTGACGCTCGGGGACCTGCTCGAAGGAATTGTCCTGCATGCCTTCGAAGGCAAATGCGCGTTCAACCCCGAGTCGCAGGCGCGGATCAAGGAACTGAAGCGGTTCTATGGGCTCGAACTGGATGCCAGCGCCAGCCACAAGCTAAAGGAACGCAGTCGCGCCCAGCGGAGCCGATAACCATGACACGCCCGAAGGCGATGCTCGGATTGCAGTGGACTTTGGGAGTGGTGGTGTTCGCCGAGGCTGGGTTGCTGTTTTCTGGCCGCACGCATGGCGCGTCTCAGCTTGGCGTGCACAGGGTTGTCTTAACGGCATTGGCTTTGGCCGAGATGCTGGCCGCCGCACTGTTCCTACTTCCACGCACGGTTGTGATCGGCGGGGTAGCACTGATGGTGATCCTCGCGCTGGCTATGCTCATTCACATTCTTCACGGCCAGACGAACGTCGGAGCGCTGGTCGTGTATGCGGCGGCAGCGTGGGCGGTGGTTGCAGCGAGGCGAGCATGACGGATGCGCAGTTGCTCAAGCAATTTGAACGCGGCACGCTGGTGCCGTTTCATCACGCCGCTCACGTGCATGTGGCGTTTGCGTACCTAAACAAATATCCGCCAGCGGAAGCGCTCGCAAGATTCTGCAGCGGGCTGAAGCACTACGCCGCCCGGCATGGCAAGGCGAATCTGTATCACGAGACGGTCACGTGGGCGTACGTGTGTTTGATCCGTCAGCGTATGGCGGATGCAGGGCCGCAGACGTGGGAGGCGTTTGCTCACGCGAATCCGGATTTGCTGCTGTGGAAGAAGGGGATTCTGCAGCGCTATTATCGCGCGGAGACACTCGAGTCGGAGCGGGCGCAAAAAATGTTCGTGTTTCCCGACAAACACCGGGTTCGGACACTGCCCGGCCCGGACTCGTAGAGAGAGTTGCGCCGGCGGCCACCTCGAGCCAGGCTCGGCGGAAGTGTTCTCTCACAGCCTGGCTGCGGGTTGATCATTTCAACGCTTTAAAAATACTAGTGTGGTCGTCTGTCCAGAGATCCTCTTTCGAGGCAATCACAGCCTTTCCCAACGAATCCAACTCAGGTTCGCGAAGGAACTCTTGGTCGTTGCCCACGAGAAGCCAAGTTGCCACATATAGACCGCGACTGCTGTCAGCCGGGCTGTCTAGAAGGACAGCTCTTCGGTCAAGGCTATCGGCTGCTGCCGACACTACCGGCGCCAGATTAAGGTATTTGTTGGAGACATGAATGGCAATTAACCCGGCCGTTTTCATATGGCGCAAGTACACGCTAAACGCCTCGCGGGTGAGCAGGTGAGTAGGAATTGCGTCGCTGGTGAAGGCATCGACGGCAAGCACATCGAAGGACTGGGGTGCTTCCCGTTCTAGGGAGAGGCGAGCATCACCGACGACGATACTCACCTTTGCCGGACACTGTCGCAGAAAACTGAATTCACGGTTAGCGATAGCGACTACTTGCGGGTTGATTTCATAAAAAGTATAGTGATCGCCCGACCTTCCGTAGGCCGCCAGCGTACCTGTGCCCAGGCCGATCGCTCCGACGTTGATTGCCCCTTGCCGGCCGGCCGCACGTATGGCCAAGCCGACTCCGGAGGTTGGGCCATAGTACGTGGTCGGTTCTCGACCCCGCCCGGGGGCTAGAAACTGGATGCCGTGCTCGATGCTGCCGTTGATCAAGTCACGATAGCGGGGATCGGCGCTGGCACGAACTGAAGGCTCGGGTTGGCTAACACCAGCGATGACCGCGAAGGCTGTTCGATCCTCGACCCGCAAAGCGCCATAAAAATTCCGCACCCTGACGCGAGCATTGCTCGCTTGGCGTTGCGTGTTCACATACAGGCTCACACAGAAACCTGCCACGAGCACGGTTATCAGTGTCAGAGCTCTCCCAGAAAGATACGCGTCAGCAGCGCCTCGTGGGCGACGACAAAGGATGAGAGGGATTAACACCGCACATAAGCCTAGCGAAATTGGTAACTCGTAGTACCCACGAAAAGTGTGAGGCGCGACCAAGGCAACCAAGGTTGCTCCCATGGCGCCGCCGAATGAAATCAGCAGGTAGAAGGTCGTAAGGTAAGCGGTAGGAGGTTTCAGTTGCGCCAATTCTCCATGGCACACCATGCAGCATACAAACAGGCCAGCGCAGAAAACAGGAATAAGAACTGGTGGTGGCACGTTCGCGCGATCGGGAGCTAAAGCATATCCCATGCTGGCTAACGCAACCCCCAAGAATCTGAGAAATACGCCGCGCCTGTACCAGCGGTGCTTCCCAAAGCAGAGAATGAACGTGTACAAGTAAAGGCCGAGGGGTACTGTCCATAGCAGGGGAACCGCTGCAATGTTTTGGGAGATATAACTAGTAACGGAAAGTAACAACATGGATCCGCAAGCGGCTAGAGCAGTCCACAACCCCTTGAGCTTCCAATCCGGGGCGGGCGCCGTATCAGAGCTCACAGAAATGTCATCGAGCGTGCGATTCTGAAGTGCAATGGCAGCACAGAGAACTCCTACCAACCCGTAAGCGACGGACCAGCCGACCGCCTGATGAAGATTCGACGTTCGCGGTTCGATTACCAGAGGATAACTCAGAAGCCCAAGCAAGGAACCCATGTTCGAGAAGGCATACAGGCGGTAGGCGGCCATGGTAGGATGCGATTTCGATTGCCAGGCCTGTAGCAGAGGACTAGTGGCGGA
This sequence comes from Terriglobales bacterium, assembly GCA_035622175.1. Classification (GTDB taxonomy): domain Bacteria; phylum Acidobacteriota; class Terriglobia; order Terriglobales; family Acidobacteriaceae; genus JAFAGX01. The sequence goes on along the minus strand of DASPVV010000007.1, from coordinate 95,105 downwards.
TAGTAAAAAATAGGGCAAGCCGATGCTGACGGCCAAGACCATTAAAACTCGGGTTGCAGGATCTTCTGCCCCCGAAGGCTTAAGAACACTTGGCGCCGAAATGGGGAGCAGCAAAGCGCTAACCGCAATTAAGAGTATGTGGACCCAGGCCTGAAGTCTCTGCTGAACCCTGTGCGTGAGCAGATGGGCGTAAAGATACCCTAGCACCAACACGGCCTGGAAAAACAGCAAACACACCGACCATACGGCTGCCGCCCCGCCAAACCACGGAAGAATCAACTTCGCAATAATCGGCTGAATCTGAAAAAGAAGAAACGCGCTCGAGAAGGTCGTAACAGCATAAAGGGACGTGTAACGGATCATGATCTTTTCAACAAACTTGGGTCCAATCAGATCAAATAATCTGTTCCTGAAGGTTCCTGGGGGTCTGAAATGGGTGTCCGCGCCCTTGAGTTTCAGCACCTCACGCTCCCTTCGCAACCCGGATCTTGTCGCCCTGCTGAAAGCAGGCAAAAGCTTAGGTCGATGCTGAAGCCGAAAAGCGTGTCTCCAAGTATTGATCAGGATCGTACTTTGCAACGTGGGGCGGTCGAACCGGGCTCCCCTGACCAACGACGCTATGCTAGGGTACCGCGAACCAGGCGCGGCGTGAACCCATGCGTGGGTTAGTTGACTCGGGAGGCCATGAGATTATCGAGGGCTGATTTATAGGTAGAGAGGACCTTGGTCAAGGAGCCAGAAGTGCGCTGATCCGGTCAGATCGGACCACCCCTCGGTCCAGCGTCGCGGGCGGGAGTGCACTGGTCGCGCATGCAACGAGACCCCTGACCTCCTTGATTTACCCTCAAGATCCCGAGGATCGCGAAGAGCCATGTTGGAAAGGCGGGACTGTGCCCGTACTCCACACTTCCTGGGCGGCTTCGGCGACTAGGCGCAGCTTGGCTTCCTGATCGGCTGGAGTCACAAGGTTTCCTTCGATGGTTGAGGCAAAGCCGCATTGCGGACTGAGCGCCAGCCGTTCCAGAGGTATGAACACCGATGCCTGCTGAATACGCCGTTTCAATTCGCCCTTGCTCTCCAGGGTTCTCGTTTTCGAACTGACGAGTCCTAAGACCACCGTACGGTCTTCCGGCACCTGGCGCAAGGGCTCGAATCCGCCCGAGCGCTCATCGTCATATTCCAGCAGAAAACGATGGAAGCGCGTCTTCTGAAATACCTTGGTGATCGGGCCGTAGTCGCCCGAGGCATAGAACCTGCTCTGATTATTGCCGCGGCAGAGGTGGAGACCGAAGATCACCCCCGGATGGTTGCCGATGACCGCATTGTCCAGTTCGGTCGAAAGATCGAGAAGGCGATCTGGATCGTTGCCGCGCTGTCGGTAGCCATCGCGCAGCTGAGGATCGAGCAACGCTGCATATTGTGGCGAATCGATCTGAATGTAAGTGCACCCGAGGCGAATCAACTCTTCTACTTCATCCCGGAGAATGTCGACCAAGTCGGCCAGATAGCTGTCGATCGTGGAGTAAGCGCCGGATGACTTCTTGTTGTCATAATAGGCGGCCGCTTGTTGGGCGCTAATCATCGTCGTTTTCGCGGGATGCTGGGTGCGAGCCCGCAGATAAGTGAACTCCTCGGCGCACAGCGGACGCTTGCGACGAAGCTTCGACACGACCACCGGTCGCGGCTGCACCAATTCTTCCCCCTTTTCGTTGCGGAACGGAATCGCCCAGCCACCAAATTTGTCGAAACCCTCGACCGCATCGACCAGATGCCCGAAGAATGCGTATCGGCGCAGCTCACCGTCCGTAAGGACTTCCACTCCCGCACGCTTCTGCAATTCGACGGCATCGTCAACCGCCCGGTCTTCCAGAGCTTTGAACTCCGAGGGACTGATCTGCCCTGCCGCATGACTTTGCCGGGCGCTCTTCAGATAATCAGGCCGTAACAAGCTTCCGACAACATCGCTTCGATACATGCCAACCTCCTCCGTACTCAACTCGCAACCTCCATCCACAACTGGTCGGCATCAGACTCCGGCCAACATTAAGCACAGAGGATACAGGGGCTACGCGAGAACATCGGTGGCCAAATCTGGCAACTCTGCATCCTCTGGGGTTAGCTCCCTGCGGGCGACAGCCTGGTTAATTCAGCTCTCGGGTTTGCTTTTGACGCGCGTCCTGATTTTATTGGAAAATCACGTCGGAGCGGATCGCGGCCGCACCCTGGCCAGAAAGCTCCTGCGAGCTTTTGCTCCATGCCGAGCATCATGATCTATCCCTCGTTTGACTTTGAGGCGCGCTGCTCCTGAAGTCGGTCGAGGTCTGGTAGACACCTGGCGGCGAGAGTCTCGCTATCACTGGAAACACGGTTAGGACTATTTGAGAGTCTTTACGTATTCGGCGATCGCCGTCGCTTGCCCTTCATTCAACCCTGAGATGCCCTTTACGTGCGGCGGCTTGCTCGTCGGTTCACCTTTCATCAGGTGATCAACGATTTGCTGTACTTCCAGCTTTGTGTCCTTTATCGCCGGCGCTTGCATCGCAGGCTTTCCCTCGCCGTTTGCACCGTGGCAAACGGCACATTTTGCCTTGTAGAGAGCTGCCCCGTCGTCGGCAACCGCGGGGGCCAAGCCTGAAGCCAGTGAGAGCGCGGCCAGCGTGGCAACCAACTTACTTCTCATGCTTAGCTCCTCCAATCGGCCATGATAGGGCTGTCCGAACGGATGACATTATAGTACCCATGCCCGCCGGTACACACCGGCAGAAGGATAACAGTTCGATGGCTGCTAGATTCCCGTTACCAGCTCCGGAGAACGGGGTGTTCCTCCCGCCACCAAGCTTGCTGTCTACTCGGGAGCGAAGGGGAACCACGCGATCGGCTTGTGCAATGTGAGGTTACCTTCGGAGCGCACGACCTAAACCCGCATTCGCGCGACCCGATGGTTGAATTCTAACTGGTCAGGTTGTAAATCAGGCCGTACGGATCTTTGACATAGCACCGAGGGAACTCGGGTTCATCCTTGACAATTTCGCAACCGGACTTTACCAGGCGCCGCTTCGCATCGGCGACGCTAGCAACCGTCACTTCCAGAACCGGGCCCAACGCTGGCCCGGGCTCGATGAACAAGTTGATGTGTTTGCCATGGAGACCGATCATGTTCGGGTTGTCGTCGGTAATCTCGAATCCGAGTTGGTTGACGTAGAAGAGTGCGGCCTGCTTTGGATCTTGGGCTTGGATCAGAATATCTGCCCCGAAGCGGTTTGCCATGCTGGCTCCTCGCACCAAACTGTGTGGCGAACCCAACCACCCTAACACGAATCGGTCGATCACGGGGAACACGGAAGTAGTTTGGCTGGCATGGAAACTCCACGAGGAAGTAGATCCGGGTGCCGGCCAGGAGAAAGTCCAGGCTCAAAGTGAAAGAAGTTCTGCGGTTACGGTTGGAGTTGGGGGCCGGGACAACGGCAGATCGCACGCCGTTGCGGCATCGAGGGTAACGTGAGATGAGGCGGGCTCGGTGGACATCCTTTGGGAGAATGGGGCGGGCAGCCGAGCTGCGCCGCACGCAGCTGCCCTTTTTGCCGCCGACGGAGCTCTAAAGCTAATAGGGCCACGTCCAATTAGCTTCTTCCGGCTTGTCGATGCCGTAGCGGTGCGCATAGTTCCGGCATTCAATTCGCTGGTTCAAAAATCTCCCCTTGGCGTGGGCGCCAATCCTCTGCAATCTTGGCACCCGGTCTACCACATCCATGGCGAGGCTAAATCGGTCGATGTTGTTCTCGATAGCTAACTCCAGGGGAGTGTTAATACTGCCTTTCTCCTTGTATCCGCGCACGTGAATGTTGGCGTGGTTCCTGCGGCGATAGGCAAGCCGATGAATCAGCTGCGGATAACCGTGAAAGTTGAATATCACCGGCTTGTCGGCGGTGAAGAGCGAATCGAAATCCCGGTCGGGGAGTCCGTGCGGATGCTCTGTCTCCGGTTGCAATTTGAAGAGGTCAACCACATTGATGAAACGAATCTTGAGATCCGGGAACTCATTGCGGAGAAGGAAAGTGGCAGCCAACGCCTCCTGTGTAGGAATGTCGCCCGCTGACGCCATCACAACATCGGGTTCGCCCGGTTCATCATTGCTGGCCCAATCCCAGATACTGATCCCCTTGGTGCAATGGATGATGGCCTTCTCCATGTCCAGGTATTGCAAGTGCTTTTGCTTGTCACAGACGATCACGTTTACGTAATTCTGGCTGCGCAAGCAGTGGTCGGCAACCGATAGCAGGCAGTTCACATCGGCAGGAAGGTAAATGCGCGTGACGCTGGCGCTTTTGTTGACGACGACATCGAGGAACCCGGGGTCCTGGTGAGTAAAGCCATTGTGATCTTGCCGCCACACCGTGGAGGTGATCAAAAGGTTCAGCGATGCAATGGCTTGTCGCCAAGAAAGACGGCTGGCCATCTCCAGCCACTTGGCATGTTGGTTGAACATTGAGTCGATGATGTGCACAAACGATTCGTAGCACGACAAGAAGCCGTGTCGTCCTGTGAGAAGGTATCCCTCGAGCATTCCCTCCAGGGTGTGCTCGCTGAGCATTTCAAGGACTCGCCCATCGTGAGCGAGGTCCCCGCCATCGCTGTCTTCAGGGAAGGATTCCTCGAGCCAGAGTTTCTTACTGACGGCAAAGACCGCGTCGAGCTTGTTCGACCTGCTCTCATCCGGACCAAAAACCCGAAAGTTATTCGTGTTCAGCTTCATCACATCACCCAAGAAAACACCGAGCGGGTGTGTGTTCTCGGTTTGGCTCTGTCCTGGTTTTTCGAATTGATAGGCGTAACTGCGAAAGTCGGGCAGACGCAGGGCCTTCTTGAGGCGTCCTCCATTGGCGTGGGGATTGGCACTCATCCGCCGCGTGCCGGATGGCGCCAGGTCGGTGAAGAGGTGGACCAACTTGCCGCTACCGTCAAAGAGTGAGTCGGGCTTCTGGGAGTGCATCCAAGTCTCGAGAAGTCGGAGTTGGTCAGCATCTTTCTTCACATTGGGCAGGGGCACCTGATGGGAACGCCAGAAGCCCTCGAGAAAGTGACCTTGGACCTCTCGCGGTGCTGTCCAGCCTTTCGGTGAGCGTAAAACGATCATGGGCCACCGCGGCCGGCGCGAAACGCCGTGCTTGCGGGCGGACTGCTGGTGCTCGCGAATCTCGAGAACGCAATGCTCCGTAGTCGCCGCCATGGCCTGATGCATGGTCGCGGTGTCAGAACCCTCCACGAAATACGGCACCCAGCCGTAACCACGCAGCAGGTTCTCCAGTTCTTCATGCGAGATCCGCGCCAGCAATGTCGGATTGTCGATCTTGTAGCCGTTCAAGTGAAGGATGGGGAGAACCATGCCATCACGCACCGGACTCAGAAACTTGTTGATATGCCAGGAAGTAGCGAGTGGCCCAGTCTCAGATTCGCCGTCGCCTACCACCGCAGCCACGATTAGCTCGGGATTATCGAATGCGGCCCCACAGGCATGAGAGAGCACATATCCGAGTTCTCCGCCTTCGTGAATCGATCCCGGTGTCTCGGGAGTGCAGTGACTGCCGATTCCGCCTGGGAACGAAAACTCTTTGAAAAAAGTAAGCAAGCCGTCGATGTCTTGACTTTTTTCCGGATAAATCTCAGAGTACGTGCCTTCAAGGTAAGAGGGGCCGAGTATTCCAGGTGCGCCGTGTCCGGGGCCAGCGAGGAAAATCATTTCGAGATCGTACTTCCTGATCACCCGGTTCAAATGAGTGTAGATGAAGGACAATCCCGGACTCGATCCCCAATGGCCGAGCAGCCGGTTCTTGATGTGCTCTGCCCGGAGCGGCTCTGTCAAGAGCGGGTTTTCCAGCAGGTAGATCATGCCTAGGCTGAGGTAATTGCAAGCTCGCCAGTAAATGTCAGTTTTGCGCAATTCTTCGGCGCTGAGCGGGTTGGCGGTAATCGTGGATCGAGTAGGAGCGTAGGGCGTAAGTTCGAGGATTTCAACTGGGATACTGGTTTCGATGGTACTCATGGGACACTCCTCTAGATAGGCTAGGCCAGGCCAGAACGGCGTTCAGGGACAAACGGTCCTTGGTAGATGAATCCGGTTCCTCAGTGCAACGACCCTCACCAGGCCAGCGTGGCGACTCGGCAGCCACGAGAACATAGCCGGCAACACTCATCACTGCCGCGACGACAGCAGCAAACCGAGTCCGAAAACCGGTCGGCGGGCCCAAACGCCACGGTAAGCACAGCCGCAATCCGATTCGGGAACGTCGGCGAAGCGGGTGGTTGCTTGTACTATGAATCAGCCCCGGCGGTTGCTGCTACCAGCATAAGCCCTGCACCAGGCCAGGCCTGTGGAAAATGTAGAGAACATGCGCCGGCCTCGCTGAAACCCGTCGCTTTCACGGTAAGGATTTCGCCATGGCGAATCCCCCATGCTCGGAATCATTTGGTATCACTCGGTACAGAACCAGTGAACCGTCTGTTTCGAGCGATCATTGGGTGCGAACCAGGAGATTTCCTAGCCGTTAACCGCCCGTCGGAATGAATGAGTGTCCGCTTAACTCTCCCGGGGAAATGGCATCCACGTAACACCACACCCACGCTTCTCCGGGTTCGATTGAACGCATGAGCGGGTGCTTCGTGCGGTGAAAATGCTTGGTTGCGTGCTTGTTTTTCGACGAGTCGCAACACCCAATTTGTCCACATTCCAAGCACAACCGCAAATGGACCCACCTGTCACCCATTTTCACGCACTCTTCACAAACATGCTTGTCCGTGCTGGTAATTTTGATCTGATCGAGATGCGTACATTGCGCCATTTGTTTCTCCGCTGTTTCTCCACACGCCATCACAAGATCGAACGTTTTCGAGTACCTTTCGTGCTTCCGAAACCCCTCAATGTCATCCCCAACAGGGCCGTGGTGGACGGGTTAAGACCGGCGGTATTCCCGCTCCGAACCTACTGCAGGCTACTGCTCTGAGTACACACGCACATAGTCCACCAGCATGCGCTGGGGGAAGACGTAGAATCATCCGGTCTACCGGGAAAGTTCCCGCCGACAGCAGGGCCCAAGAACGACAAAAAAGGGTAGTCGTACACCCAACGATTGCCTGCCGCCAGATGCGCCGGTGTCTTGGTGCTATCAAGCTGGTCGTCCACCGAGAAACGCACGCCTCCCGGTTTCCACTCTACTCGAAAAACGTGAAACCGGTCACTGCATCGCCCTTGGCTATCCGGCACTCGAAAAGTCGTTGCCCAGCAACCAGAACGCTAGACGGAAGTCGCTGCGGCTCACGCGAAGTTAGGGGCAGGCGGAGCGCACCCTCGACGCAAGTGAATACAAATGCCGGCTGAGTGAGATCGTGTTCTTTGGCCCACGAAAGCCGCTTCACCCAGATCTTCTGCGTCTCTCGCCGCAACCTTTCTACGAAGAAGGCGCAGGATGGTGAATCCAGGTAATCTTCGGAATAGTCTCGTTCAGATAGCGTCTTACGTACTCTTCGCACTTCTGCCTTCCGTCTTCAAAACTATCGGCGATCTCGTCCATGACCTTTTGGTCTAATCCCACGTCGTACAACGTGGCCGTGAAACCGGCATCGGTCAACTCGCAGAACATACGGAGATGTTTTCCTTTGGCTTTAATCTCGGCAACATCGCGTTCCCCCAAGGCCGCCATCTTCACCGGTTCACGCATAAAGATCTTCTCCCTGGCAGGCATTCTAGTGCATGCTCCCAGCCAGTCAAGCTGCGACGTTCGAGCTCTCAAACTCTGATCCCCAGCCAGAGCGGTCAGCCATCAGCACAGCTCGTGATCCGATACTTGAAGGACGGTCATCCCATAGCGGGCACAGTCCACACAATGATTGGCTGGGGACCTGGATTTTCCAATGTCGAATAGTACCATTTTCGGAAACCACTCTCCGAAGGATCCCTCCATGAGACCAAGAGTGTGCCGCGCCCGGACTCGGCGAAGCCGATACCGTACGACGCGCGCATCGACGCGCCAGCCGTCCCGAAAAGAAAGCAAGATTGCAAGAGCGGTCGGACGCCGCCACGGAGTCGGATCTGGCGGGCGAGCCCAATCACCGCCAAGCTGACCCGGGCGCCAGGCAATCAAGCTCCGATTGGCGGTTTGAAAGTTGTAGCGGAGAACGGCTGGTTTGCGGCCCGGCCCTCGCGCCCCGAGGACATCTGCAAGATCTACGCGGAGAGCTTCAAGAGCGTCCACCCGCATGCGATCGTGAGGGAAGCAGGGGAGATCGTGACCCATGCGCAAGGTAGATAGTCCGGCCATGGCCGTAGTCGGCATCGGCTTGGTGCTCGACGTCGCGTACAACCACACCGGCTGCATTCTGAAGGGGTGCAGGCGTGTTTGGCTTACGGAAAGGCCGAGAATAAGTCGCTCAAGTCGGGCTGGCTGGCGGCGTTCCCAAGATACGGCATGACCCCGAAGATCTCTTCCAGGGTTCGAAGCAATGCTCCATGGTCGTAGTGAATCGAGTTGCTGTAACCGCGGCCCTTGGCCAGCGGCGACAGTACGATCATCCCAATAGGGCCATCGGCCCTTTCGCCTTCATCCCAAGTAAGGAATACCGCGCCGCCGTCGCTGAATGCCCGCGAATTCAGGATTTCCGGAAGATACTTTGCCAACCACGTGTCTCCCTGTGCGACTCGGTTGCGAAGCGGGCTGCAGCTGTCGTGCATGTCATCGCAAAGATTGGGGGTGATGAAGTTATATCGTGCCACGGAGTGGTCTGCGAGGTCCTTGCTGAGCTCCTCGAACGGGCGTACGTGCGCTATGCAGTAACTGGAACTCGGGTCCCGGCGGTTGGTCACATCATCGAAGTACACGAACGGATCATGTTTCACCGCGTATGGATACCGGTCAGAAAGAGGGCACTGGTTTCCCGGAATGTTCTCCTGGTAGGCCCGCCATTCTACACCTCCACCCGGCGCGTTTTTCAAAAGCGCAACCAGATGCTCAGGGGTGGACTGGCTACGAACCAGAGGAGAACGATTGTCAGCAATGCCAAAATTCGTGCCGGCTTCCATCCAGAGGTAATTTGGCAAGCTGGGATGGATGCGGGGAGGATTGAAATACTGCTCCGTGTGGGACGCTTCCGGTAAAAGCGTCCCGCTAATGTAGGGGGCAAACTTGCTGCCCTTGATGGAAGACCAGTCTTGGTTCTCCATCACGATGACCCACACGGTCTTTATGTGGTGGTTGGATGGCTCGGCTATGCTCTCAGCCGCCATCACGCGGGGAATTGCAGCGCTACACAGCAAGGGAAGTGGAACCAGCCAACGCGAAAGTAACATTCCCAATTGTGCCACGTCCCGGGGGAACTCGTCTGCTGACCAGGAGTCGAAGCATCGGTTTTCGAGTTCTCACGGGGGCGGCGTCTTGCGAAAAAGACGCTGCCGCGCTCCCCAGGGGACTCGTTCTAGGGTAAGATATGCAATTTGCGCAGCCAAGAATAGGAGTCCAAGGAGCCCCAGTTGGATCGTACCCCAGGCCGTCTTCGATGGTCGTTGCTTTTGTTCTTCCTCTCCGTATCGCAGGCACAAATTGACGACGCGACGCGGAGGTTATCGCATGACATCTTCCAACAGCTTATCGAGATCAATTCCACGGACTCGGTCGGCAGCGTGACGACAGCTGCGGAGGCGATGGCGCAGCGGTTGCGCGATGCGGGATTTGCCGATTCCGACCTTCGAATTCTCGGTCCGAATGACCGCAAGAAGAATTTGGTCGTGCGGCTGCACGGAACGGGAAAGCACAAACCCGTCCTGCTGATTGGTCACCTTGACGTAGTCGAGGCGCACCCTGACGACTGGACCACAGATCCTTTCCGGTTTGTGGAGAAGGAAGGCTTTTATTACGGGCGCGGCACGCAGGACATGAAGAGTGGCGACGCCATTATGGTCACCACGCTGATCCGCTTTAAGAACGAAGGCTACACACCGGAGCGCGACATCATTCTGGCGCTCACCGCCGACGAGGAGGGCGGCCAATCGAACGGTGTCGATTGGCTGCTCAAGAACCAGCGCGACCTGATTGATGCTGAGTTCGTTTTCAACCACGACGGCGGTGGCATCTTGAGCGAACACGGCAAGCCCGTGATGATGACGGTGGATGCAACGGAAAAGTTATATGCCGATTTTCAGCTCTCGGTGACGAATCCGGGAGGCCACAGCTCACTGCCGACACCGGACAATGCCATCTACCATCTAGCCGAGGGGCTCGCCCGGCTGGAGCGCTATCGTTTTCCGTTTGAGCTCAATCAAGTGACGCGGGCCTATTATGAAAGCATGGCCAAGGTGGAAACCGGGGAGCGTGCGGCCGATATGAAGGGGATTCTGAGGGAGCCGCCGGATACGGCAGCGATTGCCCGACTTTCGCGCGACCCAATCGACAATTCGACCCTCCACACCACGTGCGTGGCCACACGTTTCAATGCCGGACATGCCAACAACGCTCTGCCCCAGCGAGCCGAGGCCATTGTCAACTGCCGGATCTTACCGGGGCATTCTGGGGAAGAGGTTCGGCAGGAGCTGATGAAAATACTCGCCGATCCAAAGATTACCGTGCGTTATGTGAACAGCTCCGGGGATATCCTCGACCGAGCATCGGACAGAAGGAGCCTTCCACCTCCGCCGCTGCGGCGTGATGTCTTTGCGCCGCTCGAGAAAATTACCTCCGAGATGTGGCCCGGGATACCGGTGATTCCGGAGATGGCAACCGGCGCCTCCGACGGGATCTACACCATGAGCGCAGGCATGCCGACGTACGGAATTGCGGGCATCGCCATCGACCGCGACGACATCCGAGCCCACGGCCGGGATGAGAGGCTGGGAATTCAGTCCTTTTACCAAGGTGTGGATTTCTACTATCGCTATCTGAAGGCAGTAACGTCGGAGTAGGCATCATCGGTTCCCCTTCTCTCGCCCACCTCAGCCGGCCGGACCCCAAATCACTCCGATCCGTTCGGTTCCAAGCGACGCAGCCCTGAGCGGAACGTGCCGGAAGCACCCGTTCCGTTTCCTTCCCATGACCAGTCGCGCCTACCATGACTCGCCTTTTATCTCACGCATCGCGCCGGTTGCCATGCTGTTCATTCCCTGCCGCAACGGCTACGGCCATCGGCCCGACGAGTATGCGTCACCGGAAGACATCGCCCGGGGCACGCTGGTGCTGGCGGAAACCCTGGCCGCACTGGCTGCGTAACCTCGGCGTGGCGCCGACCCAGATCAGGACAACGGGGCACCCTGTGGGCCCCCGCTGTCGCTGAGTCAGGATTCGGACTCTTGGCCAAGACCTGCATCAGCGATAACACTCGTTCTGCTGCGTGGCACGGTTCCAGCGGACCACGCCACCGGTCACGGCACAGTTCGTGGAGGAGATCGAATTCCATGTCTTCTGCATGTTCTGTTGCGTGTGCGCGGAATTGTTCAAAGACTGCTGCTGGACACCGTTGATGGCGTTGCTGAGAGACTCTGGTGTGGCTAGGCCACGGCAAGCGCCGGGGTGATGAATACACAAGGCATACATTTGTCGGACTTGTTGACGGCCCACGTTGTCAAGGTGGGTCATCCAGGCATACGGATTGAACCCGGTTGCGGGCATTTGCGCCCTGCGTTGTGCCGCGGCCCCATTGGCGGAAAAGGGAACCATGGCTACGCTAACCAGAAACGCTCCTACCATGCGCAAACTCAGATGGTTTTTCATGTAGATTCTCCTGTGCGTCTGCAGAATTTTGAGGTTGCCTCATCGGCTCTCATTGCAATACGCGCAAGGTTCAGGCGGCAGGGATCAAACGATGGGGAAGCTCTCGACCTCGGGAGCGGGACGACTGAGGGGAATTCGGCTGGTTTCCTCCGAGTGCAACCGAATGCAACCGAGTGCAAACTTCAGGACATTCCCGCCATGTTCGGGTCGTTGACTTTCGATTTCGCAGGCGATATCGTAATCCTCCAATCCGGCCGGAAGCTGGCCAAACGGAGCTACCGTGGCGGCATCAGCCCACCAGGTCACAGAACTACTCGCCAGCTGGAGTAGAGGAGACGTCAAGGCCCGGGAGGAGCTCATACCCCTGGTATACGCCGAGCTCCGGCGGCTGGCGAACTCCTATCTGCGACGCGAGCGCAGCGACCACACCCTGCAACCTACCGCTTTGGTGCACGAAGCTTACCTGCGCCTGATCGCGCAGAGGGAGATCCATTGGAAGGACAAGGGTCATTTTTTTGCGATTACGGCCCAGTTGATGCGCCGCATCCTCGTGGACCATGCGCGCGGTCATTTGGCGGAGAAGCGGGGGAGTGGAATGGCCAAAGTTCCGCTGGATGACGCGCTGGTGATGACGCGAGAGCGACCCGGCAAGTTGCTGGCTTTAGACGAGAGCCTGAGCCGATTGGCCCAAGTCGATCCCCGGCAGGCGCAAATTGTGGAACTGCGGGTGTTTGCCGGCTTAAGCGTGGAGGAGGCCGCGGAGTTTCTGGGAATCTCTCTGGCCACGGTGAAACGCGATTGGAGAATGGCCAAGGCGTGGCTTTCCCGCGAGATCGAAGAGAGCAGAGACTCGTGAATGCGGAAAAGTGGGAGCAGATGAAGGAGCTCTTTGCCTCTGCTCTCGACCTCGAACCCGAAGCGCGCCGCGAATTTCTCCGGAACGCCTGCGGTTCCGATGACTCTCTGCTCACTGAAGTGGAAGCTTTGATCGCAGCCCATGAATCAGAGCAGAGTACCTCGACCGGGCCGCGCAGAACACCCATCACCAGACGGGACGGACAGAGAATCGGCCCCTATCGCATCCTGCATCGCATCGGGTCGGGTGGCATGGGCGACGTTTATCTTGCGGTGCGCGCCGATGACACCTTCAATAAGCGCGTAGCGATCAAGCTCGTGCAAAGCGGCATTGACACGCAGGAACTCCTCAATCGTTTCCGGCACGAGCGAAGAATCTTGGCGGCGCTCGAACACCCTAACATCGCGCGGCTGCTGGATGGAGGTACCACCGACGAGGGTGTGCCCTATTTCGTCATGGATTTCGTCGAGGGTACGCCCATCGACGAATACTGCAACAACCATCGGTTGTCCGTTTCCGAGCGAATCGCCTTATTTCGCAAGGTCTGCCTGGCGGTCCATTACGTGCATCAGAACCTCGTGGTGCACCGCGATTTGAAGCCAAGCAATATCTTGGTGACTTCCGATGATGTGCCGAAGCTTTTGGATTTCGGCATTGCCAAGCTCCTCAAACCTGAGTTCCTCGGCTCTTCTTTGGATGCGACGCGGATTGAATTTCGGCTCATGACCCCGTGGTATGCGAGCCCGGAACAGATACGCGGCGAGGCCGTCACCACGGCGAGTGACGTTTACTCTCTGGGCGTAATCCTTTACGAATTGTTGACCTCACGGCGGCCCTACAGGCTTCGGACCAAGGCTTCGGATGAAATTCTGCGGGCGGTGTGCGAGCAGGAGCCGGAGAGACCGAGCACCGCGGTTGGCCAGTCGAATCCCGAAAGCGACAAGGGCCCCGGTCCTTTATCCGCGGCGGCGGTCGCGGAACAGCGGTCCACGGCGCTCGAGAAACTCAAGCGGCAGCTGAGCGGCGATCTCGACATGATCGTCATGAAGGCGCTACGCAAGGAGCCCCAGCGTCGCTACCCTTCGGCCGAGCAGCTTTCCGAAGACCTTCGCCGCCAGTCCCAGGGGTTGCCGGTCACGGCCCAGCGTGACAGCACCCGCTACCGTGCCGGAAAGTTCGTTCGCCGCCATAAGGCAGGAGTCGCGGCGGCCGGTCTGGTGCTTGCTTCCTTGGTGGCCGGAGTCCTGGCCACGACATGGCAGGCGCGGGTGGCGCGCGCGGAGCGAGCCGAGGCGGAGCGTCAGTTTAACGATGTCCGCAAACTGACGACCTCATTCCTGTTTGAATTTGACACTGCCATACAGAATCTTCCCGGCTCAACCCCGGCGCGCCAATTGTTGGTGCAAAGGGCGCTCGAATACCTCAATAAGTTAGCGCAGCAGGCGCGGTCGGATCCGGGGTTGCAGCGCGAATTGGCGGAAGCATACCTGAAAGTGGGCGATGTTCAAGGAAATCCTTACGACGCCAATCTTGGCGATACCCAAGGCGCGGTGCAAAGCTATGAGAAGGCGCTTGCCATCAGCGAATCCCTGACCCGGTCCAATCCGAAGGACACGATATCCAGGGAATATTTGGCGCGGAGCTACAAGTCCCTCGGCGAAGTCCTTCCGTCGCTGGGAAAGCCCACAGAGGCTTTCGCCGATCTGCAAAAAGCGAGCGAGCTTCTTGCCGCGCTGGCCCAGGCCCAACCCGAGGAACAAGAACTTCAGTTCCGCTTGGCCAACTCGTATCAGGTGCTGGGGGACCTCCAAGGGCACAGCGGAATTCCGAATCTGGGGGATGAGAACGGATCCCTGGCAAGCTATCGAAAAGCTCTCGACTTGTATCAATCGATCCTGATCAAAGACCCGACCAACGGGCGCGCCCGCCGGGGCGCCGCTATCCTCGAAATTCGAATCGGCGATCTCGAACAACTCGACGATATCGCGGGCGCGATGAAGAATTACCAGAGTTCACTCGGAACCTTCCAGGGTTTATCTGCCGCCGACCCAAACAATGCGGAGGACCGCCGACGGTTGGGACTGGCGTACCAAAAAGTGGGTGGTATCGAGGAGTCGCTCGGCAACAATCGCCAGGCTCTCGAGGATTATCTGAAATCATCTGCTTTGAGTGAAGCCGACATGCACGATGACCCAAACAACGCGCGCGCCAAGATGAGCTTCGTGGTCAATCATCGTTATATGGGAGACTTGCTCTACAAGATGAATGATCGGGCGGGAGCGATCACCAACTATCGCCGCGCGTTGGCGATGCTCGAGCAGCTTTCCATCTCCCAACCCCACAATGTGCTCGCCCGGGGACGATATTCTGAGATGCTCATTGTCTTGGGCGGTGCCTTAGCGGAGACGGGAAAGCGGGGCGAGGCCGAGGAGATGACGTCTCATGGTCTGAGCGTCGCCAAAGAACTGGCCCTCCGAGAGGACGCCACTCCGGAAGACCTGTCCGATTATGCGGAGAGTTTTCTTACCTGCCAACCGGTTCGACTACGCCAGCCACAGACGGCGGTGGAATACGCCAGAAGAGCGCTCGAGAAGTCGGGAGGGAAGGATGGCGATTACTTGGATCTGCTCGCGCAAGCGTATTTTCAAGCAGGAGACGTCGGTCACGCCGTGGAATATGAGGAGAAAGCGGTCGGTTCGCTTCAGGCCACGGGTACGAGTCAGGCGGTTCGCAGCAAGCGGCAGACTTTTGCCGCCAGATTGTCTAAGTTTAAGATCGCCCAAAAGCGCGACTAGAAGGTGGGTCGCGTTCAAGCGGGTGCGCCTGCAGCTCTGGGTTTCCCGATCAGCTGCAGACGCTGGCGGCTGCCGGCCAGCCTGCCTGCTCGCGACCACCGAAATCGATTCGCCAAACCTTGGTCAGTTTCGATACTCCGGCCACCATGGGGCGTTGCGCCGGGCAGAGTGTTGATCCGCGGCCATGAACTTAGTTCCAGATCATCTCGTCGTTGACAGGTGAGGTCCCGGGACCCCTCGCCGGAAACGGGCCAGCAGCGAATCGCCCGTTCATCTTGAGCGAAGGTTATAGGATCGGCGAGGTGTGATTGTCACGCAGGTTTCACGCAATTGTAATTTCTTTTTTACAATTGCCCAGGGCGGATTAGGGATGGGCGTAAGTCGGAGTGGCCGGTGATGGTGGAGTGTAGTCTCGACCGTAGAGATTTTTGTGCCCCTGCGGCAGGTTGGAGGCGGGCACTCGCACCAGTCCCAGAGTCGTAGTGCTGTCGGAAATCGTCACCTCCCTCGTCATGGCAGCCAAAGCATCGGGCAACGCTCCTTCATACCAAACGTGGAGGATATAGCGGCCGGGAATCACATTGTGCAGAAGCAGCTGTCCGCGGCGGTCCGAAATGCCATAGTAGGGCGTATTCAAGACGACGACCACCGCACTCATTTCGGCGTGGATGTTGCAGAAGATGTACGAGATGCCTGGCTTGTCAAAGACCACGTCACGGGTGCTGCCTGCCTCGTAGAGACCGAGATCAAAGCGCTTGCCCTCAAATAAGGAAAACACATTGTGAAAGAACGGGTCGCGATTGGGGAACTGCACTGCGGCACCCACCGGTACCACTAAAACGTGAGGTTCGAAGCTTTTGTTTCTCTGCAGCAGACGCGGCGGCGGAGACGGTCGGGCCAGCGCAGGTGGAAGCCGAGTGCCCTCGATCGGCGTGAGCCACAGGACCACGTTGCTGGCGTCCGGGGGCTTCTTCTTCCCGTTCATGGTGGAGATCGTTGCCGTGAGAGTCGTCGGTTGAGCGTAGGCCAGCCCCGTCCACAGTACGGCAAGCGGCAGGGAAAGACGCAGGCTGCGCTTGTTCCTCATCAGAACAGAACTCCCATCACCATATCCACCTGCTGGGCCGAGTTGCTGACGCTATCCAGTTGGAACGATTGCAGGTGCCGGTACTCGGTCGAGAACAGTAGGTTGGAGCGTGGCCGGTACACAAAGTTTACAAGGCCGCTGCGATTCTGCAGCAGCAGAGGCCCGACGTATTCCTCGCTGCCACCGGAGGCTCGCACCTGGGCGGCCGTGGGATTATCGAGACCAAACGCGGCGTTGAATTCCAACTTGCTGGTGGCCCGCAGCTTGAGTTGCGACCATCCTCCCCGGGAATCAAGCCCGCGCACCGGGGTAGCGGGATCATCCGGGTCCCCGAGATACACCACGCTTCGGCCGATCCCGCCCCCGATTCCGCCGACTGCGCGCCCGCGATAAAACTCGCCGGAAAGATCGAGCCTTGGCGCAAGGGGAATCTCCCAATCTGCCGCGCCCGACCAGCCGTCGACGCGATGGTTGAAGCTCCAAACTTGGGGACTGTAATAGCCGGCCGTGCCGAGGGTCAGAGACCGGCCGAAAAAGTCCGTCGTCCAGGCGGCGCGCACTGCGTAAGCTGGCTGACCCGAACTCTCCCCCGGGCCGGGAGAGCGAAAATACGGGTCCGAGGGAAACTCACCGGTCAGATTGTCGAGAATGCCTGCCTGGATCGTCAGCTTCTGAGCGTTCGAGAGATGGACCCGTTGTTCCACGCGCACTTGTGGAGTCCATGCCCACAGGTTGCCAGCGTAATTGAAGGCGGGAACCGCCAAGGATGCGAAGGAAGTGGGCGCGAGGGGTGAAATGAAAAGCTCATCCTGTCCTACCACGACCGAGGTGCTCGCCCAATCCAGTCGCATGCTGGCAAGCCGGAGGCGAAAAATTCCGGAATTTACGCCATTCCAGGTGTTGGGGAATCCCCCCGCAAAATCGGCCTGCAGGTTGGCGGAGGTCTTCGCACCCGCGAGGGTTGGTCCAAACACCTCCAGGCCGATTTCCGATTGCCGCAAGGTTGCGCCAAAATTTCCGTTTCCCTGGTTGGGGCCGTATACCAGGCTGGGGATGTCCTGATTGTCTGTCGTCCCGCGATTGCTGAAGAGATTCATCAGGGCGATGCCGGAGAGCCGCACGCGGTACTTGGACGCACTCTCCACTTTGGTTTCGTACTGATCCTCGAGCTTGCTATTCAGCAGCTCCGTGGTTTCCTCGAGGGAAGCCACCCTTTGCTCGAGGGGTGTCGCCGGTCGAGCTTGAGCAGCCGCTTCGGCTGCGCCTGGTGCCGGGCCGGATGGAGTCGAGGCGGAGGTTGCCGGCTCGGCTGCTTGGCCCGGATTGGTTCTGAGAGCCTGCAACTCACCCCGCAATTGCGCCGTTTCTGCACGATACTCGGCGGCCTCGGCGCGCATCTCTTGTACGGCCGCACGGAGTTCGCTGACTTGCTGCTGGAGTTCGTGAACCGCAAGGGCCACGGCTTCGGTGGAGGACGAAGCTCCCGCCGCGCCGGCCGTCTGGGCCCAGGCACACAGGCCGGTGGCTGCCATGAGTAATCCCCCTTGCAGTGTGGTTCTTCCAATCCATGCCGCCAAGACATTCCTCTGCTTCACGAGCACCTCCTGAAGAAAGCTGTGGAGTATGAAGTGATTCACCTTGAAACGACACCCAAGGATGCGCCGGCAACTTCGCCTTCGGGATTCCCCTGCGAGAGCTGCCGACAACCCTATTCCAACGCATTCCTCTGCGTCCGTGCGGGCTCCGGTTTTGCTTCCTGGCCTCTTCCCAGCGTGGCCGTCGCGGAGAGAGGAAGAGTGAGCCGGAAAACCGTTCCTAGCTCCGACGTCTTCTCCACGACAATCTCGCCACCATGGTCGAGGACGATCTTCTGTACGATGGTCAGACCCAACCCCGTGCCATTCTCCTTGCCTATGCTGACAAATGGTTCGAAAAGACGGCCACGAATCGATTCCGGAATGCCGCGCCCGTTATCGGAAACACGAATTTGGATTCCGTCGGCCGTTTGGCTGAGCACGATGCCGATGCGTCCGTCCTCCCCGCTCGCCGCTTCACAGGCGTTGAGCAGCAGGTTGTAGAGCGCACGCTCCAGCTTCTTCGCATCAAACCACCCCGTGCACTCCCCCTCCTCACGGATGCTGATCCACACCGGCTGGAAGCGGGGATGCGTGCGAATCTCCTGCACCGCGCGCTCTACCGACGCTTTGAGATTTCCGTGTGTCAGACGGAGTGATTCCCGGGTGCGCGAGAATTCGAGCAGAGAGTCGATCAGGTCCGTCATCTGGTTCACCGCGATGCAAACTTCCTGATATAACTCCTCCCGCTGTTCCGAAGACAATCGGCTTTCGAGCAGGAACTCGGCATTGGCAACGATGGCCGCGAGAGAGTGCCGCAGGTCATGGGAGATCGAGCTGGCCATGCGTCCGATGGTCGCCAGGCGATCCGCTTCGAGCAACTCTTGCTGCGTCTTGAGCAGGCTGGCGCGCATTCGGTTAAAGGCGCCCGTGACCTCCGCCGCTTCGTCGCTTCCACGCTGGTCGAGGACATACTGAAAGTCGCCCTTCTCGAGGGCGCGCACGCCGGCCACGAGGTTGGCCAAGGGTCGCGTAAAGGTGTGCGAGATGAAAAACACGAGTGCGCTTCCGCCTGCGACGGCGGCAAGACCCAAGCCCAGCAGCAAGCGATTGAGACTATCGAGAAAGGCAGTTGCCTGGTCGTAGGATTTGAGCACGCTCAAACGCACCGCTGGCGTCTTCCCCGGCGCCAGATCGACCGAAGTGCCCAGGAAATGTTCATCGCCAAGTTGCACCTCCTCCGGGACGGCTACGCCTGAACTGGATTGCGGGAACGAATGTCGAGTCAGCTCCGCCTCGTGCGCCGGGCTCAGGGTGCTCTTGACCACGGTGTCGCCGTAACAGAAAGCCACCTGGCTGGCGGCGATGCGGCTGACTTGGGCTGCGATCGTCTGGTCGATTTCGTAACCCAGAACCAGAAGGCCCAAGAGCCGGCCCTCCGACGCCGAACCAAAATAGACCGGTTCGATGAAGACCTCGTAGAGATGCTGCGAGCCAAACCACCATTGCGACGTTCCCCCTTGCAGGAAGGGAATGCCAAGCGACTGTTGTGCCATTTCGCGGGAAAAGCCAGGAGTGCTGGCGTGCAATGCAACCACCCGGCCGGATCGGTCGAACAACACGAATAAGTCGCTTCCGGCCAACCGCCATAAGGATGTGGAACCGTCCTGGATCGTGGCCTCGTCGGGCGCAGTCATCAACGAGCGGAGCAGCGGCTGATAGGCAAGCAGCTCCGCGGAACGGGTCAGCGTCAGCACGCGCAACTGTTGGAAGTTCTGAAATGTGCTAATCGAATTGCGAAGATCGGCGACGATCCCCTTCTTGATATGGGACTGAACGCTGTGCCGCACCAGCAGAAGGCTGGTGACCGTCAGGCTGGTCGAAATCAGCAGCATGGAGAGCAGAAACTTGGTGCGGAGACGAAGTTTCACCATGCTCGGTTCCCCTTTGGTCCGGGCGGCTTGTCGCTTACCGGACGTGGATTAAAGTCATCGCACAAACTTGTAACCTACGCCGTGCACCGTGCGGAAATGCTTGGGATGGGGGGGGTCTCTCTCCAACTTTTGCCGCAGCTTTAGAATGTGGTTGTCGACCGTGCGCGTGCTAGGGTAGTTCTGGTAACCCCAGACCTCGTTGAGCAACTCATCTCGCGTGATCACACGCTCTGCGTTCTGCACCAGGAATTTCAAGGTTTTGAATTCTTGTGCCGTCAACCCCACCAGCTCGCTATCGCGCATCACTTCCATCTTGGTGAAGTCGATCGAAATTCCATCGAAACCGACCAGCTCGGAAGAGTCCCTGCGCAGGTTGCGGCGCAGCGCTGCCCGCACCCGAGCCAGCAGTTCGCGCGGGCTGAACGGCTTGGTGACGTAGTCGTCGGCGCCCAGTTCGAGGAGCAATACCTTATCGGAAACATCGCTCGCCGCGCTCAGGACGATAATGGGAACGGACGGAGCTTGCTGTTTGATCTCCCGGCAAACGTCGCGTCCGGACATCACCGGCAATCGCAGATCGAGGACAATGGCCGAAGGCGTAGCCCTATGAAAAGCGTCGATCGCCAACTTTCCGTCTCCCGCGATTTCGATCTCGAACCCTTCGCTGTGGAAAAGGTGCTTTAGCGCCTTCTGCACCGCGCGATCGTCTTCGACCACAAGAATGCGCTCGATGGTGTTGGTGTTTGAACTCTGCGTAAGGGCTGGGAGGTCTTTCGAGACAGTACCGGTAGCCCGCTGAAAACCCGCTTCCCGGTTCGTTTCTGGGCGCATGACCGTGATTCCCTTTCAGCAACAAACTTGAATCCTGCCTAGCTTACTATTATGGAACAGGTTAGGCGCAGGCTGCTCCATTTGTTGACAATGTTTTTACAATCTGCAGACAATTTCGCTGTATGTAAAACCGGTTCTTAACACACGGTTCGAGGGCGATTGCTGGTGTGTCTGCCTGCGGGCACAATCGCGGTCCAACCGGTGCTTTCGCTAGCGGTTGTCGGCGGATGAAGCAGCCAGGGGGGATCCTACGGGAGACTGTAGGCTCGCTTTCTTGAAGCACTTCGCGGGGCGAGGGCACATGCCAGTGGCCTCGAGGTGTGGGCGGGCAGGTTCCTGAAACCGCCGGGGCCGGGCAAACTAGTTTCGCCTTACATTCGCTTGAAGGCGGCTCACGAGTGTTTGGTTGGGAGTTATCCTAAAGCGGCAGCAAGGTGCCGGGCAACTGCCCAGAACGGGCAAGCTCACCGCATAGAGCGGCCGAACCGGTGAGCTTTCACCACACCAGACCGGTGATTGAGTTTCGCAGCCACACATCGTGCAGTTTGCTTGGCTACGCTAGGTCCGCCTACGCGACCCAGCTTGAGGTTGAGAGCTGGTTCGTTCGGAAAGCTTCAACCGTACGGGAACCGGCACTCGACAGGGGAGACCGAGGAAGATACTCGAAAGGGTGACGCGATTGTCCGAAGGCTCAGGTGCGGATAGAGAAGTAGAAATGAACCTTTTTCCGGGAGCGAGCATCCAAGCGCGAGGAGCGGGTTGGAAGATCGCTTGGTTTGAGAACACTGTGCAGGGACTTATTCAGATGCGCCATTCCGTGGCGATGACCACTGGCATTTGTATCCTGGTGGCGGGAATCGCGCTAGGCGTGGGCGTGACCTGGGCGGGGCACCCGGTGTTCGGACGGTCTCACGAAGTTCCGGTTTACATCAGTCAGTCTGACGGTCGGGGAGGTGTTGCTTCGAGCGATGGCATGGGATTTGCTCCCATGTTGAAGCCCGCTCTACCGGCGGTGGTGAGTATTGTGTCGTCGCGAGTGGTGAAAGTTCCGCAGATGCCTTTCTTCAACGACCCGTTCTTTCAGCAGTTTTTTGGCGGGCAGTTGCCCCGCAACCCGCGGCAGGAGCGCGAGAGAGGCCTCGGATCGGGCGTCATCATCAGCCCGGACGGCCACATTCTGACCAACAATCACGTGGTCGAGAAGGCCACGGAAATCAAGGTGATCCTGGCTGACAAGCACGAATTCTCGGGAAAAGTGGTGGGCACGGATCCGAAAACCGACATCGCCGTGATCAAAATCGAGAAGAGCGGCCTGCCCACCATCAGCCTCGGGGATTCTTCCAGGCTCGAAGTAGGTGATTACGCCTTTGCCATTGGCAATCCTTTCGGCATCGGTGAAACGGCCACTATGGGAATCATCAGCGCGACCGGGCGCAATCAGCTCGAGATAGAAGATTACGAAGACTTCATACAAACCGACGCTGCGATCAACCCGGGAAACTCGGGTGGCGCTCTGCTCAATGCCCGGGGCGAACTGATAGGCATCAACACCGCTATTCTTTCCGGCGGCTCAGGTGGAAACCAGGGGATCGGCTTCGCCATTCCGATCAACATGGCGAAGTACGTGACGGACCAGATCTTGAAGAACGGGAAGGTGGTCCGCGGCTACATGGGAGTCATCATTCAGGAGGTCACACCTGATCTCGCCAAAGCTTTCAATGTTCCGGAGGGAAAGGGCGCTTTGGTCGGTGACGTTGAGCCGGACGGTGCAGGAGCAAAGGCGGGGTTGCAAAGAGGCGATGTGATTGAAGAGATTGACGGCCAGCCGGTTCAAGGGCCAAACCAGCTACGCCTCAAGGTAGGAAGCATGACACCGGGAACAACCGTGCATCTCAAGGTGAACCGTAGCGGAGCCTCGCGCGAGATCAGCGTCACGCTGGGCGAGATTCCACCGGCTAAGAGCGCCGCGATTGCACCAGGCGGGGCAGAAGAGAGCAGCCCAATGCGGGGTGTCCAGGTGGATGAACTCACGCCCGAAATCCGGCGGCAGCTCGGGCTGAAACCCGACGCCAAAGGGGTTGTCGTCACTGATGTCGCGCCCGGCTCTCCTGCAGAGGATGCCGGTCTCGAGCGTGCCGACGTCATTCAGCAAATCAATCGCCAGCCAGTGAACTCAGTATCCGATTACGAGCGCTTGCTTAGGCAGGCCGGAAAACAAAGCTTAATCCTGCTCGTGAATCGCCGTGGCAATACCAATTTCATCGTGGTACAGCTCGAGTAGACTTGCGGCCTTGCCCTCTTTAAGTCACGTCACAGGCAGGGGCCGCTCACGCTTGCGGGCGGCGAAGTTGGCTAGGCGGTTGGCCTCTGTGTTGTGTTCTCGGCTGACGTGAGAAATGGAAAACTTGAGGCACCGAGCCAGCTTGCGGCAGGTCCAGTTCAGCGAATAGAGGCGCGGGCTGCGACAGGCGTACACCCCTGTCATCTGCTTTACCACCACTTCCGAGTCGGAATAGACGTGCAGTTCACGCGCATTGAGCAGCACCGCACACTGCAGCGCCTCAAGCAGGGCGGTATATTCTGCGACGTTGTTGTCTTGCCAGCCGATCCATTTGGAGATTCGAAGAGTTTCATGGCTGGCGCCGCCGATGACCACCCCAATGCCGGACGGCCCTGGATTTCCCAGAGAGCCACCATCGATGTAGGCTACAAGAGCTGACATTCCAAAACTTAACTCAGTTGAACCCAAGATGCTTGACTTGGCCCCAGCCGTCAAGACCCTAAGATGATTCTCTTGTGAATTCTTGTCAGCGGTTTCGCCTGTGCAAGAGGCTGTGGAAAAACCGTACTTAGCCATTGTTTCCTCTCTAACCCCTCGGATCTCTAAGGAATTGTTATGCACAGAATTCACAGGCGGCTTCTTCGACCTGCACCAAAAAGCGGCGTTGACATTTTTAGTGCGAGCATTTACTTTGGCGCGCGTCGACGGCTGAAAGGTCTGGTTCAAAAAATGTGACCAGTCCGAAGTAGGCTGGGTGATCCGTTCGCTGGGGCAACTCGGTGAACGACCTGACCCGAAAAAGCCGGCTGCTCTGCGAGGACGTAGCTGGGGTCAGGGACTGCGAAAGCAGTGATTACATCAAGGGCCGTGATGGTGCATGACTCCACGCTGTTGGCTCCCTCGCAGGAGTTGGCGGCTAGAGCATAACCAATATCACGGCCTTTTTCTATTTCCGAACGAAGCCAAGGGCTCCTGTGGCATTGGCCCCCCCCGCTCCCTCTCCTTCCCGAGCTTCCCGTCTTCACCCAACTTGACAGCACTCGGCAGGTCTTCTCGGGAGTGTCCAAGAGCCCAAACGAACCAAGGCTCGAACGCGACGGCGGCGGACTCGACCGTACTCATCGGGAGATCACCTTTTTCTTAGCACCGGCAGCGTGGCATCGACGACGAGAACTCCGCGATCCGGATGAATGAGTTTGCGCCTCCTTATTTTTCCGACAACGAATCAGACAGTTCAACCCATTGCTGCCAGAAGCCGTCCAGGACAATGAGGGATGTTTCAAGAGGTGCAGTTTGTGCCTCGTACAGTTCGGGCCACCGGACTCGGGTCAGGCATAGGCGCGATTGCTGGTTGGAATGGAAGTGGACTGACCCAAGGCTGCGCCTGTGACTATAAAGGTGGAAATACCAAGGCCGGGCAGGATGTTAAGTTTCGTCGGTTGATTCTACGATTGCGGCCCTCGCAGGTAACCAGCAGAGAGACTTACAAACGGGGCAAGGTAACCTTCCTGATCTAGCCGTTCTTCCTCATTTGCGCAAAGTGTCATTCGCTAACTGTAAAAGGTGATTGCGGATTGGCACTAACGGGTGACGTGTTTTCCACCGTAACTTTGGGGCAGTAATTCGCCGCCCAACGTAACCTTGCCTGCAACGGATCGTTTCCATAGGATCTGCTTCGAGGGTGGCACCGGGGACACGGTGCGAATACTTTGAGGAGGAAGTCTCTATGAAGTTCTGCAAATTCGGCCTATTTATTGCACTGCTTGCCGCAGCCTCTCTTCCGGCTGTCGCCCAGGCAGAACAAATGCGGCTGAACATTCCGTTCGATTTTGTCGTCAAAGGCAAGACCTTGCCTGCTGGGCACTACACCGTTAAGCGGATGGCCGGCATTGACGACAGCGTATGGGCGGTTGAGGGTGCCCATGATTCAGCGATGTTTCTAACCGACGCGGTCGAATCGCCAAGGGTGGCGCATAACCCCAGCGTGATCTTTCTGAAGTCGGGTGAACAGTACTCATTACTGCAAATCTGGGGCAGTGAACATACGGGTCGGGAGTTGTTGCGCCACAATGTGAAACAAACGGTGGTGGCTGAAGGCAACAGCAAGTACGTTGAGATTGGTGCCGAGTAATCCAGCCCAAACGACAAAACCCGAGGGCCTGCTCTAAACGGCGGGTCCTTTTGTCGTTTGACGTCGTGGGCCGCCATCAGAGTGGTAAAACAGAGGAGATCTAGAATGAAATCAGTGGGTTCCGTCTCATGCGCTATCCTGGCCCTACTGCTGATGGCGCCACTCGGCGCAGAGGCCGGACCGGCTCTCGAACGGCTCACGGCGGAGGTTCCCTTTGACTTTATGGTCAAGCAGGTCATGTTCCCCTCTGGAAAGTACCTGATCACGCTCGGGCAAGATCGAAACATCTACCTGCGCGCCCGCAACGGTCGCGAGTCGGTCAGCATTACAGCAGAGCCGATTCGCGCGGCATCCCATTCTCGTTCGGCGCGTCTTGTTTTTGCCGAAGAGAACGGACACTATCATCTGCGTGAACTTTGGATGAATTCAACGACCGGAAGGGAAGTACCCGGACCGCCCATGGTCCAAGTGCGCACGATTCGCGCCGCGCGTGTAGAAGTGCCGGCCAGCTGCACGACCTGCCAGTGACGCCTGAGCCTCTCGCCACGCTGCTTGGGCGACCCGACTGGGCTTAGGCCGTGGATCGGGTTCCGGTTCTAGAGATGATGCAGCGGTTGGAGCCCTATCGGGGAGACTTCATTTTCTTTATGTCCATTCGCTTGTTGCTGGCCTCGAACTACACCATGGTCCGCGAGGGGATCTGTCTTTTGCTCGGGCCAGCGCGGGAAGTTTGCTTGGTTGGCCAGGCAGAATGCCTAGCCGAGGCTCCGCAGAAGTTCCGTGAGCTGAAGCCGGATGTAGTATTGCTGGACGTTCCTGTGGAGGGTAGCTCAGGCGGTCTCGTGGCCGTCAGTCATATTGTCGAAGGTTCCCCGGACGCGCGAGCCGTCGTTTTAACCAGCAACCAGGATCTCTGCTATGCAAGGTCGATGCTGGTGGCGGGTGCTCGCGGGTACGTGGTCAAACACTCTCCTTCCTCTGTGCTCATTGCGGCTGTCCGCGTGACTGCCGCCGGACGGAGGTTCATCGACCCCAGGCTCAGCAGTGCCCTGGCCACCGACCACTCCGATCCTAAATCGCCCCCAAAGCGGCCATCGCTCAGTCAGCGCGAAATCGAAGTTCTCGGTGATCTCGCCCGGGGTTACACCAATTTACAGACAGCGTCCCACCTGAACCTTACCCTAAGAACGGTGGAAACTTACCGTGCTCGGATTTATCGAAAGCTCCATATTCGCAATCGTGCCGAACTGGTGAGCTACGCGATGGATCGCTCGCTGCTGGCCTAAGAGGAAGACGAGCCCCCGGATTCCTGCGGGTCCAGGTCTTTCCGCCGGCATCGCCAGCGCAAGGATGGGAGCCAAGACAAAAGGGATATGCAGCCTGTCCGCGCTGATGGACGATGAAGGTATCGGATGATCGCGGGTAAAAACGGCGAGAGCGTTCGGCGCCCTTAATTCCTTCTAAGCTTTGCGTAGCCCCGAGGCGTGAGTCGAACAACTCCCCGGACTTGCTCCTCGAGATAGCCTTCGTTTCGGAGCTCCGCCATGGCCAGGCGGGCCAGCGAGGAGTCTAAGACTGGCTTAGGCATGGTCACGAACTGGCCGGGATCCTCTTCGTAGGAGTGCGTGAGAGTTACGAGTAGTTCGTCTTGGACTCTTTTCTGGTACATAAACTGACCCGTGTGATCGAACATGCCTATCTTAAGGTGCGGGCGAATTTCTATGGAATAGCTACGGCGTGCCATTTCGATGGCCCATTGGTAACCTCGTAACTTACTATAAATAAATATACTTACAGGACTCGACGAGGGGAGCGAGCTGGCCCGCGATGGACGTAGGGGAGAGATCGAAGGCGTCGGCCGGATATCACCGGCTCAGCTAGGCTCGAGCTAGCAAGCTGAAGCCAAGGGGGCGGCGAGCTGGGAAGTAACGTCGGTAATCTTTACGGAGAGTGACCCTCGGACCACAATCCAAAAGATAGCCCTAGTCCTAAGTAGTTGTCTGTGCACACCCTAGCCGCCAGGCAGCCGATTTATCGATACCGTCCTGACGAAGGCTCGAAAGCGCGGGTATAAGGTCCATGAAGTGTCGCATCATCGCGATCCTTGGCACCCGGCCAGAAGCGATCAAACTTGCCCTGGTGATTCAGGAATTGCGCCGACGCGCGGAAGAGTTCGAGGTGTTAGTGGTGCACACCGGTCAGCATCGTACGATGCTCGACCAGGCCCTGCAACTCTTCAAGATCAAACCTGACTTCGACCTGGATGTGATGCGTCCCAACCAGCCGTTGTCTTCGCTTACCGGTCGTGTGCTCGACACGGTCGAGAATGCCTGCCGCCGTTCCGAGCCGCACCTGATGCTGGTGCAAGGCGATACTACGACGGCATTTGCTTCAGCCTTGGCTGCCTACTACCTGCAGATCCCGGTGGCCCACGTCGAGGCAGGGTTGCGCAGCCGGGATATTTACAATCCCTTCCCGGAAGAAGTGAATCGCCGACTGGTCGCCGTCATGACCGAGATTCACTTCGCCCCTACCGCCCTCGCGCGCGACAACTTGCTCGCGGAAGGAGTGCTCGCCCAGAAAATCGTGGTCACCGGCAATACGGTAGTCGACACCCTGCGGGCGCTGGCCAATCTGCCGCGCTCCTGGCAAAACACTCCCCTCGCCGGAATCCCCAGCGATCAGTGTCGGCTGGTTCTCGTTACTTCGCACCGCCGCGAATCCTGGGGTGCCGCGCAGGAGAGCATGTGCCTGGCGATCAAAGACTTGGTCGAGCGGCACCGCGACATTCGCGTCATTTATCCCGTCCATATGAATCCCAACGTGCGCAGTACGGTGACCTCTTTGTTGGCGGGCACGGAGCGGGTTCATCTCACTGAGCCGCTAGATTACCTGACCTTCGTTAGTCTTCTGCAGCGCTCGTTCCTAGTGCTCACCGATTCCGGAGGTGTGCAGGAAGAGGCGCCCACGTTCCGCAAACCCGTGCTCGTGATGCGCAAAGTCACGGAACGGCCGGAGGCTTCTCAGTTTGGCATGGCGAAGATCGTTGGCACATCTCGCGACGACATCGTGAGCGAGGCCGAACGTCTGCTCAATGATCAGGATGAGTATCGGGATATGTCCGAAGGGGAAAATCCCTACGGGGACGGCCATGGCTCCAAGAGAATCGTCGAGGCAATCGCGCGCTGGTACCAGAAGAAGACTCCGCTGCTCGAACCTGACCAGGAATTCAAGCTGCCCCCAAGGCCGCTCCCCCGGCGCCGCAAGGACGATTTTATCGAGGCCTCCGCAAAAGCCACCGCGGGGAAGTCGTGAGGGGAGGGAACGTGCCGTGGTGTGAGGGTACGCGATGATTTATCTTCTCTACTCCATCGTGGCCTTGATCTGCATCTACACCCTGCGGCATTACTGGTTCACGCTGAATCGACTGTTTGGGTTTCAACGACATCCTTATATTGACATCGATGCTGCCGACTGGCCGCCGGTAACCGTGCTGGTGGCTGCACACAACGAAGAGAAGGTAATCGCGAACATTCTCTCGGCACTGATGACGGTCAAATATCCCGCCCACAAAATGTTGGTCGTGCCGGTCAATGACCGCTCGACCGACCGCACGCGCGCAATTATCGATGAATTTGTCAAGCAGTTCCCCGGGCGAATTCGACCCTTTCACCGCACCGGCGGAAAAGGGGGAAAGGCGGCCGCCCTCAAAGACGCGATGGAGCTGGTGGAGACCGAGATCATTTTGATTTTTGATGCCGATTACATTCCGGGGGCAGGGCTGATTCGCCAGCTCTCGGCGCCGTTCTTCGACCCGGAAGTGGGCGGAGTCATGGGGCGGGTCGTGCCCCTCAATGTCGGCGCCAATCTATTAACCCGCCTCTTGGATCTGGAGCGGGCGGGCGGTTATCAGGTGGATCAGCAGGCCCGTATGAATCTCCGTCTCGTGCCCCAGCACGGGGGCACGGTGGCAGGGGTGCGGCGCAGTGCTCTGCGCGAGATCGGCGGATGGAATGACAACACTCTGACCGAGGACACGGATCTCACCTACCGCCTGCTGCTCTGCGGATGGAAGATGGTCTATCAGAATCGCTCCGAGTGCTACGAAGAAGTTCCTGAGACCTGGCAGGTTCGGCGCAAGCAGATCATGCGCTGGGCCAAGGGCCATAACCAGGCCATGGTGACCTATGGCCTGCGCCTGCTCTTCGGCCGACACCGCGCGACTTTGCGCGAACGAATCGATGGCGCCTTGCTGCTCGGCGTCTACATAATGGCTCCGGTTACCGTGCTCGGTTGGATTCTGGCGCTCGCCGTCTTCTACCAGGGCATTGCCCCTCTGCACGGGATCGTGGCCCTGCTTTCCCTGACCGCATACGCCGCCATCGGGAACCTCGCCGCATTCTTCGAGATTGCCGCGGCCGTCAAGCTCGACGGGAACCGCCAACGCATCTGTCTGCTTCCCTTTCTGGTGCTCGGATTTACGGTCAGTATCCTCGCCGTTTCGCACGCTGCCCTGGCCCAACTGAAAGACGCTGTGACAGGAGCGGAATTCCGCTGGGACAAGACGGAGCGCTTTCGCAAGGTGACCTGGTGAACCCCTACCTCGGCACCGCCGTCCTGGTTCTGGTCACGAGCGCACTGTTTGTGGTGCCGCTGATACCGAGCTTGTGGGAACTACACCGTAAGAGCGATGCGGCGGCGCTCAGCGTGGTTCAGCAGCATACGGGAGAGATCCGTTATTTTGCCGACAGTTTTCGCGGCTACATCCAATCGCTCGCGCCGCTGCTCAAGGAGTGCGGCCGGTCCGGCCGGATGGTCGCGGGAACGATGATGGATGGCACGGACTATGTGGTGCTCGGATGCCGTGGTGAGGCGCTACGCCTGCCGGTTTCTTCGAAGGAGCAAGACTTCCAGGTCTTAATCGCGGCTAGCGGGGATCTGGTCGTGCCACCCAACACAGCCTTCTCCAAAGACATGTACGTGCGCGGGCGACTCCTTGGAGGCACGGACAACACCTACCGGGCGATCCTGGGTGAGCGCGACCTTCGTCTGGGCGACCGAAGCAGCGTACTGCGCTGGGTGCATGCGGTGGGCGATTTCCATGCCGGTACGGATTGCAGACTCTACGGCCGAGTCTCCGCTGAAGGCGCCATCCGCCTGGGTACGGGGTGTCGCTTCTCACGCCTGCATGCTCCGTCCATCGAAATCGGGCAGGCGCCGCGGCTCGATCATCCTTCGCCGGTAGATTCGCAGTCGCTCGCCGCCGGGGACGAGGGAGCGCGTGTTTTACACGACGGCAATTTCGAAATCCCCCCCGGCCCCTTCGGCCGAAGCTTGGTCGTGCGGGGCCGATTGCATATCAGGTCCGGGGCGCGCGTTTATGGAAATGTGAAAAGCTGGAAGGATGCGGTGGTCGAGGCCGGAGTCTGGGTGAAGGGAAGTTTGGTCAGCGCGAGGAACCTCGTCATAGGCCCAAATTGCAGGATCGACGGGCCGGCGATCGCAGAGCGCCAGATCTTCATCTCGACCGGCACCCAGGTGGGCGAAGCCGAACATCTGACCACGGTAAGCGCTCCCAAGATCGAGGTCGCCGAGGGGGTTCGGATCTGTGGCTCGCTCTGGGCCCGCGAGCATGGGCAGGCGGTGGCGAAGTCATGAGAGGCGGGTTGAGCAGAGCGGCCTTACTGCTGGCGGCCATCGTTTCGTACGGGCATGGGGCAGGGGGTGCCAGCCTGACGGTGGACCGGCTGCTCCTGCTGGTCCCGGACGATGTGAGCTTGACCGGGCCGAACGTGGAGCTATGGAGCGATGCGGCCAGCGAAGAAGGGCTCCATCTGGTGGCCATGCACGACTCGGAATTCGTCCGCCCCGTCTTCGCCCGGACCGCCGCGGCAGGAGTCATTCTTCCCGATGCCATCCATCAAAAAACCAGCGATGCCTTCGTCGCCGCCATCCATCAGTTCGTGGCGGGGGGCGGGAAGCTGATGCTGGTCTACGACGCCGCAGCGCTTTCCCTCGAAGGCCGCTACGCTCTCGGTCGCTCCCGCTTATCGGACTTGGCCGGCGTTAATTACTGTCTCTATGACGCACTCCGGGAGAAGACGATTCAATGGAGTGGCGTGGGCGGCGACACCGCCGCGGTGCGGGAGCTGGACATCCCGCCAGGAAAGTACTATCCCATCGACGATCGAAGCATGGCGAAGCCCCAGGCTTCCTCGGGGGGAGGAGTTCCGGAGGTTCGGCTTCGCAGCTACAACTATGGGGACCTCAAGTATCCCAGCTTCGTGACCTCGGGAAACTACTCGGGAAAGGTTCTTCTCCGCTCCGATGCCGGCATTGTCGCCGGCGAGCATGCCTATGAGAAAGGCACGGTGTTGTTCGTCAACCTTCCTCTCGCCTATCTCAAAGGCAACACCGATGGCCTCATGCTGCACGTCTTTCTCAAGTATTTTGCCGAGCACATGCTGGCGCTGCCCTATCTCATGCCGGTACCCGACGGCATCGGAGGGCTGGTCTTGAACTGGCACATCGATTCCAATGCTGCGATTGGTCCGCTCGTCGATCTGAGATCCTGGAGGCCGTTACAGGAGCAAGGGCCCTATTCGATTCATGCCACCGCCGGCCCCGATGACACCGCATTCGGGGATCATCGCGGGTTTGATATCGAGCACAACCGCTTGAGCCAAGAGCTGATTCGTCAGTTTGCCCAGCAGGGTAGCCAGGTGGGAAGCCATGGGGGCTGGCTGCACGATTATTTCTCCAGTCACGTGGACAGCGGCAACCCAAAGGATCTCGAACCGCTCCTGCTTTGGAATAAGACCGCTCTCGAACAGGTCACCGGCAAACCGGTCGTCGAGTATTCCGCCCCCAGTGGAAATCAACCGCCATGGGTCACCGAGTGGCTGGAGTCGCACGGATTTCTGGCCTACTACTATACCGGCAACATGGGGATGGGCCCGACCCAGGGCTATCGGAATGGGCTGCGAGAAGGCCAGCACCTTTGGTCCTTTCCCATTCTCCAGCTCGATCGGGCGGCCAGCTTCGAGGAAATGAAGGCAGAAGGGTACTCCAGCCAGGAGATCCTCAACTGGCTGAAAGCCGTGGCGGAATTCGCCGTGGACCGCCGCACGGTGCGATTAGTCTACTTTCATCCTCCCGGGATCCTACCCTACAAGAAGGTGGTCTTTCGCTGGCTCGAAGCCACCGGCCGCCTGCGAAAAGCGGGGAGATTCCGCTGGTACACCATGGCCGCCCTGGCAACCTTCCTGAACGCGCGCAAGCAGGTCGACTGGGAAGTCTCCCCTGAAGGCCGGAGCCTCAAGCTGACCGCCGCGCATCCCCAAGATCTCGAGCACCAGGCATGGTGGTTTCCCGCGGCGAAATTTTCACAACTCCAGGTCGTCCACGGTTCGGCTACGGTGGTTCGCGAAGAGGGGGGATGGCGGGTCGTCGCCGGTAGCGGGAAGCAGCTTGAACTGCAAGCCGAGTTGGTGCGATGAGAAACCGCGATCGAAAATCCGACCGAGTCCGAAAGCTTTTGCTGATCTTGAGCTTGGCTTTGGGTTCGGCAAGAGCTCAGGACGGTGGTCCCCAGGCCAGCCCGACCTCGGCCGCCTCGGGATCGATCCCGACCAACATTTCCTCGGAAACACAAGTGAAACTGCTGGGCAATTTCCTGGAAACCGGGGGCAGCTACATGACGCTCACCAATGGCTTTGGCTATTGGGCTAGCGGATATTCGCGAGCCGTGTACGCCCGTGGCCAGGATGTGTGGAATGCCGAACTCAATGCGCAGCACGAGTTCGGCGATACGGGAGCGTATTTCGCCGTGGGCGACACCCACACCCTCAATGCCGATTGGTATGCTTCGTTGACGGTTGGATCGAGTGCCGGCGGCTTTTTTCTCCCCCGCTTTCGTAGCGATGGATTCCTCAATCGCAAATGGCTGCGCCGCAGGCAGTGGGTGACCAGCGCTGGATTTGGGTACGTCGCGGCCAAAGATGTGCACCGCGATCATGTTTTCTTTCTGGGCAGTACGTATTATTTTGCCAAGCCGTGGATCTTCGAAACCGGCGCCTACTTCGATATCAGTGATCCGGGAAGGGTATTGGCTCCGGCGGGTTTTGTTGCCCTCACCCTAGGACACAACAAGCACCAATACCTCGTGGTGCGTGCCGGACTCGGGGAAGTGGCTTACCAGCTGATCGGTCCCAGCGTGAGTCTCACCCAATTTCAGAGCCAAACCCTCACTCTCACCTGGCGCAAGTGGATCGGCACCAATTGGGGATTCAACCTGGTTGGAGACTACTATCACAGTCCGTTCTACCAGCGGGGTGGAACCAGCTTCGGTTTGTTCAAGGAATTTTGAAATGCCCGATTCGGTCGCGCTGCGTGTGCGGCGGAAGCCCGCCGATCCGGCGGTCTCTCGCGGGCATCGTGGCAGCGTCATTGCCATGCATCGCGCCTTGGCCCAGTTTGACCTTGGCCCCATGAACCTGTTCAGCGGGATCTGGCTGTGTTTCTCTTTCTCCTTTATCTGGCTTGAGCTGCTGGGACCGGTCTGCCGCTTCTGGGGCCGCCTGCTGGGGTGGGCTCTGTTACAGCTGCCGTCACATGCTCAGCTGGCGATCGCCGAATATCAGGTGCGATCCTTCAGCTTGCAAGTTCCCTATCTTGAAATCCAACTGGTCTTGCCCGATGCTTTGATCTGGTCGTCGACTTGTGGGGTTACGCTGGTGGGACTTGCCCTCACTTTTTTCCTGCCCCATCGCATCATGCCGGTGGCCTACCTAGCCCGGGCCATCCTGCTGGTCCAGGCCAGCGCATTGCTCTACTTTGCTCTCTGGCCTTCCCGTTTTCCCCACACGCCGGGCAGCTATATGGAGGGCCTTGCCAGCGCGGGATTGTGCTTGATCTCCATCGTCCCATTCCTATTCGCTTGCACCTACTACATCTTTACCGTTGCCTTGTGGAAAAAAGCACTTCTGACCACGCTCGCCATGGCTTATCTGGTGCTTTTCTTTCCCTTGCAGATGCTGGTCGAGGCCCTGGTTCTGGAAAAGAGCGTGTTGTTCCTGCCACCGCTTTACATCGTTTTCGGGCTGCCTCTCGACGTGCTGCTGCTCGTCGCGTTCTATTCCTGGGGGATGACCTGGTCCTTCCGCGGAGAGCGAAAGGCGCACTAGGAACTCGGGTCGCAGCCAGCATACTCGTCTCCCGCTCCGCAAGGTGCCACAAGCCCATCAAAATCGGGCCGGAAAGAAGCCATGGTGCTGTCGTCGCCAGGCTGGGGAGTCGGCCAGCGGCTGAGGCGGCCGGCAGGGCACGCTCGGAGGCTGGGCTGGCTCTCGCTGCCCCAGTTTCCCACCTGCGCAATGCATCCTATAAAATACAAAAATAGCTCTCGTCTCCCATGATTGCCGGTTGGTGGTTTGTCTCGAGGGATGGCTTCGCCTGAAGATCAAAGCGGGAGGAGCGGTGAGCCTTCAATCCCTCCTACACTAGGAAACTGAGAACCATGGCGCATTTTGCAAGCAAGAAAGGCGTGATTGGGATTTTGACCGGAGGCGGCGACGTGCCCGGCTTGAACCCAGCCATTCGCGCGGTCACCATTCGGGCTCTGCGTGAAGGATATCAGGTGGTTGGGTTTCGGCGCGGATGGGCGGGGTTAGTGGACATCGTGCGCGAAAACGACTACGACAACAATGCCAACTTTCAGATCCTCTCGGAAGAAATCGTAAACCGCGCCGGCCGTACCGGCGGCACATTCCTCCACAGCTCCCGTACGAATCCCGCCAAGGTGAAGAAATCCGCGATCCCGCCGCATCTGGCAGAAACCTACACCGCGGACACCAACGATTTAACGCCGGAAGTGTTAAGCAACCTCGACTGGCTGGGAGTGAACTACCTGATCCCCATCGGCGGCGATGACACCCTAAGCTATGGCGTGCGTCTCTACCGGGAAGGGGTGAAGGTGGTATCGATTCCGAAGACGATGGATAACGATGTTCCTGGCACCGATTACTGCATCGGGTTCAGCACGGCCGTGACTCGCACCATCCAGATGACGAATGACCTCAGGACCTCGGCGGGATCGCACGAACGATTTCTGGTGCTTGAGGTGTTCGGCCGTTACGCGGGGTTCACCGCCATGTTGCCGACCATGGCGGGCGCCGCAAACCGCTGCGTGATTCCCGAATACAAGTTTGACATTGAACGCCTGACCGAACTGCTGGTGGCCGATCGCCGCCACAATCCCAGCCGTTATTCGGTAGTGCTAGTTTCCGAAGGAGCCATGTTTCAAGGCGGGGAGATGATCTTCGAGAAGGAGACGAGGGATGCCTACGGGCACAAGAAGCTTGGAGGCATCGGCGACGTCGTGGCCAATAAGCTGCAAGAGCTGTCACCCAAATTCAACAACGGCCAGACGATCGAAGTGATTCATCAGAAGCTGGCATACCTGGTGCGGTGCGGAGATCCGGATGCAATCGACTCCATCGTTCCGATGGCTTACGGAAATCTTGCTCTCGATCTCATTCTGAATCAGGTTCACGGGCGGCTCGTGGTGTTGAAAAACGGGCGTTATGACAACATGCCGGTCGAGACCGTGATTGCATCGAAGAAGGTTGTGAATGTGCAGGAACATTACAACACCGACCGCTTGCGGCCGCATTACAGCAGTTTTGAACAGAAACCGTTGTTTATCATGACCAGCGATTAGCGCCTCCCCACATCCTGACCTTACTTTTGATTCCCGCATAGTCTCTGTGCGCTCCTGCTCACAGGGCAGCCCGGGCCGACTGCTTCTGGTTCCACTCACTTTGCGAAAAACCAGTCGAACGACTTAACGGCCAAGTATTCATTCTCCTTGACATCAAAGATGGTGTAGAGCTTGGTGATCAGAAGCAGGTCATGGACTTTCTTGCTGAGGTTCAGCAATTTCAGCTGCCCCCCCTGGTTTCGAACCGTGGTATAGCTGGCGATCAGTTCGCCGAGTCCGGAGCTGTCGATATAGCTGACCTCGGCCAGGTTGAGAATGACTTTCTTCTCTCCCCGGCTCACCAGATCGTGCACCGCACTCCGCAAAAGGCCGGTCTCTTGGCCGAGAATAATTTGTCCGCTGATGTCGACAATCGTGACATCCTCAACTTTGCGCGTGCCGATTTTCATGGCTGGAGGGTACCCCGTCTGGGGGATCACTGGCAATAGGCGCGGGCAGCAGGCTCGAATTGGTCCATCTGCGCGTCACGCTGGGTGGTAAACCTGCCGTCGGGAGTCTTGCCATACAGTTCCGAGCCGGGACAGTAATAAAGCGCGGTGTGTTGGTCGATCCAGACCTGGACGGCCGGATTTCCTGCGAGAGCCGGCTCCTCCGGGAGTTCAGCCAAGCCGAGTTTGACCAGGGCTCGTTCCCAAACGCTAAGGGATGGTTGCTTTCCCAGGCTCGAGGGTCGCGCGTCCCAGGCGAAGAGGCTGAATAGAAGAAACGCCGATGCCATCGCGAGGGAAACATCTCCGCGATGCCTGGCCAGCCAGTCTCGCAGGCGTTCCTGGGGCAGGGGAAGTGCGAACTCGGCCGGGTTGGCTGCGTCCTCATCGATAGCCAGCAGGGTCAGGAACTCCAGGCCAAAGCAAAAACCTGAACGATTGCGAACCACTCCGGCCACGCTCAGTTTGGTGGAGGTTTGGAACTCCACTTTCATCAGATCGCCGGGTTCCAGGCAAACGCCGCCGTACAAGGCCATTCCCGAGCGGCTGATTTCATTCGCCAGTCCGGGAATGGGGTCGCCGCCCGCAGAGATCAGCACCGGCAAGTTGGCTTGGTATCGCGGCCAACGGCGAGTGTTCGTGACGTCGAGAGCGCTTTCGGCTGCTGTCGGCATCGAGGACACATTACTTCGGCAAGGGGAGGTGGAGCACACAAAAGGCACCGACCAGGCCGATGGTGATGAGGGCAATCGCCCCCGCGAGGAACTTGAAGGTTCGTCTCTGGGTCGTTGTCTGAACCGCCGCCACCCGGAACTTCTCGATCCAAAACTGGTCGACATCCCGAGGGTTGAGCGATGCCTTAATGGTGGTTCCAAGCTTGCGTTGGTCATCTAAGGGCAGCGAGGTGAAGCGGAAAGGCTGCAGCGTGTTCGTAACCGGGGGTAACATTTCTGCTCCTCCCAGAACCGTTCCGGCCTGGGTCAGGAACATCATCTTAACCTTGGCTCCCCGCACGACAGGATTCGAAACCGAGAGGAGGCCGCCGGTTAGGGAGAGTACTTGCAGCTTGCCGGAAGCACGCTGGCCGTCCTCGAACCGCAACACCGCGGGCGTCGCGCACGCCAGACGGGCGCGAGGAGACCGCTGTGGGGAGTGTAGCTGGGGAAGGAAACTCATCCACCATCAGTATGAACTGCGGCCTTGGAGTGGTAGAAGGTTACGTAAGTGCTCGTCCGAAATGCCAGGGGTGGGTTTCCCCTAGGGTAACGTACCTACGCCACACTTTCCCCCAGTCGCGGGAAGTCGGCTCGCGGGGCGGCTGGCCTCGCTCCACCCCTTCGCTCCTTGAGTGGTAACACAATCCAGGTGCCAGTGCGGAGCGCGAACGACTTGCAGCCCCTCCGGCCAGGTCTTCCCAGTTCACCCCGTAAGATTCGGAAGGCGCAATTTGGGAATACTATAGTTGGGGTGAGCGGTTTTCGTTGGCAAGACCAAGGGAGGCTTTTATGCAACCGCAAAATCCACCGCCCTCTGGTTTGAGCCAGCCACAGGGGGCGGCGGTCGAACATTTATCGAGCGCCCATAACCTCTTGCAGAGTTTGCGCCAGCGGATTGGCGAGCATCCTGAACTGGCTGAGGCGATTGTGAAGTTGGAGACGGCCCTCAGCATTTTGACGGTCAAAA
This sequence comes from Terriglobales bacterium, assembly GCA_035622175.1. Lineage (GTDB taxonomy): Bacteria > Acidobacteriota > Terriglobia > Terriglobales > Acidobacteriaceae > JAFAGX01. Next base: position 56,978 of record DASPVV010000007.1, on the reverse strand, counting down.
CCGGCGGAATGCTCTAGTCGGCGCAGGGCAAGGCTGCACTCCGAGCCCCCGAGGCAGGGGATTTTCTAACCAGGGGATCTGGGTGTGCCGCCAGCTGTCCGGATGGGAACCGGGCATGAGCCAGATTCCGCCTTCTGCTGCGAATAAGGTGCATGGCTTGGGCGTATGACTCCCCCCGTCGGCCTCTCTAAGGAGAAACGGCGATCGCCATCGGCCGACGCACGCGGAACGGTCCATCCTCAATACCATCCCATCGCAGGGGAGCGCGCTTCACCCGCGAGCTTCGGTATAATCCGTGTTCATCTGAGGATCACTTCCGGTGAGTCGGATGGAGAACGACAACGAGGCAATGGAAGTGCGCGCCGGGGTCGAAGTCGCGGGCATGAGCGATGTGGGCTGCCAGCGGCAGAGTAACGAGGACCGATACGGCTATTGGGAACCTTCGAGTGATGCGGAGTTTGAAGACAAGGGTAGACTTGCGGTGGTGGCAGACGGCATGGGTGGCCACGAAGGCGGACAGGATGCGAGCCGCATTGCCGTCGACGCCATCCGGCAGCTCTACGCTACCAGCCGGGTCGGCAATCCCCAGGCGCTGCTCACGGCGGCTTTCCGCGAAGCCCACGAACGCATTCATCAATTTGCTGCCGAGCGCCCTGCATTGCGTGGCATGGGCACGACGGCGACTGCCATCGTGTTGCGGGCCAATCGACTGTATTATTCCCATATCGGGGACAGCCGCTTGTACATGGTGCGAGGGGGTCGGATCACCCGCCTAACCCACGACCACTCCTACGTCGGCAGTTTGGTCGACAACGGGTTCATCACATCGGAAGAGGCGGAAACTCACCCCCAGCGACATATCCTGATGGCAGCCCTGGGGGCGGGGCAAGAATTTGCACCCGAGAGTCCGGAACATCCCATCCCGCTTGCGTCCGGCGACGTCTTGGTGCTGTGCACGGACGGCCTGTGGGGCTTGGTTGGCGATGATGAGCTCGAGCAAACCGTCGCCGGAATGCGACCTGCCGATGCTTGCCGTGCCCTGGTCGGCCTGGCCAAGGAGCGCGGCGGTCCCGACAACATCACCGTCCAGGTGCTGCGCCTCGATTGAGCGCGCCGTTTCGGTCCTCCGCGGGATATTTTTCTTGGGCGGCGCCGAGCCGGTTCTGCGGCAGTCGGCTGGAGCCGTCGGACTCTGCTTCGGAATGGGCGGAATGCAGGCCTTTCGGTCGATGGTGCCTTGGGCAGCGGGTTCACCATGTCAATCAACTCGATTCGTGCAGTAGAGTTTATGGCATACTACTGAATTATGAGGATTTCGCAAAAGGGGCTGTACGCCCTGCAAGCCATGATGATGCTGGCCCGGCGCTACAACCAGGGCGCCATCCGCATCCGCGACATCGCGTATGAAGAGGATTTGCCGGAGAAGTTTCTAGAGTTGATTCTGCTCGAACTCAAGAACGCCCGCATAGTTGAAAGCGTGCGCGGGGCCAAGGGTGGCTACCAGCTGCGCCGGGATCCTTCCGAGATTCGCCTGAGCGATATTATCCGGCTCATTGACGGGCCGCTTGCCCCTTTTGGCGATGCCGAGCAATTGCGCAGCCTGATTGACCGCGACACGGAGCATCGTGCGCTGTACCAACTCTTCCTCGACGTGCGCAATGCCGCCGCTCGCATTCTGGAACATACCACGCTCGCTGACATCGTCGGTGGGAAGGGGCCGGGATCGAAGCGAGGTCCAGTCAAGAAGAAGGCTGGAGAAACCCCCGTGTTGCCGATGGTCGTGCCGGGGAGCCGGCGCCGAGAGGACTAAGGCATTGTGCCGCGGTTCGTTCGGCAATTGGCCGGTGCGGCGTGGGAATCGAGCCCATAGAATCTGCATGATTTCGCGACGTGATTTTCTCCGGACAGTTCCCGCCGGGTTTGCGGCAGCGACCGCGCTTCCTCCCTGGCTGGCGTTCGCCCAGGAGCAAGGCGTCTCCCTTCCGGGTAAAGAGGGCATGATCGTTCGCTCCGAGCGCTTCTTGGATCTGGAAATGCCGCCCGAGTTTCTTGATTCCTGGATCACCCCGGTACCACATTTTTTCGTGCGCAATCACATGCAGGAACCGAGCACGCTCGACGGCGAGACCTGGAATCTCGTGATCAGCGGCGAACTGCAGAGGCCGTTGACCTTGAGCCTGGCAGAGCTTGCCAAATTCCAGATTCACACCGTGACCAATACGCTCGAGTGCGCGGGCAACGGCCGCGGACTCTATGAACCGCATGTTCCAGGCGTGCAATGGCAAAAGGGAGCCGTAGGTACGGCGCACTTCTCCGGTCCTCGGCTGCGCGACATTCTGGAGCGAGCGGGCGTCCAACCGTCCGGCAGGCACGTCATGTTTCGCGGTTTGGACGAAGTGCCGGGGAAAGTGCCTCCCTTCATCCGCAGCGTCGCGATCGAAAAAGCCATGGACGGCGATACCCTGGTGGCCACACATATGAACGGTCGACCCCTGGCGAAGCATCACGGTTTTCCCGCCCGCGCGCTGTTGCCGGGATGGATCGGGGCCGCTTCCTGCAAGTGGCTGAGCGAAATCAAAGTGCTCGACAAGGAATTCGAGGGCAATTTCATGAAGCCCGGATATCGCATGCCCAATCATCCGCTCCAGCCCGGGGAACCGCTGAATGTGGACGATAGCCACGTCCTCACTTCGCTCAACGTGAAATCCGTCATCGCGGCGCCGGCAGAAGGTTCCATTCTGCATTCCCGCGTTTTCGCCGTTCAAGGTGCCGCGTGGGCGGGCGAGGCGGAGATCGTGAAGGTGGAAGTCTCAAGCGACGGGGGCGCCAGTTGGCAACCGGCCCAACTCCATCGCCAACAGGCAAGGTACGCATGGCGACTCTGGAGTTGCCGCCTGAAAGTGCCCGCGGCCGGTCCGTACACGATCCTGTCCCGGGCGACCGACAGCCAGGAGCGGGTGCAGCCTCGAGCGGCAGAGTGGAACCCCAGCGGATACTTCTACAACGCCATCGACCAGGTGAATGTCCATGTGCAAGCGTAACGTTGTTCTCAAGGTAGGACCGATCCTGGCAGTGCTAGCGGCAGTTACCCCTCTATTGCGCGCCCAGTCTCCCCAGCTCCCCCCGGGTGCCATAGAGCCTAAAGTCACCACTGCCTGTACCGAATGCCATGATTCGCGCATCATCCTGCAGCAGCGCTTGAGCGTCACCGCCTGGGGCAAAGAAGTGGACAAGATGATCAAATGGGGAGCAGTCGTCGAGGCCGCAGATCGCCAGGCGTTCATCCAGTACTTGAGCGCAAATTTTCCCCCGGATAAGCCCGCGGATGCGGTGCCGCGGGCAAGCGCGGCGAAGAGGCATTAGCTCGGCCCGAAGCCGCCTGTCGTCCCACCCCGCACCATCGCTGCCGCGGTTGCTCTCCTTATCCTAAGCTCGCGGCTGGCAATCCCTCCTCCGCATCGTGCTTGCGTGATGCGAACGGACCAGAAACCGAAGCGCGTACGCAATCGATGCAATAGGCTGCCGGGGCCCAAAAAATAACCCCGCTCGATGCGGGGTTATCGGAAGAAATTGATTGTGCCTTAGGAACGGACGAGCTTGCGTCTCAGCACTCCCGCCAGACAAAACAGACCAACTCCAAGAAGCCCCAGGGTGCCGGGTTCTGGAACCGTGATGTTGGTCAAGCCACCGGCCCGACTCGTCGTGATGCTGCTTCCACCCTTAAACTTGCCGATGGTCGAGAAGGTCAGGTCTGTCGAACCCACAACTTGGCCATTGGACGAAGACAGAGATGCTATAACCGAGTAGATACATTCGCCGTGACCACACGTGCCAGACAGGGTGACGTCGGTGCCCGGAGTTACTTCGCCACTCCAACCCGGTACACCTTTACTCGTACTTGTGATCGTGAACGAACTAGCGGCAAAGGAGAACGAGCAACCGCCGCTCGAAGCCAGACAACCATTCGCGAAGCTTACGCTCGAACTGGGGACCAGCGCGCCGCTGGTCAGGCTGATCGACCCGAGAGAAGAGCCGGGAAGGGCGGTCAGCGTGCTGTTGTTCGCTAACGTGACACTTGTGATAGCGGTCGTCAACGATAAGACTCCGCCTGCGGTTGAAACCGTTGCGTCGGTGTTAAACCAGGTGATTATGTCGCTCGAAGTGTTGTCGGCCAGGGCGGCAAGCGGAAATGCCAGCACTGCCAGGGCCACGATTGCTACTGCTTTACCGCTTACGTTCATGACTAAACGCCTCCGGGGTTAAGCGTCACTCACAAGACGGAGTAAAGCGTAAAACTGTGGACCTTAGATAAGGGCACGTCAAGTACCAAAGATCGCCCAAAAAATCATCCTTTTGATTCAATAACTTAGATTCTATAACCCAGCAATCGATGTTTTCCCTATGCAAAGCGCTGCACTATACATGAAGTGCAGTTGTACGAGTCTCAGGCAGACGAACAGCTCAGTTTTCGAGGGGCAGCGGCAGCCGAATCGCAACCCTTGCAGGGAACTCAAACGGGTGTGTCGGCGACTCATTGTCCCCGGCGGTGCCAGTTCCTGCGCGCGGAGTTGTTGACCCTTTGCCCGGTTCCGGCCGCCCCTTCGTTCTGGCGTTCCCCCTCTAAAAGCCGCGCCCGGCGCTCTATTTTCTTTCCCTCTAGGGCATGCTGTTCTCCTACAATGGCCGCTTGACACCGTTATGGACCTAGTGCCGGAACCGGCGATACTCTTGTTACCCTTCAGGAGAGCCCTGCCGAACAGTGTGCCGTCGCTTCGTGTCGGAGTCGTCCTTGACGGCCGGCAAGCTTCGCCGTGGGTAGATGCGCTGCTCACCTTCCTGAGGCGGATTCCGGGACTCGAAGTTCAGGTTTTTCCTGGCGCCAATCGGGGCCGGTCAGCCTTGAAGAGGCCTGCCTGGTTGGTAGACCGGCTGTATAGCATGAGCCGTGCGCGCTTCGATCCGTTCGGCGAGGTGACCTTTGACGGAAAAAATTGTGTCGCTCTCGACTCTATCGATGCCATCGAGGCAGCTGGTTGCGGGCTGATCATATGGCTTGCCAGTTCTGAGGATCCTGACGTCGACCTGCGCCACTTGGCAAGCCATGGGGTCCTCACGGTTCGATTTGGGGATCGAAATCGTGGCATTCCTTTCTGGGACGAGGTAGCCAGGAGCCGGCTGACATCGACGGCAACCATCTTTTGGCACGACGCTTCGTTCGCGCAAGGGAGAGCGGTGCGAAAAGCTGAGACCTGTACCTCCCAAGGACTCTTCATCACCGAAAATGCAACCCAGCCTTTAGTAGCCGCGATTCGGATGCTTGGCTCTCTGTGCCTGGAAGTCCAGTGTGGGGGCCCGCAGTTCGAACAGCGGGTCCGGGCCCTCTCGCCTCAGCGGCTGGCGGGAGAGGATCCCGAGGACTGCCCTTCGAACTTCGAGGCGGCGCGATTCTTTGCTAAGAAGCTGATGCGGAGCGCGCATCGGCGATGGACGATCCGCGGGAAGAGAGCGAGGTGGTTCATCGCCATGCGGCCGAACAGCGGCGAATCTATCACCGATCCGAAGCAGCTGGATTTGACCGGATTCAAGGAAATCCCCTTGCCGCCGGGGGTGCAATCGATGGCCGATCCTTTTCTCTGGGAGGCCGGCGGCAGGCAGTACTTGCTGTTCGAGGAGGTGGCGGCGGGACAGACGCGTGGTCGGCTGGGTTGTATCGAGCTGTTCGAGAACGGATCTTGCTCGGAGATGAAAATCATCTTGGATCAGCCCTATCATCTATCCTATCCCTGCATCGTGCCCTCGAACGGCGATCTGTTCCTCTTGCCGGAAACGTCGAAGGCGAAGCGTGTCGAGCTCTACCGCTTCTCAAGCTTTCCCTGGAAGGTGGAGCTGGTATCGTGGCCAATCGATGGCGTAGCTCTCGCCGACACGACGCCCGTCCTGGTCGAGGGACGCTGGTATTTCTTCACCACCACGATCGAACCGTTCATGGAAACTCTGCTGTTTTCAGCAACCCGCCTGGATGGGCCCTGGAGCTTGCATCCGTGCAATCCGGCCTCCACCTCGGTGAAGAACTCTCGCTCCGCGGGGCAGCTGTTTTGGAGAGGGGGGCGCCTATTCCGGCCTACGCAGGATTGCTCGGTTCGCTATGGCTATGCCATCACCGTCAACGAAGTCACCAAGTTGACCCCTGATGAGTTTGAGGAGCGCCCGGTCAGCTATCTTCCCCCGTCGTGGAAGCCGCGGCTGCTCGGCACCCACACTTGGAATGAGAGTTCAAGTTTGCAGGTGATCGACGGAAGTCGATACCCCGAATGAAGTCCCAATTTCAGGAAACATCTGCCGTCGATGCCCCTGCCGTAGCAGCCTTCCTGCAACGTACCCTCGATCTAAATCCGGACGTTCCCTTGATTGCTCCCCGACATCTGCATTGGAAGTGCTGGGAGGAGCGTGCCGACTGGCCAGGATCCCGCGGCTATGTGTTGACCCGGGGAGGCGCGATTGCGGCACACGTAAGCGTGGTGCCACTTTCGTGTAGGGTGGGGCAAGCGCGTCTGAGGATGATACACCCGATCGACTGGGCTGCCGACCCGACGTCGGTTGGGAGCGGGGTGCATCTGCTCAAGCAAATCACGCAGTTGGCGGATGCTGTTGTCGTCGTCGGCGGCAGTGAGGCGGCGCAGAAAGTGCTGGCGGCGGTTGGTTTCAAGACTTTGGGCGAGGTAACGAAGTTCGCTCGTCCCGTACGGCCGCTGCGGCGGTTGGCAGGGCAGAAAGCGAGCGTGCGCACGGGGGCGCAGTTTGCCCGTAGCCTACTGTGGTCCTTGCAGGCTCCGTCGCTTCGCCGTGAGGGATGGGTAGCCAGCCGGGTCGTAGCTGAACAGCTCGTGTCCCAGGCGGTGCGCTGGCCGCGGCCCGAATTGGGAACAGCCATCTTCGAACGCACCGAGGACATGGTTGCTTACTTTCTGAAATGTCCAGCCACCGCCATCGAACTCTATGCGGTGCGGAGAAACGGTGCGCCTCGCGGCTATTTTTTGCTAGCCCATGCCCCGGGTCAGACTCGGATCGCCGACTTCTATGTCGATTCGGAAGATCGCGAGGCTTGGCGTGCGGCGGTCGAGCTGGCGGTGTTCGAGGCCAAGCGCAACCCGATGGCGGCGGAAGTTGTCTCGCTCGGAAGCGACGCGGTTACGCGTCAGGCTTTGCTCGATTGTGGATTTCATGCCCGGGGAAATTTCCCCCTGCGCGTCCTGCCCGGCAAGGGCGTGGATCTGCCGGCTCAGCCGATTCGATTTCACATGATGGATAACGACGCTGCCTATCTGCACACCAACCAAAACGCCTACTGGGCCTGATCAGGAATGCGCGGCCGCTTTATTGCTGGCCTCCGGTCAGGGGCAAGATTTGGCCGGCAATGAAGGCAGCTTTCTCCGACAACAAAAATTCAATGCAGCCCGCGATGTCGTCGGGACTACACAATCGACCGAGCGGCACCCGGGCAGTCTCAGTGAGAATCGCCGCCCGAGTCTTGGCACTATTGATACCCTGCGGCATGAAGGAGGGAAGCACCGCGTTGATCGAAATGCCCCGGCTGGCTAACTCTGGCGCGAGCAGGCGCACGGTTTGTTCCATCGCTGCCTTCCCCAACGCGTAGGCAGCCAAGTTCAATGCCGGTTTCATGGTTGCCACCGTCGCGCCGAGGACTACCATGCGACCGGAACCCTGGCTGTGCCGCACCAGCCAGCGCGCCAGGCGAATGGTGGTTACGCTGCCAAATTCCACCTGCCGTGAGACCGTTTCCGGATCGATTCCGAGCAAGCCCCCCTGCGGTGCGCCCGGCCAGGCGGCGTGCACCAGGCCGTAGACCGGGCGGTCGCCGACGGTCGCGTCAGCCGCCGATTCCCAATCTTCACTCGTCAGGTCGCACTCGACCAGTTCGGCGTTCGCTTCTCCGAGACTTTGAGCGGTGAACGAGCGGGGCCGAACCAATCCAACCACTTGGTAGGAACTGGACAGCCGTTCGCGCAGGCGCAGACCGACGCTCCCGCCGGCTCCGGTCAAAAGGACCAGCGGGAGACGGGTATCCTTCACCACGACCGGGCTCGTGCGGGTCGATGGCTGGCCCCGCTTTTCGTGCAGGCTGAACCCCACAAAAACCTCGGCGGTGAGTACAGACTGCGAGTTTTCGATGATCCGGACGCGGACCGTACCATGCGCGGCTTGCGGTAGCCAAACCGTAATCTCTCCTTGCACGGTGACGGTGGACGGGAAAAAAAGAGGCCCGGGAAAGCGCGAGCGTATCGATCCCACCACCACATTTCGCCCGGGCAGATACATGCCGACCAGCGCCGAAGCCAGCCCGACCTGAAAGCCCCCGTGAACAATCGGCCGACCATAGTTGGTTTGCCGGGCGTAGCTTTCATCGCAATGCAGTGGATTGTGGTCTCCGGTCAGAGTGGCGAAGTTCCTAACGTCTTCGGCCGTGATCTGTCGTTCAAAGGAAGACTTCAGGCCGACGGCCAACTCGGACGCGTCTAGGATGCGAGCTTCAGGCCTGGACAACTCGGTTCTCCACAAAATCAACGATCAGCAAATAGGAAGTCAAGGATTCAAAGGACTCATCGTCCAAGTCGATTTGGAACTCCTCGGAAATCGCCGAGAGCAGAGTCGCATGCGCCACCGAATCCCACTGCGGAAGAGCAGACTGCGTGGCGCGCGGCAGGTCGGCGGCTCGCATGTCAGGAAACACATTCAGGAAGCATTGCGAGACCCTCGATGGAATGTCTGTCATGACGTTAGCAGCCGCACCTGGTGTGGCAAATCCTCGATATGAGTCCGAAACTGCTCGCGCGAGAGCGACGCCTTGCCTCGGTCGAGGTCCAGGCCTAACGACACGAGATAGTGTTGCAGCGGTTGATTACGAGGCGTAGGCCGGAAAGCTAGTTGAATGGCGCCAACTCCGTGCTGATGGAACAGATGGTCCAACATGTGGTCCTCGATCTGACGGGAGAACGCCCGGCAGCTCAGAACCCAGCTTGTCAATTCAAGCACGTCCGAGACTCGCCGTCCTGAGAGCACCCCGATCGTGCCGAGCGGTCCGAACTTGTCTTCGTAGGATACCCCAACCACGAGAGCGCTCTGGTCTGCGAAAAGCTTCAGCCACTCACTCTCGCTGAGGCAGGTGCCGTTTAGATTGAATTGATTGGTTTTATTGATCAGCTCGAGCAGCCGTTGGTTGGCAGGATCCTTGCGGCAGTCAAAGACCAGCCGACCGTGTAAGCCGCGGATGAACTCGGCCCTTGAAGAGCCTCCGGTCGCGGCTTTGAAGGCCGAGCTCTGGGGGATGGCTTGGGGCAACCCATCTTCCCGATCGACCCCAGCCTTGCCGAACAAATCGCGCAGTTGTTCGAGAAGCTCCACGCTCTTGGCCGGTCGCTTGCCGGAGAATTCGAGGCATGTCATGGCCGGGAATGCGGTTCGGACCTCGTCGAGCTCCATGGCGCTGTCGTCGACGAAAACCACACTGTCGGCCCCGATCCTCCAGGTACGCAGAATCTCGGCGATGCTGTCGGATTTGGGGCCCCAGTTGGCCGAGACCGGAAAGAAGGACTTGCGGGGAAGCAACAGGTCGTCGCGCTGTAAGGCCTCTTCGACCACGGCCAACTCGTTCTTGGTGGCGACGGCCAGGAGCACTCCCATCTCAGCGAGATGGCCAAGCATCTGCTGGTACAAGCCGTGAATTGCCGTGTGTTCGGCAAGACTCCAACTCACGTTTTGCGCTCCGACCTCGCCCACGATGCCCGACCACAGTGTTTCATCGAGGTCCGTGATGAGGCCTTTCATGGGACTGGGCGGGAACAGCAGTTTGACCACCAAGCCCCCGACGGCGGAAGCATGCGCCACGGTGTAGGGGAATCCGGCCTTCAGTTCCATCAGCGCGTCCAAGCGCAACGGTTCGGGGCTGACCCGAGCCAGGCTTGAGGAATTGAGGAGGGCGACACGGCCGATCTGGGCCGCGTCTGCCAGGAACGTCGCCATCTGTTTTTGCAGTTCCGCTTCCGCCAGGCTGAACTGCCAGCCGGCCGTATGTCCCAGGAGCGACAGAGGGAGCGTCGGTGGAACCAGGGCCACAGGCATCTTGTCGCCAACTGCCTTCAGTCCACCCAGAAGCCGCAGCAGTCGTTCCTGACAGCTGCGGAGGATATCGGCCTGGACGGAAAGGGCCCAGCCCCCGGCGCTGCGCAGCCCCAAGCGCGGGTCGAGATCACTCCATTCGATCACAACTGCCGCTGCCTCGGCCGGCGATGCTGCGGCCGCCTCGAGCGCGGGTTCTAGATTGCCGTAGAGACCCGTCTGGACATCCACCGCTTCGCTCGGGAAACGCAAGGCGAAATGTCCCTGGAGGAAGGTTTCAAGATGCAGAGGTTCAAATCCGCAAACCAAGAAGATCGACCGTCTCCGATTCTCCGCCTTTCGCTGCTGAACCAGGCGGAGGGCCTGGCCGAGGGTCAATGTCCCTTCTGTGCTTACCACCACTCTGTTCGACTCAACCGACGGTAAGGGCTCCATTGGAGTAGACAGAATTCAGTCTCGCATGGGCGAGAGAGTCCGGGGAGGGCTTTTGACAAGGACTCGCTAGTGCGAAAGATCGTCCCGGCTCCGCCGCAAGCGACTGCGCTTGCCCCCGGAGCGCGATTGCGACCCGTACCAGGGACCACTATTATACGCCGCAGACGGGCGTACGTGGCAATTCGCAACCTGGTCAAGCACCTGCGCTTTTCGCGCAGTCCGAGATACATCGTGTCGCGATCTGTTGGCTGGCGGGCAAGAACCCCGCTCACCCTGCACCGCCTTCGCACTCCGGCGGCCCGCCGGCATCGGCTCGGTCGAGAGCATGAACCCCCAGGACCCAGGAAACCCCAGGGGTGATTTCGGCAGGGTGAGACGAGCCCCCGCTTTCTTCGAGGGTGGGCTGCGAAGCTATCGCGGCAGCTCGGCCAATGCCTTGCGAACATCGCTCGCGTTCTCATAGTTTGGGTCGATCTTGAGAACTCGCTCCAGGTGAAGCCGTGCTTCGGAGACGTGCTTTTCGCTTTGGTAGGCCATGCCCAGGTGGTACTGATAGGTTGGATTGTCGGGGGCTTTGCTGGCGGCTTCTTCGAACAACTGTTCGGCCTGGGAAAACATTCCCCGCTTGAAATAGGCCCAGCCCAAGGTGTCGGCGGCATTGGGAGAATTGGGCATCGCCCGGCGAGCCTGCTGGGCAAGGGTCAAGGCTCGGTCGAAGTTCGCCCCTGTCTTCAGGAGCAAATACGCCAGATTGTTGGCTGCCTCGGCATTATCGGGGCGGAGCTCGAGCGCTTGCTTGTACGACTGCTGGGCAGCGTCGAGATTGCCCCTCGATTCGAGCAGGCTGCCGAGGGAGACGTAAAGCCGGTCGCTTCTCGGGTTGTCCTGGATTGCCCTTTGGTAAAGCGCGATCGCCTGATCCGCCGAGCCGTGTTCCACCTCGACATGTGCCAGAGCCTCGATCGCTTCGAAATTGGACTTGTCGAGAGCGATTGCCTTCTGCAATTCCTCTTGACAGGCGGCTAAGTCCTGCTGGCTCGAGAATACGGCCGCCCGTAGATAGTGATACCCGCTGGTGTTGGCAGCTGCGGTCTGAGCGTCCAGCCGGGCCAGCGCCTTATCGGGCTCCTTCTCCAGCAGATAGAAGTCGGTCAGGCCGCGCAGCGCCTCGAGCGAGCTGGGATCGGCCTTGAGCGCCTGCCCGTAGGCCGTCTCCGCCTCCTTCCGTCGGCCTTGGGCCACCCGCAAATTGCCGGTTTGAATGTAGGGGCCTGGAGTGTCGGGTGCCAGCTGTCTGGCTTTCAACAGATCGGCGTCGGCCTCGGCAAAACGATGGCGCTTGATCTCGGCCATGGCGCGAAGCAGATACCCATTCGGAAGGCTGGGCCGTGAGTTGACGACTTGGTCCCCGATCACCGCTAGAGCGTCGATATCCCCTTTTCGCAGGGCAACTGCAGCCAGAGCAGTTTGGGCATCGAGCAGATCTGGGCGCGTCGTCACGGCTTGACGCCACTCGCCTTCGGCGCGCTCCATGTTGCCCAACCCGTTGAGGGCCACCCCCAAATGGTAGTGGGCCATCGCATTCCCGGGGTTATCATTCAAGATCGTCTGCAGAACTTGCACGGCGTCTGCAAAGTGGCCTTGAGCGTTCAGGATCTGTCCCTTGTAAAGCAGAGCGTCTTCATCCCTGGGGTGCTTTTTCAGCAAGCCGTCCTCGAGCTTGGTGGCTTCATCGAGTTGCCCTTTATCGAGTTGCCCTTTAATGATGAGCACCTGGACGTAGTTCTTCTGAACCGCCAGGTCACCGGGATGATCGCGATAGAGGTTGGCGTATTCGGCCACCGCTTTATCGACCTGGTTGGTCGCGATGTAAAAGTCGCCGAGCAAGCGATAGCCGGCGGAATCGTGGGAGAAGTTTTGCTTGGCTTGCTGCATGATCTGTTCGGCCTCGGTCCGATTTCCCTGGGCAAGTTGGACGTAGGCAAGATCGGACCAGATTTGAGGATTGGTCGGTTGCAGCTCCTTGGCCAGGAGGAATTGCTGCTGCGCCTCGGCATATCGATTGAACTGTAAGTAAAACCCGCCTAAAGCAATGAGCGGAGCCACGGATTTGGGGTGGCGCTGTGCCGCATCCTTCACCGTGGCCTCGGCCTTGTCGAGTTGGTTGGCCTTGATCTCGAGCACTCCGAGCGCGATGCGGTATCCCTCCTCGTCGGGGGCCAGCGAAACCGCGGTTTCCATTTCGCTAATGGCGGCAGGAAGCTTGTCCTCTGCTGCCATGAGATTCGCAGCCATGGCATGGACCTGCGGATCATTGGGATCTTGCTCGAGCAAGCGGTCGGACTTTTCCTGGGCCGCGTTGAGTTGATTGCCGGCGACTAAAAGGCTGATTAAGTCCACCTGCGCACGATAATTCCTCGGCTCGAGTTCGATCGTTCGCGCCAGCTCCTGATAAGCGTCGTTCCAATCCTGCAGCTTGAGATAGCTCTGGGCCAGTAGATCGTGTGCCTCGCCGAAGTTAGGATCCTGATGAGTGGCGTTATTGAATTGAATGACCGCAGCTCGATAGTTCCCCTTGTCCAAATAGCGCTTGCCGCTCTCGACGTACTTCTGCTTGCGGACGTTGGGGTCGCCTGAACAACCGTAGGCGCCTAGCAACAAAACCGTTGTCATCGCTGCAAGAATCCCAATCCGATGCTTGCCCTTCAACGCGGCCTCCGTCGAGCGAACAGGTGTCTTTGTTCGCGATGTTTGCAATCGAGCAGCCATTCTCCTGCCGGGCGGGTTCAGCCTGCGGGGCGAATGCTATTGCACGCGGACCACTTAGCTCCGTTGGCGGCCACCGTAAGGAACCCGGGGCGAGAAAATCCTCAGGCGAAGATGCAAACTCTTGCAACTTGTTTTTGGCGTTCGCGGTTCCTAGTTTTGGCGCTTAGGGGACCTAGTGCGGGATGTAGTCGTCGAGCAAGGGCAGGATCAGCTCGGCAAAGTCCACCGCGCGCTGCTGAGCCGCGTCGACATCTTCCCGGTTGTCAGTCGGGGTCATGATACGAACCAGCGCGCCGTCGCTGCGATTCAGTTTGAGCGAATCCAAGAGCATGTACCACTTGGCCCGGTATTCACTGGCAGTGACGCGGTTATGTGCCTGATACCAATAGAGAACGAGCAGCCTCAGCTTGTCGTTACCCACGATGTAACGATTGATCTCCAGGGGGCGATGATCGAGGCCCGGGATGGTGGCGCGGCTGGCTTCGAGCGGTATCCATCCCGCTCCTGGCAAGCAGTTCTTGGGGGAATGGATGGTATCGCCGCTGCGCTGACTGGGGAAGTAAGCGATAAACAACGCGACGGACGAGCCGTCGGGGGCCGAATAACTGCGATTCAGAAAATCGCCGTCACCAAGGATCACCCGCACGTCGTTACTAATCGACAGATCGACTCCTGACCAGGGTTCCAATTCGAGGGGGAAGGAAGCGAGCTCTTCGCGGGGAGGGTTCGTCTCCGGCCGCACATGGCTGTGGAGAAAGATCGCGGTTGCGACCAGGAGCGCACCAACTGTGAACACACGTGCCAGCATATTGCTAACGCTTCATCACCGCTCGCACTGCGGTATGCAAGGCCCAGAGAATTAGAAGCGACACAACAAAAATCAGCCACCCTGAAAAGCTGTGGAGAAAGCCCCGGGCCAGTTCCGCATGCCCGTAGTTTGCAAGCAGACCGGTTCCGACAATACGAAGCCCGTTGGCGACCACGGCGATAGGAATGGCGGCAAGCGCAAGCAGGACTCGCGGTAGCAGCCGTGATTCCGTGAAGTAGCCGTAAATAATCGCCAAAGTCACCAGGGACATTAGGGAACGGATGCCACTGCAAGCTTCCGCCACCTCGAGCCGCATGTCCGGCAGCTGGATGATGTTTCCAGCACGCAAAACTGGCACGCCGAGGAGCGAGAGCAAGGAAGTGGCCAGCTGTGAGGCCAGCGATTGTAGGGGAAGCGTCACGTGATTCAGAACGAGTTTCGGTATGGGCACCATAAGGAACAGGAACGCCCAGGGGAACAGCAAGGCGCGAAACGAGTTCCAACCGCAGAAAAGAATCACCAGGCCAGCCAGCAAAAAGACCAAGGACGTACGCGCCAGGAACAGTTCTGCTCCCAAGTTTCCCACCACCAGCATCGCCAGCGAGAGCAGGACCACGCCCAAGCCTGCCCAGGATGGTTTCAGGGGCAGAAGGGCCAAGCGGGCGCGATTGTTCCACACCAGGAAACCGGAAAACAGAGGAACAAGCAGGCCGTGGCCGAAATCGGGATCCAGCCACCATTGACTTATCAGGGCTATGAGGGTTGGGCCGTAAACGTATACGATCAACGGCCCCAAAGTCAGTACGGCAATCGACCATTCTCGCTTGCCGCTGGTCGGGACCGTCATGAGGGGCGGGGCAGCTTGGGCCATGAAATCTGCGTCGAAATAGCTGGGTAAATATTAACCCATCAGGTCATCGAGGCGACCTGATTTCAGTGAAACGGAGCGGTGAAGCCGGTGCCCAACCGAGGTTTTAGGGCTCCCGAGCGTCCTCCTTTGAATCCCGCTGCCCTTCGCCGCCTTGCCGGGCGCGACTTTGTGCAGCGGTTCTTAGCACCCGAGATGGCGAAGCTCGTTCCTCTCCTGAGGGAAAAAGTTTTCTCCTTTTCCCGACCCCGATCTTTCTTCCCCACTCGCCTGGACCTGCGTACCCGCACGCAAGTTGCTGGGAACATTCGGGTTGGCAATCTGTGACGGCAACCGAATCGATGGCTGCTTGGCCCCTGCCGTGCAGAGACCCGGAATTAGGTCTGCCATCTCAGGTTCCCCATGACCCCAGCAGTCCGAGAACATCGTTTGGCGGCTAGCGTCGAACCGAGCCGCTACGTACCCAGTCGTAGTCCGGCAATGGCGCGGGTGGAGCAGCTGCTCGTGCGCCTGGCCGAACCCGAATTGCCCCTTCTCCTGCTTGGAGAAGAGGGTTGCGGCAAGCGGGCGCTGGCGAAGTTCGTGCACGATTCTTCCCCCCGGCGGGATCAACCCTTCGTGGTGATGAAGGCAGGGCAAGCGACGGTCGCAGCCCTAGGCGAAGGAATGGCTAGTCCCTGCACCCTCTACGTTCAGGCGATTCAAGAGCTCAGCGCGCCCTGCCAAAGCACGCTGCTCGAAGCCTGCGCCAACGGGAACGGAAATGGCGCTCGCACTGCCCGTCTGATTGCAGGAGCGGTACAGGATCCGGAATTCGCCGTGCGTTGTGGCCACTTTCGCGAGGATTTGTTCTACCGCTTAAGCGGGATCACTTCCCGCGTGCCACCCCTGCGCCATCGCAAGGAGGACATCCCGGCATTAGCGGATTTCTTTCTCGGCAAGTATGCCAGCGAATGCGGGCTGGCCAAACCGGGACTGAGCCGTGAACTGTGCCACTTCTTGGTCGAGCACACTTGGATCGGAAATGTGACGGAGCTGCAGTTGGTCACGAAGGCGATCATGGCGCTGGGTGATGAAGCGGAAGCACTGGTGGGGTTGCACTCGCTGCTGAGCGGCAATAGCGAAACCAAGAGCGGCGCCCCGCTTTCTCTCAAACAGGCCGCCCGTCAAGCTTCCCGACAGGCCGAGCGCGAACTCATTCTCGAAGTCCTCGCGCGCACGCGTTGGAACCGCAAGCGAGCAGCGGAAGAGCTGCAGATCAGTTACAAGGCATTGCTGTACAAGCTGAAAGAAATCGGAGTGCAGGAGCAGGGAAGCGAATCGCTTTCCGGGAGGTGAACGCTGATGAGTCTTGGCACGAAGGGCTGGGTTCTCGCGCTGATGGCGGCGTGGGCAGCGCAGGTCGGCATGAGCCCGCCGGCCTTCGCTCAAGGCGGACAGACGGACGGCGCGATGGCAGCCGCGAACGGCGGGGCCAGCGCCGCTGCATCCACGACTTCACAGTCGGACCGGGACTATGTGATCGGCGTGGCCGATGACTTGGACATATCGGTCTGGAAGGATCCCGACTTGAGCGCCAAGGGGGTTCCGGTGCGCCCCGACGGCAAGATTGCTCTGCCCTTGCTGGGCGACGTTCCAGCGCAAGGCTTCACTCCCAGCCAACTGGCGGCGAACATCACCGAGAAACTGCGCAAGTACATGTCCGACCCGCGTGTCAACGTGAGCGTAAGCGCGGTCAATAGTCGACGCTATTACATCCTCGGGGAGGTGATGCGCACCGGGGCATACGCGCTGGTCAACAACATGACAGTCCTGCAGGCGCTGTCGTCCGCCGGCGGCTTAACCCAGTACGCCAAGTTGAAGAAGATTTACGTGCTGCGAAACGAAAACGGCCAGCAAGTGAAGCTGCCGTTCAACTACAAGGATGTGGTGAAGGGTGTCCGCGTCGAGCAAAACGTTGTGCTGAAACCCGGGGACACGATCATGGTTCCGTAGGACGCGAAGTGATGCTGAAACGAGCGAAGCTACTTCCCATCGTTGTGTTGGTCCTTGGCCTGGCGTGCGCGCAGGGCCAAACCAACCCGACCCCCGAGCCGGGTCAGGACAGCTCTGCCGCTAGCGGCCCGCCGCAAGCCACGGCCCCCGCCGCCTCGACGACCTCTGTTCCGCTCGTGGGGATTGATGACGCTGGGTTGCAGTCGCAGACGGTCGGCAGCTGGTACTACAAGCCCCTCGTCTACGGCTTAGAGCAGCTGGGTAGCAATATCGAGGGTGGAGGCGGGACGGCGATAGGCTCGATCACTCGCGGCTACGGCGCGCTCGAGCTCAGTCGCACGTGGAGGCATTACGGTCTGAGTCTCGGATATCTCGGCGGCGGCACGCTCTACAGCGCGGGCTCGGATAAACTGCAACAGGCCCAGCACGCGGCCATGCAGCAGGAGGTCAATTGGAATAAGGGGCGCCTCCAGGCAGCCGACGTCTTCAGCTACCTGCAGCAGTCAGGGTTTGGGGGACTTCCTTTTGGCGGCCTCGGCCTGTTTGATTTAGGTATCGGCAACTTCCTCTCTCTGGTCAGCCTGACCCACTTCGGCCTGCTCAATCCCAGCCAGTTCGCCAGCTTTGCCAACACACCGCGTATCAGCAATGTCGCCATCGTCGAAGCCGACCAGCAACTGAGCAGCCGCTCCTCGCTTACGGCGCTCGTCTCCGACGGCAGGCTGCATTTCTTTAGCAGCGGACTCCTGGACGACCAGCAGAACCTTGCCGAACTCGGCTACAACTACCAGTTGAGCAATCGCTCGACCATCGCCGTGGCCGGTGCCTACCAGGTGTTCGGCATCGGGGGCGTCTCGAGTGCGTTGAGCAATGAATTCGCCAACGTTATCTACCAGCGACAAGTGTCGCGTCGCCTCTCTTTCGTCGCCGGCGGGGGACCGCTGTGGACTACCTTCAGCAAGGTCTTCTCGGCCCCGGGACGGCAGTTGTCGGGGATGGGACTCGCGACCGTAGCCTACGAGTTGCGGCGCTCGAGATTGGCGTTAAACTTCCTCTCATACGAAAATGCCGGTTCCGGCTACCTGGTCGGCGCCCATACCAATCGCGTCACCCTGGGAGTGGAACACGAGTTTTCACGGAACTGGATCGGAGATATGAACGCGGGTTACGCACGCAGCACAGCTTTGGAGCAGTTGACGGTGCTGATCTTCAAGTTGCCGGTCCGGTCAGGCTTCGACAGCAGCTACGTGAACCTGCACCTTACGCGTCAGCTGAATGAGCATTTGTTGGCCTTTGCCACCTATACCTTGACGGATGAGAAATTTGACGCTGCCAGTACGTCGTGTTTCACGCCTACGTGCGGTGTGAACACCAAGCTGCAAGAAGGCGGTGTCGGGCTGATCTGGACTCCAGCGGCCCGGAGACTTCCCTAGATTGGGAGCTTAGAACTGCGGAGCCACTGCAGAAAAGGGTGAGAACATGATCGCGAATCGGGAACTAAAGCTGGATGATTACCTGCAAATTCTCAAGCGCCGGAAATGGCTGCTCATTGTGCCTACCTTGCTCGCGCCTCTGGCTGCCTTCCTGGTATCGTTTGCCTTTCCTCCGCGCTATACCTCGGAGGCGCTTTTGCTGGTCTTACAGCAGCAGGTGCCGGAGGGGCTGGTCCGGCCCGTGGTCTCCCAAGAATTGGTCGAGCGCATCGCCACCCTGCAAGGACGCATCGAGAGCCGCGATACCTTGCTGCCCCTGATCGAGCGTAACCATTTACAAAGCCGCGGTGTCGGCACCAGCGCGATCGACGACGTGCTCAACGACGCCCGGCAAAACATCGAGCTCAGCCCGGTGGAGACCGAGTTCACGACTCCGACGAGCGCGCGCAACCAAGAGGTGCCGGGGTTCTACATTACCTACACGGACCAGGATCCGCGCGTTGCCCAGCAGATGTGTTCGGAACTGACTTCCGCCTTCATCAGCGAGGATCTTAAGATGCGGGGGCAGATGGCGCAGGCGGCGACGCAGTTTCTCGCCAGCCAGTTGGTCGAAGCCAGGCACAGTCAGGAGGAAAAGAGCGTCGAGCTCGCCACCTTCAAGGCCAAGTACTTCGGGCAACTCCCCAGCCAGCAGGAAGACAACGTCAAGGTTTTGATGACCCTCAACACCCGGCTGGAGGCCCTCACCGAGAACCTGAATCGGGCGCAGCAGGAGAAATCCTATGCCCAGTCGCTGCTCCATGATCAGATTGCCAACTGGAAAGCATCGCAGGCGCCGACCAGCCCGGTGGCGTTGCAACAACAACTGACCATCCTGCAAGCGCAACTGATCTCGTTACAGTCGCGCTACACCGACGAATATCCCGAAGTGATACGGGTCAAGGCGGACATTGACGAGGTGAGCCAGAAACTGAAGGAAGCGAACGCCCTGATGGCCCAGGCCGGCAGCGTGCAGGACACTCCCAGCACGCTCGAGCCTGCGGAGGTACAGAAACTCCGCGCGCAAGTGCGCCAGTACGACCAGATGATCCAGCAGACCACCGCCGAGCAGAAACAGTTGGAGTCCCAGATCCAGACCTACCAGCAGCGGCTGCAAGTGAGTCCGGCGGTGCAAGAGGAATACGACCGCCTATCGCGCGACTCTGACGCCGCCCAAAAGTTCTACAACGACCTGCTCGAAAAAGAGAAGGAGTCGCGCATGGGCGCCGATGTCGAACTCCAGCAGCAAGGCGAACAATTCCGCCTCTCGGATCCGGCGAGCCTGCCGAGTGACCCCAGTTTCCCGAACCGCTTGATGATTACCGGCGGAGGTTTGGGGGCGGGTTTTGCCATGGCGTTTGGGCTGATGGTCTGGTTTGAATTTCGCGATACCGCCATCCGCAGCGAAGACGACGTCACCGCCTGTCTTGAGCTGCCTACTCTGGTCGTGCTTCCCTGGTTAGCCGACGCTCAGCAACTCGAGCTGCTGGGGAATGGGACCGGCGCTCAAGGCAACGGATTCCGCCCGAGGCACAAGGAGAAGACCGAAGCCGTACGGTGAAGGAGCTATGTACAAACAATTTTTCGGCCTGCAGGCGAACCCGTTCAACGTCAGTCCTGATCCGCGTTATTTGCTGCTCACGCCTCCGGCGGAAGAGGCGCTGGCCTGTCTTACCTACGGGATTCAGACTCGCCGCGGCTTCATTCTGCTGACGGGAGAAGTTGGAACGGGAAAGACGACCCTGATCCACAAGCTTCTCGATTGGCTCAGGGCGCAGGGAGTGCCAACCGCGTATTCCTTCAATTCCCTGCTGGATAGTTCGCAGCTGTTGCAGTTCATCCTGGCCGACTTAGGTCTGTCCCCCACCCAGGGGGACTCAAAGACCCGCATCCTGTTAGAGCTCTACAACTTCCTGCTCGAACGATTCCGGGCGGGACGCACCACGGTGCTGATCATCGACGAAGCCCAGAGCCTTTCCCAGGAATTGCTAGAGGAGATTCGTCTGCTGACAAACTTTGAGACCGCGACCGAAAAGCTGTTGCAAGTGGTGCTCGTCGGACAACCCGAACTGGAAGCGAAGATCAAGCAGCCCGAACTGCGGGCTTTGCGGCAGAGGATCGCCCTCCGGGCCAAGCTTTATCCCTTCACCCTCGACGAGACCGGTCAGTACATTGCCCGGCGGCTTCAGGTGGCCGGGGCCAATGGCAATACCATTTTTGACCCGACGGCGGTCGAGGCCGTCTATCGCCACTCGGAGGGAATCCCGCGCGTGATCAACGTGCTCTGCGAGCACGCTCTGGTCAGTGCCTTTGCCGATCAGCAAAAGACCATTTCCGCGGACATCATCGAAAGCATTGCGGTCGATTTTGGGGTCGACAGCTACGCCTCTTCCGCCAAAGAGAACGGCAAACGCGCTCCCAAACAGGACGCCACCGAACTCGTCGAGGCGCTGAAGGGGCTGGCGGCATTAGCGGATCATTTGAACGGTGTTCTGGAGTGAAGGAAATCGAAGGCTTCTGGGGGGAAAGAAAACTATGAGCAGGATTCACGATGCATTAGCCCGGGCACAACAGGCGCGAACCGGCAACGACGCTCCGCTGGTTCCGGAGCTGATTCCGGAGTTGATTCCGCAGGAGGGTAGGCCGTCCCAGCTCAACTCCGAGCTCACCCTCGCTCCGGAAGCCGTCGCCGCAGAGGCGAACGCTTGGCTGGCGAACTGCACCAAAGTCGCTTGGAAGCTCGACGCGGCCAAAATGCTGTTTGCCGGTGATGACGACTACTCGGGCTATGGCCGGGAGCAGTTTCGCACCTTGCGTTCCCGCTTGTTCCAGGCGCGGCATAGTGTTCCTTTGAAAAAGATCTTGATCGCGAGCGCTTTGCCGCGGGAGGGCAGAAGTTTTGTCGCCGCCAACCTGGCCCAGGCACTGGCCCAGCAGCAAGGCAGTCGGGTGCTGCTCGTTGACGCCGACCTGCGCTCACCCTCGCTGCACCAATTTCTGGGTGCACCGTCGGCCCCGGGTATTTCCGAATATCTGCGGGGCGAAGCCTCCGAAACCGCGGTGGTGCAGCAGAGCGATGTAGAAGGCCTGTGGTTCGTTCCCGCCGGCCGGGTGGTGGAGAATCCGGTGGAGCTGCTGGGCAGCCGGCAGATGTCGCAATTCTTTGATCGTCTGTCCCCCGCCTTCGACTGGATGATTGTCGATTCTTCGCCTGCCGTCCCGGTTTCCGATGCCACCTTGCTGGCGAGACTATCGAACGGCGTTGTTTTGGTGGTTGCCGCCGGTGCTACACCCCAGGAAATGGCGGCGAAGACGCGGGCCATCTTCGCCGATCGCACCTTACTCGGGGTGGTGCTGAATCGCGCCGATGATTGGGTCGAACGGCTGGGCGGTCCGGCCGCCGGTTTGGAGAGGGAACGCGTGGCGAGCTCGGCGTAAGACGCGATTCCCGGGGACCGGCCACAATGCTGGCGATCTTCCCTGGGTCGGGTTCGAGCCCCGCCTCGGCCGGGAGAGGGCACTCGGCCAGGACGCCCTGCGGTCACCGCGGTGCTGCGAGGAGGCGTCCGTGACGAAGGGAGACGCGGCCAAGGCTTGGGGGAGAAGTGATCCGGCTCTTTAAAGTCTATTACCCGCTCCGAACGCTGGTGCTGCTGACGGTCGAAGCCCTGCTCGTATGGTTTTCGTTTGTGCTGGGTACGAGAGTGCAGAACGAGGACTGGTGGCTGCTGCTGAATGTGGAAGGCGGATATGTAAAGATTCTGGGGCTGACGGCATTCGTCCTTCTGCTCTCCCACTGGCTGGATTTGTACGACTCCGCGGGATTCAGCGCCCGCTGGGATCTGGCGTTTCGCATTTTGCTGGTGCTCGGGTTTGTCGCCGTTGGCTTGTCGGCGATCGGGTTTCTGTTCCCCAGCTTTCTTCCCGGGAGCGGCTCACTGCTAACCGGGTTCGCCATCTTATCCTGCACCTTGTTCCTCTGGCGAGTGACTTACTCTTGGCTGGTGCATCAGCCCTACTTCCGGGAAAAGGTCTACGTGCTCGGCACCGGCGAGCGGGCGCAGCGGCTGGTATCCGGGCTGAGGGAGCGTCCCAACCTGGGCGTGGATGTGGTGGGATGGACGGGGAACGTGAACGGGGAACTGACCCCCGACACGGTCGCCACCCACCTGCGGGAGCTGGTGCGGGACAACCGGGTGCATCGGGTGATCGTCGCCATGCCGGACCGGCGGGGCACGCTTCCGGTCGAGGAGTTGCTGGCGCTGCGGCTGGCGGGCCTGAGGGTCGAAGAAGTCACGTCTTGGCTGGAAAGAATTTCCGGGCGGATCGAAGTGGATCATCTCAGTCCGAGCTGGCTGATTTTCGCCGACGGTTTCCGCTTGAGCGGTTTTCGCCGCAAGCTCGGCCGAATGCTGAACTTCACCGTGGCCCTGGTGGGGGTGCTGCTGTCCCTGCCCTTGTGCCCCTTCATCATGTTGGCCGTGAGGCTGGACTCGGCGGGTCCGGTCTTGTACCGGCAAAAACGGGTGGGTCGCGCCGGGACGACCTTCCACTGTTACAAGTTCCGTACCATGCGGCGCGATGCGGAGGCGGATACGGGGGCCACCTGGGCGCTCGATGACGATCCCCGCATTACGCGGGTGGGCAGATTCCTCAGAACCACACGCCTGGACGAGATACCCCAGCTGTGGTGCGTTCTGAAGGGTGACATGAACTTTGTCGGGCCTCGGCCGGAGCGGCCAGAATTCGTGGCGTGGTTGAGCCAGGAGATTCCCTATTACGGTATCCGGCACTCGGTGCGGCCAGGGATTACGGGCTGGGCGCAGGTAAAGTACACCTATGGCAACACGCTCGAAGACGCGCGGGAAAAACTTCAGTATGACTTGTTTTACATCAAGAACCGTTCCATCGGGCTGGATGTGTTGATTCTCTTTCAAACCATCAAGATCGTGATGTTGGGCCGGGGCGCGAAATGAGGTGGATGTTCTGGCTGTCGGCGGGGGTGCTGGGCTACATGTACGCGGGGTACGGACTCTGGCTTTGGCTGCGATCGTTCCTCCGACCGCGGCCCATCGATCGCGCCCCGTCGCTGCCTTCGCTGTCCCTGGTGATGGTGGTACGGAACGAGGAGCGGTACCTCGAGGAAAAACTGCGCCGGCTGCTCGAACTCGATTATTGCGCCGAGCGCTGCCAGGTGGTGGTTGTCTCCGACGGCTCGACCGACCGCACGGAAGCCATTCTCCGGGATTTTGCCGTCCATCCCAGGGTTTGTGCCATTCTGAATGCGCTGGCGGCGGGCAAGGCGTCGGGGGTGAATGACGCCATGGCTTGGGCGCAGGGAGAACTGATCGTCTTCACCGATGCGCGCCAAACCATCGAACCGGGTGCGATCCGCCTTTTGGCGGAAAATTTCGCCGATCCCGCGGTGGGGTGCGCCAGCGGAGAATTGATGCTGGGCTCTCCCGACAGCGGCGAAGCCGCCCAGGGCATGGGACTGTACTGGAAGATCGAGAAGAAGATCCGCGAACTGGAGTCGGCGTCGGGGTCGGTGGTCGGAGCGACAGGAGCCCTGTACGCGGTGCGCCGTGAGTTGGTGCCCCCGCTGCCGCCGGGAATGATTCTCGACGACGTCTACATCCCGATGCAGGTCGCCCGACAAGGATTCCGTGTGGTCTTCGATGGACGCGCCCGGGCTTGGGACCTGCCGCACCAGGGGAGGGAAAGGGAATTTGGCCGCAAGGTACGCACCTTGACCGGCAATTATCAGCTGCTGCAGCTTGCGCCCTGGCTGTTGCGGCGGGAGAACCCGGTTCGTTTCGAATTCGTCAGCCACAAGTTGCTGCGCTTGCTCGCACCCTTTGCCCTGGCTGCAGCTCTCATTTCCAGCGTGTTTCTGGCGGCGCCGGTGTACCGCGCGGCCCTGGTGTGTCAGATCCTGTTTTACCTACTGGCCACCCTCGGCATCACGCAAAGGAACCATGGCCCTTTGACGCGCATGACGGACGCCGCGTTCACCTTTGTCATGCTGAATACGGCGGCCTTGATCGCGTTTGCGAATTTCGTCACGGGCCGCAAGCAAGCATGGGTTCGCTGAACCCAACGAAAGAAACTTCACAGGAGAAGCCTTGGCAACGGCCGCATTTACGCTGAAGAAAGAGCAGAGGAAGCGACAACGGGCGAAGGGCGCATACTTGGCCCTGTTGATCTTCTCCGCCCTCTATTTTGGGCGGCCGGAAGACGTGATCCCCGGTCTCATTCTGATCCCCATGGCCAAGATCTCTGGCGGCATTGCGCTCGTGGGGCTGATCCTCAGCCTGATGAGCGGCAAGGTGAAGAGGAAGTTCGCGCCCGAAACCAAGTACGTCATCGCCATGTTCGGGTGGTACTGCATCACCATTCCGTTTGCCTACTGGCGCGGCGGCGCTTTCAACACGGTGATGAACATGCTGTCGAAGTCGGTGATTGTAGCGGTTTTGGTGGCGCTGTTGGTGCGGGAATTCTGGCAACTGAAGCGGCTGGTTTGGGTCCAGGCAGCCGCCGTCGCGATGATGACGGTAGCCTCCGTGGCCTTGCATCGTACCTCCGACGGCCGTCTGGTGGGGGCCTTGGGCGGGGTGTTTGAGAATCCCAACGATCTGGCCATCAATATCGCGCTGAACTGGCCGATTTGTATCGCTTTCTTCTTCATGGGGCGCGGATTGAAAAAAGGGCTGTGGGCGTTTGCGGTGGTGATCATGCTGATCGGCGTGGAGCTCACGTACTCGCGCAGCGGATTCCTGGCCGTCGCTCTGGCGGCGGTCCTGGTGGTGTGGCAGTTCGCCATTCGCGAACGCAAATTTCAGCTGGTTCTGGTCGCGGTTTTCCTGGGCATGATCGTCGTGGTGGCCATGCCCTCCCACTTTACCGCGCGGATTGCCAGCATTGTCACCGGGAACCAAGTGGATTCGATGGATCGTGGTTCCATGCAGGAACGCAAGAACTTGCTGATCGCCAGTGTGAACGAGGCCCTCCACAACCCGATTTTCGGGGTGGGAGCGGGCAACTTCCAGGCGACCGCCGGTTCCTGGCATGTGGCCCACAACACGTATACGGAAATCGCCGCCGAAGCCGGGTTCCCCGCGGCTGTGCTGTTCCTGATGATTCTCTACCGCACGGTCGTCAATCTGAGACTGGTGCGCAAATCGCGAGCCTATGCGACGGATGCAGAAGTACGCATGCTCGCCGGGGGCCTGTGGGTGAGTGTGGCGGCGTACCTCGTCAGCGCGTTTTTTGCCTCGACGGAATACAACTTGTACCCATATTTCCTGGTGGCGTATACCACGGCTCTCTACCAAATTACCTTGACACAAGAGGAAACCGCCGCAAGTCCTGCCCCCACGATCGGCCTGCAGAGCAAATATGGGAGAACGGGAGCTAGAGAACCGGTCTGGATTCGCTGAGGAAGTGATCGGCATCCTGCGTTGTATTTCCTGCCGCGGTGAACTGCGCCAGCAGAGGGACGGATTGGTCTGCACTCACTGTTCGCGCAGGTTCCCCCAGGTGAAGGGCGTGGTGCGCTTTGTCGACGCCGAACACTACGCCACCAGTTTTGGCTTCCAGTGGCAGATCTTCCGCCAGACCCAGTTGGACAACGAGACCAGCCGTCAGTCGGAAGTCAATTTCCGGCAAAGAACCGGCTTCGAACCGGAAGACCTGGCGGGAAAACTGGTCTTGGATGTGGGCTGCGGCATGGGACGGTTTGCCGAAGTCGCGACCCGCTGGGGAGCACGCGTCGTCTGCGTTGACCTGAGCCTGGCCGCCGAAGTTGCCGAGGAAAATCTCAAGGACCGGCAGGCGGTCTGCTTCCAGGCTGATGTGTTCAACCTGCCGTTTGCGCCGGGGAGTTTCGACTACATCTACAGCCTGGGCGTGCTGCATCATACCCCCGATTGCGAACGCGCCTTCAAGACCTTGCCTGCATTGCTGAAGCCGGGTGGGCGGATCGCCATCTGGCTCTACAGCGGATACAACCGCTGGTACAGGATGAGCGACCATTACCGCAAGCTGACGCGGCGCCTGCCGCCGCGCCTTCTGTATGCGCTGTGCTATGGAGTGGTTCCGCTCTACGGCATGCACCGGGTGCTGCGGAAGATTCCGCTGCTCGGTCGCCCGGCCAGCGGCGCGTTGGCCTATCTCCTCCCCATGCCGTTCCACGCCAACCGCAGGTGGCGAATTCTCGATACCTTCGATTGGTATTCTCCCTGGTACCAATCGAAACACACCTTTGAGCAAGTATTCCGCTGGTTCGAGAGTTGCGGGCTGAAAGACCTGACCGTGATCGAAGAGCCGGTGGCGGTGCAGGGGCGCCGGCCCCTGACTGCCGAACTGTCTGCACGCAGGGAGGAAAGGGAGATTCGACCGTGTGCGGGATAGCGGGCATGGTGGGAAGGCCGGGGGATGCGGTTACGGCCGCCGCGGTTCATCGCATGTGCCAGACGATCGTGCACCGCGGGCCCGACGACGAAGGTGTCTATACCCACGGCGGGGTAGGCCTCGGCATGCGCCGGCTGAGCATTATTGACGTAGCCGGCGGAAAGCAGCCCATCCACAACGAGGATCGCACCATCTGGATCGTGTTCAACGGGGAGATCTACAACTTTCCCGAACTGCGTCGCGAACTGGAGGATCGCAACCACCAGTTCTACACGCAAAGCGATGGCGAAGTCATCGTTCATCTCTATGAGGAGATGGGTGCCGATTGCGTTCACAAGCTGCGCGGCATGTTCGCCATCGCCTTGTACGACGAGCGGCGACAGTCGCTGTTGCTGGTGCGCGACCGGCTCGGCAAAAAGCCCTTGCACTATGCCCTCGATGAAGGGCGGCTGCTGTTTGGCTCGGAGATCAAGGCGATTCTCGCCTTGCGTCCGGAGCTGGCGGAGGTCGATCCCGAAGGGCTGCTGCAATACTTCTACTTCGGTTACATACCCGATGCCCGCACCGCCTTCCAACCTATACGCAAGCTCCCGGCCGGGCACTGGGCGGAGTTCCGCCAGGGCGACCTGAAGATTCGCCGCTACTGGGATTTGCCGGCCTACGGTACGCATCCGCCCCTGAGCGAGGACGAATGTCTCGAAGAGCTCGAGCGGCGCCTCGAGGAGGCAGTCCGCATTCGTCTGATCAGCGACGTGCCTTTGGGCGCATTGCTCAGCGGGGGCGTGGATTCGTCGATCATCGTGGCCCTGATGGCACGGGTCAGCGCGAAGCCGGTCGAGACCTTTTCCATCGCTTTTCGGGAGGAGCCGTTCAACGAATCCGCGTACGCGCGCATCGTGGCCGAGCGCTTTTCGACCGATCACCACGAACTGGTGGTCGATCCCGATCTGGAAGAAACCTTGCTCTACCTCACGGGAATGATGGAGGAACCCTTCGGTGATTCCTCCATGCTGCCCACCTACTACGTGTGCCGCATGGCCAGACGCCGAGTCACAGTGGCGCTCTCGGGCGATGGCGGGGATGAGCTGTTTGCCGGGTATGATCGCTACCTGGAGATCATGAAGCAACCCAAGCTTGATTCCTTCCAGCGATGGCTGGGACCGATCTACCGCAATCGCATTCATAACCTGATTCCGGCAGGCATGTACGGGAAGAACCTGGCATGGAGAGTGTCGTTGAACGAGCGCGACCGCTACCTGGACGGACTTTCCTATCTACCGGTGTTGCACCGCGAGCGGGAGGTGTTTACGCCGGAATTTCTGGAAGCTGCGGGACGCCTTCCGGATCCGCTGCTCGAATGGCAGCAGCTCTACGATGGCGCGCCGGCGCCAGATCGGCTGAGCCGCTTGCTCTATCTCGACACCAAGACCTACTTGAACGCCGACATTCTCACCAAAGTGGACCGGATGAGCATGGCCGCATCCCTGGAGGTACGCGCGCCGATGCTCGATCATCAATTTGTGGAGTGGGCGGTGTCTCTGCCGGTGGATTGGAAATACCGCGCCGGAACTCGGAAACACATTCTGAAGAAACTGGCGGAGCGCCTGGGGATTCCCGCTTCTCTGCTGCACCGCAAGAAACAGGGCTTCGAGCTCCCTCTGGCAGACTGGATGCGCGACGAAGTCAAACCCAAGCTTTGGCGGATCCTGCTCGAGCCGCGAACCTTGCAACGCGGCTACTTCAAGCCGGCGGCGGTCGAGGCGCTGATTCAGGAGCACGTCCGCGGGCGTCGCAATCGCTCCGGCATGTTGTGGCGCATGCTGGTGCTAGAACTCTGGCACCGGAACTTCATGGAAGCTCGCTCCAGCTGGACCGCTGCGCGCATCGCTCCGGATCTGGTTGCCAGCGAAGTTCACCTCCCGCATCCGGCCGCGCTGCCGCCCGCTTTGCTAACCGGGGCGAAGACGGAAGCTTGAGGATTGACGTTGCCAGAATTTGGGATGAAGGAGCGATGATCGACAGCAAGCCGACCACCAGAGCCGCTTCGAGCCACCCGCAATCGAGCGGGCGAGCCCTGGCCCCGGTTTTTGTCCTCGGCTGCGTGCGCAGCGGGACAACTTTGCTCTATCACATGCTGCTCTCGGCCGGCAATTTCGCCGTCTACCGGGTCGAATCGAATGCCCTCAACTTGCTCGAGCCGCGCTTTGGAGATCTGTCGGTCGCGCGCAACAAGCGGCGGCTGCTCGACGCTTGGCACAACAGCCGGCTTTATACCCGCTCGGGTTTGAACCGGGAAGAAATCTCCGCCCGGGTGATGAGCGAGTGCAAAAACGGAGGCGACTTCCTGCGCATTGTCATGTCGGAAATCGCCCGCAAACAGGGTGTGCCGCGCTGGGCCGACACCACCCCGGAACACCTGCTGTTCCTCCATCGCATCAAAGAGACCATTCCGGAGGCGCTGGTGATTCACATCATTCGGGACGGACGCGACGTGGCCCTTTCGACCGACAAGCAGGGCTACGTACGCCGCCTGCCGTGGGACCGCACACCCTCGGTGATGGCGTCCGGGCTCTACTGGGACTGGATGGTCAACAAAGGGCGCCGGGACGGACGCGACCTGGGCGATGATTATACGGAAGTGCACTTTGAGGATCTGATCCGGCAGCCCCGCGAGACCCTCGCGGGACTGGGCCGGTTCATCGCGCAGGAGCTCGATTATGACCAGATCCTACGGGTTGGCATTGGTTCGGTAAGCGTTCCCAATACGTCCTTTCGAGGTGGACCGGGGGAACCCTTTAATCCCGTGGGCCGTTGGCACCGCGGCTATTCTGCCCGGGAACTGGCGATGCTCGAAGGCCTGGTCGGTCGCACCCTCGAAGAAAACGGTTACGCACTGGGCAGCAAGGATCGCAAGGCGTTCGAGCGGGCTGATCTGAAGCTGATGCGGGCCACCTATCGCACCTACTTCCACACCAAACTGTACATGAAGGCCAAGACCCCTTTGGGGCGGTTGCTGGTAACCCGCGATCTGTCCTGGGTTTAAGGACTCAAAGCATGGCTCGCGTCTCAACTCGTCTCCACTCGGCGCCGAGCTGACGCGGATTCTCCCGCCATCAAATCCTGATAAAAATCGAACACCGCCTGCAAATTGCTTTCATCGCTCGGGGACGGCTGCTTCGGCTGTTTCGGGCGCTCGAGTTCTTGTTCAAGGGCGTGTACGAGCGCCGGCAAGTCTGATTTTGGAATCAGGTGGACCCCAGGGGGGCGCATGGCGTTATCGGTGACGATGGCGGGCGTGCCGACGGCGAGCGCCTCCCGCACGCAGAGCGCGTCTCCGTCGTAGAGCGTGGTCCGCAGCAGCAGGGCGGAGCGGGAGATCGCTTGCATCGTGGCCTCATGAGCCACGTCGCCCGCCAGCAGGATATGTTGCTCTGCATGCCGAGCCGCGATCATCGACCGGAGCTCATTCTCGATGCTTCCCGAGCCCAGGAGGATGAGGCCTGCAGCCGGAAATCTCTCCCGCAGTCGTGCCAAGGCTGCAATCTGCAGCGGCAGGTCATACTCCGGCTCGAGCTGACCGGCGGAAATCAGAACCGGATCGTGGACGGCAAAAAACTCGGCGAGCGGTGGCGGAAGGGAAGCAGACGATGCCTCCTGCGCCAGGTACGAATAGGGCGAAATCAGCCGCGCACGATGGGGCAAGACTCCCACCTTCTTAAAGAAATCCATGATCTCCGCGTTGACCGCAATGAGACCGTCAAAGCGGCGCAGGACAAGACCGGCGAAGGAGTTTCTTCCGAGCGCCCTGCCCTGCTCCGAGGAGGGAAACCCCCCGGAGTGAAAGGTCAGGACGGATTTCGCACGCGGCCGGAGGGTGCAGACCAGGCCGAGGGCGAGAACCCGGTTGGTGAGCATTCCGCCAAAGTGCTGATGGAGGATGTCATAGCGCAGCCGCCCCAGGAGGCGGAGCAACTGGGCAGCGGTCGCGGGGTAGTAGACATGATCGGCCTCCGGTTTGCGGTGCCGGGTGACATTGATCACGGCGCAGGGAATGCCCCGCTGGAGCAGGAAGGACCGAATGGCCACAAGGTTCGTCTGTACGCCACCATACGGCGGGGGATAGGGCCCAAGCTGTAGGACGCGCATCGTGGGTCAGATCATCTTATACCGTGAGCTCAGAATGCTTGGCGGTTAGTCCACTCCCCGGATTGCCTGTTCGGTGGCATCGAAATCGGCGCCTACGTCCTTCTGGTCGCCCGGGGCGTGCTTGAACTTGCTCGTGGGCGAAAGCCGATAGTCACCGCCGTTTCCGTTGCGGTAGTCGGAAAAACCCACGTCCTCAACCTTTTTGGGTGTGGGATTGTCTTTCGGCCAGCCTCCCCCTCCATGGACAATCACGTTGCGCTCAAAGCGGTAGGAAGAGAAACAGTCGTGGAAAATAATATCGGGAACCTTGGAGTCCGGCATGGAGCCGCAGTTCTTCAAGGGGCCGCCACCCGTCGTCATCACAGGTTTGGGGCCAGCCAGAAAGATGCTATTGGTGATCGAGAGCCTTGACATTCTGGGGTCGTCGCGCGGACCTCCGATCATAAAAACCGGGCCGTCAGCAAAGCCGGTGACGTGATCGATCGAGACGTCATGCAGCGGCGTCACGGCGGAAGGACCCGAAGTCGTGGCGATTTGGGCGAATATGCCAAACCCATCGAAGAATTCCGCGCGCACATCGTCGACGATGACGTCGTGAATGCTGAAGCGTCCGCCATCCTTGGCGGCTCCCCCATTGTCGGAGACAGCGTTGGCAATGGCAAAACCGCTGCCCACGTGGCTGAGCCGGCACATTCGAATGGTGATGTCGGTGACCCGGCAATTGGGGCAGAGGCTTTTCTCGCCAATGGCCTGGCTCTTCGGCGTCAACAAAATGCCGAAGCCTCGCTGCGTGAATCCTCCCCAGCTGTTCTCCAAAATGTTGCCCTCAAACAGCAGGCGCTCAGCATTCTTGAGCTCGAATAAGTTCTTGGCGATGAACGGATTACCGTCGACGCCGCCGACGAATCCGGGTTGGCCCTTCATCCAGGCCAGGGGCTTGAACAAGTGGTTATGTCGAATCTCGATGTCCTCAGGGGTTATGCTTGACTTGCCCCCGCCGAACAGGATGCACTCGCCGGCAGCCTCGAGAAAGTTATTCTCGATCTTGAACGGACCCTCGGGTGCATCTCCCAACCCTCCCAAGATGGCTTGCGAGTCGACGCATCCCCCGGTTCTGGCTACGCAATGGAAGTCGGAGAAGTACGAATCGACAACTGCAGCGTAACGGATCTGACTTAGGAAGAGGCCGTGCACGGTCTCATTTTGGGCGGTGCCATGGATCCACATGCGGTCGAAGACGAGATGATCGGCCACTCCATTTCTGGTGCCGATCAGGACATAAATCAGTGCGGGCGAGACCACGCGCGTCACTTCCAGTCCAATCAGACGATAGTGGTTGGCGCCCGGTTCGATGATCACCGGACCCGAACCTGCCTGGGCATCAAATTCGATCTTGGCGAGCACGTTTTCCGCAGATGCACAGGGGAAGGGAGGCCTGCCGGGAAGGGAGGAAACGCCGGCATAACAGGGAGTCAACCTTGTGCCCTCCGCCGGCAGTTTCGCATCAGGAGCACTGGTTCGGATGATGATCCAATGGGAATCATCACACTTCTTCTGCGGCAGCACCAGCCGGGAAAAGGTCGCGCCGGCTTGCAATTCGATGGTGTCTCCACAGGCGGCTTGAGCCAGAGCGCGGGCGGGATCTTCCCCCTCCTGCACGCGCAAAACTTTTCCCGGAGCAGGCGTATCGCGAATGGAACTCTCTACCTGCACCCGGGGTAGTTCCGCTGGCCCGTCGTGGTCGCCGGACGCCGGCTGGGCTGAGGCTTGGGCTCGAAACCGAGCGTCAGTTGGATGGGGGCGAAGCAAAAGGGCCAAGCTGAGGAGTAGCGCGCCGAGGCTATGCCTGAAGGGATGTTTCATAGGCTCTCCGTGCGAATCACAGGAAGGTCTGCGTCGATAACATGAAGCCAGGCACGTCTATCTTAAAGTCCGACTTGACCCGATATCAAATCCGTCGAGAAAGGTCATCGAGCGCAGCCGGAACCAGCTGGTTCGGCGCCGAGGATTCCTGCCATCGCGCAGAACTCGGCGCCTTCTCCTGGTGGTGTCGGCCGATGCTATGGACGAATGGCAGGTGTGATCGGCCAAAGGGGGGCGGTCATCGCGTGATCTAGGACGAAACCCGCTCCCCGGGACGGAGAATGGAACCGGAAGGCCAACTCGGCTTACTCTCCGTTCACAGTACGCCAGCCGTAGCCGTCTGGATGGAGGGAATATTGGCGCCCGGATTGGTGCCGTCGGATGCGGCGTTGATGTACGGGCTGCTCGGGAGCAACTCGTAATCCCCACCGTTTCCATTATCGAAATTCACGAAACCCACCGCAGCCGCATTGGCCGCTTGGAAGTTGCCGGAGGGGAGCGGAGCTCCAGGAAATGGCCCCGTAGTCTTGGTAGCGGAATCTGCGAATACATTGCCTACGGCTGACCAAGTATTGCCCATGCAGCCCTTCAGCGCCGAAAGCATCCCGGATCCGGTCGTTGTTACTCCGCATCCTGGCTGTCCGTACCCAGGCAGCACCGGGTGGAAGCCATAGGTGCCGGTGGTCATCAAGTTGTTCAGGAATGAAAAATTGGCGATCACCTGCGGGGGACCCTGGAGGATGACATTCACATCTCCTGAGCCGACGGGAAAGCCCGTGTTGTGTGCGATCAGGATATTTTGCGGCCAGTTGGTCGGCTCGCCGATCTGGAGTTGGAAAAGGAGCCCATCCGTGCAGCAGTCATCCGGCCAGTAGGTCGGTTGGTTGATATCGTCGAGCAGGTTGTCGTGAATGCTGAGGTCATAGAGCGCGCCCGATAGATACTTGCAATCTCCCGTGCCATTCCCCGCCTCTCCCGGACAGGTCGTAGCATAGGTGACGGAGAGCGACAAGGCGTTCACCGCATGGCGAACGATGTTATAGCGGAAGATGATGTCGTGTACGGTGCACACCGAACATCCCCCGTACTCGTTTCTCGGGTCGAGCAGAACGGCGGTGCCGTTCTGGGACTGGTGCCAATTATCCTCAAGAATATTTCCCTCCACCAACTGGCGGATGCCGGACTTACTTTCGAACAGGTTCTTGACCACAAACGCCGTACCGAAATATGTGGGGCTGAGATTCCACCATGTGAACGGTTTGAACATGTGGTTGCGGCGCACTTCGACGTCGGAGATATTGTTGGCCGATACACCGCCGCCCCAAAGGATGTTTTCGCCGGCGGCTTCGAGAAAGTCATCTACAATCTTCACCGGTCCTGTTCCCGTGACCGAACCGATGGCCGAGGAATCTGCTCCGTAGCCCGAAATCTTGGAATGAATATCGGAGATGTAGGAGTCGATGACAGCGACGTAGCGGCTGTTTTCAAAATCCACTCCCTTGACGTCTTCCCCGGTGGGCGAACCGTGGATCCAGCAACGATCGAAGATAATGTAGCTGGTGTTGTTCAGCGCGACCAGATCGTAGTAGCCCCCGAGGGCACCGTTGGCCTCGGTGTCGGCGATTTCCAGCCCAACCAGACGATAGTAGTTGGCCCCTACCGCGCTACTAATAATCTGGCTCCCGCTCGCCACTCCGGCGATCGTGGCCATGACATTGGTGGTAGACGTGCAATTCAAGGGCGGCCGGCCCGGCAGCGACGCGACGCCGGCGTTACAGGGCGTGGCGCGCGTTCCCTCCGGCGGCAAGCCCGAGTTCACGGCGCTGGTCGCGATGGTGATGTAGTTGGCCGGGTTGCAATTCTTGGCCGGCAGGGTAAATGCGGGATAGGTTTGCCCCGCCTGCAGGACAATCGTGTCGCCGCAGCTGGCGCCGTTGATCGCCTTTTGCAGGTTCGAGCTCGGGGAGACCTGGATCACCGCCCCGGGCGAAGGCGTCGAGGACTCTGCCGTCTGATAGCAAGCGATGGGTGCGGCCGCCACCCCGTCGTTTCCTCCGAAGTTCGGAATGTTGCCTACATTGCAATAGCGATTATCCGGGCCCGTCACCGGACCCGGTCCTGTCCCTGAACCGCCCGGAGCAGAGGCCGAAGTGGACACGATATTGGTGAGGTTCGTCGGAGGAGACGGTTGCTGCGCAGGCGATGCAGATGAGGCGACGATCGGCAGCGCGATCACCCACGGGAAGACGGTCCTCGGATAGTTGGAGCTGGCGCGGAAACCCTCAAGAAACTTGAAAATGACTGCACCTCGACGCAAATGTTGGGGGAGCGAATCGCCAATTCGTGGGGGAATGAATTCGCGAATCTTTACTGGTACATCGCGCCCTGTCGTAAAACTTAGATCAGGGTGGCTTACGGCAACAGGTAACGACTGGCCAAGTCCTGTAGTGTAACGCCACGCGCGAAATTTTCCATCAGGAAACATTACCTTGTCCACGGAATTTTTCCGGCATGCACTAAGTATTGGTGTCGTCCAGGGTGCCAGGAACCTCGGCCCAACTCTAGGCCAGAATGGTTTTTTTCTCCGAGTCTTCTCCGAGGGCCATAGCAGTAAGTCTGATCGCCGCCGGCAACTGGGGATCGTGAAGCCGGGAAGGTCGTCCGCAGGTGCGAGTGCTCTCCGCCCTCGGGGCATCATGCCGAGGGACGGTGCTCGAGAAGCTTCTTGCGCAGGGCCAGGTAGGACTCGCCCCCCATTCTCTTCAACAGCTTCTTGGTCGTCCAAAAAAGGAACTGTCGGAGGCGGGGAGCCGCGTCTCCCCGGGCAAGGCTCGCCGCCAAATGCGCCGATGTACCCTGCCAAATCGCATACCGTCCTACGATGAGGCAGTCGTCGACCAGCCTCAGGCGGCTCCTGGGTTCCGAGGTAAAAAGCACTTCGATTCCTGCCTGCTGCGCCGCGGCTGCGACCCGACGCGCATAAAAGCCGCCGGGCACGGATCCAACCCCCACTCTTTCCCCCAAACCGTCCGCTAGGATTTGGGCGCTCTGTCTCCATTCCTGATCGAGTTGCGCCGGTCGACAGCGCGAAATGCGCGCGGGATGGGAACAGGAATGGCTGCCGATCACATGCCCGCGGCGGTGCAACTCCCGAATCTGCGAGATGGTGAGAAAGCCGTTGCGCCCGATGTAATCGGTAGGGATGAAGAAATGTCCGCGCCACCCTTGAGCTTCGAGCAGGTCGGCAATCAGCATGGCGCTGACACCGCCATCATCAAAGGTCAACAGCAACGTCTGGTCCGCGAGTTTCTTTTGCCGCGAGTTCAGTAAAGACACCTCGCTCGATGCGGCGCGCTGGGCGATCGCCTCCAGGTGACGTTCGAACTCAGGCCGGGTCAGCTTGTAGATGTCCGCGTCGGCGCCCGGAAATCCGCTGCCGGCAAAGTTCCCGCTGGGAACCACATCGTGATACAGCAAGGAAATAATCATGCTCGATTCGCGGCCCGCTTCCAGGCAACATATTTTGTCAGCCACGGCTGTCCCCACGCCGCCGAACTTCGTCCGCTGACGTCGAGCGGCACTGCCTGGCCTTTCCGAATGGCCTCCAGACGTTGCCGCAAAACCTCGAGATTATCGAAAACCATGCGGTCTTGGATGACGATATGGGATTCGCGCCGCTCGTCGTACGCGCAGTGGTAATACCCGAAGATCGGCCCCGTGTCCACGCCCCGGTCAATCCGCAGCAGCGTCATGCCTACGCGTGCGAAATCACGATTGGCGAGGGCCCAAAAGCAGCCATGGGCATTGCGATACTCGGGACAAATTCCCGGATGCAGCACGAAGGTTCCCTCGGGAGGGATGGAAAAGATGCTTTCTTTCAGAATCACCTTACAGCGCGCAATCATCAGGTCAGGGCACGCGTGATGAATAAAGTCCCTCACCTGCGGACTATTGGGGGAGGGACTCACCAGCACGGGTGTGGTCGCAGGAACCCCGGGGTAACGCTGGCACAGTTCGGCTGCCTTTTCCATTTGCCAACGGCGATCGGCGGCGCCCTGAAACAATCGGTAATAAAGACGGAAGGCCACGACATCGAGAAAGCGCAGCGCTCCCACACGGGCGAACTCCCTTTGGATGCGCCGGCGCCTCTGCTTTCCGGTCTCGCGCAGCACCACGATCCCGCCGAGTTCGGAAAAAGAAGCCAGCCAGCGCGGTAAGACCTCCCGATTCAACACCTCCTCTTGATGACAGATGAGAAAGGTACGCACTTAACCGGGCTCCGGAGATAACGGGACACGAGCGTCGTCCGCGGTCGAGTGGCCAAGCCCTGCCGTCTGTTCGAGTACTTCCGCAAATGCATGCGCGATTTTGGGCCAGCCGTATTGGGTGGAAACCAGTCTGCGCGCCGCCGAGCCAATCTGCTTGCGCAACTCCGAATTGCTCAGCAGCTCGATACAGCTGCGGGAGAAGTCCTGCTCGCCGTCGGCGATGAGCACCTGCTCCCGGTTCTTGACCGGCAAGCCCTCGGCTCCCAGGGTGGTGGAGATGACGGCTTTTCCCATCGCCATGGCTTCAAAAATCTTCAGGCGCGTTCCCCCTCCAATCCGCAAAGGCACGATGCAGGCCGCGCCCCGTGCCAAGTAGGGTCGCACGTCCTCCACCCAGTCGGTGAGCGTGATGTGAGGCTGCTCGCGCGACAGTTTCTGCAATCGGCGGGACGGTTTGCGTCCGACCACCCACAGCTGCACTTGCGGGAGCTGCCGGCGGATGCGTGGCAGAATCTGCTCGGCGAAATAGAAAATTCCATCCTCGTTGGGCAGCCAGTCCATGGAGCCGGTGAAGACGAGCGAGCCAGGCACTTCTTCGCCGGGCCGCGGCTGAAAGAATTCCGTGTCCACGCCGGTCGGAATAACCGTAATCTTCGAGCCCTCGAGAAACTGCGAAAAGCTGCGCGCATCGGCTTCCGAGACCGCGATGACGTGGTCTGCTTGGCGAAGATAAGCCCGCTCGGCCCGTTCCATCGCCTTCCATTCCCGCCACGAGACCGCCTTCCACAGCGGGTTGCGGGCAACCTCATAATGGCGTCTCCAGATGATGGCCTCGACGTTATGGGCAAAAAGGACCTTGGGACAAGGGACGTCCCAAGGGATGGCCGGGGCGGCAAAAAGAAAATCACAGACGACGACGTCGAACTTGCTCTCCGACAACAGCGCACGCAGAGCCGGTCGGACCGGCGCACGGCAAAACTTCATGGCACTGTAGGAGTCGAGCGAAAACGCATAGCGCAGGTAGTCGAGAAATTCCTTCCCGCTTTTGGGCGCGGGCATCGGCAAGGGGAGGCACACGAGCTTGTCGAAGAGGCGGCTCAGGGAGGGGTGCTGATCATTGGCATGGGCCGCATAAAAGGAGAAAAACGCCACCGAGTGCTGGCCCGCCAGCTGCCGCAGAATATTGTAGCTGCGGATTTTTCCACCCGTATCGGGCGGAACCAGACCACCTGCCTTGATCCATAGGATTTTCATGGCAGGAACGGGTTACCAGCAAATTCCTTCATACTTGCCTGACGTCGCCAGCCGCGACTCCCGCTCCAGGTGCACGAGGTCGATGACCAGGTGGTCGGGCCGGACGAGCCCGCGCAGTTGCGCGCGATCGAGGCCGCGGGTCGCGATGACGACCACCTCGGCCTCGCGAACAACCTCGGACAGATCCGGCGAAAGTAACGAGCCGATATGGGGGATCACCTCTTCAATGTATTGACGGTTGGAGCCGATCAAGCGGCCCAGAGACACATTATCATCCCAGATTCGGATCTGTCGGCCTTCGCCGAGCAGTGCTTTCACCAGCCGCACCTGCGGGCTCTCGCGTAGATCGTCGGTGGCGGCTTTGAAACTCAGGCCCAGCATACCCACCTTCCGCTTGCCGGTCTCGAGCACCATCGCCAGGGCGCGATCCAGGTGTTCGTCATTGCTCGCCAGGATGGAGCGAAGCAAGGGCAAATCGAGATCCAGCTCTTTGGCGCGATAGTTCAGCGCCCGCACGTCCTTCGGCAGGCACGACCCGCCAAAAGCGAAGCCAGGTTTGAGATAAAGGGGAGAGAGGTTGAGCTTGGTGTCGGCGCTGAAGATCTCGGTCACCTCTGCCGCATCCGCGCCTAACTCCTTGGCCAGCGTGCCGACTTCATTGGCAAAGGAAACTTTCACCGCATGCCAGGCGTTGCATACGTATTTCACCATTTCCGCGGAGCGGAAGGAGGTTTCGAAGATCCGGCCTGGAGCCCAGGCGTAGAGTTCCCGGAGCGGTTGCCTGTGGGCGGGGTCTGCCGCGCCGAGGATGGTGATCGAAGGCTCCAGAAAATCCGCCACGGCGGTGCCCTCGCGCATGAATTCCGGATTTACGCACACCCCGAACTCGTTTCCCATGCGTTTGCCACTGGCTTGCTCCAAGGTCGGGACGACAATCGACTCGGCGGTGCCCGGCAGTACGGTGCTGCGCAAGACTACAAGATGGAAGGCGCGTTTCTTGCGCAGGGCGGCTCCAATCTCCTGGCAAACGGGTGCGATGTGGCCGAGGTCGAGCTGGCCGTTGCGCAGGCTGGGAGTGCCTACGCACAGAAAGGACATCTCCGTCTCGAAGACGGCCTTCTCCGCATCCGTCGTAGCGTGCAGTCGGCACGCCTGCCGGCACTGGGCAACCAGCTCAGCCACCCTCGGCTCCACGATGGGGCTGTGCCCGCCGTCGAGAGCTTCCACCTTCGCCCGGTTCAAATCGACGCCGGTAACCCGGTTCCCCTGATGCGCCAGGCACACAGCCGTTACCGTGCCTACGTAGCCCAGCCCAAAAATGCTGATCGCCCGATTCATGCGAAGTCGCTCCGCGCTCCTCCCGCTGGTTGACTTCCAAGATAGCCCACTGCCCTGGCTCCTGCAATGCCGCCCGGCTGGTCAGGATGGCCTTGAGAGCGGCTTTGCGGCCCCTCCCGATCCCCTATCCTCGGCAGCGGTCGAACCCAAGTCCCACCGGCCTTGGCGCTGGGGCGAGGCCATGCCCCGGGGAGGTGAAAGGGCAAACTCGGATGCTGTGCGGCGGGGAAGGATTGCTAGTATGGGGAGAGCATGGATCGATCGAAACAGCCGGGCTGGGAGGCCCTCACCGCCGCAGCAAATCCGCGGCCGCAGCCGCTTCCTCGGGACCTCAATCCGGGCCCCGTGCGCCCCCGACGGAAGATTTTTTTCCTGCTGGATTCTCTCGCTGTCGGTGGCACCGAGACCCAGGCCGTCGAGTTGGCCAGCCGACTCGACCCGGAGCGGTATGACGTCACCTTGGGCTGTATTCGCGCCCGCGGCCCTCTGCTCGCCAAGCTGGCAGGCACGGCCGTTTCGGTTCGCGAGTTCTACCCCCGAGGGGGGGTCGATTCCGCGCGTGGCGTGTATCAGATGCTGCGCCTGGCTATGTTTCTCGGTTGGGGCGGCTTCGAAATCGTCCACACGCACGATCTCTATTCGAACCTTCTGGGAATACCCGCGGCCGTGCTCGCGCGCGTCCCCGTCATCCTCTCCAGCCGGCGCGACCTGGCGCATTTCGACTGGTACCAGAGTGGACGCCGAGTATGGCTCCGCCGCCTGCAGAATC
Organism: Terriglobales bacterium; assembly: GCA_035622175.1. Taxonomy (GTDB): domain Bacteria; phylum Acidobacteriota; class Terriglobia; order Terriglobales; family Acidobacteriaceae; genus JAFAGX01. The sequence continues at coordinate 16,447 of DASPVV010000007.1, read as the reverse complement.
TTTCTGACGCGGTGCTGACCAATGCCCGTGCGATTCGCGAGGCACTCATCGCAGAGGATCGCTTTGCTGCGGAAAAAGTTCGCGTCATTTACAACGGTGTCGATGTGGAGAGGTTCGGCCGGGAATCGCGCAGTCGGGATTGGCTCGTGCCGGGTGGAGGGCAGGAGAAATGGGTCGTGCTGGTGGGGAACATGCACAGCGATGTGAAGGGGCATCCCGCTTTGATTGCCGCCGCCGTCCACGTCGTACGCGACTTTCCGGAGACGCGATTTGTGCTGATTGGCGAGGGTGGGCAGAGGAAAGACTTCGAGCGGCAAGTGAACCAGCTGGGACTGGAAAGGCATTTTTCCTTCCTCGGACACCGCGACGATGTTGCGGACATCCTGGCCTGCTGTGACCTTGCCGTGCTCCCCTCGCGGTTCGAGGGGCTGCCCAACGCGGTTCTGGAATACCTGGCGGCGGGGTTGCCCTCAATCGTGAGCAGCGTCGGGGGCAACGCCGAGATCGTCGAGGATGGCAAGACCGGCCTGCTGGTTCCGCCCGAGGACTCCTCGGCCCTGGCCGAGGCACTCCTGCGGCTGCTGCGCCAACCTGATTGGGCCGCTAGTTTGGGGAAAAATGGGCGGGAGTATGTGGCCTCTCATTTCAGTTTTCCGCGGATGATGGCGGCGACCGAAGAGCTGTATGAGGAGCTGCTGCGCGCGCGAGGTGGGGAACGGCACGCGCGGCTGACGCGTTCCAAGGATCTTTATCGACGCGTGCTGGCCATGGACCGAGCGGAGATTGCCGACCGGCTCCGCCAAGCGGTGAGCGCGCGGATGGACCTGGTACGCTACAGGGCAGGTGCGGACTTTGTGCCAGGGGTCGGGGAGCCCGCGGCTTCGTCCGCAGCGCGCTTCTTTTTTGCCCCTGAGGCCGTCGCGGGACTGTGTGAGAGGCTGCGTCAGCTGTTTCCCGGAACCGCCGAACAGATCATCGAGCGTGCCGAACGAATCTGCCAGCACCGCTTTGACCTGCTGGGCTATCGCGATGTCGACTATGGGGCCGAGATCGACTGGCACTGTGACCGGGTTCACGGAAAGCGGGCTCCGCGAAAGCCTTGGTTTCAAGTGAAGTACCTCGATTTTGCCGAAGTGGGCGACAGCAAAATCATCTGGGAACTGAACCGCCATCAGCATCTGGTCACGTTGGCGAAGGCCTTCCGACTCACCGGCGAGGAGAAATTCGCCGCAGAATTATTTCGCCAGTGGAACCACTGGCACAGGGAGAATCCCTACCCCATCGGCATCAACTGGGCGAGCAGCTTGGAGGTGGCATTTCGCAGTCTCTCCTGGTTCTGGGTCTACTGGCTGTTGGCGGATTCGCCGGTGCTACCGCGAGGATTTCGCTCGGCCTGGCTTCGCAGTCAGGCAATTTCCGGACGCCATATCGATGGCTATCTCTCGACCTACTTTTCTCCCAACACTCATCTCTTGGGGGAGGCCGTAGCCCTCGTCTTTCTCGGAACCCTCTGCCCGGAACTTCCCTTGGCGCGACGCTGGCAGCAACGCGGATGGGCGCTCGTCGAGCAGGAGGCCGTGCGGCAGGTGCGAGACGACGGACTGCATTTCGAGCAGTCCCTCTACTACCACGTCTATGCCTTGGACCTGTTCCTGCACGCTGCGGTTCTGGCTTCGGTGAACCAGATTACAGTTCAGGTCCCCTTGCAGCGGACTTTGGAACGTATGCTCGAAGCACTCGCCGCAGTTGCCCGGAACGGGAGGGTGCCGCAGCTGGGAGATGACGATGGCGGGCGGGTGTTTGATCCGGCACGAAACCGAGCCATGCATCTGCTCGACCCCTTGGCCACGGGGGCCGTCCTGTTCGGGCGAGGTGACTTCAAGATGCTCGCTGTCAGGCCGCGTGAGGAGACGCTTTGGCTGCTCGGCGAGGCGGGCATCGAAGAATTCGACCGCCTGGCGGAGGTGCCCCCGGCGCGAAACTCGGTAGCCTTTCCCGCCAGTGGGTTGTATGTCATGCGGGGGGACGATCCGGCGCAGCAATTGGTGATCGATGCCGGTCCGCAAGGCGCGCACAACGCCGGCCACGGTCATGCGGATGCCCTCAGCGTGACCGCCAACAGCGCCAGCTGCGACATTCTCATTGATTCCGGAACCTTGGAATATGTTGGGCCGGAGGCGGAGCGCGATCGCTTCCGCGGCACCCGGGCTCACAACACCTTGGTGGTCGCCGGCAAGGATCAAGCCGACCCCAGAGGCCCCTTCAGTTGGGGCAGGCTGCCCAGGGTCGAGGCGGAAGGCTGGATCATGGGAAAAACCTTCGATCTGTTTGTCGGCAGCCACGACGGCTACTCGCGATTGCCGAACGGGGTGGTGCATCGCCGCTTCGTGTTCTCGCTCAAGTCCGGATTTTGGCTGGTCCGCGACCAGGCATTTGGTTTTGGAGAGTACGAGCTCGATCTGTTCTGGCATCTTGGCCCGGGTCTGCGAGCCTCTGCCGACCAGGAGAATCTATTTCTTGGCAGCGGGCACGGGGTGCGGTTCGTGACCGTCGAAGGGCATGGATGGACGCGGGAGGTAGAGGAACGGCCCCACGCCCCGGTGTACGGCAAGAAAGAAAGTCACAGCGTGCTGCACTTTGCCAGCAGGAGGCGACTTCCCGCCGAGTTTCTAACCTTGCTGTCCCCGGTGGAGGATGCTCCAGGCTCGCGCCCTAAACTCACCAAGCTGCGTGCGTTCTCCTCCCAGCCGTCCGCCGTGGCGGGATATCGCTACCAAACCGCCCGGGACGAGCATTGCATGTTTTTCGGCGAGGGCAAACCCTGGAAGCTCGATCGCTGGACGAGCGACGCCGAATTTCTTTATTGCGGACGCCGCCCGGAAGCATCCGCGCAAACCCTGATCGCTTGCAAAGCTACCTACGTGAGATGGGCCGGGCGGACGATTGTGACCGCCGAGCGTGCCTTCCTGCGGTGCGAGATAATCGGTGGCCGCAGCCAATGCGATGTGGTTTCGCCGGACCTCGAAAGGCTGACGGTCGAGAGGGAGGGATGGAGGATGCTGGTCGCAAACGGCAGTCCGCAACTTGCGGGCGATCTTAACTCGGAGCAACCCTGATCTATGTGCGGAATCTGCGGCATCTTCTTTTCCGACCGCCAAGGGCAGGTGAGCGGCGACGTGTTATCGGTCATGAACCGTCGCCTCCTGCATCGCGGGCCGGATGACGAGGGCTACCTGGTCGAAGACAATGTCGGCCTGGCGATGCGCCGGTTAAGCATCATCGACGTCAAGGCCGGCCATCAGCCTCTGGCCAATGAGGCAGGGGACGTCTGGATCGTTTTCAACGGCGAAATCTACAACCACGCTGAACTGAGGGCCGGTCTGGAGTCGAAGGGCCACCGCTACCGCACTCGCTGCGACACCGAAACCGTCGTCCATCTCTACGAGGAATACGGCCGCGATTGCGTGAAGCATCTGCGGGGCATGTTTGCCTTCGTGATCTGGGACCGGCGCAAGCGTGTGCTTTTCGCGGCCCGAGACCGGCTGGGGATCAAGCCCCTCTATTACCGCTGGGATGGCAAGGTCTTCCTGTTCGCCTCCGAGATCAAGGCGATTCTGGCCTATTCCGGGATCGTGCCGGAATTCGATCGCGGCACACTGGCAGAGTATCTCGCCTTCGGTTACATCACCGGGCCGGGGACGATGTTCGCGGGGATCTCAAAGCTGATGCCGGGACACACTCTCGAGCTTGGCGAAGGAGGCGAGCCAAGGCTAGAGCGCTATTGGGAGCTCACTACGGAAGTGGATCGTGAACCGCAGCCGCACGACTATTATGTGAGGACCTACCGCGAATTGCTGGCCGCAGCCGTCGAGTCGCATTTGATGAGCGATGTGCCGCTTGGGGTGTTTCTGAGCGGTGGACTGGATTCGAGCGCAGTCGCGGCGTTGACCAGCAAGATTCGTCGCGATCAGATCCAGACCTTTGCGGTCGGCTACGGCGAGGAGGAGTTCAGCGAACTGCCCTATGCGCGGCAGGTCGCCACTCACATTGGTTCCGATCACCATGAGATTCGTCTCAGCCGGGAGGAATTCTTCACCAGCCTGCCGCAGCTTATCTGGCATGAAGACGAACCGGTCGTGTGGCCGTCGAGTGTTTCTCTCTATTACGTGGCCCGCCTGGCACGGGAGCGGGTCGTGGTTGTGCTGACGGGGGAAGGAAGCGACGAGACACTGGCGGGCTATACCCGCTATGCCTGGACGTTGCTGAATGCGGAGATGGATCGGAAGTATCGGGCGCTGGTGCCGGCCTTTCTGCGTAGAGCCTTGCGTTCGGGAGCGGTGGCCGCGCCGCTGCCCGCCGCCCTCTACCGCAAGCTGGAGCATACCTTCCTGATGCGCGATGGAGGAGACTGGGCGTCGTTTTACTTCGACAATTTCTATTCCGCCTTTGCGGCGAAAGAACTGCCAGAGCTTTTGATGCCTGAAGCGCTCGCAGGAGCAGGAGCGGCCTACGACGGGTCCATGAGCGCCTGGCATCGGTCTTCGGGCGAGTTGCTGCATCGCTTGCTCTATACCGATATCAACAGCTACCTGATTGAGCTGTTGATGAAGCAGGATCAAATGAGCATGGCGGCTTCGGTCGAAAGTCGGGTTCCGTTTCTCGATCATCCCCTGGTCGAATTCGCGGCGCGAATTCCCGCAGCGCATGAGATCAAAGGGCTCGCGGGCAAGTTCATTCTCAAGGAAGGGGTCGCGGACCTTCTGCCCGAGACCATTACTTACCGTAAGAAGATGGGGTTCCCGACTCCCTGGGCCTATTGGCTCGCGGGAGGCCAGCTCGAGCCCATCGGACGCCTGCTGCTCGAGCCGCGAAGCTGCGCGCGAGGGCTCTTCCGTCCAGAGGTCATCCGCCGCATCCTCGCCGAGCATGGTGCCGGACATCGTGACCACGGCAATCGTATCTGGCGCCTGCTGAATCTCGAACTGTGGCAGAGGGTCGTTCTGGACGGTGAACCGATGGCGGCCGTCAGTACTTGGCAGAGCGCTCGAACGCGATAGGGATCGAGGATCCTGCACTTATCTCCCAGGGCTCCGATTCTGGGCAAAGTTGTCCGCCAGCCCGGGGGCGGCACGACTGAACTTAGTCGAAGCAGGAACCACCGTAGATGCATTCATCAGTGGCTTTGATCGAAGGGGGGCTGGCATCCCGGGGCGGAGTCCGGAGGTATGAGCGATCAGCGGTTAGGTTGTCTCTATCGCTGCTCGACATCTGTGCCCCTATGGGCAAAGCATCTCCCGGTTGGGTCGCGCATCAACGAGACCGCCCTCATGTATTCGGGCGTGTCGATTCCGAGCAAATCGAGGATGGTAGGGGCGACGGCAAGCAACGGTACTGGTTCCGCATGCACCTTATGTGCGCGGCCAGGGGATCGAATCCAGAGAATCCCGTCGGGATGGTGCATCCCGCTCTTGTCCGCCCCGACGACGTAGAGCATGTCAAAGAAACGAACCGCAGTGCCCGCATTCTCATTGCGAAGCATGGCATCGTCGGCGAGAGGGTGGCGAATGCAGCAACTGGCAAACACGCTCGAGCCATCACGCCGGGCAAACAGAGCCCGCTCTTGCTCCACCTTGAGAGTGGCGATCTTGGTCTCAACCTCAGCAGCATCGGAATCAGAGTTTGCCCGCAGCCAGAATTGCTCAGCCATGACCGGCTCGATGCGGCAAGGGCTGGTCACACCGGCGAACTTGAGGAGTTGGGCGAAGTCTCTCGCGCGATAATTGCACTTGCCGCCAGCTGCCTCGTATCGCAAGCAAGGCTGCTGACTCAAAGCAGTTGCCAGAACCACAATAGCTTCGTTCCCGACCAGCTCGAGCATTCGACCCAAAAGCTCGTTCATGGCCAGATAGCCTTCCAGGATGGAGGACTCGTACTCCTGCTGTTTCTTGGGATCGCGGGGAACGGTGAACAGGTCCGGCTCCATGTAGCGCCAATAGCAGTGCTGCATGTGGGCTGTGCTGTTTAGAAAGAAAGTTGAAAAGGCGGGCTTCAGCCGGCGGTATACGGCGCGAAAGACATCAAATTGCAGCTTCTCGAGAATGAAGGCGCGTCGCCATTTTCCCGTCCCAGTCCTCTTTTCCGAGAGCAGCTGCCCAAAAATAGAGCCCATGGTGTTCGCCGACAGTCCATGGGTCACCATGAACTGAAGGAATTGCAGGTAGTCCGACTTGCTCAGGGGGACGCGGTCATTGGTGTATTCCTGAACGTTTCGCTGCACGAACCGGAAGTAAGGCAGCAAGGCCTGGGGCTGCGGCGCAAAATCCGACGACCACGGATCGGGCAATAGATAACCTTGCGTGTCGCTTGCGCTCTTAGCATTCATGCTGCCGCAGACCCAGACTTTGAGTCCCTTGATCGAGGCTAAGTCCCAGAGATTGGAGTATTCGAGCTTGTGTCCTTCGGAAAGCCGGAAGATACCGTGGTCGGAATAGGGAACACCTGTGTGTACGGTCACCCACTGGATCCAAGGCTCCAGATATGGTTCCCGCTCTTCGGCATCGCTGGTAAAGACCTCACTGGTCTCACGCAGCCGCGCAAAATTCCCCAGCTTGCCTTCGGCCATGAAGCGGTCCATTAACGAGGGTGTAAGTTCATTAAACTCAAGCAGAACGAGGGGTCGGGATGACGCCATACAATCTCTCATTGTTTCAGCCAGATCTTCGCGGTTGCAGGCGAAAGCGGCAAAAAAGCATACCATCATTCCGCGACCTCGGCACAGTATGAAAGAGTTTTCATCTGGAATGCCCTTGACGCTCTGCAACTTGCACCTGGACGGCAGCAAGCAGCTGCAACCGGCATCCACAATCCCTGCTGTGCCGGTCTAACACCTTGACTCCACGGCCTCTGCCTGCCACCGGTAAGTCCAGTGCTGGGATGAGTCCGTTTGACTCCAGTCGTTCGTCCAAGGGGCGCAGCCAAAGCAAACTAACCTCGAAAGTGACGTGTCTCCCTTGCAGTCTCCTTCAAACATCGTTTGGCTCTCAATGTTGCAGCCAGCCTGGCGTTGCAGGCATGATAGGCGCAGTTGGTTTCAGTTGGAAAAGGAAATCGGGCTTAGACTGCTTGTCTGCTGCCAATGCTCCCGACGATTGCCGAGCCGCGGGTTTGTGAGGGGGTGGTCACGGGCACCGCAAGCGTTCAACCGGCCCACACGCTGAGATATCTTCGCCACCAGGCGCTTCGCCTTTTGAAAAGCTTCGGCATCTTTGACGGGGTGAAAAACAGCCGTTGGCGCAGGGAGCGCCTGCTGATTATCTGTTACCACGGCATTGCCCTGGAAGACGAGCACCAGTGGAGGCCGCCCCTCTACATGCCTGCGCAGCTGTTCGAGCAGCGGCTCAGACTGCTGCGCGACGGCGAGTACACCGTCCTGCCCTTGGCCGAGGCAATCGAACGGCTCTATCGCGGCGAGCTGCCTCCGAGGAGCGTGGCGATCACGTTCGACGACGGGACCTATGATTTCTATGCCCAGGCCTATCCCCGCCTGAAACAGTATGGGTTCCCGGCAACCGTCTATCAAACCACCTACTATTGCGATTTCAACTACCCGGTTTTTCACCTGATTTGCTCCTACATGTTGTGGAAGCGGAGGGGGCAGGTGCTGCGTACGGGGCAGAATGCCGGAATTCCCGAAGTGCTCGATTTACGCTCACCCGCGGGGCAGTTGGCAGCCTTGGACCGGCTTCTCAACTTCGCCAGGGAAGAGGGGCTGTCGGAGGAGGGAAAAAACAACTTGGCGGCTCGACTGGCGCTCGTCCTCGGATTGGATTATCCCGAGCTGGTTCGCAAGCGCGTCCTGCAGCTCATGCGACCGGACGAGATTAGCCACCTGGCTCGCGAAGGGGTCGATTTTCAGCTCCATACTCATCGACATCGCACCCCGCTCAATGAGAGCCTATTCGTGCGCGAAATCCGGGACAACCGGCGCAAGTTGCTGGAGATGGCTGCGAATTCCGTGGTTGCGCACTTCTGCTATCCGGGCGGCGTTTATCGTTTTGAATTCTTGCCTTGGCTGAAAAAAGAAGGTGTGGTTTCGGCCACCACTTGCGAATCCGGGTTGGCTTCGCCCTCAGACAGCGCGCTCCTCTTGCCTAGGCTGGTTGATACCAGCATCAGCACACCCCTGGAGTTCGAAAGCTGGCTCTCGGGCGTCGGCCCGTTTACCTCTCGCCGCCAGCGCCCCAAGCTACCGATGCCTCCAACCCAACTCGTGGAGATCGCAGATTCGCGATAACTTCGGCTGCTTCCATCTACCCCCGGCCGGGAAAGGGAAAGTCAGGCGTCTTGGTGCTAGAGCCGGTTCTGGCCTGCGGGCCAACTGCGCATGGCCGGGATTCCCGACCCTCCCGTACTCGATTGGCATGGTTCCCCCGCGCCGGTCTGCAACCCCAAAGCTTGCTACCTCCGCTTCCCGAACAGGAGGGGGTTGGGGCGGGAGTGTCAGGGGACAGGCCGTAGGGCGGCACCCACAAAGAGGCCGTCGCGCAGCGAATCCGCGATGCCCTGAAAGATCCAACGGCCGTAACGTCCAACCATCATCACGTCGCGCTTCTCCAGAAACTCCAGCGCCCTACTGCGCCAGCGCGAGCCCGGCCACGCCCAGGTGTAGGCTACCTCCACCCAAGTTGGGTCTGCTACCTCGACTCCTTCGATGAACCCCCATTCCTTTAATTCGACGACCGTGGCCTCGATGTAAGCTGCAATCTGTTCGCGGGAAGGTTTGTTCTCCGCGGCGTACGCCCGTTCGACGTAAATCCCGACACGATCCTTGTTTTTTCGCGAGCAGGCTGGCAGAAAGCTCTCGTCGACATTGCTATAGAAGCCGACACGATGAAAACCCGCCCGCGTGTAAGGGAGGTACAGCCAATGTTCAACCGGACAGCGCGCTCCGCGGCGGGCTCCGATATTCAGGACCAAGACTGAGGTGTAAGGGTCGGGTCGCTCGTCCACCCCAGCCTGAGCCATGGCAAGCGTCTTGTCCAACGGTAAGGTCGAAATGAGCAGGTCATAATGGATACCGGAACCGTCGGCAAATTCGACTTCCTTCTTGTCCAGGTGAATGCGAGTGGCTCGCTTGCCATATTGAATTTGGTCTTTCCCTGCCAGGCGTCGGGCGAGTGTTCCCAGACCTTCTTGGGGGTAGAGGTACCCGGTGTTGTAACCCACGGGCGGTGTCTTGCCGGAGGCACCCCGCAGAGCCAGGCTGGCGTCCACGGGAGACTTGTAGCCGTCTTGTGGGACAATCTGTTGCCAAAGCCCGGCAGTATAAAGCTGATGAAAGGGTGCAAAGAACATCTCCGTCAAGGTAGGGCCGAAGCTTTGTTCCAGCCAATCCGCCATGGTGCGCGGATTCCCCTTGGGCAGGGTTAGCATCTCGGTGAGGGCCCTGAGCCTGACCTCTTCGGGCAGGTACGACAGATGGTTTTGTAATGGATAGGGGACAAAATACCCTTCTTGGGGGAAAAAAACCGCCGAACTGCGCTGATATTGCTTGACCGGAGTGAGCGAACGGATGAGCCGCAAGACGGAAGGATCGCCTCCAAAAATCCAGTGTCCTCCACCGATCTCGAAGCGATAAGCCTCGCCATCCTCCGGAGGGGTCTCCAGTTTGCTGCCTTGGGGGGTGACGTAATAGGAGGAACAGATGCCGCCCGGCACTTCTCCTGCTTCATAGATTTGCCAGCCTGAGGCAAGGCCCGCTGCCAGCCCCGTCATGCCTCCACCGAGTATGCACGTTCTCCGGTTTTTCAGTTTGCCATCTCCTCTTGCTCCAACCGGCGCGTGCCCGCAGGCCCGGCGCGGGCTCGCCAGGGTTTCTAGGGTTCGAGAATCAAGTTTGCTCTAATCGCTTCCTCCCGGCGCCCAGCTGGGTAAGATGCTCCGCCGTAGGAGCTGGCTCTCGCTACGATTCAAGACCGTGGTCATCACAGGCACAGCATAGAGGATGAGGGATATCGCAGCCAGCAGAAGCATAGTTTTGTAGTCGGGTTTGGCCAAATGAAAGATGATCAACCCGGGAATCACCATCGACAGCAATACCTTGACCGATGCCCCAGCCATGGTGCGGATGTATTCCCCATAGTCAAGGCCAGTAACGCGGCAGGCGTAGATCGGTTGCACCAGCAGTTTGCTGATTGCGATAGGGATGAACACTCCCCAGCCGATACCCGTGAGACCCCAACGCCGCACCAAAAGCAGCGAAAGGAGCGCGTTCGCGACACCCTCCATCACTAACAGCACCCCGAAGAACTGGTGTCGGGCCACGGCGAAAATCGCATAGGTCGACGGCCGTTGCGAGAGCTGCAGCGCCTGGGTAAGCACCAGCAGCACCATGCAAGGGTAGGCATCGAGATAGGCCTGCCCAACCCAACGCGCGAGAAACACCTTCCCCAAGGCGATGGCTCCGAAGGCAAAGAAGCCGGAGATGCAGAGTGCAATTTTCGTGGCAAAGAGCGTCGTTTGCCGCATGGCGGTGAGATTTCCAGTGCCCTGCTGCTGGCTGAGCAAGGGCTGAAAGACGCCAATCAGGGCGGTCACGAATTCTCCATAGTAACCGCTCGCCATTCCGGCCAAGCGGAAGTGGGTCACCATGGTGATGCCCAAGAAGGAAGAGACAATAAACGGGTTGGTCCGGGATCGGAGGACGCCACCGAGAAAGCCCAGAAAACTGTAAAGACCGTAGGAGAAAAGATCTTTTGCCACCGTCGGTCGCCATTGACCGATCGATAATCGCAGGAAGGGAAGATCTCTCGACACGAAGTAAGGATACAAAAACAGTGACGGGAGTAAGGCCACCAGCGTTGCCGTAGCCAGGCCCACCACGCGATATCCCATCAGCACGAAGCCCACCGCCAGAGACGTTCTCAAAACCAGGTAAACCAGATCGATGCACACAACCGTGACAAAGCGCAGGTGAGCCTGTAAGGTTCCACGGTAGACTCTCAGGGGAAAATTCAGCGCCACATTCAGACCAAGAATCAGCACCGCCTTTTGGAAGACGGTGGCATCCGGGGTGTTGTGGACGATGAGGGGGGTAAGCGCGGCAGCGAAGAGACTCACCAGAAAGGCGAGAACTCCGCCGCTGGCAAAAATAATAAGCGACGTGTTGAAGATCAGATTGCCGCGCTCCGGATCTCCGGCCCCCAATGCTCCCGCCATGAAGCGGCCGACCGCCGACGACAAGCCCAACTCGAGAACGTTGTAGGACTCGGTAAAAACTACCACCAACGTCCACACGCCATAGCGATGGTCGCCCAGGCTGCGGACCAGAAAGGGAGTTATGAGAAAGGAAGCCGCCGCAGTGGCCAGGAAGTAGGTGGAGTTGAAGCTAGACCCGAGGGCAAGCTTTCTTCCAACTCTTAGCATGGGCTATATGTCGGATCCTCCGGTTGGCAAGGACAGAGTACGGGGTGTCCGCCATGGATTGCGCGAGGCCAGGAACAGACCTGAGATGCCAAGGGTAAGTGTAATTGTCCCAAGTCTGAAGACCGCGCCCTTTCATCTGCGAGAGTTTTCCGAGATGAAAGCCCGCTTCGACCCTACACCACAGCGTCAGTATATCAAACAGCGAAATCGTGGCCTTCCGGAGATCCACCAGGTCTGGCGTGCCCGAGCCCTGGCCTTCTGGCTGATTCGCAGGCGGTGCGAACAGCTGCTCAGGACAGCGCTTCGGCCGAGGCCTGACTAGGCTTTGGAGTCGCCGAGCTTGTGGTTGTGGGCGAGCAAATGCCGATCCCAGTGCGAGATGGCCCAACGGGTGCAGCGGGGAAACCAGCGCAATCCAAGCAGAGCAAAGGCCACTTTTCTTGAAGGAACTTTGGCGTAGGCTTTCGCAAACGACTCCCTGGCTCCCTCATGATTCCCCAGTGCCAGCCTGCGCCGACCCTCTTTCAGGGATAACTGTGACTCGGAGAGAGCGATTTGTTTCTCTACCAGGGCAGCCTCTCTGCCGGCTGGGTCCAAAATGCCCTGAAGTTTCCGGAGCGCGTTGATCGCCCGAGGAACGACCACGTCCTGGTTGTAGGTAATGCTTCCAGAATGGATTCTGCGTTTCCCGAGAATCTTGCGAAGGTAGCCCATCCTGCCACCGCGATAGAGGAGCATCAGCCAGTAGTGATAGTCTTCGAGAATGTTCGTGGCCTCGTCAAAAAAGCCTACCTTTAAAGCTGTTTCTTTTCGCAGAAGAACAAAGGAAGCAAAGGCGCCACCATGGGTGGGCAGTACCTTTTCAAAGGTCACTGGATCGTCGAGCGGATCGAGCGACTGCCACGATGTGCCCTCCAATTCCGGGTTGCCGAAGTAAAGGCAGTCTGCACATACCAGGTCCAAGGAGGGATTCTCGGCAAACAACTTAAGCTGCTCGGCCAGGAAGTCCGGCAGCCACACATCGTCGCTGTCAAGAAAGGCGAGGAACTCACCGCGGGCATTGCGGATGCCGGTATTCCTGGCACTCCCCAGTCCCCGATTCTGCTGTTTGATGTAGCGGATGTGATCCTGGTATTGCAGGATCACTTTCTCCAGTTCCGGGGTGTCAGGCGATCCGTCATTGACGACGATGACTTCGTAATCGGAAAAGCTCTGTGCCAGGACCGATTCCAGAGTCTCTCCGATATAGCGGGCGGTGTTGTATGCGGGAATAATTACCGTGACCTTTGGCGGTTGACACTCCGTCGATCCCGCGGCGTAGGAAGAGATTATCGGGGTAACGGGAAGCATCTTCGCGCGGCCGCCCTCTCCGCTAAACTCTGTCAGACCAAAAACCAGTCAAGGAAAAGCCCATGCGGTTTCGAGTAGCGGCGGATCGGAGCGAACCGAAGCCTCGGCTGGTTGCTCGGCTAGGCTACCTGCCGAGGGGCGGATCCTGCAGTCAGATAGCTGCGGAGATACTCCGAGGATTGGTTTTCGGACTGCTCCGTGGCGCCAGGAAACCAGTGCTTGTATTTAGTGTAAACAATTATTTTACTGCATTATATAATATATTGTTGAAGTACTACATAAGATTATGGATCCGCCCGAATTCTTGCTTCAATCGCGCCAGATTTGAAATGCTCGCCAAAAGCGGATGGCAATTTGTGTAAGGAGCGGCACGCGTGCTACCAGCAAAGGCCATACTTACGCCTGGCATGGCGGTTCTCACCTAGCGCTCAGGCCCTAAGGTCTTCCGGCAATCTTTGGCTTCAATCCCGCAGACTGAGCTTGCCAACGAACCGTCGGAAGGATAGCACATGTTAAGCGAGGCAAGAAGGCTCGCGGGGGTGCTGATGGTAAGGTTGGGTTCCCCGGGGCCCCATCCTCTGGCGGCTGCAGATGCGGCATTGGGGTCGAACCGGAGTGGGCTGGGCATGCGACTGCGCAAGGCCTGTCTGAAAGCCAGGTGCGAGGCGGCCAATCTTGCTAGGATGGAGGCTAGGGAGAGCGGATCAGCCCTGAGGGACTGGCTTCAAGAGGGCCGCAGCCGCGTCGACGAGGCAATTTGATATTGTGCTGATTCGATTAACCTACCTGCTCAACTATCTTCTCCGGCGCGACATCGCTGGGCGCACGCTCATCAAATTCCCCGATGACATTTTCCTGGTCGCCTATCCTGGTTCGGGGGGGCAGTGGTTGCGCCGTCTGGTGGGCAATCTGATCGATCCCGAGCGTCCCCTTACCGAGGGCAGCGTTCTGCGGCGGATCCCAGATCTTTATCACCTCGCGCGAGGCAGGTTCAAACGTATGCCTCGCCCGCGCATGATCTTCAGCCACGAGTGCTTGGACGCAGCCGGCCACGTTAGGGTCGTCTATTTAGTACGCGATCCCCGGGATGTTGCCCTCAGCAATTTTGAACAGCGGCTGAGAGGTGGTGCGATCAACGCCGGGACGAGCCTGGAGCAGTTTGTGGCGACGGTCTTCATGAAGACCGATGAATACCGGGGCGGATGGGCGGAGGAGTTTTCTGGAGCCATTCTGGCGAAGCAGCGATGGCAGCGCTGCCTTCTCAAGGACGATTTCCTGGGGACACCTGCCTCCTGGGGCGAGAACGTCATGAGCTGGCTGGGTGGTCGTGGCCATGATTCGAAAACCCTGCTCATGCTCCGCTACGAAGACCTTGTCGCTAACCCCGTCGAAACCCTTACCCGTGTTTCCGACTATCTCGACCTAGGCGTGTCCGGCGAACGGGTGAACCTGGCCGTGGCGGCGAGCCGCAATGGCGGGAGGGCTGCGGCAGAACCTGAAGCGCCGGGAAGGTGGAGGACAAGGTTGCCGGAACCTGCCGTGCTTCAGATCGAGTCTGTGTGGGGACCCTTGATGGAAGCGCTCGGCTACGCGCCGGCGCGTGTCAAGGTGTCGGCTTAGCTTGGCGACGAAGCGGAGTGCGTGTCCGGCGAAGTGAAAGTTCTGCGGAGGACCAAACCCGTGTTACGAGAGCTGGTGGTGGCCGCCAGATATGTTGGGGAAAGGGAATACCCGCAGCGGCGTCACGAGATTTGGCCGGACGACGTTTTTCTGGTTTCCTTTCCCAAGTCAGGCAACACCTGGACCCGCTTTCTGGTCGGAAATCTAATCCACCAGGATGATCGGGTCAGTTTTGTGAACATCGAGCGTGTGGTTCCCGACATTGCCGGCCTCTCGCGCAAAGAATTCAGGTTGATTCCGCGCCCCCGGGTGATCAAAAGCCACGATTGCTTTGATCCCCGCTACCGCCGCGTAATCTACCTGGTTCGCGACCCACGGGATGTAGCCGTTTCGTCCTATTACTACGCCAAGAAGATGAAGAATGTGCCGGAATCGACCTCGATCCATGCGTATATCACCGATGATTTCATGCGGGGCGGGGACTATAACGGAAACTGGGCGGAGAATGTGGGAAGTTGGCTCATCAATGCCGAGAATGCGGCTTCCTTCTGCCTAGGAAATCACCCAGGGAAGCATGCCAGCCCTTGGACAGAATCGAAGTTGGACCGACTGGGAGCCCGAGGACACGGCCGCGAGTTTCTGCTGGTGCGCTATGAAGACCTGCTGCACGATACCGAAGGTGGGCTTGAGCGCATCGCCCGGTTCATAGGTGTGGACCCCGATCCCGACCGGATTCGTCGGGCAGTCGAGCGCAGCTCGGCCGACCGGATGCGCAAACTGGAGGTAGCCCAGAGCGCCGATTGGACCACCACCAAAAACAGCAGAACTGACATTCAATTCGTCCGCGAAGCAAAATCGGGACAGTGGCAGCATCGCCTGGCCCCGGAATCGGTGGCCGCCATCGAGTCTGCTTGGGGATACTTGATGGAGATGCTCGGCTACCAATCGGTTGCCTCCCCGTAAGAACCAGCTAAGATTTGCTGGTTGACCCGCGATCTGTCGCATCACGGAAGCGCAGACACGATTGCCTAGGCGGAATGGATGAGTCATCCCTACGCAGTAAAGGTAATTCTCGATACCTGTCGAGACTTGAAACCGGAGGGTGTATCGCAACGACTCCGCTATTCGACCTTCGTCAGCTTGTCCAAGCGATACATGTATTTTCAAGTCCCCAAGGCCGCCTGCACGAGAATGAAGGAGCTGTTGCGTACCGTCGAAAACGCGCCGCCCCTTCACCTGTTGGTCGGTGACCACCGGGAAACTCGTCGCGACATGTTTGTCCACGCACGGGAGAACGTTCCTCTGCCCTCTCTACTCGACTTAACCGCCGAGCAGCAAAGGGAGGTTCTGGAATCGCCGGACTTCTTGCGTATCACGTTCGTGCGAAATCCGTACACCCGGCTGGCTTCGGCATGGAAGAACAAGATTCGGTTATGCGAGCCGGACCACCAGTACGTGTACCTCCACATCAAAGGCCATCTCCCCGAGCAGCATGCGAAATCTCTCGTCACCTTTGAAGAGTTTGTCGAGTACATCGAGAAGCATTGCGATTTGAGGACGTGTGATGCCCACTGGCGGCGTCAGGTCGATCATCTTTTCTTACCGGCCTTAAATTTCTCTTATGTGGGCAAGATCGAGGAGATGGCCGAGGGGCTGCGGCGATTCGAAAAGCATCTGCGGCTTGCCCAGCCCTTCCCCGACGACCTGAGAAATGTCTCCGGCACGACGGGCGGCGTGAGGTATAGCCGAGCCCTGGCCGACAAAGTTTATTGCTTGTATGAGAAAGACTTTGCAACGCTAGGTTACGACCGCGCGCTCTCTATCCCTGAGGAGCACACTTCCCAAGAAGAAGCAAGGAAAGCTACGGTTCGCGAAGAAACCTTCGCCGATGAGGTCATCGAAAGGAACGTAGTCATCTCGCTCCTCTATCAAGAGCGTGACCGACTGCAGTCCGATATGCACAAGGTGTGGCGCCTTCAGTTCCTGGTTCTAGCCAATGCGGTCCTGCGGTTGCGGAGGGCGTCCCTGCGACTGCTTTCCCATCTGAAAGCCC
>DASPVV010000006.1:0-10305 GCA_035622175.1 Terriglobales bacterium | reverse complement strand
TTTCGCCAGCCTCCTGAACAGCTCTGAACACGGAAGCCAATCTACTTCGGTTGAATAAGTCTCTGATCCGTGTCTTTGGGTTAGCGATTTCCAGATCGCAACTCGTCCGTGTGGCATGCATATAAACAGCCACCAGCGCGCCGAGACCGGAACTGTCAATGTAATCTACACCCGTAAGGTCTATCACCACCCGCTTGTTAGTGGAGACTAGATCGCGAAGCGTTTGCTCTAGCGTCGCAGATGTAGTTGAGGTAATCCGGCCTGTCGCCCGGACAATTGTCTCTGAACCTTTCTTCTCGGGTTCGAGTCTTAATTCGGGAGCGCGATTGACCGGGTTAGCGGCCATGGCAAACCTCCTGGCGGATGATGTACGATCACTTGTTTTCGCTACTCAAGTCTCTGTTCGCGAACGATAGTTCCTTGTCGCGGAATCAGTCACAGGCTGCTTAAGCCGCCGCCTAAAGATACCAAATCGCCGCGAGAGTCGAAAGCACACTGCTCTGAGCCAGTGGTCACGCCTCGCGAAACCGCCAACTCTCGTGAGATCCGGTTGCTTAAGCTATGCTGTTGCGGGAAGCCGCCATGCCTCACACTTCGAGCCCGGTTCTGGTACTACGGTCACACGCGGACTTGCGCTCTTTTCATTCTGGTTTTGTACGTAGATGGCTCCGAAAAACCACCCCATGGCAAACATCCACGCCGCTACGATGAAGCAATCAAAGTATGTCATTCAACACCTCCCCACGCTGTCTACAAGAAGCAGCACTTTCAGCCGTTTCTCGTTCGCTGAAGAGTTATCGCAATCGACAGACCAAAGCCGGTGGAGGCGGCGGTGCGGTGCAGGAGAAATGGAAGTCCTTGCAAGCACAGGGAAAAGCAACAACGAAGATGGGGCAGACTGGCTTCCACGCTTCGCTCCCACTAACCGAAAGGTTAGTGGGTAACCGAATGGTTAGCTTGCCCATGGGTTGATCAGAAACCGTGGGTTACCAACACGGTGCCATTGCGACCGCTTGGGGTCGCTGATTCCGAGCGGAGGGACTAGACCCGTCTGGGTGCATCCCTGTCAGCGAGCCCGGTTGCAATCGAAGCCAACGGCTGGGAAGCGACAACGAAAAGGGCCGTGCGATGGACTATAATGGCGCGCGGTGCGAACGTCAGGGGCACTTCAGGGCGGCATGCCGATGCAATGCGACGGTTTCCGCGAGTGACTAACGCCCGATGGGGGCCGAATGGACCTGTCGCTGGAAACACGTGAGGTCGGGCAAGTCACCATTGTCCGCTGCAACGGGCGTATCGTTTCCGGCAGTGAGAGCGAATCGTTGCGCACCCACGTCGCCTGGTTGTTACGGGATCGCAAAGCCATCGTCTTGCATCTTGGTGAGGTGATGTTCGTTGACAGCAGTGGTTTGGGAACAATGGTCCGAACTCTGAGCAGCGTTCGACAGAAGGGAGGAGACTTGAAGCTGTGCAACGTGCCAGAGCATACCCGCAAGGTCCTGGCAATGACAAATCTGAACACGTTGTTTGACACCCACGAATCAGAAGAAAGCGCGGTCTTTGCCTTCTACCGCAAACCATCAACTCGCGAGCAGCCAGCGCACGCTGGTGCCAGCATTTTGTGTGTGGATCGCAGTCCGGATGTTCTCGCCTACTTGCGGGAAGTTTTGCGGCGCGCTGGCTATGACGTCCACACCAGCAGCAACTTAGCTGATTCCTTAATTTTGATGCGCGTGTCCCGCTTTCGATTGCTGCTGCTTGGACCAGAATTGACAGCGGCCCCACTGGCCCGGCAGAGCTTCGAGCAGGCCTGCACCAACCTGGCTGTGCTGCAACTTGGCAACGAATTCTCTGGGCTGGAAGCCGGCGAGGCAGCATCGGGATTACTCAAGAAGATTGCCGCCTGCCTCTTGGATTCACACTCGCCTTCGTAGCGAACGCGCTGCACCCCCGCACTCGCAAATCCCAGGTTTCGACATCTACCTCCCGCCATACTGAGTGCGACTATAATCTTTCAGCTTCCCGGAGGGTCTGTCTTGAGACGAACTATTCTCCTCGCGTTGCTCGCCGGCTTTAGCTATGCACAAAATCCGCCGGGGCCAACCCAAATGCTTAATGCGAAGCAGCAGGTTCTGTGGGAGAAGCTGGCCGCCACCATCGGCGACTGTGATCGGAAACTTGACGGCGTACTGGGAGTGGCGATTAAAGATCTCGCCTCCGACCAGACATTCTTTCTGCGCGCCGACGAGGTCTTTCCCCAAGCCAGTTCCATCAAAATTGCCGTTTTGGCCGAGCTTTATCATCAGTCCCAGCTCAGCTCTGCAGCCAAATCCCCTCAGGCCAAACTCATGGATGGCTATACCGTGGCAAGTTCAGACCTAGTGCCCGACAGCGACATCATGCAAGGACTCACGC
Organism: Terriglobales bacterium; assembly: GCA_035622175.1. GTDB lineage: Bacteria > Acidobacteriota > Terriglobia > Terriglobales > Acidobacteriaceae > JAFAGX01. The sequence continues at coordinate 7,890 of DASPVV010000006.1, read as the reverse complement.
CCCAGGTTACACGCGTGACCAACCGTGATCTTGCCACCATGATGGTGGCGGTGAGCGATAACTCCGCCACCAACGTACTCATCGATCGGCTGGGGATGGACCATGTAAACGCCTTGATGGACAGCCTGGGTCTCGTCCACACTCGCCTTCGCCGAAAGATGATGGATTTGGAAGCCGCTCGTGAAGGTCGCGAGAACGTGTCCACGCCGCGCGAAATGATGACTCTGCTCGAGAGTCTGTATCGTGGGAAAGTTCTGGACAAGGCCCTAACCGATGACTTCTTTAAGGTGCTGAGCACACACAAAGACAGTTTTATCCCGCGCGGTCTGCCGGCTGATCTCAAGATCGCCAATAAGCCGGGAGAACTCGAAGGCGTACGCAGTGACTCTGGAATCGTATTCGCCAGCAACCGGCCCTACGTTATTTGTGTGATGACCACCTATCTGACCAATGAAGCCGCCGGCGAGGAAGTGATCAGCCAAATCTCGCTGGCGACCTATCGCATGTTCAGTCGTCTGGGACGCGCTTCCGAATACGGTCGCGTAGTTTCTTCTGACAACAGCAGTAAACCCTGACTGCTTGCGTGCCGAATCCCGCTTAGCATCGGGGCTGGCCAAATTTGACGTCTAGGGAGGGCTGCGGAGCGATTCGTTTGGCGGAACAGGGCTGGCAATTCCCAATGCAAAACCCTGCTCCTTCGCCGAGCTGAGTTTGCCCTATTACGCATTCAATCTGCGGTTCTGCCAAGGTTAGCACCTGCACCATCTCCCACTGGCAGATTGATCCTTGGCTCTGAATCCCGAACCAGGTGCTCTACCTGGCTGCCGCCCCGAGCTCCGATCAGTTTCTATCTTAACTGTGCCTAACTGAACGGGTCCTCGAGCGATGGGCTTTGCCTAGTAAACAATTCCGCGCCATCTTCGGTGATGTGCATATCGTCCTCCAGCCGAATACCGAATTCGTCGCGAATATAGATGCCCGGCTCGTCGCTGAAGGTCATATTCGGCGCCAAGGCCAACTGGTTGCCCCGCACCAAGTACGGCCACTCGTGGCCGTCCATGCCCATCCCATGTCCCAGGCGATGGGTGAAATACTTGTAATCCGGACCGTAGCCTGTATCCACAATTACCTTGCGCGCCGCAGCGTCTACGGCTTGGCACGGCACGCCGGGCCGCGCAGCTCTCAACGCTTCCGTCTGTGCCCGATGTACGATGTCGAATACCTTTTTCATCTTGTCGGTGGGTTTGCCTAAGGTGAACGTGCGCGTGATGTCGGAGGTGTAGCCTTCGACCCGGCAGCCGTCGTCTACCATGATGATTGATCCTTCACGAACAACTTGCGAACCTGCTGACCCGTGCGGAAAAGCTGTGTTTTGGTCAATCTGCACGTCGGCCTCACCGGGAAAGCCAACGCGATCGTAGGCGGCAGCGATTAAGTCCTCAAGTTCTGGTTTTGTCATTCCTTCTTTCAGAGACTGATAGGCGGCTTCATAAACGCTGAGAGTAACCTTCGCTGCCAAACGCATGAGCGCAACCTCTTGATCACTCTTTATCATTCGACATCCCGCGGTGACCGGGGTTGCGCTTACGATCGTCGCCTGCGGTGCGGCTTTGGCAATTCCGCTGCTAAAGACGTAACGAACGCTCTCTTCGATCCCTAGAGTCCCGGTCGAAATGCCGTGGCTCCTCAACCCTCGCGCCACGCGCCCGTAGGGGTCATCGTCCTCTTGCCACGTGCGAATCTCGGGCTGGTCAGGAGTGGGACCCCTCACGATCTGTTCGCGCGCCCGGCCTTCCTCGAAAGCTGGACAAACGTAGAACGCAGTGCCTTTCACGGGCAGGACCATCGCGAACAGCCGCTCGCCTCCCCACCAGCGGATACCGGTGAAGTAATTGAGCGATGTGCCTTCCATGAGCACAAGGGCATCGATGCGCTGCTCCGCCATGAGCCGCCGGGCTTTCTCCTGCCGCGCTACACGCTCCTCGCTGGTAATCGGCGTTCCTTGGTCCTTCATTGACTTCAGGTTGGCGATAGACGAGGGCAGCGGAGCGCATGGCTGGTCTGCGGCCGTGAGCGGAACGGAAGGCAGCGCAGCTGCGGCAAGAGTTCCAACCTGCACAAAACGGCGTCGCGAAATCATTCATCCTCCGGGAAGCTCGCGCAGCGGAACATTATATTGCGTGTTCGTTGGAAAAGACCATAAAGGCGATTGATGCACCTTAGCAGAAGAAGCCAACCAAACGTGCTTTTCCTAGGACCGATGCAGCCTTGTCTGCCGAGACCGCCACCGAAAGCCGCATCAGGCGGGAAAACAGTTGCGCCTGCCAGCCATCGCAAGAAGCGGAAGGAGAGGGCCGTTCCCCAACCCAATCTAGGTCACCTGCCTCGATCTCGGCGTTAGTTTGGGGGGAAAGGCAAGATTGGCTGCGGCATTCAGTGCGGCAGATACCCGGACTCCATCGGCAGCTTTCCGTCTACACGCACTACGTTGATCGTGCCGTCGACGGCACGCACATCCACCAGGCCGACTGCACCTGGGGTATTCTGCACGATCTTGAGTACGTCCGCGTCAGAGTCAGCAATCTGAATCGAGTCCCGATGAGCTGCGATCAGCGCCTTCCACTCTGCAGGGCTTACTTTGATTAAGCGCTGCACCGTCTCCGTTTCTCCGACGGAGTTGCTGTGCAGGATCAGCGCGATTGGCTGTCCGTCCGCCCACTTCTTGACGTCGGAGCGGAAAATCTTGGCCAAATAGGCGGAGGAGACATTTCCCACGTCGTTGTCTTTGTTAACCACGACCGCCATGTGGTGAGCAAAACAGGGGGTGAGGAACAGCAGCAGAAAAGTAAGCAGGGCCGCGAACCGCTGGAGTCTCATAGGAACACCCAATGGCAAATGTTATTTGAGCTCACCCAACAAAGCTCCAACTGAGATTATCGTCTGAATAAGTCAAAACGTGGTCAAAACGGGATCGGGAGTATCCGGGACGCCAACACATGGAGGTTGCGCTGCAAGTGCGGCCTCTGATGGCTCCAAAGGCGCCGCGTGGTGTCGTGGTTATGCTGCTCCTTGATCGACATAGCCCGCTGAAGATGGCACGGTTTGGGTTTTTGGTTGGGATCCATGTGTGAAAATCGTGGCCTCAACTGTCCTTCTGCAGTACTTTGACATTCCAGCTTTACGCTGGGCCTCGCCGAGGTCGACCCAGACTGGAAGGCCACGGGAAATCGTAGGGGTTTCGGACATGACGTCGTTCATGATCTGGCTCGAGTATCACCTTCAATTACCCAACAATAGCCGCAGCGAAGTGGAAGTATCGGCCTTTGCCCCGCCGGGGTAACTTCGAAAACGACATTAGTGGTGAAATACGCGCGGTACTACTGGCTGCTGGTGGCAGAAGGGCATCTGAACCGGCGGCGATTCGGAGCCATGCGGGGGTGGATCGCTGTGCTACCAGTACCGGCAAGATAGATGCTGGTCAACTTCACCTCGGAATCGGTGTCCAGCGGGTTGGGCCAAGGAGAGGTGTTGCAAAAGTGGGGCAGAACATCGGGCAATTTGCGCTGTCCAGATGCGAGTCAGCCGTCAGGGGGCGCTCGGGATGAAAATTCTTTCACAGTGTATGAGTTGGCGGAATATGGTAAGCTTTTTGCTGTTTTGCGGTCAAAAAGGAGATTCCGTCTCAGAAGAATTCTCGTATCGTATGAGTAAACAAATGTCTCTGTTTGTAGTCATCCTGGTTATACTGGCGGGATACGCCCTGTATGCTGCTCAGGGTGCCCTCCACCGCGGGGAGCGCATGGCGTTCATTGTTTTGCTCTTCATTGCCGTGCTCTTTTGGAAGCGAGTTCAGAAAAGCGCGTAAATTGGAGCCGCGCTTTTTCGCACTTCCTGCCGTTCAGGTACAATCTTCCCCTAGATATACACTCTACCGCTACCTTCCTGCACATCGACACGATTAGCAACCTGCAGCATGAATACTGCTTAAAGCCGATTCGAGCTTTCGGCCTAAGTCGCGAAGACCTTGTCTATGCTCGCGTTGCGTGGCAGTGGCCAAAGAAACTTGCATTCTCGACCATGCCGCCGAATCTGGGGTCGGAATTGCTACCGCACGGGGCTCACGCAGGGATGAGTTGCAGTTCGCGCGATCGCGAGTGACTTCCGTCGAAAGGCACACGGGAGATCCATCACGCTGTTTTCTTCGTCTCGGGTACGAATTCAATAATTCTCCCGCGCTCTTTCGGTGGAACCCATTTTCCACTCTTGCGAAAAGTGCTCGGAACGTAGAACTCGATTATCTTGGCCACAGTCTTGCCCCTAATATCACCGCAACATCCGACCGCGTGCTGAGTTCACGGTGCCTTTCTCCCCGGCACTCGGCCAGAGTCGCATAAACGCGGTTTTCTCACCGGAGCCTTGCACACCGCGCATCATCTCAATCTACATAAACACCTTCACGTTTAGAAAGTTTTTAGAGTGTTGAACAGTTGAACAGTTGGATTCGGGCACTCAGCACCGCGTAGGGAAATCCGCGACCCCCGTCTCACAGAGGCTCGCAACCCCGCTGTTGGTTGTTGGCGGCGAAGAAGAAACCAGCCATCCCGCCAGTGCCAGGTGCGGGTGGGACCACGGTGTACGCATTGGAGAAACTGCGCTGCGGTCTTTGTGGTGAGGTCTACTCGGCGGAAGGGCCGAGGAGCCAAGACGGAGAATACGGAGCCCTAGCGACATTCGACGTATCCTTTGAATGTCACTCGACCACTAGGCTAGAAGGTCAGTCGAGCGGAGATTTGCAGGATCCGCGGATCAAAAGTGCCCGTGATTTGGCCAAACGTGGGGCTCGCCAGACTTGTATTTGGTTCCAGGAACTGAGCGTGGTTGAAAACATTAAATGCTTCCAAGCGTAGAATCGCTTTGAGGTTCTCCCGAACCTGAAACGCTTTGGCGAGTGCGACGTTCAGATTGGTTTGGCCTGGAGCAACAAAGAAGTTGCGACGCAAACCGTAGGTGCGAAGCGCAGGGTTGGACACCGCGCAATTGCTCGACGGGAGTTCGTTGGTGATGACTTGCTCACTGCAGGGGGTCGAAGAGGAGTACTGCGGCGTGCTGCCAAAGGAGTTGCCAAAATCGTTGGGGTTGAAATAGAACCGACTGGTGGCTGTGTTCAGGCTGGAAGTCTTCGGGTTTACGATTTGCAGCCGAGTAACGCCCGGCGCAAACAGAGCCTGCACGAGGCCCGGATCGCCGTCAGCCGCCGGGCCTGGATCGTCAGGGGCCGCAAAGCCCCCGGCGTAATCGGAATTGACGGACATTGGAGAGCCCGTCTGCCAACTGAAAATCGGGTATAGGCTCCAACCCTTGGTCAGCAACTTCGGGCCGGAGGACCAAGCGCGATCAAAGGGCAAGTCCCAGCCGCCGGAGAAAGCGATTCTGTGCCGGACATCAAAATCAGACGATCCGCGGAACTGCCCGATGTTGTACGCGGGGACCCACCAGGTGCGGTTTCGGAATCCCGATGAGTTGTCGATGTTGTGGCTGAAAGTATAGGAGAGCGTGAAGTAGGTGGTTCCGAAAAACTTGCTTTCGGCAACTTGGCGAGTGAGGGAGGCTTGCATACTATTGTAGCTTTCGAATCCGATGTTCTTAAATTCGGGCGAAGCTTCGTACGGGCAGTCGCCGGGATCGAAACCTGAACAAAAGTTGTTGATACCCGCGTTGGTCTGGGGAACCGTGTTCAGAAAACGAGTGTAGGTTCCCAAGATCATTGGATTAAGATCGACGAGGCCGGTGAGTCCCTTCGAACTTTGCCCCACATAGTTGATCTCAGCCATCAGGTTCCTTGCCAGCTCGTGCTGAAGGTCGAGATTGTACTGGTACGTGTAAGGAGTGCGCAGATGCGGGTCCACGAGATAAATCGCCTCGCTGTTATTCCAAGGAAGGAATCCCGCCTGCACAAAATTGATGTTTGCCGGTGGTGGCTTTGAAGGGAATGGGTTCACGAAACCCAACCCCAGCGACGTCAGCCACGGGTCAGTGAAATAAGGCACAGGACAGCAGGTCTGGGGATTCGATTGTGCGACGGTGGGGTACGGGGCTCCTCCGTTAGAGCTGACCTCGCTAAAGAATGGCGGGGCACCGTTGAACTGGAGATTGTCTTCGCCTTTCAAAACATCGTAGAAAATTCCCACGCCTCCACGAAGGCTGGTCTTCCTGTTGTTCCAGGGATCCCAAGCAAAGCCGAATCTGGGGCCGAAGTTGTCTCTGTCGGGAAAATTCAGGCCACGCGGGGCTCCGCGGTCTCCCGGAAAAACCAGTCCGATGGGCGCATTGGGGAAACGCGTGGATTGAAGACCGGGAATTACCGAAAACGTCCTTCCCTCGGTATCGAATTTTGGCGTGCTGTACTCGTAACGAACACCAAGGGTGAGGGTGACATTGTTTTTCACGCGCCACTCGTCCTGCCCAAAACCATAGGTGGCTTTGGTGCGAAGGTTGTTGGGTGCGTTGGGTCCCTCAAACAGAGAGGTCGGTATGCCAAGAAGAAAGTCAGCGAAGCTGTTTCCGGTGCCAACCCCGGCTCCAGCAGAAAAATAGAACTGGCCAGTGCCGTAAAAGTCGAAAACTGTGTTGTTCTGGGCGGCGGTGATTCCGGCGCCGAACTTCCACGTGTGGTGACCCTTCACCCACGACAGAGTGTCGGCAACAGCGTAGACGTTGCTGGCAAATTTGGTCGGGCCTTGATTGCTCAATCCGAGCGCGAGGCCGTTGTCCCAAAGCAGTTCGGGTGGGCCTAGGGCCAAGTCCGGAGTGATACCAAAGCCCAACGCAGCGGGCGAAGGCAGGCTCGCTGCCGGATAACCCTGAGTTCCCAAATTGCGTTGTGAGGTGAAACGAAGCTCGTTGAGCAGTTTCGGAGAGAAAGTACGGGTGTAGGCGATATTGCCAAAATAATTGTTGTTAGTAGACAACCCCGCGAAGCCAGGAACATCGGCAAAGGGGAATGGGTATAGCTGCGGATTGCGGGAACCTCCTATCGTTACCCCGATCTTGTCGTTTTGCGTAATTTGGAGATCGACTTTACCGGTGAGTTCGTTGGCGTTGTTGGTGGAGGTTTGCGCGGTGGAATACAACCCGGTCGGCGAAGTCGGAATGAGCCCCAACTTGATGTAGTTCGCCGACACGGCGTTAAGCTTTGTAGGATCGATGATCGCTTGCGCGGCATTGCCGTTCGGAGTCGCGAAAAAGGGATTCGCTTCGAGAAATGCGGCAACGTTTGGATCCGGTCCGCCGTTCACCGCCTGGGAGAAGTTCCCACCGAGTTCGGCGGCCGTATACGTTGGAATGTCGGACTGGACAACGGATGAGGTCTGCCGTTGGCCCTGGTATCCGAGGAAGAAGAACAGGCGATCTTTGCGAATTGGACCGCCCAGTGTGCCACCAAACTGGTGACGCTTCAGATCGTTAACCGGAAGCCCTTCCAGCTTGTTAAAGTACGTGTTCGCGTCGAAGTCCGTGTTCCGGGCATATTCGAAGGCGCTGCCGTGAAACGCATTCGTGCCGGACTTTGTTACCACGCTGATGATCCCTCCGCTATTGCGCCCATACTCCGCAGTGTAGTTGCTCGTGAGGATGCGGAACTCGGCTATGGTGTCCGGGTTTGGATTCAGAACAATACCGTTGCCCAGGATTTCGTTGTTCATGCCGCCATCGAGGAGAAATGTAACGGAATCGGAGCGACCGCCAGCAATGTCGAAGTATCCCGCCCCACCGTTGTCCTGGTTTGTAGAGGTGACACCAGGCTGCAGGAGAGCCAGATCCATAATGTTTCGTCCGTTTAGAGGGAGATCTACAATGGGGCGGCTGGTGACCGATTGTCCGAGGGTAGGATTC
>DASPVV010000005.1:0-101278 GCA_035622175.1 Terriglobales bacterium | reverse complement strand
GCCAAAAATGCGCACCTTCGTCTCGCTCTCGTTTGATTCAGGCAGCCAGAAGTTGCCGATTTTCTGATAACTGCGTTTGAAGTCGGTCTTCACCGTCCACCACGAAGGATTGACGGCCGGCTCGCCCTGGACTTGAGCGATAGCAAAGGCTTTCGCATCGACCCAGAGGCGCCCGCGAAAGAGAAACTTGTTTTTGTTCAGCGGGCGTGCCTCAAGCACATAGAACTCATTCCCATCGATCTTCTGGTAATCCGTGAGTTGAAATGTGTAGTTCTGAGGAGTGATGGCCGAACGCTCCTGATTCTCTTCGCGCATGGACTCCTGCTCGGCCTCAAGGAGTTTCTTAAACACGCGATTCCGCACGGTGCCCGATCCGCTCTCTGACACGATCGTGAATACCTTCTTATTGGGCGCTTCGTATTCGGCCCGAACGATCATGTCTGCCGTCTTGTGCGATACGCAGTGGCACTCGAGATGGTAAGTTCGGATACTTGAGTAGGTTTCGAGCGCACTAGCGCGCTGTTCATTCGTCTGCGCGACGCGCTGCATGACTTCATCAGCGCTTAGTGGGGCCGACATGGTGGCCTGCTGTGAGACCGCCGGAATGCAGACAGCCAGCAAAGCCAACGTGGGTAGAAACCGCCCTGCGTGAAAGTTAGAAGCTTGGGAAAACCGAATCATCATTTGTTTCTCCATGGGAGACGGAGGAAAGCAACAACAGTGTTCATGGTCGCAAAATCTGGCTTGTGAGTTTTTGTCTCGAGTTCAGAAGGTGACTTCCGCAGCTCAGTGAGCGTCCATTGTTCTTGGCCAGTAGTTTGTGGCGTGGATCTGTCGAAGAGATAAATCGTGCTCGCGAGAAGCGGTCCGACGCGGACTTCACGGTGAGACATGTCAGATTTTCCGAGAACATCGAAGAATCTTTGTGTCTCGAAGAACCGCCGGGATGGCTCAAGAACGATCATGTCTCCTTCCCGGGGTACATAATGGCTGTCGTAAAGGGGCACAACCTCAATGTCTGTGCGACCGCAATTCTCTACGTAATAGGCCATGCTCATCGGCCTGGCGGTCGCGAGCCGGGTGCCCGCGTGTGCGCTGGAACAGATCTGCTGCGCTACTTCCCGTGTGTCGAACTCCGAAACCTCATCTTGCCCAAAGTAACGGGCAATATTTTTCTGGCCCCCGCCAATCGCATTCAAATAGAAGGAGTAGTACGGAGACCACGTGTGCAATTCAAGCAAAGGCACGGCAAACAGAGTGGCAGAGGCCAGCGCAACAAAGGCTAGCGACATTTTCGTTTCCCTCACGCGGTCCCAGGTCGCTTGCACCGCATAACCGCCAGCCAGAAAAAGAAATGGCAGCATCGGGAGTGAATAACGCACCCACTTTGCACCAGAAACCGAAAGTCCGGCCAACTGCAGTACTCCGAGGACAAGAAAAAAGCAAGATGCAAAGGTCCGACGCTCTCGCAGCAGCACGATGCTACCGGCAATAACGGCCACCAGAATTGGAATGGGGGTCTTGATCAACAGAAGCCAGAAATAGAAAGTCCATGGAACTCCTGCAAGCAGACGCGAGGGAAAGTTCAGATAGAGCGTGCCGTCGAAGTCGTAACCACTGTGCACGACGCCGTCATGGTGAAGCCAATGCAGGATAGCGCTGAAATTACTCGGGAAGAGAACGACCGGGTTCACCAGAATGAAGGTCAGGCATATCACGAGGAAGAATCGCCCGTACCTGAACCGCAAAGGATTGCGAGTAAGCCCCATTTTTCCGGCAAGAAGCCAAGCCAGCGCATTTAAGCCAAGAAGGTGAAGAATGTATTGCGACGCAAAAGCCAGTCCAAACCCAATCGCACTCAGGTCATACCATCGGCGTGCACTTTCGCCCGAATCTGCCTGTTGGGCCCGGCAGTAGAAGTAACAAGCCAGAAGAGTGAAGAAGGTGAGCGGCGTTTCCTCTTTGGCAAGCCGGTTTAATGCAACTGCCAATGGGGAAACTGCCCAGAAAAAGCCCGCCGCGAATGACCCCACAACCTCCATCAGGCGTCGACAAAACAGAAAAAGGATTGCAGCCGTCGCTGCACCCAAGAGAACGTTAGGAAACCGAAGCCAGCCCTCGGGGCTCATAGCGGGCCAGCCATGGAGCGAGGCCAGACGGTTCCAGTGCTCACCCGCCGCCAGACTGCCCCAGGCCAGCACCTTCAGCATCATGGGGTGCTCACTATTGACACCCACGAAGTGTCCGTGACGATATTCCTGAATGGCCGCCCACTTTGCCGACTCGTCCTCAGACAGGCTGTTAAAGTCCACGTGATTCAACCGAACGGCAAACGCCAGGACCGCAAGCAGCAGCGCAATGGCGGCATCCCGATGCCAGCACCAAGAACGATCTTGAAGCTCATTCAACGCCGATTCTTCCGGTTCCATCGCGAGTGCCTTCGTGTTCATGACCGCCACTCGGGCGCGATATCAATCCCACCAGCTCCGCGCAGCTCAAAGACCTCGGACACGGCATATGGTTTCCGCGCTGACGGGTTGAAATATTGCCAAACTCCCAATTCGCCGAGGAGTCCAAGTGCCACCAACTGCAGGCCGAGCAGGACCATGACTGCCGCCAAAACCAGCAGCAGTGCGTGTTGCTCCACCACACTGGTTCGATAGAGGACCTTCCACATCAGCAGCCAAAGCGCCACGGCGGATCCGGCACTCATGTTGATCAGGCCGAGCCTGCCAAAGAAGTGCAACGGCCGCGACATGTAGCGAAGGAGAAACCGAATGGTGAGCAGATCGAACATGACCCGGAAGGTGCGAGACAAGTTGTAATGCGATATTCCGTGCTTTCGAGGGTTGTTTTGAATTGGGATTTCACAGATCGAGGCGCCGTATGCAGACGCTAAAGCTGGTATAAATCGGTGCATCTCTCCATAGAGCGGCAATTGAGAAAGCAGGTCGCGGCGGTACGCCTTAAATGTTGTTCCGAAATCGTGAATGTTGACGCCGCTGAGCTTGGCCATGAGCCAGTTTGCACAACGTGAAGGAATCTTCCGCAACAACAGGTTGTCAACGCGGTGCTTGCGCCAACCGCTGACAACTTCGTATCCCTCCTCGAGCTTCTCGAGGAACCGCGGAATCTCCGCCGGATCATGCTGAAGGTCACCGTCCATGGCGATCACGTAGTCGCATTTGCAGTGTGCAAACCCAGCCGCCAGCGCGGCCGTCTGACCAAAGTTTCGACGTAACCGGACAACGGCAACGCGGGGGTCGATTGCGGCAACATCTCTCAGTCGTTTATAGGTAAGATCTGTGCTTCCATCATCCACAAAGACAAACTGGTATTCCCGATCAACGTCTTCCATCAATGAGTGCAGCCGAGCATACAATTCGGTGGCGTTGCCTTCCTCGTTGTGGAAAGGAACGACGATGGAGACGGTTGGTTTTGCAGTGAGGTCAGGCATGGTAGTGCACCTTTCTGCTAAAGGAGCAATCCATCGCCCTGAACCGCGTTAGTTGCGTTGACGTCGTGATACTGACCGCAGCCCTGTTCATTTCGGCTGGACCGGTGGAAGATGCATCGGTGCTGACCGCCACCGCGAGTGTCGCATACAAGCCGGGAGCATTCGCTTCGATTTGATAAGTCCTCGGGGGAAGGCCATCGACAGCGAACGCTCCCTTTGCGTCCGACTTGGTCTCTTGAGTTATGGGCTCGCGAATGACGGTGAGTAGGCCGGCCAAGACGGAAAGTTCACCGTGGGCGCCCTTGGTGAAGACGTCACCTCTGATCGTTCCAAGTGCGACGGAATCGCCTTGAGCGGAAGCATGGCCCAGAATAGGCACGATCACCAAAGCGATCCCAATCAACGGCCGCATGGCTGTCCTCCTCGTCACAGAAAATGCAATCCGCTGTCCAAATCGAGGGCGTCTGGCGCGATTTGTCTCAATGCCTTAAGAACACAAGAGATGCAATGACTTCGAGCAGTGGCCAAGTGGATGGTGAGATGTCACCTGAGTTCGCTCGACGTGACACTTGTGTCGTCACATGGCATGTGCCGTCACATGACAAAGAAAAATGGCGCGGGACCGCCCCGACCGGGGGGGCCGTGCTCAGGTCATGAAGCACTCCGGGATCCAAGTTACTCCCCACCGATATACCGCCGGCATTAGGCCATCATCTCGTCGAGGATCTTTGCCCGTCTTGTCTTCGAGATATTCTCCTGTCGCGGGTCCCGCTTGCCGGTAAAACCCAGGGCGACGTAATCCACAGCGAGGTCGATCTAGTCACGACAGACGAGCGTAGGGTTGCGGACGAGCTTGGGAAGATTCTGCACGTTACTGCACGGAAAGAGCAGGAGCAAAGACCTGCCCTTCCGATGCTAATTGAGAGGATTCAATAAGATGGGTTGGTTGCGGGGGGTGGATTTGAACCACCGACCTTTGGGTTATGAGCCCAACGAGCTACCAGACTGCTCCACCCCGCGAAGCCATAATAACAACCGGCAGAAGGAGGGTCAAACTCCATTCCATTCAGCCCACCCAGATCCAGTCCGTGCCCATCCTACACCTCAGGATGGCGGCTCTGCGGTGACCGAGTGGAGGGCCGCCAGCGCAGCCCTAGCTTTTGGCAAAGGGCGGTAACCGCTGGATGCCCGGCGAGTTCCGCTCTGGCCAGAGCCTAAACCCTTGTAGTCACGGCATCCCCTTTCTTGTCCCTCGGCACGACCGTTCATACCCTTCCTGGAACTGGCCCTTGCAGTCGCATTCCCGTATCTTGGAGTCCAGGAGAGCTTGCGCAGTCGCATGAGTCTCAGCACGCTTAACGACATCTTCTTCGCCATTACCCGCCGCAACGATCGGGTGGTCATGATGCATCGGCACGCGATCCAGTGGACATCGACCTCCTCGAATGAGTTGTATCGGAATGTAGTCGGCGTCGCCCGCGCCCTCAAAAACCGCGGAATCAACAAGGGGGAGCGCGTGGCCATTCTCAGCGAGAATCGTCCGGAGTGGACCATCGCGGATTTCGCCTGCCTGCTGATCGGCGCCGTCGTGGTACCCATCTACACCACCCTTACGAGTGAGCAAACGGCCTCCATACTGCGTGATTCAGGGGCGAGAGCCATTTTCGTTTCCAGCGAGAAACAGTTGGCGAAGGTAAACACCGTTCGTGATCAAACTCCGATCAAGGAACTCGTGGTCATGGATGCGGTTGAGACAGCCCAGGCGTTTCGCATGCAGCGTTGGATGCAGGATGGCCCTTCGGAATCCGACCCACAGTTTGACACTGCCGGCAAGGCTGTGAATCCCGACGACCTGGCTACGATCATTTATACCTCTGGCACGACCGGCACACCCAAAGGCGCGATGCTCACCCATGGCAATATGGTCGCGAACCTCAACGTTTCACTTTCCGATTTCGCGATGGGCCAAGGCGAGATCAGCATTTCGTTTCTTCCTTTGTCGCACGTCACGGCGCGGCACGTTGATTTCGGCTTGCTCTACCACGGCGTAACCCTGGCGTACGTTTCGTTCCTTGATCAGCTTCCACAGGCGCTGGCAGAAGTGCGTCCCACCATTTTCGTAGGGGTCCCGCGGGTTTTTGAGAAGGTACACGCGCAGGTGGACCAGAAGGCAAAGGGCTTTCTAAAAAAGCAAGCCTATCGCTGGGCGATGTCTGTGGGTCGGACTCATCGCGCTGAGATCCTGTGCGGGCAAACGCCGAAGTCCCTGGCCTGGAAGCTTGCCAATCGGCTGCTCTATTCCAAAGTGCAGGCCGGAATGGGGGGACGAACAGCACTGTTCATTTCCGGCGGAGCTCCCTTAGGGCAGGAATTGGCGGAGTGGTACGCGGACATCGGAATTCGCATTCATGAAGGTTACGGCTTGACCGAGACCTCGCCCGTCATCGCGGTCAATACACCGAAGGCGCACAAGTTAGGGACGGTGGGCAAACCCTTGCCCAATGTTGAGGTGCGCATCGCAGCGGACGGAGAACTTCTGGTGCGCGGACCTTCGATCTTCCATGGGTACTGGAATAGGCCGGAAGAAACCCGGAACGCATTCACCGAGGGATGGTTCAAGACGGGCGATATTGGAAACCTCGATGCCGAGGGCTTCTTGTCCATTACGGATCGCAAGAAGGACTTGATCAAGACCTCGGGAGGAAAGTTCATCGCGCCGCAACCCCTGGAGAATTCTCTGAAGCACAACCCACTGATAGCCGAAGCGGTCGTGCTGGGGGACAGGCGCAAGTTCCCGGCTGTTCTGATTGCGCCCTGTTTTCCACGGTTAGAGGATTGGGCACGGGCCAACCACATTGTCTTTTCCTCGCGGGAGGAGCTGATTCGAGAGTGCAAGGTGCGCGAGCTGTATGAAGGATTGGTGGCGGAGTTGAACCGGGATCTGGCGCGTTTTGAGCAGTTGAAGAAAGTGGTGTTGATCACCGAGGACTTCTCGGCGGAAAACGGCATGCTCACGGCTACGATGAAGCTGCGCAGACGGGCGGTCGAAGAACGCTATCGCCGCCAGATCGACGACACCTATGCCGAGGCAGAAGTCGAGACAACCCGAGGAACTCGATCGCCTTCCGTCGTCTCCTAGAACATGCAGCTCCAAAAGACGAATCCGCGAGAAGGGTCACGGCTCGGCATCAGCCGCAATTCCTCGAGATGGGAAGGCCACGATGGGCTACGGTGGGATTTCTAAAAACGAGCCGGACTCGACCGCTGCCACACTGATCCCTTTGGCAAACGGCGATGAATCGTTCGGCGAGACCTGTAGCCTGCAGAGCACGTCGCTCTAACTCGGCTGGCATGTAAGGCCGATTCTACGGATGCCATACTGAACAGTAAGCTTTCCCCGGCCCGCCGGTTTCCAGACGCACCACGGCGTGCCCCCGCCCCCACCCTGGTCCGCGAAGCGTGCAGGCGGGCTTGCCCAGAATGAGCAGCCGATACTCGACGTAGCAAGTATCGCTTGCTCGACCCCCCGTACTACGCTCGTCTGGCGACCCGGACCGGTGCGTTCTGCCATTGTCAGCCGTCACATGCACGGGCCTCCAGCTTTCATTACAATAGAGGCGATGCCAGACTCACTGCGTATTGCCGGGCGTGCCTTCCGTTCTCGGCTTATCGTGGGCACGGGAAAATACAAGTCCCTTCAGGAAACTGCACGAGCGCTCGCGGCGAGCGGGGCCGAAATGGTTACCGTCGCGGTACGCCGCGTCAATCTGGATCGCAGCAAGGAATCCTTGCTCGACTACATCGATGCCAACCAGTATTTCTTGCTGCCCAACACCGCCGGCTGTTACACGGCGGAGGAGGCCATCCGTACAGCGCGGCTGGGGCGCGAGGTTGGGCTTTCGGACTGGGTAAAACTCGAGGTGATCGGGGACCAGGCGACGCTCTACCCGGATGTGCAAGCTACGGTCGAGGCGACCCGCGTACTGGTCAAAGAGGGATTTACCGTCCTGCCCTACACTTCAGACGACATTGTGGTTGCCAAGCGGCTGCTCGACGCGGGAGCCAGCGCCATTATGCCGTTGGGCGCACCCATCGGCAGCGGTTTGGGAGTACAAAACGCCGCCCACATCCGCATTCTGCGCGAGATGATCACGGAGATGCCACTGATTCTGGACGCGGGGGTGGGCACAGCGTCCGATGCGGTCATCGCCATGGAGTTGGGAGCAGATGCCGTACTCATGAACACCGGCATCGCCAACGCGCAGGATGCGGTACTCATGGCGGACGCGATGAAGCACGCGGTGGTTGCGGGGCGAGAGGCTTATTTGGCGGGGCGCATGGCTAAAAAGCTGTATGCCACAGCCAGCTCCCCGGTGGAAGGCATCGTACGGTAGTCCCACGAGTTTCCGGCCTTCTCCCGGTTTTTGCAGCGCGCTTCCAGACAAACCAGGGGCGGAGGAGTCCGCCCCCCGGTCGGACTTGCTTAAAGCATTTTCAGGCTGTCGACATGGATGGAATCGCCGGTAATGGTGCCGGTAGCCGCAACATGATGGCCCTCGTGGCCTTTGAGGGCATCCGGATTGTCGACGGCCAAAACCTTCTTATCGTCGTCAGTGACGATCACGTAGGTTGCACCCTTGGCCACGCATTTTTTCATGCAACCGGCATGAGTGGCGTTTGCTCCCTTGGCAGCGCACATCGAATCGCTGACATACCCGTTGATGGTTGTAGTATCGGCGGCTGAGATCACCGCAAAGCAAAGAAGTGAAAGCGCAATCAGGACCATCCCAACCTTCTTCATAGCAAGCTCCTTTGAGTAGGCGGCGAAGCCGCAGATTTTGACTCGATTTGATGCCGTCGCTTCGCTGCAGGTGGTTGCCTCACTGCCAGCAGACCACCCAAAGTTTCTTTGGTAAAGTGCTCGAACTATATCACAACCTTTCGCTGCGGGAGCGGGCCGGATACAAGATTTTACTTCTTCGCGGCGGTTCGATCGGGAACCACGGGCTCGGCTGGAGACGGGGAAACGTAGATGACTTCGCCAGGACGGGCATAGTGCAACTGTTCCCGGGCTTCCTTCTCGATGGCTTTGGGGTCGGTTTGAAGGGAGTGGATCTGCTCGGTATAGCGTACATTTTCCTGCTTTAAACCCTTGATTTGCTCTTGCAGGCTGTGCAATTCCGCTTTCTTCAGGCGGTAGGCGACCATTCCGTTCGAGCCAAACATAACATGTGCGAACAACCAGATGGTCACGACCGCCACGACTCCGGTTGCGAGATGTCGACGGATGCCGTATAGCATGGTGAAGGTCGGGCGCAACTTTTCGATCACGCTATCCGCCCAGGCCTCGGCTCGCGGAACCCGTTCGACCAAAGTGCGCAGGCCATCTTCGGGGTTTGCCACAATCCGCATTTTGGGAAAGCCCTTTACCCGGAAATCCATCGCTTGCCTGCCGCAGTCAGTTTCGCAAGGTCGAGCATCGATTCCGCAAAGACCACCACCTCGGCGTACGGGAGTTCATAACAAACCCGGGCGTCGTTCTGGTCAGTTCACTTGTGCCGTGCTGCAGCTTCTCAGTGAACTTCGCCTTGACTTCCTCCGTCAAGCTAAGTTTTCAAAAGGGAACCACTTTGGCAAACAGCCCAGGCCATGGGCGAACCTAGCTGCTAGGGCCGACCTTCTCACCACAGGCAGCGGCGAAATGCCTCCCTTTCAGGCACATCGTGGCGAATGAGTGTAGATCTTTCTTGCCGCCGATAGCGATCCTGTCTTGTCGTAGCTTGAATGCCGTAGACTGGGGAAACAGTCCAAGGCTGATCTACCTATGACGAATAAGAGACTGGTCCTGACCACTGCCGAATCCATGCCGCAGGCGCGAAGGATTGCTGATGCGCTGATCGAACATAGGCTGGCGGCCTGCGTCAACATCGTTCCCCATGTGCAGTCGATTTACCGATGGAAGGGCAAGGCGGAGGAGGCCGAAGAGTGGTTCTTGTGGATCAAGACCACCTCCGAGGCGTTCGCTCGCGTGCGTGACCTGATTCGGGAATTACACTCCTACGAACTGCCGGAGTGCTTGTGCCTGGCGGTTGAGGATGGCAGCCCGGACTACCTGCGATGGATTGAGGAGTCGGTGGAGTGAGATTCTTGGCTCGCGCACCGTGTCGCTGGCTGGCAAGGAAGAACCCGCCTGCCGGTGATGGCCAAAAGGGAGACCTCGCGGCTACGCCCGTCAACGTGGCCGGTCGGCCCGCAAGTTGAGCCGCCAGTAATCGAGCGCAAAGGGTGGATCGTCGGTTGAGGCTTGGCGGGTGAGTTCGTCGACGAACTCCGCACGGAGCGTCTCCTGCGGAATTTGCTCGAGGTGCAAGCGAACAATCACCGTCCGTACAAACTCGGAATAACTGCGAGCGTTCTCAAAAACCGTGAGGGCAGGCTCCAGGCTGGTTTGCACCCCTCCGAACCCCGCCTCCTCGAGTAGCTCGGATGCGGTTTCCGCATCGTGGAAGATCCAGGGATTCGGGAAACCCACAAGGTAAGGGGCAAATTTTCGGGTGGCGCTTACTAGGTCGATGCGCCGCCGCAAGCGGGCAAGGTTTGGGCCTCCACCGCATTGGGCGCGCAACCAGCCGCCCGGACGCAGCGCGCCGAGCAAGCTCGAGAATAGCTGCTTTTGATCGGGCACCCAGTGAAAGGCAGCGGTGCTGAAGATGCCATCGAACGCCTGTTCGAAGGGGAGATGCTCGAGGTCGGCCGCCACCAATTGAACCCTCGAGCCAAATTGGCGGCGCAGATGCTCGCGACCGGTGGCCAGCATGTTCTCGGATACGTCCACCCCGACCACGCGTCCTGCTCCTTTTAACGCTTGCAGTAGCTCGGCCGTGAGTCGCCCGGTGCCACAACCTGCATCCATCAGCACCTCATCGCCGCGAAGTTTCAGCCCGGAAAGGACTTTTTTACCCCACCCGAGCTGCGGCTGGGAAAGACGGTGGTAGGCTGCGGCATTCCATTCGCGACCCGAAGTTCCATCCTGGCCAGGCACCGATCCCTCCCCCGGATGAATTGGTCGGCCGGCATCAAGCGCCCCCGAATCTTCGCAATCACGGGGCATCGCCCTGGACGGCGGGCGCTAGATGGCGGCCAGCGCTCGGTCCAGATCGGCGATGATATCCTCAACGTCTTCGATTCCGACCGAGATCCGGACCAGGCCGTCGGTGATGCCGATGGCTTGCCGGCCTTCCTTTCCTATGGCCGCATGGGTCATGGTGGCGGGGTGTGAAATCAGGGTTTCGACTCCCCCCAGAGACTCTCCAAGCGAACAAATGCGCACCCGACGCAACATCTTGTTAGCGTTCGAAAGCGACCCGGTTTCAAAGCTGATCATCGCACCGAAGCCGGTCATCTGTTGTTGCGCGAGAGCGTATTGGGGATGATCGCGCAGGCCGGGATAGAAGACCTTTTTCACTTTCTTATGTTGGCTGAGGAAGGCCGCGACGGCGCGGCCATTGCGATCGTGTTGCTGCATGCGGACCGCCAGTGTCTTCACGCCTCTGAGCACGAGCCAGCACTCAAAGGGCGAGAGAATAGCGCCAGCGGTCTTCTGCACGAAAGCGAGCCTCTCCGCCTGCTCGAGCTTGGTGCAAACCACCACCCCACCGAGGCCGTCACTGTGGCCATTCAAGAACTTGGTGGTGGAGTGCACTACGAGATCCGCCCCCAACTTGATGGGCTGCTGAAAGTATGGCGACATGAAGGTGTTGTCAATCGCCAGCTCGACATGCTTCGATCTGGCGATTTCGCTGATCGCCCGAATATCGGTGAGCGTCATCAGAGGATTCGTGGGGGTTTCGATGTAAACCATGCGCGTGGCCTTGCGGATGGCCCGTTCCACCTTCTTGGGATCGGAGGTGTCGACATAGGTGAACTCCAATCCGTAGCCGGTCAAGACCTGATTGAAAAGCCGAGGCACGCCGCCATAAAGATTGTTGCCACAGACTACGTGATCGCCGGATTGGTACAGGGTGCAGAGGGCATGAATGGCGGCCATGCCGCTGGCGAATACACGCGAGGCAATCCCGCCTTCGAGCGACGCTAGGTTTTGTTCCAGACGCGTACGCGTCGGGTTCGAAGTGCGGGCATAGGCGTAACCCTTGTTCTTGCCGATCTCCTCCTGAACGTAGGTCGAAGTGGCATAGATGGGCACGGTTACGGCGCCGGTGAGCGGATCGGGTTCCTGGCCGAGGTGAATGCTGCGAGTCGAAAAACCGAGCTGCTTGTGCTTGGGCATGATGGTTCAGTGCCACCTCTTGAGCATAAACAGAGATTCTAAGCCGCGGGCGATTCTCGGCGCGACGAGTGGACCAGGAGGAACAACCCCAGCACCACCACGAAGAGGACAAATCCATTCACCCCGGCCTCCGGACCTACCGTTCCGCCGGTCAGCCAGGCGGGGCCATGCAGGTCGCAGTTGAGCAGATGACCGGCGGTGGTAGTTCGGGCGGTAGGGGGCGAGAGCAAGAACGTCTCGCTGAAATCGACGGCGGCATGGAAGCCGATTCCGAGCCAAAGGCTGCCGGTACGACGCAGGGCCAAACAGAAGACTGTCCCGTACAGGGCGGCGGACACAACTCCTTGCCAGGAATAGAACGCGTCGAACAGGTGGATGAGTCCGAAGGCGAGAGAAAGCATCGTGGCGGCCGGCCAAAATCCAATGGCTGCGGCCAAAGTGAATTGCGCATATCCCCGGAAGATCAATTCTTCATAAAAGGCCACCAGCAGCGTTCCCAGGGCCCAAAACAGGCCGTCGGCAACCGCCCGCCACCCCCTGACGGCCAACGATCGAAGCGCAAAAGCGCCCTCGGCGTCGAGCAGCCCGTAGAGGAGAAGTACCATGGTCGCGCCCCACAGGACGCCCTCCCAGAACCGCGTTCCGAAAGCCTCTTCGAGGGGCAGGCCGTACGCCGCGACCGGGCGAGCCTCGATCTTCGCCATCGCCGCCAAGGCAGCCACGACCGAGATGATATTGCCAACCTCAATCGTGAACAGGGCTGGAGCAGAAAAGGCGCCCTTCTCGATGGCGAGGACTCCCGCTACCAGATCGGGTCGAAACCGCAGGAGCGCTACCTCAAACAGGGTCTGGCAGACCAGGAGAATGACGGCGAAGAGCAGCAGGCGCCAGCCCGCGCGCAGGCCTTTGCCGGTAAGGAAGATCCGAGAAATACCGAAGCCGGGGGTGTGCTTGGCTACCTTCACAGGTTCGGGATAGCTCATTCTCCCCGCAGCCGATCTGAGACCTCGGGCCCAGCCGAGGAGAACGAGTGGAGCTAGACTCCACCTTCAAAGATCTTCTTCGACAAGTACCGTTCCGCGGAATCGGGAATGACGGTGACGACGCGTTTGCCACTCCCCAAGCGCCGAGCCACTCCCAAGGATGCAAATACATTCGCGCCACCGCTCGAACCCGACAGCACGCCTTCGCGGGAGGCGAGCTGCCGAACCATGTCGAAGGCATCGGGATCGGACACGGTGATGACTTCATCGCAAAGCGCCTGATCGAAATTCCTGGGGATGAAGCTGGCGCCGATCCCTTCGACTTTGTGGGTGCCCGGCTTTCCTCCTCCCAAAATTGAGCCTTGGGGTTCGACGGCGAATGCCAAAACCTTCGGCAACCGCTCCTTCAGATAACGAGCCACACCCGTAAACGTCCCCCCCGTGCCGGCGCCGATGACCACGGCATCGATCCGCCCCTCCATCTGTTCGAAGATTTCGCTGGCGGTGGTTTCGTAGTGATACTCCGGATTGGCGGAATTCTCGAACTGAGAGGCCAGGAAGGCTCCTGGGTCGCGGGAGGCCCGCTCCTGAGCCCGCTTGATCGCTCCCTGCATGCCCTCCTCGTCCGGGGTGCGCGTCACCTCAGCGCCCAAGGCACGCATGATCATGACTTTCTCCTCCGAGAAGCGCTGCGGGACGAAGAGAGCCACTCTGTAGCCGCGATTGACTCCGATCAGCGCAAGACCGATGCCCGTATTCCCAGCCGTGGCTTCGACGATCGTGCCCCCGGGTTTAAGCAGCCCCTGCCGCTCCGCGCGTTCGACCATACCCATGGCCGCGCGGTCCTTTACGCTGCCACCCGGGTTTAGGTACTCGAGTTTGGCGTAGACTTCCGCCGCCCGGGGCGAGGCGACGCGATGGAGTCTTAAAAGAGGAGTATCGCCGACGAGTTCGGTGATGTCGTCAGCAACCAGCGGGCGGACACGCTCGATTGTCTTGTGCACCCTCCAGGGTACGGAATGGGGCAGGGTGCGTCAATGTAACCGAGGTGTAGGCGAATCGCGGGGACCTGGGGCAGCTAGAGATCTTTGCCGGGGACCCCGCTCGCCTATTGTGCCTGCTCCTGCCCGGGATAGTAGCCGCTGCGAGTTCGGACGGTGAGTTTACCGTAGCCCTTCGCGCGTGCCTGGACGCGAACCGTGCGATACCCACCCACACTCTTAGGGGTGGTCGGCTTGTAGCCAATGGCGAATTGACTGCGAATGTCGTGCGCGACGGTGCGGCTGATCTCGTCCACTTCGTCTATAGTTCTGGGAAGAAAAGCAATCCCTCCCGTCCGCTGGGCGATGGTTTCGAGCGCGCGCCGGGCGCGCCGGGCTCTTTCCTCTCCCAGCAAGCCGATGGCGTAAACCGCCGGACCGTTTTCCTCCTGCAGGCGCCGGACCGCCTCCTCCAGGGTTTCTCGGCTGGCGTTATCTTCACCGTCGGTTACGACAAAAATCACCTTCTTTTGCAGGCGGGCATTTCTTTTCATGTAGTCGGCCGAGGCCACGATGGCGTCGTAGAGCGCCGTGCCACCTCTGGCTTCGACTTTTTCCAAGGCCTCTTTGAGCAGGTTGATATTGTTGGTGAACGGCTGGTCGAGGTAGTACTCGTCGTTGAAGTTCACCACAAACACCTGATCTTGCGGATTGCTGGAACGTACCAGATTCAGAGCGGCGCGGTTGACTTTGTCGCGCTTCTCCCGCATCGAGCCGGAGTTGTCAATCACAATGCCCATCGCGACGGGCACATCCTCGCGAGAGAAGGAAATGATGGTCTGCGGCTGATCGTTCTCAAGTACGGTGAACGCACTCTGCTCGAGATTCATGACCTGGCGGTTTTTGTCATCGACCACCGTGGCATGCAGTACCACGTTCTGAACCTCCGCCTTGAACACAAACGTGGTGTTGTCCTTGGTTGGCTGGTTCTGATCCTGCGGCGGTGGACTCGAAGCAACCGCTCCCTCCCCCCCGGTCTGAGAATTCTCGGGCCGAGCGGCGGCCTCAGAACCCGGGGCGACGGGCTGAGCTTGGCCGGAAAAGGGCGAAGGCGGGTTCTGGGCGGACGCACTGCTTGGCGACGGGCTTTGCGAGGAAGGATTCTGCGCCCCAACTTGAGTGAACAGGAAGAGAAGAGCAAGCAGAAGAGGCCGAACGCGCTCACTCCGAAGGAGCATAATATCCCGTCTTGGCATACACGCGCAGTGGCGGCAATCCTTTGGGCGGTAGCAGCTTAACCTTTATCTTACGCCATTTGCCGTCGTGTCCGGGATTCTTTGGACGGTATCCGAGCACATATTGGTTGCGCAGCTCGATTCCAATTTTCGTAGCCACGTCCGCCAAGTCATTGGGATTATCAATGGTAAAGGCCCGACCGCCGGTGACTTCCGTGATTTCGCTCAGCAATTCGGGGCCCAGGCGCTCTTCCGGAGTAGGAAAGTAGTGATCGTAGATGCCGATGGCATAGATCAAGGCGTCGGCTTCCTTCACCATGGACTTGATCTCACCCTCGGTGTAGCGGCTGTGATTGTCGCCCCCGTCGGAGATGATGAGCAGCGCTTTTTTCTGGTATTTTGCCTGACGCATTTTGCTGATCCCGAGGTAAATGGCATCGAGCAGAGCAGTCCGTCCTTGGGGCACGGTATAGACCAACTTGCTCTGAATGTCGTCGACGGAAGCAGTAAAATCGGAGACTTCCTCCGGTTTGTCGGCGAAGGTGATGAGGAAGAACTCATCCTGCGGATTTGCCGTCTTGAAGAACTCGATGACGGCCTCGCGGGCACGCTCGATCTTGCTGCTCATGCTGCCACTCATGTCGAAGATTACGCCGATCGAAACCGGGGCATCTTCGCTCGAGAACGTGCGCACTTCTTGTTGCTCCTTGTTCTCGAATACCTCAAAATTCTCCTTGTCGAGGCCGGTAACGAGTCGGTTCATCGGATCCGTGATCGTGACCGGCACCAGCACCAGACTCACGTCGACTTTCATCGGTTTGGTATGGGTCTTGAGCGACGGATCGACGCTAGCGCCAGGATCAGCTTTGGGCGACTCACCCCGCGGAGCTACATGAACGTCGTCGACGTCGACCTGCGCCCGGGCAGGGGCAGACAGAAAGAGCCAGCCAGCTGCCGCAAGCGTTGCGACCAGGCTACCCACCAACTTGGCTCGTGCGGAACCCATAATTGCTCTCTTCGTCGAAGGAGGGCTAGGTAAGGTTCGGCAGCAGGGAACGGCCTGACCCGCGCCCTGGACCGCGGGCCGTGATAACCTTGCTAGGGCTGATGGTACCATAGCTCTGAAGCGGTGAAACCAGCATTTTTTATCTTGCCCGTCCGCTTCGATGGCCGCTCGGGAGTAGAGGTTTTCTTCTCTATCACTTTTCTGGCATGCTCCCAAAACCCCTTGCAATCAGCCGCCTCGACGGCGTGGCCGTTGGTCATTTTCGGCTCGCCCAGAGGACTTCCCGCCCGCAGGCAGATTGATCCCCAGGTTCGCGGGCGGCGGGCCGGCCGGCTCTTTAGTACAATGCCGGGTTCCAGCCATGGCTGTAATCGCCCCATTCCGAGCATGGCGCTATGACCCCCATCGGGTGGACCTGTCGCGCGTGCTCACCCAGCCCTATGACAAGATCAGCCCGGAAATGCAGGAGCGCTATTACGCCAGCAGCCCCTACAACCTGGTGAGAATCATTCTCGGCAAACCGGGACCGACAGACCGTCCGGAGGAGAACGTCTATACCCGGGCGGCGGAGTATTTTCGCGAGTGGCGGGAGCAAGGCATCTTTCGCCAAGACGCCGAACCCTCGGTCTATGCTTATGTCGAGAACTTCAGGGGCCTGGATCAGGAAGCTCTCGAAAGGCGGGGATTGGTGGCGCTCGGAAGAATCGAGGACTACACGGCCAAGGTGGTTTTTCGTCACGAACAGACCCTGACAAAACCGAAAGCCGACCGGCTGGAGTTGTTGCGGGCGAGCCGCGCCCACTTCGAACAGCTCTTCATGCTCTACAGCGATCCCGAGGAGGAGATCGACCGCGAACTAGCGCCGCGAACCGGGCCGGACATTTCCATCGGCGACGAAGATGGGGTCCAACACCGACTCTGGAAGATTTCTGATTCCCGAGTGATCGATCGTATCCGCGCGGGTATGAGCAGCAAGAAGCTTATTATTGCGGACGGACACCATCGCTACGAAACCGCTCTTAATTATCGCAACGAGCGGCGGGCCTTGGGGGTATCGCCAGCCGCGCCGGGAGCCGGGCACGAGCATCTCGCCGCAGGTACAGTTCCCTCCCCTGGCTCCGCGGCGGCTAGGTACGAAATGGTCATGATGACGTTCATCAACATGGATGGCCCGGGTCTCGTGATCCTGCCCACCCACCGGGTTGTCGAGGGGTTGCCGTCCTTTTCTGCCGAGACGTTCGACGATCGGGCGCGGCAATATTTCAGCGTGGAAGAAGTGGATACCTCGATCGGTGCAGAGCGAGCCGCGGCCATTCTCCGCGAGGCGGGGCGCGCGGGGTGTGCCTTGTTGGCGGTTACGCCTGAGCGGGTGATGCTTCTTGATCGGCCGCGAGCCTTGGGATCGACCCTTTTCAACGGGCTATCGTTCCAGCAGCAGGAGCTCGACGTGGTTCAACTCCACCAGTGCGTGCTGGAAGGTGCGCTCGGAATCTCGAAGGAGGCGATTCGCGAGCAGCGGAACATCCGCTATGTTCGCGACCTGGGCGAAGCACTCGGGCGGGTGCGCGGCGGTGGCGCCCAGGTGGCATTCCTGATGAATCCGGTCCGCATGAGCCAAGTGCGCGACCTTGCCTTCGCGGGTGAGGTTCTGCCCCAGAAATCGACCGACTTTTATCCCAAGTTGCTGAGTGGCCTGACCATCTATGCGCTCGAATAGTGCCGCCGCAAGTACCGCTCCGGATGAGAGCATAGGGGGAGAAGGAGAATCCAGGCTGCCGCATTCATTTCCGCCCTCGCTTGTTCTCGGCTGGCTCATCGCGTTGGCTGCGGTGCTGGCCCTCTCCGGTTCTTCCGAGGAAAGGCAGCTCTCTGTCTATTCCAGGGCTGCGAATTATTCGGTCGCGGTCGTCGAACGCAATCGGGTCGACTACACCGGCCTGCTTGAGCTTCTCGAGCCTCTGGGCACGGTCAGCGCCAAGGCAAGCGGAGATCATTGGACGTTTCACTATAACGACCTGGAAGCGGATTTTGTGGCGGGGCGGATGCGCGCCCGCGTGGGAGGCGGCGATCTTAATTTACCGGCAGATTTTTTACTGGAAAACAGTCGCGGCTTGGTCCCTCTTGCAGGCCTAAGCACGTTGCTGCCGCGTATCCTGGGAGGCTCGATTACACTCAACCTGAGCGGACGCCGGCTTTTCGTGGGTGAGGTTGCCATCCATTTCACCGCCTCGGTGGAGAAAACCGTGCCTCCAAAATTGGTGATGAACTTTACCAGCCCGGTGAACCCCATGATTGCCACGGAGCCGGGAAGGTTGCAGATGGTGTTCACGCACGATCCAGTCGTAGCACCCGGATCCCAGACTCTCACCTTTGACAGCAAGTCCATCCCATCCGCCACCTTCGAGGAGAGCAATGGCATCGCCCAATTGCTGGTTGCGACCGTGGTTCCGGCCTTGGCAAGCTTTAGCAACGACGGCCGTACGATCACCATCACACCCGCCGCCGCGCCGCCGATGCCGAACCCTCCCGCACAACCTCCCGCGCAACCTCCCGTGCCCGCTGCCCGCCCGGCCCCGGCTCCCCCAGTCGTCGCCCCGACCGAGGCGGGCGTCCCAGGAGGCCAGCATATATTTGCGGTGATCGACCCGGCTCATGGGGGAGACGAAAGCGGAGCCGTTTTAACCGACCAGCTCCAGGAAAAAGACGTCACGCTCGCCTTTGCGCGGCGTCTGCGCCAAGTGTTTACTACCCACGGGTTAAGCGCATGGCTGGTACGGGACGGTGATCTTACCCTGAGCCTGGATCAGCGCGCGGCGATGACAAATGCCTCCGGGGCGGCCATCTATATCGTGCTTCATGCCACCTCGGAGGGCAAAGGCGTACGCCTCTACACCGCCTTGTTGCCGAGTGGGGGTGAAAACCAAGGTTGGTTCCTCGATTGGGAGACGGCGCAGAGTTCCTTTGAAGAGCTCAGCCAAATGGCCGCGGCCAGTGTGGCGGGGGAACTCGCGAATCAACAGGTTCTGGTGCACACTCTGATCGCGCCTCTGCGCCCCCTGAACAATGTTGTGACCGCCGCCCTGGCCATCGAGGTTGGCCCGAACAACGAGGACGTTTCCCAACTCAGTTCTCCGGAATATCAGCAAGGACTCGCAGAGGCGGTGGCTTCTGGAGTCGCCGACCTACGCGAGAAGCTGGAGGCTCAACGCAAATGATTCCCCGCCACCTGCTCATTGCGGTCGTTGTGCTGTTGGCCACGACTTTGGGAATGGGCGTGTATGCTTGGAGAATACGCGGGCGAGTGGAACGAACCGAAGCTAGCGCCACGAACAGTCAGCCCGTGGCTCCCCCCGCTGCCGGTCCGAGCGAGCAAGTCACGCTCTACGTTGCTAACGACGAGGGTGGCAGGTTGCTCCCGCAGGCGGCGCGCATTCCACTGCCGAGTGGCCGTCAGGAACGTGCGCAGGAACTCTTGCGAGCTCTCGTCGATATCTACCTTGGCAAATCTTCCCCTCACGTCCTAGGAACAGGATCGGAGATTCGGGGGGTTTATCTGGCCGATCCTGGGCTGGCCGTGATTGATCTCAACGCCGCCTTTGCGAACGGCCACCGCTCCGGAGTCCTGGTCGAAGAACTCACCCTTGCCTCACTGCTTGCGACTCTCTCCGCCAACATCCCCGCCGTTACCCGGGTCAAGGTTTTGGTTGACGGGAAGGAACGCGACACCCTTGCCGGCCATGTTGATCTGACTTCCTTCTACGACGTGTCTCGCGTAGACCAGCTCGTAACCCAGTTAGCAACGGAACCCTGAGGCTCGGTTACGCCGACTTTGGGTTATCCAAACTTTCAAGTTCCCCGCGGGCGCGCTCCAAGATCTCCCGGATTCTTGCGATACGAGCGGAATCGTGAGATCCGCGGGTGACAGCGCGCAGCGCAGCCTTCAGCAGCTCCGCTGCCGGCCGCGCCACTTCTGCGGCTTCCGGCCCGATCCATGGTCCCCAGCCTTCCCATTGTTCCGCGCGCTGCCAGATCCGCCGGACCGCCTCCGCCTCGCGCTCGAGTTCCTGCTTGCCAGCTTCCGTCAAACGATAGGTGCGTTTGCCGTCGCTTTGCTCCGAGGTCACCAACCCCTCATCTTCGAGCTGCTGGAGAGCGGGATAGATCGCTCCCGCGCTGGCTCGATAGATCCCCCCGGAGCGCGCTTCGAGGTCCTTCATCAGCTCGTAACCGTGCTTCGGACCCTGCTCGAGAAGGGAGAGTAACGCAAGTCGAACCTCACCCGGACCGAAGAACCGACTCCAGCGACCCCAGCGACCACCGATCCATGGGAAAAATGCAGCTCCGAGGGGAGCCCAACTCTGCGCCGACCACCAACTTGAACATCCACGATACATCGTCTTCCTCCACGATATAGCTTAAATACTATCTTTAAGTATATCTAAAGATACTACTAAAGAAAAATATTATTTTCTGGCGCATTTCGAGTGGTTTTACCGAAAACTGCCCTGCAACCTAACCCCTTCGGGGAGAGGATATACAATGGCGGCTTCCGTGCGACCAGCTACCCTTAGCATGCTGTGCCGCAAGGGCCAGTCGGCCAAGCCTGGATAGTCTTTCGTTCGCCTGCGATGTATGCTCCTCACGGGGCAGCCGGCGGCCAGATGCTGGCTAGGACCACCTAGCACCGGCCTGCGCAGGAGGACTCTCCCCGGCTCCGACCGAGTGTGGCAACGAGTGCCCATGCCTTATCGCTCAGATAATCGCGCTCCCGAGCAGATGCGGCCGGTCAATATCGTCCCGGACTTCATCAGCACAGCCGAGGGTTCGGTGCTGATCGAACTCGGGAACACGCGCGTGATTTGCACGGCTTCGCTTGAAGACACCGTGCCTCAGTTCATGCGCAACACCGGCAAGGGCTGGATTACGGCGGAGTACAGCATGCTCCCCCGGTCGACTCTGACCCGCACCCCGCGCGAGGTTAGCAAAGGTCGCCCGAGCGGGCGCACGCACGAGATCCAACGCCTGATTGGACGCGCGCTCAGGGCGGTCACGGACCTGGAGCACCTGGGCGAGCGCACGGTGTGGATCGATTGTGACGCCATCCAGGCCGATGGAGGAACGCGCACCGCGGCGATCACCGGAGGCTTCGTTGCTTTGGGATTGGCGCTTGAAAAATTAGTGGCGGCGGGGACCCTGAGCACTGTACCTCTGCGAGATTTTATCGCCGCAGTGAGTGTAGGCATGGTGGACGGTGAGATTCTGCTTGACCTTTCCTACGAGGAGGATTCACGGGCGGATGTGGATCTGAATTTCGTGATGACCGCGGGCCGCAAATTGGTGGAGGTCCAGGCCACAGCCGAGCGCCAGGTCTTCGACGAGCAACAACTGGAAAAGATGCTGGCCACGGCGCGCGATGGAGTGCAGGCGTTGATCGCCAAGCAGCAAGCGATCTTAGGAGTATTAACCCTGCGACAGTAGCTCGGGTGGAAGCGCGGGTTCTTGCCCCGCATCGTCTCCGCGGCGGAAACATATTACAATGAGACACGCACGCGCGTTGCAATGGACTTTGGGTTCACGCTCCATTGCTAGGAGGGTGGTTTATGAGACTTACGCCTGGAAAACTCGCGGGGCTGCGAAGGGTATCGACCGATCGCGGTGTCATCGCGGCGGCCGCGATGGACCAGCGCGGCTCGCTGCAAAAGTCGCTGGCCAAGGAAAAGGGCGGCACCGTCACCGACTCCATGATGGAGGAATTCAAGTCGCTCGTCACCCAGGTTCTTACTCCCCATGCCAGCGCAATTCTGCTCGACCCGGAGTGGGGTCTGCCCGCTTCCAAGCGACGCGCCAAGAACGCGGGC
Source organism: Terriglobales bacterium (assembly GCA_035622175.1). Classification (GTDB taxonomy): domain Bacteria; phylum Acidobacteriota; class Terriglobia; order Terriglobales; family Acidobacteriaceae; genus JAFAGX01. The sequence goes on along the minus strand of DASPVV010000005.1, from coordinate 79,472 downwards.
TTGCTCCTGGCTTACGAGAAGACGGGCTACGACAAGACGGGTCCCGGCCGCCTTCCCGATCTGCTCGATCTCTGGTCGGTGCGCCGCTTGAAAGAAGCAGGCGCCGATTGTGTGAAGATTCTGCTCTACTACACTCCGTTCGATCCCAAAAACATCAACGACACCAAGCATGCCTGGGTGGAGCGCATCGGTGATGAATGCCGCGCCAACGATATTCCTTTCTTCCTCGAGTTTGTCGGCTACGAAGAGGCCGCGGACGAGAAGGGTTTTGACTACGCCAAGAAGAAGCCGGAAATTGTTACGGCAAGCATGAAGGAGTTCAGCCGGGATCGCTACGGCGTGGACGTTCTCAAAGTCGAAGTGCCGGTCAACATGAAGTTCGTCGAAGGCACCAAGTCTTGCGCGGGGCAAAAGGCTTACAGCCACAAGGAAGCGCTCGATTTATTCCGGCACGCAGCCGGCGTCGCCACCAAACCGTTCATTTATTTGTCTGCCGGGGTTGGCAATGCCGAGTTCACCGAATCGCTCGAACTCGCCGCCGAAGCGGGCGTGAAGTTCAATGGCGTGCTTTGCGGCCGTGCCACGTGGAAGGAGGGCATTCCGGTTTACGCTAAGCAAGGCCCCGATGCCTTCCGCAAGTGGCTCGAGGGCGAAGGCGTGAAGAACATCAAGAATGTGAACGAACGGCTGAAGGCTGCGGCACCCTGGTTCCCGATCTATGAGGTCGAGCCGGCCATGGCCGGCGTGTAGCCATCGCAGGGGTCGCGCCAACAGGTTGGGGGAGATGCCCTGGGTAGGTGATTCCGAGGGCGGGCGTCCCTCCCTACGCGAGTTTTGCCTATTCCCACTCAATCGTGCCGGGCGGCTTCGAGGTGATGTCATACACCACGCGGTTCACGCCTTTGACTTCGTTGACGATTCGGTTGGAGATGGTTTTCAGCAACCCATGCGGCAGCGGCACCCAGTCGGCCGTCATGCCGTCTTCGGAGTGAACCGCACGGATGGCGCAGGTATACGCATAGGTCCGCTGGTCACCCATCACTCCCACCGACATCACCGGCAAGAGCACGGCAAAAGATTGCCAGATCTTCGTGTACAGGCTGGCCTGCTTGATCTCTCCGACAACGATCTCATCGCACTCGCGAAGAATCTCCAGGCGCTCGCGGGTCACTTCGCCCAAAATCCGGACAGCGAGGCCGGGACCGGGAAATGGCTGTCGCTGCAGGATTTCTTCCGGCACTCCCAAATCACGACCGATTCTGCGGACCTCATCCTTAAATAACTCCTTCAGCGGTTCGATGAGCTCGAGCTTCATCTTCTCCGGCAACCCGCCCACGTTGTGGTGTGACTTGATCACATGGGAGGGCCCCTGCACGGAACGGGATTCGATCACGTCGGGATAAAGCGTGCCCTGGACCAACCATTCGACCTTGCCTTCCGTCTTCTCCAGCCGGCGCGCCTCTTCCTCGAATACGGTGATGAATTCGCCTCCGATTGTCTTGCGCTTCGTCTCCGGATCGGTCACACCGGCCAACTTGCTCAAGAAGCGCTCGCTCGCCTCCACCGCGTCGACCTGCAATCCCAGCTTGTCGCGCAGGGTGTGTTGAACCTTTCGGAATTCGTCTTTGCGCAGAACCCCGTTGTTTACGAAGATGGAAGTAAGTCGCGTGCGGCCGTTTCCGTCGCGAAGAGCACGATCGACCAGGGTGGCAGCCACGGCAGAGTCGACCCCGCCGGAGAGCGCGCAAATGGCACGGCCATTGGCCACCCTGTCACGCACCTCGGCGATGGTCGCATCAATAAAGTGTTGCGCGGTCCAATCGGGCGTGGCGGAGCAGAGGTCCATCGCGAAGTTGCGCAGGATCGCGCTGCCGTGCTCGGTCTGGCGGACCTCGGGGTGGAATTGTACAGCCCACAGTTTGCGCTCGGGGTTCGCGATCGCCGCGGTTGCGCTCGGCGAACGGGCGGTCAAATGGAAGCCGGGGGGCAAAGCCACGGCCTCATCACCGTGCGACATCCACACGTTGAGTTGTCGCGGCAAGGAGCGAAACAATCCCGCTCCATCGATGATTTCCACGCTGGCATGGCCATATTCGCGCTTCGCCGCGGCCCGCACGCTGCCGCCGAGCGCATGGACCATCCACTGCAGCCCGTAACAGATGCCGAGCACGGGGACACCGAGATCGAACAGCGCCCGATCGGCACCGGGCGCATCCCGATCGTAGACAGAGGCAGGACCTCCGGAAAGAACAATTCCCCCCGGAGAGTGGCTACGAATCTCATCGAGGCTGGCAGTGCAGGGCAGCACCACCGAATAGACGTTTTGCTCTCGGATGCGGCGCGCGATGAGTTGAGAGTATTGCGCTCCGAAATCGAGGATAACGATGGATTGTGTCTTCACAGACGAGTGTCTCAGATTCCCGGGCACGGTGTAAAGATGAACCAGCGGGCGGGGCCGAAGCGGGCAGGCATCCGGTACCAGCCGCTCGGGGAATCAGTTCTCGTCTTGAGCGTCACTCAGAATCAGCTCGTCGGGGTCCACGGCCGAGGCGGTTGTCGGTGCTGAATCCGGGCTGCTTAGGCTGATCGGCGGAACTGCGCCGGCGAACCGGGGCGTTCCCGGCCATTCGACAATTCCCACATACGCCGCCAGACGGCCGATGTAGAGAAAATCCGCTGCGGCAAAATAGAGAAGCGCCACCAACGCGACCCCGCCAACCAGGGCCCCCCGGGGAAGAAATTCAGCCAGTCCTAAGGGGAATGCCACGAGCGAGGCAGCCGCCACGAATGCCGCGATGTGCGCCAAGGCGAACCAGATCCCAGTCGCGAAAACCGAGGCCGGGCGATGGCGGACCAGATCGACGGCCGCGGCAATGGCCGCAAATGTATCCCGCGCTTTGACCACGACGAAGACCGCGGCCACAGAAAGAAACCAATTCGTAACCGACCAAGCCAACCACACCGGCGTCAGGACCCACAGAAAGAGGAGAAAGGCCGCAGCCGGTGTGGAATTGTGGGCCGGAAATGCGCCACCAGCCACCAGGACTGCGGCCAGACACCCCACGCCTGCGGCCAGGGTCACCGCGACCCGAAGGAAGTTGAGACCCCAAAGCGACGTCAGGGGAGACGGGCTCAGTTCCTCCCCATCGCCCTGGATGGACCGTGAGGTCCCTCTTTCGCTCAAGTAGATCAGCAAGGATTGGATGGTCGCTGCCCGGCCGAGCGAGGCCAAGCCTATCCAGGTGACGGCAAAGGTCACAGCCAGCACTACCAAGGCTTCGATCGCCCGCACGGCACTGCCGCTAAAGATGTGGGCTAGAGCATGCGCAATCAGCACCGGCTGCCTGGTCCTCAACAGCAGCCAATCAGCGGCATCGACCGGTAAGGTTTCCAGGTATTCGATACAGGAGACCAGAAGGAGCGTCCCGCAAGCCGCACCGAAACTCCAACGCCAAGCGATCTCTGCCAGGCCGACCGAGGGCCGCTGCAACATGAGGCGGAAGCCTGCGAGCGTGGGAGAGCGCGATGCCATCCGAGCCAGCATTATCTCCGGACCAACGCCCAGCGCGACGAACTCCGCAGGGTCAGGGGAAGCGCCGGCGGGGTTCCCGAGCCGGCGTTCCTTCTTTCATTGGACGACAATGTTAACCAGTTTGCCGGGAACAACCACGATTCTTGCCACCGCCTTGCCTGCGATTGCGGTCTTGATCTTGGCGTCCTCGAGGGCCGTGTCGCGAATTGTGTCCTCGGACGCGCCCGCAGCCACCAGGACCAAGGCGCGCAACTTACCGTTAACCTGAACCGGAATCTCAATCTCTTCTTCCTTCGCCAGCACCGGATCGTACTTGGGCCAGGGGACCCGCAACAGGCTTTCCTTCTCCCCCAGCATCTCCCACAGTTCGTGGGCCAGGTAGGGGGCAAAGGGGGCAAGAAGCACCACCAGGTTGCGCTGCACTTCGGCCAAAAGGGCGAGATTGGCGGGCGAGGGTGCCGGGCTCACCACCTCTTCGAAGGAATGCAACTGGTTCACCAACTCCATGATGGCGGCGATCGACGTGTTAAAGTGCCAGCGCCCCTGAAAATCCTCGCTGACGCGGCGAATGGTCTGATGAAGCTTGCGCTGCATCGCCCGCGCCTCGGGCTGGAGAGGCGTGGCAGCCGGGGTCTCTCGGCCCGGGCCGGGGGCAACGAAGGTGTGCGTTTCTGCGCGCTGCGCGGCGGCGTTGCGCCATACGAATCTGTACACCTTGCCCAGAAATCGATAGATTCCCGCGATACCGTCGTCCTTCCAATCAAGATCTCGGTCGGGCGGCGCGGCAAACAAACTGTACAAACGCGCGCTGTCGGCACCGAAGCGGCGGACCATATCATCGGGAGAAACGATATTCCCTAGGCTTTTGGACATCTTGGCGCCTTCTTTGATCACCATGCCCTGGGTAAAGAGGCGCTCCACCGGCTCGTCGTTTTTGACCAAACCCATATCGCGCATGAATTTTGTCCAGAAGCGGGAATAAATGAGATGCAAGATCGCATGCTCAACCCCCCCAATGTACTGATCAATGGGGAACCAGTAGGAAACAATGTTCGCATCAAAGGGCGCCTGGCCGTCGTGCGGATCAGTGTAGCGGTAGAAGTACCAGGAGGAATCGACAAAAGTGTCCATGGTATCGGTTTCGCGGCGCGCCCGGCCACCGCATTTCGGGCAGCTGGTTTGGACAAATTCCGCAACCCGGGCGAGAGGCGAGCCGCCGGCCAAGGTAATCTCGACATTTTCCGGCAAGAGCACCGGCAGGTTCTGCTCGGGAACTGGAACGATGCCGTCCTTCTCGCAATAAACGACCGGGATCGGTGTGCCCCAGTAACGTTGCCGGGAAATGCCCCAGTCCTTCAAGCGATAGGTCACGGCCGCCTGGCCGAAGCCACCCATTTCGGCATGCGCTGCCATCGTCGGCATCGCCTGCTCACAGCTGAGACCGCTGAACGGTCCAGAGTTCACCAGGATTCCATCGCAGCCGGTGAAGGGTAGCGACGGGTCCGCCATGGTCTCTTCTGGATCCGCGGTCTGGGGAACGATGACGAGCCGGATCGGCAAGCTGTATTTCTTGGCGAAATCGTAATCGCGCTCGTCGTGGGCGGGCACACTCATGATCGCGCCCGTGCCGTAATCGGTCAGGATGTAATTCGCGATCCAGATGGGAAGCCGCTCGCCGCTGTAAGGATTGAGGGCAAACCGGTGGGTGTTGACGCCATGCTTTGCTATGCTGCCGAGGTCACCGGTTTCTTTTGCTTTGCGCTGTTCCGCCGCCAGCTGACCTACCTTCCCGCCGAGGTTGGCGTCTTGGGCGATAAAATCAGCCACCAACGGATGTTCCGGTGCAAGTTGCACCGAGGTCGCACCATAGATCGTGTCGATGCGGGTGGTAAAGACGGGAATTTTTGAACCCGCAGGGCCACCCTGCCCCTCCAGCCGGAACTCCACCAAGGTACCTTCGCTCCGGCCGATCCAGTTCCGTTGCATGGTGCGAACTCGCTCCGGCCAGGCGCTGAGTTTGTCCAAATCGCGAAGCAACTCAGCGGCATACTCGGTGATGCGCAGAAACCACTGCTCGAGTTCCCGTTGTTCGACGGGGGTGTCTTCGTGGCGCCAGCAACAGCCGTCGACCACCTGCTCGTTCGCCAAGACGGTGGCGCACTTTGGACACCAGTTGACCTTGCTCTTTTTGCGGTAGGCGAGCCCCTTTTCGTAAAGCTTCAAGAAAAACCACTGATTCCAGCGGTAGTACTCGGGCAGGCAAGTCGTCACCTCCCGGGTCCAGTCGTAGGCGAAGCCCAAGCGCTTCATTTGCTGCTTCATGTTCTCGATATTGCGAAGCGTCCACTGGCGCGGCGGGGTTTCGGCGGAAATGGCAGCGTTCTCGGCGGGGAGCCCGAACGCATCCCAACCCATGGGGTGCAATACGTTATAGCCATTCATCCACATGTAGCGGGCAAGCGCATCGCCGATGGCATAATTGCGAACGTGGCCCATATGCAGCGCGCCCGAAGGATAGGGCAGCATTTCAAGCACGTAGTACTTGGGTTTGGTGGAGCTTGGTTCGGCCGCATAGAGGGACGGATCCTGTTGCCAGCGTTCGAACCACCGGTTCTCGATACGTTGCGCGTCGTAGCGCGGCTCGCTGTGGGAATCGCGGCTGTGGGCCAAGGATGTCGTGTCTTCCTGCGGCATATGCAAGATCAGATCGCCAGGATAGACTGCAATTTTACAATGAGAACGGGACCGATGCGGCTGTCGGCGACCAAAGCACCGATGCCGGAACTGTTTTCCTCGAGGCCAGGCCGGGCCCGCACCCAATCCTCTCTTATCTGGCCTTTGCTCCGACCAGCCTTCTGAGCGTCGCCACGTTTCGTTTGTCGTCTCCCGGCCTATCGATCGGAGTTTCAGCAATGAAAGCGGCGTGACCCAGGCGGGGATCGTTCAGTAACCGGCGGAATGGTTCCAAGCCGATCGTTCCCTTCCCGATATGCTGGTGCCGGTCGAGCCGCGATCCACGCGCAGCCTTAGCATCATTGCAATGCCACACCCGGACCCTCTTCAACGAGATCGTCGCTTCTAAGCGTGCCAGCGTGTGGCCGAACCCGACGACCGTCACGATATCGTATCCCGCGACATGCAGATGGCAGGTATCCATACAGGCAGCAACCGGAAGTATACCTTGCAGTCGATCGAAGAGCTCACTTACCTGCTCGAAGTTGCCTCCCAACGAGTATTCTGCGCCGGCTGTATTTTCGACCAGAATGGTGAGATTGCCCTTGGCGAGATCAAGCTGTTCGGTGGCTGCGGCCATGGCGGCCGCCGTCTGCCGTACTCCCGCTTCGCGATCTGTGCCCCGGAATGAGCCGGGATGCAAGACCAGATATTCGGCGCCCAGGGCCAGGGCACGCTCGACTTCCCCCCGAAACGCCTGGATCGACCTCTTCCGCACGAGCTCGCTCGTTGCCGCTAGATTCACCAAATAGTTGGTGTGGATCACCAACGGCTTCAGATTGTATTGCTCTCGCAGGCGGCGCATTTCGTCGCATTGCCGAGAGCTCAAATGGACCGGAGCCCACCGGCGAGGGCTCGAGGAAAAGATTTGCAAGGTGTTGCATCCTAAGCGATAGGCACGCTCAGCGGCATTTTCGACGCCGCCGGCCGCCGAGGTATGAATGCCAATCCTCGGAGAGCCCTGAGGCAGAGGGCGTTGGCGCGGCACGAGTCTGAGAATGTCCTGCTCGCGGGCAATCGAACGGGGCATGAAGAAAGTATAGCCGGGGCCGCCGGCCTATTCTCCGGGCTCCAGTTTCCCTCGCCGGTGGGCGATTACTCTCGTACCGTCCAATCCAAGTGCGTCATTGCTGCCAAGCTGAGGCTATGCTCAGATGAACGCATCACCGGAGATGCAGCGGCCTCTGTGTCCCCGGAGGCTGCTCATGTTGTGGTTCTTTCTATTTTTTCTCGTATCGGGCTTCTGCGGCGTTCTCTATGAGGTCGTCTGGCTGCGGCTCGCCGTGGCCCAATTCGGGGTTACGAGCGCCATGGTCTCGATCGTCCTTTCCATGTTCATGGCCGGGCTTGGCCTGGGCTCTTGGGTTGGCGGACGCCTGATGCGACGATATGAGAACCGGACCGTGCTGCCGGCGCTGCGGATCTATGCGGCGACCCAGTTTCTGATCGGATCATCAGCCCTGCTGGTGCCCCACGAACTGCTTTGGGGCCGAGCGCTTCTTGCATGGGTCGGACTCTCGTCTTCGGCTGCCTTCTACTTCGCTTCGGGCCTATGCGTGGCCATCGCTCTGATCCCCTGGTGCGCCTGCATGGGCGCTACGATTCCCGTTGGCATGCTCGCCATCCGCTGCAGCTTCCAAGCAGAGTCCTCGAAATCCTTCAGCTATCTGTACTTCTCCAACGTGTCCGGCGCGGTGGGTGGTGCCCTGCTACCGCCGTTGTTCATAGAGATCATTGGGTTTCATGGAACGCTCGGTGTAGGCATGATGCTCAACTTTCTTCTTGGCATTTCCGCTCTTGCGCTCTCCACACGCTACGAAGCACCCGCAACCATTCCCGTCAGCCCGACTGCCGATGCCACTCCTGCCCGCCCCTCCGGTTCGAAAGATGTCCGTGCCCTGATCCTGTTGTTCCTGACCGGCTTGACCAGTATGGGCATGGAGGTCGTTTGGATCCGGCAATTCACCCCCTACTTGGGGACTATGGTGTACTCGTTCGCTCTCATCCTGGCGGTTTATTTTGCCTCGACCTTCCTAGGTTCCTGCCTCTATCGCCAGCGCATGCGGAGGAATCAGTTCGAAGGACGTTTGACCTGGGCTTTGCTGGGACTGTTCGCGGTTTTGCCGGTGGTGATGGCGGATCCCCACCTTGCGCTTGCCCCACCAATTCGAGTCCTGTTGGGAATCGGCCCGTTTTCCCTTGGTTTGGGATTTATTACTCCACTGCTCGTGGATCGCTGGTCAAGAGGCGATCCCGACCGCGCTGGAACCGCGTACGCCGTGAATGTGCTGGGGTGTATTCTTGGCCCGTTACTTGCCGGCTTTCTGCTCCTTCCCTACTTGACCGAGCACTGGGTGCAAGCCGTTTTCTCGTTGCCGTGGTTGGCCATGGCGGCCTCCCCGGCTTGGTCATCCACGATCGAACCGGCTTCGCGTGGCAAGAAGGCACTCTCCTATGCGCTGCTGGCGGAAGCCTTGCTCTTGGTGGTCCTGGCGCGGGACTATGAGGAAACATTCCCGGCGGGCAGTTGGATCCTGCGTGACAACACGGCGACCGTCATCGCCTATGGCCAGGGCATGCAAAAGCGCCTTCTGGTCAATGGAGTCGGCGTGACGGGACTTACGCAGATCACGAAAATGATGGCTCACCTTCCGCTAGTTTTCCTCAACCACCCGCCGCAAAGCGCCCTGGTGATCTGTTTTGGTATGGGCACGAGCTATCGCTCGTTGCTCTCCTGGGGTATTTCGGCAACCGCAGCCGAACTGGTGCCCAGCCTGCCCAAGATGTTTCCTTATTTCCATCCCGACGCCGGCCAACTGCTCAGTTCCCCCCGGTCGAACATTGTGATCGATGACGGGCGCCGCTATCTGGAGCGCTCATCGGCGCACTACGACGTCGTCACCGTGGACCCTCCACTCCCACTCCACGCGGCCGGATCGAGCCTTCTCTACACCAAGGAGTTCTATGCGATCATCCGACAGCGCTTGGCCCCGGGCGGGATTTTGCAGCAATGGCTGCCCGAAGGAGACCCCGAGACCCGGGCTTCGGTCACGCGGGCTCTGACCGAGTCGTTCGCTTACGTGCGAGTCTTCGCTTACAGCCCGCAATGGGGCTACCACTTTCTCGCGAGCGACAGTCCCATCCCGCAGCGCTCACCGGTTGAGCTGGCGCAGCGCATGCCCGCTTCCGCCGTGCGCGACATTCAGGAATGGCTGCCATTCCTTGATGCTGAGCACATCTTTTTGTCCGTGCTGTTGGGAGAGCGATCGCCGGCGGAAATGATCGCCGCCTCCCCTGAGACCCCCGCCATGCAAGATGACCGGCCCTTCAACGAGTATTTTCTGCTTCGCAGTCTCGAACGCGGGCAGACCTCGCTGCTGCGCACGTCGTCACCCAATCCCTGATCCCTCCCGGGGTCTGGGCCAACCGAGCAGTGCGATTCTGCCTTTCACCTGCCTACCAGGCGTTGAAGTGGGCGCGGCGATTTTGGCTCCAGCAACCTTCGTCGGATTCCGAGCACACCGGATAGAGCTTCCCCCATCCGACGGAATGCACAATCTGGTCGGCCGGAACCCCAAGCGCCACCAGGGCATCCTTCACCGTGGTTGCCCGCTCGTCCGAGAGCACGAGATTGTAAACAATCTCCCCACGCTCGTCGGCATCCCCTGCGATGGTGATGATCACGTCGGGATGATCCTTCAACCATCGCGCATCCGTCTCCAAGGAAGAACGATCATCCGGCCGCAAATCGGCGCGGTCAAAATCGAAATGAACATCTTTCAGATTTTGTTCTACTAATTGCTGCTGCGCGGCATCGGGCGGAAGCGTCGTGCTGACTGTCGAGGCTCCGCCACCTCGTGCCAGAGGCTGGTTATAAGGATCCGCTGCGGAACGTGACTGCGCCAGCAGCGAACCCACTCCGAACAGAACCACCGTCAATGTGATCAGAATACCTTGCTTCATATTTCCCTCCACGACTGGGCCAACTGTACTTGAACCTAACCAGTGTTGCTATGTAAGAAAGACTGTACTGCTGACTGAAATTTTCTGGTAGAGAGCAACTACACCCGTAAAAAGGGCTAACCCAAATGGCCTACAACTCGGTTAATTCGGCGTGATCACGACCCGGAATCGTGCTTGACCTTTGGCCACGCGCTCGTAGGCCCGTTCAATCTCGTCGAGCTTATAGGTTTCCGCCCTCACCTTCACCTTGCCTTTGGCAGCATAGTCGAGCGCCTCGTAGAGATACTCGACTCCGTTTTGCGACGATCCGATCAACCGCACCCGCTTGAACATAAGCTCCTGGGGATAGTTCAGAGGCTCCTCGCCCACCCCCATCAGCATCACGCGGCCATCCGGACGCATGCCCTTCATGGCGTCAGCGGTGGCCGACCACGAATTGCTGGTGGCTAACAAGATGTCTGCGCCTCCGGCAGCCAGAAGCTTTTCGCCATTCTCGACCACCTCGTCGGCGCCAAGCTCGCGAATCAGTTTCTCCTTATCTTTCGATCGGGTGATCGCGATCGTCTCAAACCCGGCCGCCTTGGAATACTGCAGGGCCAGGTGACCGAGTCCGCCGATACCAACCACCGCAACCCGCTCATGCGGTTTTGGGTCCGCAAAGCGGAAGCCGCTCCAGACCGTGTAGCCCGCGCAAAAGATGGGCGCAGCCTGCTCGTAGGAGAGTGTGTCCGGGATCAGCATGGTGGCGTCGGCGTACGCCAACATGTATTCTGCATGACTCCCTTCGAGGCCGATGCCGGTCGAGACGGCGTTGGGACAGAGCTCCTTTTTGCCCCGAAGGCACCACTCGCAGCGTCCACAGCCCCGCTGGACCCAGCCGACACCAACCCGATCGCCGATTTTCCGCGAGGTGACCCCGGGGCCGACCTCCACGATTTCACCCACGGGTTCGTGTCCGAGAACGCGCGGGAATCGGGTTGGAATGTGTCCCAAAGTGATGTGCACATCGGTATAGCAGAGGCCACTCGCACCAATCTTGATCACCACCTGATTAGGCCCAGCCTTCGGGGTCGGCCACTCTTTGACTTGCCACCCGCCTGCCACTTGGGGCACCACGGCAGCTTTCATGATCTCTCCTTATCCTTATCCTTTGCCAGCCACCCAGAACCCGGTCAACCTTCGTTCAGCCCAGAGCGTATGGATGCGAGGCTTGAAATAGAAGATGCAAAACACAGTCTATCGGGTGCATCCGATTCGAGGCGCTCAGCGAATGCGCACGGGATTCGCTGGGGAAATGCCCCAGCCATGAAAGCATAGGGTCCGTCCCGGGGTCAGGCCAGTAAATTCAACCTGTAGACGTTGCGGGGCGCTTGCGGAGGAGCGGATAGGGTCAGCGACTGAGCGGTCACGGTGACGTAGCATTCGATGGTGCGGTCGGCGGCTGGAAACGGACCCAGTGTGGCGGCATAGACACTTCGTCCAGCATGGGTGGCCTCCGACGCCTGCCATTCCTGCCTACCTTGGCAGCGCGTGAACAGCTCGACCTCACGGACCTCCTGCTGACCGGGAGCCACAATAAAGATTCGCAGCGATTCGCCAGGTTTGAGAAGCGACGGACGTGTGGGGATAATAACGCGCGCTCGATTGGCAGACTCAGGCGAGGTGGCCGTCGTGTAAGCTTGCTCCATCTCCGTCGGTAACTCTCCCACCAACTCCTTGATCGAAAGACGGAGCCGCTCGAGAGAGATTCGCACGAACTTGTTTTGCATCGAGGCCAGCTGGCCCGGGTTGTTGCGTGTGGCGACGATCGCCTGATATTGAAGCATGACGTCCCGCACCAGGGGTGCCATCCGCAGCCAATAGCGGAACGCCATGACGTAGCACCTGGGCACGAGCCTCCGCCTGCTTGCCGGCCGCCGCCTGCACGTACAAGAGTTCTCCAGCACCCTGGCGCCGCGGCGCATCCTCAAATTGTCACGAGGAAGCTTGATCGCTTCCTGCTCTCGGCGTCGGGTTCATCGGAAAGACTCAGCTTAGGCAGGACCTGCCCAAGGCCGGGGATCGAGCAAGGAGTGAGGTTTGCCGCCACCCCGGGATTGAAGATACACTTAAGCTTTTCGAGGTGGCATCGTGTTAGTGGTGATGCAGGCGCACGCGAGTGAAGATCAGATCCGCGCCGTCTGCCGAAAAATCGAGTCCCTCGGGTATCGGGCGCATCCGATTCTGGGTGCTGAGCGAACCGCGATTGGGATTACCGGCAACCAGGGGGAAGTCGAGGCCGGCACGCTGGAAGAGATGGCAGGCGTGCAGGAAGTCATTCGTGTCACCAAACCCTACAAGCTGGTCAGTCGCGATATCAAAGAAGACAACACCGTTATACGATTTCCCGGGTCGACAGCAACCGTTGGCGGAAGCGCGCTCGCGATTATGGCGGGACCGTGCGCCATCGAGAGCCGGGAACAAGCCTTCGCGGTCGCCGAGCGAGTTTCCCGTGCCGGGGCCCAGTTTTTTCGAGGCGGAGCGTATAAGCCGAGAACCTCTCCCTATTCCTTCCAGGGCCTAGGGGAAGAAGGCTTGCGCATCCTGGCGGAAATCCGCGATCGGTTCGGGGTGCGAATCGTGACCGAGGCGATGGATCACGAGTCCCTGGAACTGGTGGAGGATTACGCCGATATTATCCAAATCGGCGCACGCAACATGCAGAATTTTTCGCTGCTCAAGCGGGCCGGGCGCGCCCGCAAGCCAGTGATGGTCAAGCGCGGCATGGCGGCGACGCTCGAAGAGCTGCTCATGGCTGCCGAATATGTGATGAGTGAAGGCAATTACAACGTGATCCTTTGCGAGCGTGGCGTGCGAACCTTCGCCGATCACACCCGCAATACGCTGGACCTCAGCATCGTTCCTGCCGTCCAGCGGCTGAGCCATCTGCCGGTGATCGTGGATCCCAGCCACGGCACCGGAAAGCGCAACAAAGTAACCCCCTTGTCGCGAGCGGCGGTGGCGGTTGGGGCCGATGGGCTGATGGTCGAAGTCCACCCCGAGCCGGACAAGGCGCTCTCCGATGGTGTGCAGTCGCTCTATCCCGACCAGTTTGACGAACTCATGGCCCAGGTACGACAGATCGCACCGGTGGTGGGGAGAACGATCCCCGCGATAGGATCGGCACCGCCGGTTGAGCCAGCGATCGCACCTCGGTCGACGGCCCGAACCTCTGCCCCGTCGCTGTCTTGAGAAAGCTCCTCCTCGTCGTTGTCTTTGTCCCGATTGGGCTCGGCCTCGCCTGGTGGTATTTCGACGAACGCCAGCTCTCCGACTACGCTCCCAGGTATCGGGAGTACGCTTACATCACCAATGGAAAGAGTGATACGGTCAGCGTCATCGACCTGCGCACGTTTCGCCTCGCCCGCACCATCCGGGTGGGAAGTGAGCCGACCGGCATCGCCGCCAACACCAAGAAAAATGAAATCTACGCCGTCAACACCGGATCGAGCAACGTCAGCGTCATCGATGCGGAGCGCAACACCGTTTCCTCCACCATCGGTGTGCATGGCAAGCCGTATTTCATCGATGTTTCTCTGGATGGAAAGCGGGGCTACGTAGCCAACGCGGGCTCTGCCAATGTTTCGGTCATCGACCTCGAGGAGCGAGCCGTGGTCGGCAACATCCGGGTTGGTGCTTCGCCCGGTCTCGCCAAAGTTTCACCCGATGGCCGGACGGTCGTCGTCAGCAATCGCGGCGACGGCACGATCTCCGAAATTGACGCGCAGCGCCTGACTGTGCGCAGCACCATCCCGGTTTGCCAGCAGCCGGAGGACATCGCCATTCTTCCCGACAACAGCAAAGCCTTTGTCGCTTGCACCGGATCCGCGCAAGTCGCTTCGATTGATCTGAACAGCGGGACGCTGCTGGCGCTTCTCGATGTGGGCAAGACTCCCACTCATCTTGCCCTCAAACCGGATGGCGGCGAACTGGTGGTCAGTAACTTTGATTCCGACAGCATCTCCATCATCGAGACGACAACCGATGAGGTGGGCGGAAGTTACCTGATCGGAGCCCATCCAGCGCGGGGCATCGTAACCGCCGACAATAGCCGACTGTACGTCAGCAACTTTGGATCGAATACGGTTGCGGTGTATGACATCGAACAGGGAAAGATCGTTGCCACCCTGGCGGTCGGCACCCACCCGGATGGTTTGGCCCTTTCCGTGAGCCAGAACTATCTGTTGGTCTTGGACTCCGCATCGGGCGACATCACGGTGATCCAGAAGCGCACACCTAAGAAGAAGTTTGAGCCGGGCGAGTATTCCCTGCTGACCATGATCCCGGTCGGCATCCGGCCCAATAACATCGTGGTCAAGTCCTTCCTGGTACGGCAACCCCCGCAGCCGTGACTCGGCCGGCAGGCCGAATCGGTGGCGCCCATCCTAAGGAGGGCGAAAGCCCGACGCAAAGGGGTGGAGGACTCGCCCGAAGCGAGCCAATCCCGGGGTGGGGAGGCTTCGGCAAGCGGTTACAATTTGGCTCCGCAACACTTCTTATACTTCTTGCCGGAGCCGCAGGGACAGGGATCATTGCGACCGATTTTGGCGGTGCCGCGGACGACCTGCTGCACCGGCTGTAGATCTCCGGCGCCTGCCATGCTCGCCTGCTCCAGTTCCCGCCGCTTGCGACGCTGGAAGGCTTCCTCGACTTCGTCCACCGAGGTGACCAAGGCTCGCGGGCGGCGAGGGCCGTCTCCGCCACCGGAAGCAACCACGGCGACTCCGGTCTCCGGACCTTGGTCCGATGGTGTCGTTCGAGCTAACTCCACGCGTTGCAACACCTGCATGAGATACAGGTAGCGAACCGTTTCCTCCTGGAAACGTCGCATCATGGCCTCGAACATGTCGAAGGATTCACGCTTGTATTCGACCAGGGGATCGTGCTGGCCATAGCCGCGAAGTCCGATCCCCTCTTTCAGATGATCCATGTCCCGCAGGTGATCTTTCCATTGCGCGTCGATCACGCTCAGCATGATCATGCGCTCGTGATAGCGCATGGCTTCGGCTCCGATGAGCCCTTCCTTCGCCTCGTAGCGGGTCTTAAGCTTGTGGAAAATGGCGTCGCCCAGTTCCTGGCGGTTCAGGGTTTCCGGCTTGACTCCCTCGGCGAGAATATCGACGCCGAAGCGGGTAAAAACGGCGTCCTTCAAACCTTTGCTGTCCCAATCTGCCGGATGCGCTTTCACGGAGCAGAATTCATCCATCAAGTCGCCCAGAATGCCGGCCACATAATCTTCGAGAATCAGCTCCTTCTGATCGACCCCCTCGAGCAGCTCGTGGCGCAAACCGTAGACGGCTTCCCGCTGCTTGTTCATGACATCGTCATATTCGAGCAGATGCTTTCGGGCTTCGAAGTTTTGCGCTTCGACGGCCTCCTGCGCCTTCTCAATCCGGCGGGAAATCAGCCGCGACTCGATCGGAACACCCTCTTCCATACCCAATCGCTGCAGCAGATTCGAGACCCACTCCTTGGCGAAGATGCGCATCAGGTCGTCCTCTAGGGACAGGAAAAAGCGGGACGATCCGGGGTCCCCCTGACGGCCGGCACGGCCGCGGAGCTGATTGTCGATGCGGCGCGCTTCGTGGCGCTCGGTCCCGAAAATGTGCAATCCTCCCACCGCGACCACGCGATCGTGCTCCCCATCGGTCTGCTGTTTGTAGCGGTTAAAGATCGCCGTCCACTGGTCCGTCGGCACGGCATACTCATTCCCCAGGTAGTACCACACCGTGGTGTTGCGGTCGTCTACCTTCGCCTGAACCTTGCCCTGGGCGGCGCGCAGTTGCTGGGCAATTCCCTTCTTTACGCTTTCCTGCTTGGCCATAAACTCCGGGTTTCCGCCGAGCAGAATGTCCGTGCCGCGGCCCGCCATATTGGTGGCGATCGTGACCATGGCGAAGCGACCGGCTTGGGCGACAATCTCCGCTTCTTTCTCATGCTGCTTGGCGTTCAAGACCCAGTGCTTGACCGCTTTTTTCTTCAGCAATTCCGAGAGCCGCTCCGATTTTTCAATCGAAGTGGTTCCGACCAGCACTGGCTGGCCGGTTGCATGCAGCTTTTCGATTTCATCGGCCGCCGCGAAATATTTCTCTTTGGCCGTGCGATACACCACATCCGGATGCTCGACGCGCAGCAGAGGTCGGTTGGTTGGAATCACCATCACTTCGAGCTTGTAGATCTTGTCAAATTCCGTCGACTCCGTTTCCGCCGTGCCCGTCATGCCGGCCAGCTTCTTGTACATGCGGAAATAGTTCTGGAAGGTGATGGTGGCCAAGGTCTGGTTTTCGCGTTCAATCTTGACGTTCTCTTTGGCCTCCACGGCTTGGTGCAATCCATCGGACCAGCGGCGGCCAGGCATGAGCCGTCCGGTGAACTCATCCACAATGATCACTTCGCCTTCTTTCACCACGTATTCGACGTCGCGGTGATAAAGCGCATGGGCTTTGATGGCGGTCTCCACATGATGTTTCAGCTCCCAGTTTTCGGGATCGGCGATGTTGCCGATGCCGAGCAGGGACTCCACCTTTTCCCAGCCCTCGTCGGTCACCGTAATGCCGCGGTGCTTTTCGTCGACGACGTAGTCCCCGGTAAGCTGCACCGGCTCGCCCGGGGCCACGTCAATTTCCTCGCCCCGCTCCAACTTGGGGAGGATGCGATTGACCCTGGCGTATTTGTCCGTCGATTCTTCGCTGGCGCCGGAGATGATGAGCGGGGTGCGGGCCTCGTCGATCAGGATGGAGTCGACTTCGTCCACGATGGCGAAGTTATGGCCACGCTGCACGCAGTCGCGCAGGTCGAATTTCATATTGTCGCGCAGGTAGTCAAAACCGAATTCGTTGTTGGTGCCGTAGGTGACATCCGCGGCGTAGGCGTCTCGGCGCTGCTGGTCATCGAGGTTGTGAACAATCACCCCGACGGAAAGCCCGAGGAAGCCGTAAAGCTTGCCCATCCACTCCGAGTCGCGCTTGGCCAGGTAGTCATTGACGGTGACCACGTGCACCCCCCGCCCACCGAGCGCGTTCAGATAGACGGGCAGCGTCGCCACCAAGGTCTTCCCTTCGCCGGTCTTCATTTCCGCAATCTTGCCTTGATGCAGGACGATGCCTCCGATCAGCTGCACATCGAAGTGCCGCATATTGAGAACCCGCCGTCCTGCCTCGCGAGCCACCGCAAACGCCTCCTCGAGAATCTCCTCCATGACCTCACCGATGGCGGTGGCTCGCTGCTGTTCGAGTTCCTTCTGGCGGTCGGGGTCGGCGTCGGGCTCGGGCGGGACTTGGCGCAGGCGGTCCTGGATACGACGACGGAACTCCTCCGTCTTGCCACGGAGCTCCTCGTCGCTGAGCTTCCGCAGGGCGGGCTCGAGCGCGTTGATCGCCTCGACCCGAGGCAACAAACGCTTGATCTCGCGCTCGTTCTTGGTTCCAAAGACCTTGGCAATGAGGGCACTAATCAAGGTTCACGAATCCTTGGGCGGGTGGCTGAACGCCAAGCCGACATCCTTAAAAGCCTAGCATATTAGATGCGGTTTGAGAGTGTCAGTCGCGGCGCCCGGCGGGCCCCCTGAGGTGCGCCAGAATGCCACCAAGGGATCGCCCAGCAAGCCCGGGTCCGGCGCACTCCTTTCCCGACAGCGGAATTCGTTTTCAGGTATAGTTCTCGCGAAATATGCCCACCTTTTACGACCTGTTTCGCAGCACTGCCGAGCGCTGGCCGCAAAATGTTGCGCTCGAAATCCAGCGGCGGGATGCTGTCGAAAGCTACACCTACGGGGAGCTACGCGGCATGGCGGAGTCGATTGCCCGCTGGCTCACCGAGCAGAACTTTGGGCCGGCGGCACGCATCGCAATTCTTGCCGAGAACCACCCTCTCTGGGTAGCGGTTTATCTGGGCATTATCGCGGCGGGACATACGACGGTTCCGCTCGACACCGCTCTGCACGCCGATCAAGCAGCCAGGTTGCTCGCCGATAGCGACAGCTCGCTGCTGTTTTGTGATGGCAGGCACCTCAGCGTGGCGCACGAGGCGGCGGCCACGAGATCGATTCCCATGGTGAGGATCGACGAAGGTGCGCGCCCCCCCGCCTTCCCGAACGACCCGCGGGACGGCGCTCGCTCGCTCCCGAACGGGGACACGAACACCCCTAGCGCGGCCGCCGGTGACGTGACCAATCTGGATCGCATCGTGGCGGCAGGGCCCGGGCATTTCACTCCCCAGCCTGCCTCGGAGAACGATCTGGTTTCCCTCCTATACACCTCGGGGACAACCGCCGATCCCAAAGGCGTGATGCTCACCCACGCAAACTTCATGGGAGAAGTCGAAGCCGTCTTTGGCTGGGTCGAGATCGGCCCGCAGGACGCCTTGCTGGGGGTGCTGCCGCTGTTTCATGTGCTTTCGCAAATGGCCAATCTCTTGTTGCCCCTCGTCAAGGGATCGCGCGTCGTGTACCTGGAGACTCTGAACACGACGGAGTTGCTTCGCGCCCTTACGGAGAGAAGGATCACGGCGTTTGCCGTGGTTCCGCAATTCTTCTATTTAATCCATGAGCGCATCTTCAAAGAGATTTCCCGGCGCGGCCGGCTGGTCCAAACGATGGTCGCAATGCTGATGGCGGTCACCCGCTTCTTACGAAACCTCGGCTGGAATCCGGGAAAGATCTTCTTTCCTAACATCCGCAGACTCTTCGGCGATCACATGCGCTACCTGGTCACCGGGGGATCAAGGTTCGATCCCGAGATCGCACGCAGCTTCTATGCCCTCGGCATTGACGTTCTCCAGGCCTACGGATTGACCGAGACCTGCGGCGGTGCGTTCGCCAACCGGCCGGAGAACAACGTCATCGGGTCGGTGGGTCCCCCGCTGCCGGGTGTGGAAGGGAAAATCCTGGATCCGCAGCCGGTCGAAGGCATTCCCCAACCGGTCGGCGAAGTTGCGATTCGGGGAAAGATTGTCATGCAAGGGTATTGGAACCGTCCGGATGCGACCGCCGCCGCCCTGGCGAACGGCTGGCTGCACACCGGGGATCTCGGCTACTTCGACGAGGGCGGGAATCTATTCATCACCGGGCGCAAAAAAGAAGTCATCATTCTTAGCAATGGAAAAAATATCTATCCTGAAGAGGTCGAGGCACACTACCTCAAATCACCCTATATCAAGGAGATGTGCGTTCTCGGCCTGGAGCGACACCCGGGAGACCCCGCCTCCGATCGTCTGCATGCGGTCATCGTGCCGAATTTCGACCTGCTGCGGCAACGAAGGATTGTGAACACGAAGGAAGTCATCCGCTTCGATATCGAGAGTTTGTCGTCCCAGCTGGCTTCCACCAAGCGAATTGCCAGCTACGAGGTGTGGCCGTCCGACACCCTGCCGCGCACCACGACCCGCAAGCTGAAGCGCTTCCAAATCGAGCGCCGGGTAAGGGAAAACCAGGCTCAGCCATCCGGGGATGAGGCGGAGACGTCCGAGGAGCCGCGCTCGGCCGAGGAGTCGGCCTGGCTTGAGCAGCCGGATGTCGAACGGGCCCTGCGCGTGATTGGCGAGGCGGTCGGGAGCCGCCCGTCACCGATTCGCCCCAGCAACAATTTGGAACTCGATTTGGGGCTGGATTCCATGCAGCGGGTGGAACTCCTGGTGGCGCTCGAGCAGGAACTCGGAGGCGCGGTCGAGGAATCCCGTCTGGCTGAGGTGTACACGGTTCGCGAACTGGTCGATCTGGTGCGCGCCAGCGCGCGCAGCGGGGTCAAGGCCGCTTCCGTGAGATTTGCCGGCTGGCAGGTTGTGCTGGCGCAACCGCCCGAGGACCCACAGGCCCTGGCCCTGGCTCAGCGCCAGCCGCTCGCCGAGGGGATCTGGTACCTGCTGACGCGCATGGTCGCAATGTCGGCTTACGATCGGTTTCACCTCCGCGTGAACGGGCTCGAGAAACTGCCGAGCAAAGGGCCGTTCCTGCTGTGCTCCAATCACCAGAGCTTTATCGACGGCACGATCATGAGCAGTCTCTTGCCTTGGCCTGTGTTCCAGAACCTATTCTTCGTGGGCACGAGCGAAATCTTCGGCCATGGCTTCCTCAGAACTTTGGCGCGATGGCTGCGGATCATCCTGGTCGATCCCGACGCGAACCTGATTCCTGCGATGCGCGCCGGCGCCTTCGGGTTACGCCATGGTCGGGTACTGGTTCTTTATCCTGAAGGCGAGCGCTCGATCGACGGGACACCCAAAACTTTCAAGAAAGGCGCTGCCATTCTTTCCATCCACCTTCAGGTCCCCATCGTCCCGGTCGCCATTACCGGCTTTCATGATGCTTGGCCGCGGGGCAAGAGTTTTCAGAAGTTCGCGCCCCTGTGGATCAGGTTCGGGGACGCGATTCATCCGCCTCCCGACTCGCAAGCGTCGGAAGAAGCCTACGAGCGGCTTACCGCCGAGTTGAGATCGCAGGTGGTCACCATGTGGGAGCAACTGGAGCAATTGCGAAAAGGCAGACAGCTCCCCCGGCGGTAGGAGGCTGGGCGCGTTACTTCGCCCGCGGGTGTGTCTGATCATAAACCGCCAGCACGTGTTTCATCGAGAGCTGGGTGTAACGCTGGGTGGTCGAGAGACGCTCATGCCCGAGCATCTCCTGAATGGCGCGCAAGTCTGCACCTTGCTCGAGCAGGTGGGTGCCGAAAGCATGCCGCAGCGTGTGGGGGTGGACATCCGGCGGGAAGCCTTTCGCGACGGCAAGCCGCTTGATGATCCGGCCAACGCTCCGCGTCGTCAGCCTTCCCCGGTCGCGGCGATTGATCAACAGGGCGTGGGTGCTCCCCCCACGTCCCGCGAGGAGCTGCTGGCGTGTGGGCAGGTAGCGAGCCAGAGCGATTTTTACGGAATCACCAAAGGGCACATAGCGCTGTTTCTTGCCCTTGCCACGGATGAGGATCACCTCGTCTCGCAGGCGAATATCATCGAGATTGATGCCGACCAGTTCAGAATTGCGAATGCCGCAGCCGTACAGCAGCTCGAACATGATGTGATCCCGCTCGGGGAATGCTGCAATTTCCGGCATCTTCCCGTCGAGGAGATTGCCCATCTCCTCCATGGTGGGGACGCGAGGCAGCTTCTTGGGCAGCTTGGGGGTGGAGACCAAAGCGGCGGGATTCTGGGCAACGATCTCTTCCTGGGCTAACCAACGGTAGAGAGAACGCACGACGGCCAGGGAACGCGCCACGGAGGTTTTGCTGAGTCCAGTTTCGTAAAGACGGGAGAGAAAACTGCGGATCGTGACATGATCAATGTCCCGCCAATTCCGCGCCCCTACGTATTGCGAAAAACGGGCCAGATCCCGAGCGTAAGCCCTGCGGGTGTGAAGCGAGGCGTTGCGTTCCCCTAACGAGCGCAGAAACTGATCCACCGCCCTCCCGACCTCGGTGCGATGCTTCGTCGTCGGAGCCCTCCCTTCCCCGCTCGTGCCGGTTTTCAAATGCGAACTCCGTGCCCGGTGCCAGGCAGCTTATCGCGCCTTGGCGCGCGGATGATGTTTCTGATACACGCTTTTTAGTCGATCGAGCGCCACATGGGTATACACCTGGGTGGTCGAAATGTCGGCGTGGCCGAGAATGGTTTGCACCGTACGCAAGTCGGCACCGTTTTCGACCATGTGCGTGGCGCAGCTGTGCCGCAACATGTGGGGGCTCGCATGACGGCCGGCAGACTTCGATGCCAGCCGCACCATCTGCCACACCCGCTGACGCGTTAGCTGGCGGCCTCCGCGCCCGAGGAACAACAGCGCAGAGCTCTTCGGTCCCAATAGCGCCGCGCGCGCGCTCCCCATGTACTCGGTGAGGGCCTGCTGCGCCGATTTGCCGAGCGGTACGATGCGCTCCTTGTCTCCTTTCCCCCGCACCAGCACGTAACCAAAATCCAGCTTCAGGTCCCCAAGTTTGACCCCAATCAGCTCCGAAACCCGCAAGCCCCCGGCATAGAAGACCTCGAGCATGGCGCGATCCCGCGCCGCCATGGCCGGCGCAAGTCTATGACTTGAGGTCGATCCCGGCCCCTCGAGCAGGGCGAGCATTTCCTCTCGCGCCAAGGACTTGGGCAATACCTTCCACTGCTTTGGCGAAGCGATGTTCAGGGTGGGATCGTGCTCGATCAGCTGGTCGAGCAACAGATAATGGTACAGGCGGCGCAGCCCGGAGAGTTTCCGTCCCACCGAGCGGCCGTCGACGGCATTCGAGAATAGGTCTTGGAGGAAGTCGCGAACATCAACCCGGCGGGCGTCGAGGAGCGTGCGCTTACGTCCACGAAGAAATTCCCCAAACTGCCGAATGTCGGTACGATAGGCTGACACCGTGAGGCGGGCGAGGCCTTTCTCGACCTTCAAATAGTCCAAGAAGCCGGACAGAATCGGAGCATTGGCCGGGGAAGACACACTTTACTATGCCTGCCGGCGAAGGTTGGAGGCAATAATCAGCCGGATACGCGGGACCGACCGGTCGCAGCCGCCGCTTTCGGGGACGGACTTCCCAAGCAGAAGGGGGGATCGCGCTTATCGCGGCTTCTCGGTCTGCTGTTGGGAAGCGATTTCCTGCAGCAGCTCGAGCGCATAGCGCGCCCCTTGCGGGGTTTCTTCATGCTTGAAATAGGCATAGACATTGCGTTGCGCCGCCAGGTGCTCCTGCATGCGAGTGATCATGGCTTGCCGTTCTTCGCGGGCGTAGTCGGGTTTCCGGTAGCGGTAATAGCAAAAATCTGCGGTGATAACGTCCGGGGTCACGCGCTCTTCGGTTTCGGCGACGCACAGCGCACAGTTATGCCGGCGCAGCAGATCGAAGGTTGCCTCGTCGAACCACGAGGCATGCCGGAACTCGAAGGCGGAGGGGACTCGCGGTAAGCCGGCCAAGAAATCCGCGAGCAAGGAGCGATCTGCCTTCAGATTGGGCGGCAGTTGAAACAAAAGTGGACCAAGCTTGGCGGCGCGCGCCAGCGGCTCAAGGCTGCCGAGAAAACGGCGGACAAAGTCCTCCGTCTGCTGCATGCGCTTGATGTGGGTGATGACCTGATGAGCCTTCACGCTGAAACAAAATCCCGGGGGCGTCTCGCCCACCCATTTCTCGGCGGTCGTATCCTTTAACAATTGGCGAAAGGTGAAATTGACTTCGACGGCATTGAGCTGCGTCGCGTAATAGGGCAAGAACTTGGCTTGTGCGAGCTTGGCGGGGTAAAAGTCAGGCTTCCAGCTTGCATAAGCCCACCCGCTTGTGCCTGCGTAGAAATGCGCCATGGTGGATCGGCCGGCGAACGCCAGGCATTATACCTTTCTGGCTTTCTTCTTCCGGACAGATCCGGCAGGCTTGCGGGAGCTTTTCCGGGAGGTTGCAGGCGCCTGCGCTCTGAGCTCGACCCCCGAGTCGCCGGCCGCGAGCCGGGCGGGCTCGATGCCCGGCAGCTTGGGCAAGGTCTGCTTTAGGGTAAGCACCGGGGCAAACAGATCCCCTTTCTTTGCCACCCGTTCGAGCACCTGCGGAGCTTCGAACACGAGCAGGCTTGCATCTCTCCTTTGCAAGGCGTGTTCGACTTCTTCCCAGGTCACTGGAGTCGACACGGTGGGTTGCGAGCGGGCACGCAAGGAGTAGACGGCGATGGTGGTCTTATGCTGATCATTCTGGCTCCAGTCGACGAAAACCTTGTTCACCCGCCGCTGCTTGTTCATATCCGACACGACCAACTCTCGATGCTCGTCTTCGAGGAGACGGGCGAGCGCGTGGGCAAAAGGCTTGGTCGCGGTGTAAGTGGTGGGTGTATTCATGGGAACGTAAATCTGCAACCCCTTCGAGCCGGAGGTTTTAGGGAAACTGTGCAATCCGAAGCGCTCGAAAAACTCCCGCAGCCAGCAGGCAACCTGGCAGCATTCGACGACACTGGCGGGTGGCCCGGGGTCCAGGTCGAAGGCAATCACCGTAGGGGTTTCGATGGTTCGCGCCAGGGAGAGCGACGGGTGTAACTCAATCGAGGCCAGATTGGCGATCCAGATCAGGGTGGCCAGATCGTCAGCCAAGAGGTAGTTCACGCTGCGCCGGTTGCCTTCGCTCCAGATGGGGGCAGTCTTGACCCATTCGGGGCGGTATTGGGTGGCGTTCTTCTCAAAGAAAAATTCCCGATCCACGCCTTCGGGATAGCGTTTCAGGGTCAAAGGCCGATCTCTAAGTTGGGGGACCAAGACGGGGGCAATTCGCGCGTAATAGTCGATCACCTGTCCCTTGGTGAATCCGGCGGCGGGATACAGGATTTTTTCAAGATTGGTCAGCTTGAGCCGTTTGCCTTCGATTTCAATCGTCTGGGATGCGCCCACGTGCTTTCCTTTCGACGGCAAATTCCCTGATCCAATCAAACTTTAGAACCGTACCTGTATACCGTCAACGTTCTCGAGAATCAACTGCGGCTGGCACGCTCCGCGGTTTGACAATGTCCCCCGAGGACACGTAATTTCAGATTTCTAGCCCAGATGCAACCGGTGGAGGTCCCGTGAAGAACCGCTCTCTTGCTGAGCGCGAGAACAAACCTGAGATTTGTGCGGTGGGCGGCCAGAGATATCTTGCTTTCGCTGGCCCACGAAAGCTGCCTTCCCCTGGTCCGGGCCGGCTACGAGGAACCATCACTCGCGCTCGAGGCTCCTTTTGGATCGGGGTGGTGTTGTTGTTCGCCGTCGGCGCTCGGGCCCAGGATGTTGCTTCCTTCGAGAAGCGAATCACCCTCAAGAAACTGGGGAACGGCTTGACGGTCGTGATTTGCGAGCGTCCCGAAGCGCCGGTATTCTCCTTTCACACCCACGTCGACGCCGGTTCCGTGCAAGACCCGTTAGGCAAGACCGGTCTTGCGCATATGTTCGAACACATGGCCTTCAAGGGTACGGACAAGATCGGCACCAAGGACTATGCCGCCGAGAAGGTGGCCCTCGAAAAAGTTGAGCAGGCCTACGCCGCCTACATCCGCCAGCGCGATCAGCGGGTCGACCAGGACGCCTCCGAGGTCAAAGCACTTGAGAAGAACTGGCTCGACGCGGTCAAGCAGGCCGACCAGTATGTCATTCCCAACCAATTTCCAGAAATCGTGGAGCGGAATGGTGGCGAGGACCTGAACGCCAATACCACCGACGATGAAACCAACTATTTCTACTCGATGCCCGCGAACCGCTTAGAACTGTGGGCCTACCTGGAATCCGAACGCTTCCTGCATCCGGTGATGCGGCAGTTCTATGACGAGCGCAATGTGGTGAAGGAGGAACGCCGCACGCGGGTAGACAGCAACCCCATCGGAAGGCTGCTCGAGCAATTCGTGACCGCGGCCTTCGCCGCCCATGAATATCATCGGCCCACCATCGGGTGGACGTCGGATCTGGATTCGTTCTCCGCCACCGACGCAGCTGCCTTCTTCGAGCGCTACTACATTCCTTCAAACATGGTGGTCGCGGTGGTGGGCGACGTGAAAGCCAGTGAAGCCATGCCCATCATCGAGAAGTATTTCGGCCGGATACCCTCGCGTGAGAAGCCGGACGAACGAACCACGCTCGAGCCCCCGCAGAACTCCGAACGGCGGGTAATCTTGCGCGAGATGAGCCAACCCCTCTATCTCGAGGGATATCACCGACCCGACTACCGCACGCCCGATGACTCGGTCTACGATGCCATCGCTGATCTGATGTCCAACGGGCGCACCTCTCGCCTGTATCGCGCCCTGGTGCGTGACCAGAAAATCGCCTCCGATTCGGCAGGTTTCACTGGCCTACCGGGAAGCAAATACCCGCACCTGTTCGCCTTCTATGCCTTTCCCATGCCCGGGCACAACCCGGACGAAATGGCGGCCGCAATCCATGGCGAGATCGACAGAATCCAGAAAGAAGATATCGGCGATGATGAATTGAAGATGATCAAGACGCGGGCGAAAGCAAACCTGATTCGCAGTCTCGGCAACAATCCCGGCCTGGCCTTCGATCTAGCCGTCTACCAAGCACGCTATGAGGACTGGCGGGAGTTGTTTCGCCAGGTGGAGCGCATTGACAAAATCACCAAAGCAGATATTCGCCGGGTTGCCGCCAAGACGTTTGTTCCCGAAAACCGTACGGTGGGGATCATCGAGACCGCCCCACCTGCCTCAGGCGAGAACAGCCGAGGAGGAGGGCAATGAAGCCGCAAACGCTCGCGCCTGTTCTTCTGGCCGCAATCGCCATGACGGGATTTGCTCCCATCGCGTGCGGTCAAGCCACCGATTGGCAGCAGATCCCGATCCCTCCACTCCCTGCCTTTCATCCCCAAGAACCGAAACGCATCGCGCTCCCGAATGGCATGGTGATCTTCCTCGAAGAGGACCACGAATTGCCACTGATCGATGGTATCGCGAACATTCGCGGCGGAAGCCGCGACGAGCCCGCGAATAAGGTTGGGTTGCTCGACATGTATGGCGAGGTTTGGCGGACCGGTGGCACGAAAAGCGAGACCGGCGATCAGTTCGATGATTATCTCGAAGTGCGAGCGGCCAAGGTTGAGACCTCGGCCAGCTCGGAGTCCACTTCGATCTCCTGGTCCTGTCTCAAGGAGGATTTTGACGACGTCTTTAAGGTTTTCATCGACCTGCTCCGTAACCCGGAGTTTCGTGAGGACAAGCTGGACTTGGCGAAGCGAGAGATGGACGATGCCATCTCCAGGAGAAACGACGACATCAGCGACATTGCCAGCCGGGAGTCGACCAAGCTGGCCTACGGCAAGGACAATCCCTTAGCGCGTCAGCCGGAGTACGCCACCGTCGCTCGCGTCACGCGTCAAGACCTCATCGACTGGCACAACTCGCACGTCGCTCCAAACAACATAATTGTGGGTGTGGTCGGCGATTTTGATGCGCAGGCGATCGAGGCTAAATTGCGAGAAGCCTTCGCACAGTGGCCCCAGGGCCAAGCGGTGAAGTCGCCGGCGCTTGAATTCGCACCGGCCAAACCCGGCTACTATTTGATCCCCAAAACCGATGTCAATCAGAGTTCGATTCAAATGGTCGCCCTGGGCATGCGCAGGGATAATCCGGATTATTTCGCCGCCCAGGTCTTCAATGAGGCGTTTGGGGGCGGCTTCTCGTCGCGCCTTTTCCGCAACATCCGCACTGCCAAGGGTCTGGCTTACGGAGTGGGCGGAGGCATCGGAAGCGGGTTCGATCATCCCGGCACGCTGCGGTTATCGTTGGAAACCAAGAGCGCAAGCACCCTCGAGGCGATCCAAGCAGTCTACGAGCAGATTGCCGATTTGAAGACGAATCCGATCTCGGACGAGGAGATCGCGCGAGCCAAGGATTCCATTCTGAATTCCTTCGTATTCAACTTCGATTCTCCGGAGAAGGTGCTGCACGAGCGCATGTTGTACGAGTTTTACGCTTACCCTGCAAATTTCTTGGAGCGTTTTCGCAACGGGGTTGAACAAACCCAGAAGGCTGACGTGGCCAGAGTCGCGGCCAAGTATGTACACCAAGATCAGTTGAAGGTGCTGGTCGTAGGAAACACTGCAGAGTTTGATAAGCCGCTTTCTTCTCTTGGACCGGTGACGAATCTTGACATTAGCATTCCGCCCCCTCCGGGGGAAAAGAACGAAACGCCTGAGAAACCATCAGCATCGAACGAGGAAGGGAAAGCGCTCGCGCAAGAGGTGGTAGAGCGAATGGGCGGCTTAGCCAAGCTGCAATCGGTAAAATCCCTGCGCGAAGATCTGAGGCAAAAAGCGTCAGAAGACGGCCCAGCAACCCCGGTGCAAAGGACCATCGTGTTTCCCGATCGCATGCACATGGACATTCAAACCCCTCGCGGTGTGCTCTCCATTGTGGTCACTCCCGAGGAAGGCTTCATGTCGGCCACCGGCATCGGGGCACGTGAGTTACCGGCATCGCAGAAGAACGAAAATATCGCCCAGATCCATCGCGACATCATCTACATCGGGCAGCACTTGGAAGATCCGGGGTCCGTTTTCTTCGCCGACGGTCGAGAACAGATCGGCGACGTAGAAACCCGGATCGTGGACGTGAGTGTGGGCGACATGGCGATCCGCTGGTTTGTCGATTCCGGGACTGGACACATCCTTCGGGAGACCTATGAAGGCATGGGCCGATCCGGACCATTCCACGCGGAGACCGACCTCAGTGATTGGAAGACGACCGATGGAATCACTTTGCCCGCAACGCATAAGAACAAGGAAAATGGCAGGCAGACGAGCATCGTGGAGTTTACCCGTATCGACTTCAATCCCACAGTTGATCCCAAGCTGTTCGAGCCACCAGCCGTTGCCAGCCAAACGCCGCCGCAGTAGCTTACACCGAGAGCTGATCTGCGAAACCGGTTCGTGTATCGATAGGGAAAAGCCGGTAAGTCGTGTGCGGTGCACTTCTCCCTTGCCCCATCCACCGTGCCTTTCCGGATTCTGAGGGTGCAAAACTTGCCCGCCTGACTTTGCCTACCGCAGCCATTCGCTACCCATGTTGTCGTCGGTTATAAGACGAAGGCCCGCCGTACGCGCGCGGATGTGGTCGGCAGACTCCAAGGTGTAGACTGAAGCGCTATCGCGGTCCATCGTTTCCGCCATCGACATCACTTCACGCAGCCGGTGGCGATCTGTTTCCCGCGACAAGTCGAAGACGGGCTGACCATCGATGCTGTAGTGCAACAGGACGTCAAGCCAGCGCCCTCGATCGAGCTGCAATGGCGAGTCGCTGACCGCCATAAAATTCGCCAACCGTATCCCGAAGGGAAAAACTCCGACCCCAGTTGCCATCACCTCCGGGGAGTCAGTGGTGTTATAAAAATGCACACCCCCCGGATTCAAGTGCTGACGAACCAGTTCGAGAAATTCTGTCGACAGCAGGTTGGAAGCGTTGGAGCGCCAATGGTAGGTGGTGTTCATCACAATGACGTCGAACTTGCTCGTCCGGTTCCGCACCAGCCAGCGTCGGCCATCGTCGATATCAATACGCACCTTAGGGTTCTGAAGGAGGCTAGCCACGCTAGGAACCTCCCGGATAAGGTGCAGATATCCCGGATTTATTTCGACAATCGTCAGGTGGTCTATCTGCGGATGGTTCGCAATCACCTGCGCCCACGACCCCGATGAGAGTCCGATCATGAGAACCTCTCTCGGATTGGCGTGGAAGAAACTTAGCGCAAAGGCTCGTTGAATTCCGTTCGCATCATGCACTAGGCTCACGTTGAAGCGACCATCGTAGGCGCCGCCGCCAAAAACTGTCCCGTCCGGGGTAACCGCAATAACGCCACTCCGATTCTCAACGATGCCCGCTAACTGCATGCCCTCTGCGTATCTCTGTTTGATCAGCATCTTTGCATACATGCCACGAAAAAGAGGCGCGGACTGCACCACAAACAAAGCCGCAACCAGGACCCCGAGCGCAGAGAGGATGAACTTGGCTCGTCCTAACTGGGCAGAAAGCATTAATGCGACGCTCAGGCCAAGACCGAGTAACGTTAGTATCATGCTGACGCTGCGGAAGGGGAGAATGTCCATGAGCACGAAACCCGTGAGATAGCTGCCCAAGCTCGAGCCCAGAATATTACTCAAATACAGGTAGCTCGTACTCGCTCCGACCCGCTCGTCGGCAGGGATGGCGATATGACAAAGCAGGGGAAACACCGCCCCAAGACCTGCGGCAGCGAATGCAATCGGCACGAGGGACCAAAGATAGGAAACGTGTACCACCAGATTGAAAAAGATTGGGCCCACCAGGAATCCGAGCACATTGGCACCAAACACCGTGCCCACGAGCAAGCGCATAAAGGTAGGGAGCTGTGAAACCTTCTCGCAAATGCGGTTGCTGACCAGTGATCCGGCGCCGATGCCCGCCAGATAGGCCCCGAGAAGAAAAGCGAAACTCTTAGCCGTTCCTGCGGTGGTATATGCGAACAGGCGATACCAGATGATTTCGTACCCAAGCGCAACGAATCCTGCGATCCCAGCAGCGATCACCGCCCAGGGGAAACTGATTTGGGTGCTGCGATGGGAGCAACAGGCATTGCCGGACGCATTCTCGCCGGGGAGCAATGCGGATCTAGGGGGTGAGGAATGTCGCTCCTGAATTCCGAAGTGCCAGGCCAGCACCGCACTTCCCACCAGAGCGTTTAAACCCGCTGCCAGCATCACGGTTTTCGATTCCCCCAGCCAGCGCATCAGAAACAGTCCCGCACAAAAACATGCGAGGGCGGAGCCCAGCGTATTGGCTGCATATAGGCCGCCCACCGCCCGGCCTACGTTCGGAGAAAGACGAACCGTGTAGGAAAC
The DNA here is from genome assembly GCA_035622175.1 of Terriglobales bacterium. Classification (GTDB taxonomy): domain Bacteria; phylum Acidobacteriota; class Terriglobia; order Terriglobales; family Acidobacteriaceae; genus JAFAGX01. The sequence goes on along the minus strand of DASPVV010000005.1, from coordinate 48,917 downwards.
GAGGATGGGAAGCGTCGAACCCATCAGCATGGTCGGAGTCACTACTAAGGCGAAGGCTACCAGTCCTGTCTCAAGGGGCCGAGACCCGGCCGTGAACTCCCCAGCCCAGTGAAAAGCCTTCAACGAACAAACTCCATAGGCTGCGATCAGGATTTCGAAGGCACCAAAGACTCCGAGCAGCGGCCATCGGCCGCTGCGCGAAATCGTTCCCCCCAATAGGCTGCCCAGGCCCAATCCCAACATGAAGCCGGTGACGACCAGGGTCACAGACTCGATATTCACGCCATAGAGAGTAAACAGTGCTCGCTGCCACACGATCTGGTAAAGCAGTGCAGGAAATCCAGAAACAAAGAAAAACGCGTACCACAATGGCCCTGATCTGAGAAATGCCCTTCGATTTAGGCTTGGTTCAGCAATGGTTCGCGCTGCGATGGCTGCCGCGGATCCGGTCATATTCCTTCTCGTCCGTTCGGGGACGCCGGTCGTGAAACCCCTGCACCCCGTTCTGAGTCTAGCCGTCGACCGCGGCAGTAGAGATTTCAACCCGGCGCAGGGCGAAACGGAAGTAACAAGCTAGGATGGGCTCGCCCTAGTCATCTCTTGGACAAATCAAGTAGATGCTGTCCTCGGAAACTGGACGTTTGCCTGTTCCTTTGTGCATTTCTTGCGCCATCGACTTGACGATTCTCTTCTCTCGGGGTTACAGTTTATTGGCGAACAAAAAGCGAACATACCTGAGATGGAAACGCTACCCTTTCTTCCCGATCGGAACCCCAAGCTGGTGGGTATCGCGCGCTTGGCGGCCGAAGGGCAGTCTCTGCGTCAGGGCCATAACGTGGAATACTTCTCTTTACCGGCCCGGTCTCTGCTGAACTACTGCGCGATTGATCGCATGCCCTTCACCTGGACCATCAATCCATACCGCGGGTGTGAGTTTGCCTGCAAATACTGTTATGCACGCTACACGCATGAATTCCTGGAGATGCGGGACGGAACGGAGTTTGAACAAAAAATTCTCGTGAAACAGCACGCCGCCGACCTGCTGCGACAGGAGCTTCGTCGGGTGAAAACGGGAGAAGAAATCGCGATTGGCACGGCAACGGATCCGTACCAACCGGCAGAGCGGCTTTTTGAAGTTACGCGCGCGATTCTGGAGGAATTCGCGAAATGCGGAGGCTATGAGATCGGGATCGTTACCAAGTCCAACCTGGTGCTGCGTGACCTAGAGTTGTTACAGCAAATTGCGAAGAGCAACAAGCTTTTTGTCAACCTCACCATCACTACATTAAACCTGGATCTCGCCCGCCTCCTCGAGCCACGTGCGCCACGCCCTGATCTGCGGCTGGAAGCGGTGCGCACCTTGAACCAAGCAGGAGTCGACGCTGGTGTCATCTGCGCTCCCGTGCTTCCCTGCATCACGGATTCACCCCAGGATCTTGAGGCACTTGTGCGCGCCACAGCGGGAGCGGGTGGGAAATACATTTTCGCCAACTCGCTGTTCCTAAAGCCGTGCTCAGCTGCGATCTTCCTGCCGTTCCTTGAAAAGGAATTCCCCCACCTGGTAGATAGCTACCGGCGACGTTATGGGGAGCGCGCCTTCCTTTCGAGTTCCTACCGCCAGCGGCTCTCGCAATTAATGGACCGGCTCAGGCACAAGTACGGAATCCGCAGCGGCTACGATCGTTACAGCGGGCGAGGCCGTCCATCTCGATCTACGGAAAACAAAGGTCAACTGAGCTTGTTTTGATGTCTGATTGCCGGTCATTCGCTCGCTGCATCAGGCAAAGCACACCATCGAACGTATTGGCTTCGAACAGCCCCGAGGTGGCTTGGGAACCTGTTTGCTAGACAACGGCAAAGAGGGTCCTCAGTGGCCACCCAAACCCGACCGCCGTTGGCCGGTTTTAAGCTGGCCACTGAGGGTCAAGCCTGAAAAGCAAAGTGCCCGCCCGTTACCAAAGGAACTCCCAGTTCGATTGCCCATGAGTTGTCTGCTGCGGTGCGGGCACATAATCAGCAGCAAGGGGGATTCTGGGCTTTGCTCTGTTTCCGACCTTAGCTCCTATGGCCTGGGAAAGCTGGCAAAACGCAACTTTCGAGCGCAAATTGTTGCTGATGGCCGCTAGCGTGGTTTGGTTCCTTGTGCTGGGCTTGGCTGCTCGTGGACTGGACCTTAGCGCGTACCTGGCATTCGCGATTGGCGGTGGATCGATCTTCTACTTCCGGAGCCAGCCGAAAATCACAGAGCGAGTTGCCTGCGTCCTACTATCGGCCGGGTTTGGGCTCGTGGTCCGCTTTCCACACACAAAGGACTGGATCATCGCCGGATCGAGCATCGTCGCCTTGTTCGGATTCGGCGCGTTCCTGATCTTCGGTCTGCAGTGGATTTGGTCATGCAAAGCGGTGCGGCGGCAAATCATCGCCTTATTCGCCCCGGCAATCGCACTAGTGTTTTTCGTCTTTTCAGCGCAGTACGCCTTGATTCTCACCAATGTTCTCCATCCCAAGACCTATGACCTGTACCTATATGCGGCCGACGGGGCCTTCGGGCTTCAGCCGAGTTTCCTGTTCGGCCAAGCGTTGGCGGCATCTTATACCCTGCGAATCGCATGCGTGCTCGCATATTTGTTGCTCCCCCTTGTGATGGCATTGGTCTGTGCAGCAAGTCATCCGATCAAGGCCGAACGGGCTTCATGGGACCTCCTTTCGTTGCTCATCTTGGCGGGAATGGGCGGCTGGGTCCTCTATAACGTGGTACCTGCGACAGGGCCGAGATATGTATTCAGCGGAAGTTTCCCCTATCACCCGCTTCCCTTCCACCTCTTTCCCAAACTGCTGCTGGAGAAAATTCCCGTTCCCGGCAGTGCACCTCGCAACGCGATTCCTTCGTTGCATTTGACCTGGGCCTTGTTGCTTTACTGGCATACAAAAGGCATGTCACGCATCTTGCGCGGGTCCTTAGGGATTTACCTGGCTCTGACTGTTGTTTCGACCCTGGGTATGGGAGAGCATTACTTGGTGGATCTGCTGGCCGCGGTACCCTTCGCGCTGATGGTTCGAGCGCTAGCCTCACCAGGCCTTAAGGTAGCTTCCTCAAAGCGTATCCTCGTCTCAAGCTATGGATTCGGCCTGACGCTGGTTTGGTTGTTGTTAGCCCGGTTTGGCGTAAAGCTGATGCTGATTTCGCCGGCTGTGCCATGGGGAGTGTCTGCAGTGACTTGCGCAAGCGTGTGGATGATCAATTGCTCCCTCCCGACTCGCCCCCATCCAGAAGCGAACTCGTCACAATCAAGCACAGCTTTTTTCGAGAAGGGCCTGGCGATCAGACCGTTAACCAACGAGAACTTTGTTCTCGTAGCGACTGAATCAAGCTACCACCAAGAACCAGGATCGAGCTTTGGCAGTCCGATTCCACCAGCGCCGTCGCCTGAAAGCTAGGCAAGGCACGACTTCCCTCTTGGGCTGGCGCACTATGGACGATAACCCGTTTCCCTGCGAACGGGTGCCCCGCGTTCTCCCTTTCGTCACTTGGAGCGCCACCCTCGCAGGAGTAACGTGGAGCAAGGCATGGAAATGATTGTGTGCCATCGTCGTTGCTGTCGCTGCGAGAGAATAACAGCGCGTGAGCATGGAAAGTAGCAGCCAGTCGCCTGCAATGGCAAAACCTGAAGAGGGCACACTGCTACACTCGCGGTACCTACCAACCTTAGTTTGCGGCCTGACTTTTCTGACCTACATCGCGACACTCTGGTTTCACTTCAATTACGACGACAACCCTCAGATCGTCGAAAGTTCGGCGGTCCACTCGTGGCGGTTCCTCGCAAGCTATTTCAAGGGCGACCTCTGGAGCTCCATCCAGCCCCATGCTTCGAGCGGTTATTACCGCCCGATGTTCCTGATTTGGATCCGTCTCAATTATCTCTTGTTCGGCTCGAACCCGATGGGCTGGCACTTGACAACAGTGGCGATGCACACAGCCGTCACCTACGCCGTTTACTTGCTTGCCAGCCGGATCTCGCGCGACTCCTCGGCGGCGGCGATCGCCAGCTTAATTTTCGGCGTGCATCCCGTACACGTGGAGGTTGTCGCTTGGCTCTCTGCCGTTTGCGATTCGCTCATGGCACTTCTGTTCATTGCATCCGTGCTCTGCTACGCGAAGGCAAGAGAGCGCCAGCACTCACGGGCGTGGATGACAACATCGCTCCTATGTTACGCGTTCGCATTACTCACGAAAGAACCTGCCGTCACGCTGCCATTCGTGATCTTCGTTTATGCGTGCCTCTACCCGGAGGACTCGAGAAGGCGATGGCTTGCCAGTTTATCGACCACCATACCGTATCTCGCAATCACCCTGGCTTATCTCATCGTACGAGCCCGAGCACTGCACGGCCTGGTTCACACCGCCGTGCCGCTGAGTGCATGGCAGATGATGTTCACGTACCCCTCGCTGGCGTGGTTCTACATGCGACTCCTGCTCTTCCCCGTTGGTTTGAGCCTGTGCTATGACCTGCCCTACGTAACCACATTCGGGCTACGCCAAGTTGTACTGCCGGCACTGCCGGTTCTGGTCGCTACGGTTCTAATGTACCTCTGGGTGCGACGATCGCGTGATTCTTCGGTTGCTTTCGCTTTGGTTTGGCTGGTGGCACCCCTTCTGCCAGCACTGGACCTGTGCGTTTTAGTTCGAGGCGACTTTGTGCATGACCGCTACTTGTATTTGCCATCCGTCGGCTTCGCCATTCTGGCGGGTTTGCTAATCAGGAGGCTGAACGTCGCCAGGTTCGAGTTTCTGAATATGCCGGCGCTTCAGTTGGCGGTGACGGCATTGATCGCGGCGCCGCTGGCGCTCGGGGCAATACGGCAGCAGAACTTTTGGGTTAGCGACCTTAGCCTTTTTCAAAGAGCTGCGGCGATAGCGCCCGAGAACGATGTGGCGCGCAATAACTTCGCTGGCTGGCTGCTCCTGAACCACCGTTACCCGGAAGCAATCCCGCTTTACCTCTCAATTTTGCAACGTTCTCCGCAAGACTGGCTGGCGAGTCGCAGTCTGGGACTGGCATATTACCGGCTGGGTAAGTGGTCCGATGCAGAGACAGTTTTAGCGCACGCCACCATGATAAGGCAGGATGATCCGATGACCTTCGCCTATCTGGGAGCGGCCGAGATGCAGCTAGGAAATCTTGGAGCGGCGGAGAAAGACTTGCGCCGGGCCATCCAGATCCTTCCGCAAGGCATGGGATATCACTACTTTCTCGGCATGGTGCTCGAAAAGGAAGGCTGGAGAGATGCTGCCCGCGCAGAATACCGTGCCGAATTGGCCAACTATGCGCACCACCAAGGCGCCAAGCTGCGCCTGGCACAAATCGAGTCTTCCGCCGCCCGCTAGCGAAAGCGTCTCGTGGCGTTTGCGACGGGCGTTCAGGAGAGATGTTTGTGTCCGCGAAGAAAGCCTTTGAACCGCGTTGGCAGGATAGGCTGGCGGCGTGAGGGAGCTAGGCCTTTCCTGACGCAACCGTCCACAGCGATACGGTTGAGAAGCGTGACCAGCGTCGGCCGTAATAGGGCTGCCTGATCAAGGATAGGTTGATAGCCGAACTGCCCGAGGGTGGTTTGGCAGTCAGAAGCCATGACAGCAGATGAAAACCGATAATTCGTTTCCGTCCGCAATCGACGAGAGCAACACCCGTCCAGGGCCAGATTCTCCTCTCACGGGATGCCAGCGTTCCCGGTTAGCGAGAAGGCACACCCTGCAGCTCGTCTTCGCTTCTGCGATTGCACTGATCCCTTGCTTCTGGCACGCGCGCATCGAAGCCGGCGACCTTGCCAGCCACAGCTACAATGCCTGGCTGACGAGTCTAGCGTACAAGGGAGAGGCACCAGGGCTGTGGGTCGGCACTCAAAACAACAACATTCTCTTTGACATCCTCCTACTCCGGCTGGGATCCATTTTGGGATTCTCCATCGGCGAAAAGATTGCAGTCTGCCTGGCGGTGCTGGTTTTTTTATGGGGCTCGTTTTCGCTGGTTTCCGCGGCAGCCGGATGTCCTGCATGGTTTCTACTGCCCCTGCTCACGATGCTCGCCTACGGCTGGACGTTCCAGATGGGCTTCTTTAATTTCTATCTCTCCTTGGGCCTGTCTTGTATCGGGCTCGCCATCCTCTGGCGCGCTTGTGGAGCAGAATATCTCTACCCCGCGGTGATTGCAGGGCTGATTGGGCTGGCACACCCGCTCGGGATGGCTTGGTTTGCCGCGACTGCCGTGTATCTGCGGACGGCCAAGGCGCTGAAATCCTCCTTGCACTGGGTTCTGAGCCTAACCGCCGTCGCAGTTCTATTCCTGATCCGGCTTCATCTTGCGTCTCAGTACCGCGTGTCGTGGGCCAGCAGACATTTCTACCAACTCAATGGCAGCGATCAGTTTTCGCTGGGAGTTCGCTATAAACTGCTTTCCCTATGCGTCCTTTTGGCTCTGGCAGCGTGCATCTTGCTTCATATGATCCGAATCCGCGTTCAGAGACCAGCCAATTACTTTCCACTCTGGCTCCAGTTGTTCGTGGTCGCTCTCCTGGGAGTTGCTATCCTGCCAGACGCCATCTGGATACCGGGGTACGGGGAACCAGTGTCCTTTATCAGTTCCCGCTTCACCCTGGCCGTCGGTGTTCTGGGCTGTTGTGCTTTGGCGAGCCTGCGTCCGAGGATTCTTTTGGCAGTTCTGACTGGGTCGCTCGCCCTGGTTTATTTCACCTTTCTCTATCGCGACACCGCCAGGATTTATTCCATGGAACTGCAAGCCGATAGGCTGGTGCGCCAGATTCCCCAGGGCGGGCGCGTGATTGCCACGATCTTTCCCTTCCGCAATTCGCGGGTCTTTGTTCATCATGTGGTTGACCGCGCTTGCATAGGACATTGTTTTGTCTTTGATAACTACGAACCCGCCTCCGGTCAATTCCGCTTGCACGCCCGCACGGACAACCGGATTGTGGCCGCGAGGTCTGAAGCGACCAATCGCATGATGCTAGGCATTTATGACGTGAAGGAGGAAGACTTGCCGCTGTGGCAGATATTTCAATGCGGGCCGTTAGAAATCGACCTCTGCCTTCGGCCCTTACAGGCCGGACCTCTGCCCAGATTCGTCGCTGGCCCAATTACGAGGGGGGGAGGAACCTGAGCCGAAACACAGGCGACAGCCATAAGCCTGGCCGGCTGAGAAAAGGGATCGAAAAAGATGTCTGCTTTCGCACCACGTCGAAGCCTCTTCCCTGCAGGACCGGACGAGATCCGCACCAAAGTTGCCGAGAAGGTCGCGCTTGAATAGAGTTGCAAGCCACGCCACATCGGTCGGCAAGCGCCTCGGGGGTAGGAAGGACTTACCCTCGTTACTCTGAATGAACGCGGAGCTTGTACAAAACGGCTTCGTACGGCCGGCCGAGCGCACTCTAGAAAACGATCATTCCAATGGACACTTCGCCTCGTCTGGTCGACGCCTAACTGCCCTCCGCTAAATCTGGTCACTCCCCGGCGCACCGTACGCGCATCCTACCGCAAGCCCGCATTTATTTTGGCTACTGCGTGAGAAGACTATCCGCAATCTGCTGCTGGGATCCGAGATCTGGGGAGAGTTGCTGTGCTTTGTCGCGGGCTGCCACTGCTTCTAGGTTACGTCCGCTGCGCGCGAGTGATTTCTCGAGTAGCAAGTAAACCACCGCCGATGGCTGGAGTAGTGTGGACCGTCGGAATGCATTCGACGCGTCGGTGAATTTGCCCAGCCTTTGCTCGACCAGTCCCATCCCGAGCCAAGTCCGAAAATTGCTTGGATCAGCAAGAACCGCAGCTTTGTAGGTGGTCTCGGCTTGGGCGTCGTTCGCAACTTGGTGATACGCCATGGCAAGGTTTCTCAGCGTGCGGCCTTTCAGCTTTGGATCAGGGCTTAGCCGCAAGGCAGTGCCGTAAACCTCGATTGCCTTCTGAATGTTTCCCTCAACCTGGTCATAGGCCCCCAGGTTGAAGTACCCCACCGGATCCTTGGTATCGATCGCCACGCCAATCTGAAAATGCCGGCCAGCTTCCTCTATGCGACCATCCTCCGCTAAGGCCGTGCCTAGATGTTCCTGCGCCTGGAAGTTCACCCCGGTCACCTCGATGGTGTGAGACCACAAGGTTATATTGTCGCTCCAGTAGCGCAGCTGGTGGCTAGCGGTTACAGCCAATGCCGTGAGCGCCATTAAGGCTGCAACGCCAGGTACGACGGCTGGCCACTGATGCCGCTCGGCGAGTTCACCGACTCCCCAACAGACCATCAGGAATAGGCCGACGAATGGAAGATAGGCGTAGCGGTCCGCCATCGCCTGACCACCGACCTGCACCAGACCAATCATCGGCACCAAGGTCCCGAGAAACCACAACCACCCTACGAGCAAATAACGGCGATGGGCGGCGACGACCAATGCCGAAGTCAGCCCGAGCACGAGCAAGGAAAGCACAAGCGGCCAGAGGGGTCTCCAAAACCACCGATAGGGGTACATCAGCCCCAGGCGCAATGGCCAGAATGCTTTTTCCAGGTAGCGCGCGTAGGAAACGGCCGCATTCGCGAACCGCACGGCTATTGGGACCTGCCGCATCGTTGGTACTGCACCACCCGCGACCTGGGCTTTTAGCGTGATCACTGCGCTGGCGGCAGAAAGCACAAATAGAGGTATCTTCTCTCGTACGAGTTGCGCGAAGATCAACCCTGGCGGCGGAGCACCCGAAGCTTCCGAATGGCCCAATCGCATGCGCTGAAGTGGCCAATAATCCCAAAGTAACAATACAAAAGGAAATGTGATCACCTGGGGCTTAGCCATCAATCCTAGTGCGAAGGAGATGGAAACGAAGCCGTAGCGTGCTAAGTTTGGTTTCTGCGTGTACCAGCGGTACGCCATCAAGCCTACCAAGAAGAAAAACATGCTAAGCAAGTTTTTACGTTCCGCGATCCATGCTACCGACTCAACGTTGATGGGGTGTACGGCAAATAGCGCCGCGACCATCCAACTCCGCCAAACCAAGCCGGTCGCCTGCAGCAGCAGCAGGTACAAAAGCCATACGTTGATCGCATGTAGCAGTATGTTCACGTAGTGGTGTCCGGCAGGATTCTCATGGAAAAGCTGCCAGTCTAGCTCGTGCGACAGCCAGGTAAGCGGGTGCCAATTCGCCGCTGCGGTGGCGGTAAAGGCCCACTTGATCGCACTCCAATTGAGGCCCTGGCGCACCTCTGGGTTGTCGGTAACGTAGTAATCGTCATCATAATTGGTGAAGGGATGGTGTGCCGCAGGGTTGTAGAGCACCAGCGAGACCAGCAGCAGGACCAAGCCTAGGACCGTGGCAGGATTCTCCAGGGTGAAGCCGAACGACAGAGCCGCAGACCCCGGTTCTCGGAGAAATGTCTCTTCGGATGTCAACGGTTCGTGTCTCCGAAGTGATCATAGCTAGCGATCGGTGAGGGAAAGAAATGACGGAAGTAATCGGCCGATCGGAACTCCGTGCAGGGCGCCCGTTTCCAGGCTTGGTCGCAGACCGGGGAGAAACTGACAAGAATTGTCAGCAGGCGAGCCAGAATTTGCCAGCAGGCCAGGCTCGCGACCGGCATGCGAATAGGCTCACCGTTACAGGTGTGTGGCAACATCGTGAAAACAAAGATGGTTTGGCCGCGAACTCATGACATCCGGCTCTGGCCACTGAAGTGCCACCATAATCGGCAACCGGGTCGATATGACCAAACTTGATAAAAAAGAGAGAAGGGAAAACAAGATGCGGAAACAGAAGGGTTTTTCATTGATTGAGTTGCTGATTGTGGTGGCGATCATTCTAATCATCGCCGCCATCGCTATTCCAAACCTGCTGCGGGCGCGTATTGCGGCCAACGAGTCGTCCGCGGTTCAATCCATTCGTACCATCAATACAGCTCAGGTGACTTTCTCGTCCACCTACCCGACGGTGGGCTTTGCTGGATCGTTAGGTGCCTTGGGCCCATCGGCCTCAACCGGCTGCGGCACACCTAGCGTGACTAACGCTTGTCTGATTGACTGGGTGCTGTCGAGTGCAACCGCGAATACTGCGCCCAAGAGTGGCTACTATTTCGCGTTCACGGCAGGTTCCGGAACGCCCAGCCTCGACTACGTTGTCGTCGGTAATGCGGCTGCGCAAAATACGAGCGGTATGCGCGGCTTTTGCTCGGATCCGGACGGCGTAATCCGCTACAGTAGCCCAGGCCCCGCCGCCTCAGTCACCACTGATTCGAATTGCGCAGCGTTGACCGCTCTGCAATAACTGTTTGGCGAAGTACCTGGGGGAGGGTACAAGCCGGGAGCAACGGAGCAATCCGTTGCTCCTTTGTTCTTTCCGATGACTGATGAAACGGCCTGTCGGAGATGCAAAGAGCGCAGCTCGCCAGAATTGCTTGGCTGCGACTGGCCGGGCGGTTAGCCGTTTGCGGAGCAAAACGTACTGATATTCAGCGCTGGGCTTTTTCTCTACGCTCGGGGTGGTCGGGTTTCTGTACGCGCCATCCCCCGTTCGGCATGATCGCCGAAGCGGAAACTATCGTGTGTATTCGGCAAACCGTTGAAACCGGATGAGCGATTCGCCTAGCGCTGGAGCCTTTGGAGAATGGCCGGTTCATCTCCGCCCAGGATTTTGACAGAAACCCGCGTTGCGCCTTCGGGAGGAGAGGACGGGCGCGCCCCTCACCCTACGATTTCCTATCATCATGCGCTGACCAAGGTCCCCGAAGATCCCCGCTCGAACCATGAGTTACCGTCGTTCGCAAGCGCAAAGCACGGATCTACGGTGTTGAAATTTTTGACCGCCCGATTCAATGGAGCAATGTTTTGCCAAATTGGGCAAGTATTTGTTCATCGACGAAACGCATGGAATGTGTCTGGGCAGCCTCCGCCACTCTGGAATCGAATTGGTCAACTTACAAGTTGCGATCTCGCCGGAGGGTCTTATTTTTGGCGTTTTGAATTCGTAAACCATGACTTTGGTTTTTTGGGGGCCACGGGACATCGGGGTAGAATTTCACTTCGCCAAGTCCTCGATCACGAATCGCCAGCGTATCCCAGAAAGCGGGACTGGGCTTTGATGGGCATCGGTTTCTATGCACCGCGAAGTGACCATTGTCGAGCAGCTCGAACAGCCTAGGAGAAAGGAAATGGGCACTCAAGACCAGGCTGCCCGCTGGCCGCGTATCCTGCTGCTGCTCTTGGGGTTGGTGTTGCCCCAGACGTTGCTTTATGCCCCCTCGCTAGCGGGGCGCAAGGTTCTGTTGCCCCTGGACATTTTTGCGCAAGGGGTCTATCTCCCGATGCCAGCGAATGTCGCAGCGCAATTTCCTGATAACTTCATTTTGTCCGACGAGGTGCTATTAGGTACACCGAGCGCGGAGTATGCGGCGAAGCAGGTGCGTGCTGGACGCATACCATTGTGGAATCCACAAAATTTCGCAGGAGTTCCCTTTGCCTCATTCCCGAAGTATTCGCCGTTTTTTCTAATCTTCTGCTGCTGGCCATCACCGATCACCCTGGCATACCTCCACTTGATGAAGTCCGTGATAGCAGGCATGGGTGCATACCTGTTTTTCAGGCGCGCGCTAGGTGCTGGTTTCTGGGCCTCGGCGGTTGGGGCATGGTGTTATCCACTAACGGGTTTCTTCGTGCAATGGCAGGGGTATGGACTAACCCAGGTGGTCGCCTGGCTGCCGTGGGTCTTGCTGGCGGTGAACCTGGCGATCCGCGAGCCAAAAAGGTATGGCGCAGTCCTACTGACGACCTTTACGGCACTGACAGTGTTGACTGGCCAACTCGATGTGGCGGGACTGGTGTTGCTGACCTCGGGGCTGTACGCCGTGGCATGCCTGGTCGAAGTCCACGGATGGCGGACGTGGAGTCGGCCCGCATTCACGGCGGTGGCCAGATTGGCTTTGGGCTGGGGATTAGGGCTCTTGATCGCTACGGCGTACGTGGTGCCACTCGTCGAGTACTGGCGCACGGGGGAACGCTTTGCTCGGCGTGCAGGGGGTGAGGAAGAGCGGCCGCCCGTAGGAATTAAGGCGCTGCCCCAAATCGTGTTACCCAACGTATATGGCGCGACGAAAAAGGGATCGGTGAGGATTGTTGAGGGCAACCAACTGGAGAGTTCGGCGGCGGGCTATGCGGGCCTGCTGGCCACATTACTGGTCGCACCGCTGGCCTTCTCGAACCCCGAGCTGAGGCCGCGGAGCTTCTGGTGGTTGGGATTGCTGGTGCTGTCCCTCGGATGGGTTCTGGACATTCCTGGCTTGGTACACCTGATGCGGCTGCCAGTCCTCAACATGTTTTCCTGGAACCGGTGGATGCTGCTGACCGGGTTTGCGCTGACCGTGCTGGCTGTGACCGGCCTCGATGTACTGATGCAGGGAAGGGTGGGGCGGCGACCATGGTTTGTGATCCCGGCGCTGCTAGCGGCTGGGGTTTGCGCCTGGTGTCTATACCGCATGGGCCACATGCCTCCAGCCCTAGTGAATTTTGCTCAAAAGGCGTACCAGGCGCCGGCGAATGCAACCCTTTGGGGAATTCCCGCCCGCCAAGCCGTCGCGATGGTCGAGAGTTACTTCCGTTTCTACTATGGCGTCGGAGCAGCTTTCGGGGCAACGGCCGTGGCGGCTTGGGCGGTGCTGAGCTGGGGACCACCAAGTCGCGGCTGGATGAGTGCAGCCGCGGGCAGCTTGATGATAGCGGAGTTGCTGATATACGCCTACAACGTGAATCCCCAATGCGATCCGGCACTGTATTACCCGCCCCTGCCAGCGTTCGCGGAGTTGAAGCAGCGCCCACCGGGTCGAACTTTATGCATCTCGTGTCTGCCGCCAGATTTGAACTTGATGGTGGGATTGCCAGATATTCGTGGCTATGATGCGGTGGATCCCAAGCGACTGCTCGATGTGCTGGAGTTCGCACGCGCACCGAGGACATCTTCCCCTGTTTATGCCCGCACACAATGGTTCATTCCGTGGGGCGCCTTGACCCATGACGGTGGGCTGCGGGTTTCACCGGTGTTGGACATGTTGAATGTGCGCTACCTAATTTGGACTGGCGATGCCTTGAACCGCGCGAGGACGATCATCCGCCACGATGGATACGTGGTAGCGGAGAACGAGCACGCATTGCCGCGAGCCTTCGTCCCGCAGACAATCCAAATGGCGAAGGACGAGCAGGAGTTGATGGATCAGCTGCGACAAGCGACCTTCGATGCAGCGCGGATCTCCTATGTGACGGAACCTGTGCAGTTGCCCGGCGAGTGCCGCGGGACGGCCAGGATAGTAGGGGAATCACCGGAGCGTGTGGTGCTCGACGCGCGGATGGATACGGCTGGGATGGTGGTGCTAGCGGATTCGTGGTACCAAGGCTGGCGCGCGAATGTCGACGCGCAGGTGACACCAATTCTTGTAGTGAATCACGCGATACGTGGAGTGGTCGTACCGGCAGGAGAACACCGGGTAGTATTCCAATATGCGCCGGCTAGCATCCGGCTCGGCTGGATAATCTCGGGTGCGGCGATTGTAGGGGAACTAGGGTGGCTGGGGTGCATCATCATGTGGAGGCGAAAGGAGTGCAGAATAACCCCGCCGGTCGAGACGTGCTATGAAAACGATCGTGACTAGGAGCAAGGGTGGGTGGGGGCGAGCGTCAAGACAATGTACTCGGGCCAAAGGGAGCGCCCATTAGAGCCGCACAGAAAGACAGGAAAGAGGAGGGCGGAAATCGACTGTCCTCATGGGCATCCTGCCTCTTGGCTGGGTGCTGAGCGATGTAAAAAGTAAACAACTGTTGGCGGTCGAGGTGTCGGTATCACAGTCAACCTAAGGGACCACGCAGGCATAACTCTACCGTTGAGGCTTGATGGTGTAATTCCACTCCGGCAAAGTTTCGTGGTTGCAGGCGGAGGGAAGCAATTTGCTCCGGTGTAGGTTTGAGACCATGGCGATCATGCCGGCGGTCAAGACAAGCAGTGACACGAAGCCCGGTTTGGGTTTGAGTGTGGTGCGGGCATAATTGAGGATCGTGAGCTACAGTTATGGCCAGGGCGAAGGACTTGGCCAGCTGCCACCGAACTTCCGTTTTCCAGGCGTACCAGCGACAACGTTTGCCACCCCTACGCGATGGAATGAGCGGCAAAGGCGGGGTGTCATGGGATATGCCGACCACCAGCGCGCCACGCGGGGGTTACTCCCAGGTGCTGTCACAAGGTGACTACGCTCATGGTTCTGACGCAATCTCCTGCGCTCTCAATCGTCGCTACGTCCACCGGCTTTGGTCACGCCGGAAAGAGCCATTCTGGCCTCCCTTCCGGTTGATTCGAGACTTCGTGACTTCATGATCATGGAAGCGAAGATCGTGACATAAGTAATGCGGACAGTCCTTTCTCCTCCGGCTAGAATGCTACAAGGCGACATGTCCGCATCTCACCTACCTGCGCGGCTGAAAAGCTCGAAGGCTTCGGCTTTGGTCCCCTGGATTTCGGCGAAAGTCCTTGACAGTATTTCGGTTAAGCAAATGCTGCTTCAGGATGAGACTTACCTAGCTAGTGTGGCTGAGGTCGGATTGGTCATGAGCGGATCGCTGAGCCGGGGTGGCCGAATCTTTTTCTGTGGTAACGGTGGAAGTGCCGCCGACGCACAACATCTGGCCGCTGAGTTGACGGGTCGATTTCTGAAGGAGCGCCCAAGCATGGCTGGTCTCGCGCTGACCGCCAATACCTCGACCGTGACCGCCATCGCCAATGACTATTCTTACGAGGAGGTCTTCTCGCGGCAGCTCGAGGGGCTCGCTCGGGCAGGAGATGTGCTGTTGGGCATCAGCACAAGCGGCAATTCGGAAAACGTAGTACGGGCCATCGAGGCCGCGCGACGTATGACGGTGTCCGCGGTCGCGCTCACGGGTCGAAGTGGCGGTAGACTCGCCACCGCTGCCGAACACTGCATCCGCATCCCCTCTGACGAAATACCGCGTATCCAAGAAGCTCACATCCTCACCGAACACATTCTCGTGGAAATTGTCGAGGCGGAACTTTTCGGAGGCTAGAGGGTGCCAGAAAGCCTTCAGCAGGCCAGCCTTGTCAGACGACTCATACGGCACCTATCGCCGGTCCAATTTGGTCGCTACATTCTTGTCGGCATCTGGAACACCGTGTTCGGATATACGACCTACGCGGCCCTCACCTTCCTGCTCACGCCTCACCTACCATACGCCTACATTTTTGCGACTGTGTTGGCCAGCTTCTTGAATATCACAGTTGCCTTCCTGGGGTATAAGTGGGTCATCTTTAAAACCAAGGGGAACTACCTGCGAGAGTGGGTTCGCTGTGTGCTTGTCTACAGCGGGGGAATTGTGACGGGGATACTTCTGTTGCCTCCCTTAGTCTATGCAGTGCGCCACTCGACGAGATTCGACACCGCCGCGCCCTACATCGCTGGAGCAGTTCTTATGGGTTTGAATCTTGTGATAGGGTTTGTGGGACACAAAACGTTCTCCTTCCAATCGCCACAAGCCCGTTAGACCGGTTGCGATTCTCTGCCCAGGGGCGATTGCGCCATGGGTCGCCCCGCGGGGTGCTGAAAATTGAGACGCTCCTGTTCAACGACTAAGGGCCGCCGCTGGACCAGAGTGTGGATTTGTCCGATGTACTCGCCGATAATTCCTACCGAGACTAATTGCAGCGACCCCATCAAAAACATCCCAATCACGAGCGGTGCAATGCCAACCGAGAAGTTACGCCAGAAGAGTAACTTATAGAGCAAATAGGCGAATCCTGCAAAAACCGAGATCGCAGCTCCAACGAAGCCACTCAGCGTTACCATGCGCAACGGCACCTTGGACAGATTGGTGATCCCCAGCATGGCCATGTCGTATAGCGAATAGAAATTGTTCTTTGTAACGCCTCGGCTCCGCCGTGGCTGGTGGAAAGCAATCTCTGCATGAGGCAACCCGATCTCTGCGATTATGCCCCGAAAATAGGGATATGGGTCGTTGAACTGTTTGATCAGCTCGACGACGCTGCGGTCATACAAGCCGAACCCGGTAAAGTTCTCGTAGGTTTCAATCCCTGACAACCGGTTCACCATCTTGTAGTAAATCTTGCGTATCCCGAACATCAAACTGTTTTCCCCGGACGACTGCTTGACCGTAATCACGATCGGAAAGCCCTCTTCCCACTGTCGAACCAGATCAACGATCATTTCCGGAGGATCCTGCAGATCGGCGACGATTCCGATCACTGCGTCTCCCGACGCTTGCTGAAGCGCATGCATCGGAGAACGTATATGGCCGAAGTTGCGCGCATTTCGAATGACCTTTACGTTGGTGTCCAAGGACGCGATGAGCTTGAGGATTGCGAACGTGCCGTCCGTCGAAGCATTGTCAATGAAGAGATGTTCGTAGTTGTAAATTGCGAGCGAACTCATGACAGCGCGGACTCGATCGTAAACCTCGCGGACGTTTTCTTCTTCATTGAAGCATGGGGTGACGATGGAGATGGTCTTCTTCATATTACCTTCGTGTAGAATTCCCCCCGACTTGCTACGGACGGCATAGCCCACCAGTTCCCGACGGTCCTCGCCGGCGAAGGAAAATATCGTAGTCGTCGCGATCGAACAAACTTGCTGCGGAATTCCCAAACTCCGAGGTCGCCCACAAAACGAGTGCCGTAATCTGAAACTTTCATCAGCTCTCAAGTTGCGGCTAATGCGACGATTCCCGGTGCTGAGCAGCCAGCAGGTGATTCACCAACTCGCGGACTGCGCCATTCCCACCCGAAGCTTTGGTGACAAAGTCACACTTGGCGAGTACCGCCGGTTGTGCGTTGGCGGGAGCGGCGGAAAATCCGACGATCTCCAGAGCCGAAATGTCATTCACGTCGTCGCCCATGAAGCATGCTTCCTTAAGACCAAGGCCGTGTCGGTGGACGAATTCGGTTAAGGCAGCCGCCTTCTGCTGGCAATTCAGAACGACATCCCTAATGTCCATCTTTGCCGCTAGACGACTCACTACAGGACCATCTTCCCCAGAAATCAAGGCCAGCACGAATCCGGCCTTGCGCGCCAGCGAGAGACCCATAATGTCGGCAAAACAAAACCGCTTCCACTCTTCGCCATTCGGCCCCCACCACACGCCGCCGTCGGTGAGTACGCCATCCACATCCATCGCGATGGCCCTGATCTTAGGCATGCGCTGCCCGCACCCGCCGCAATTTGTCGATGACCGGCTGTTCGCGCTCGAGCACGCGCTTGATTCCATCCCCCATGGACTTCTCGATCAAACGAATGTCGCGAACCAAACGGGTGATTCCGTTGGGCTCAAGTGAGGCAGCGTGATCCGAACCCCACATCGAGCGGTCCAGGGTGATATGCCGCTCGATGACACAGGCGCCCATCACTCTCGCCGCCACGCTCGAAGGCAAGCCGGTTTCGTGGCCGGAATAGCCGACCGGCAGTCGGTAGCGCTCCATCAACGTATGGATGACACGCAGGTTCAGTTCTTCGTAGTACGCGGGATAGGTGCTGCAGGCTTGCATCAGGACCAGGTCCTTCCTGCCCAGAACTTCGATCGCGTGGTCGATCTGCTCAATCGTGCTCATCCCAGTTGACAGCAGAATCGGTTTTCCAACGGCTCGGGTATGGCGTAACAAATTGTCATCCGTGAGGCAGGCCGAGGCGATTTTGAAACAGGGCACATCAAATTGCCTGATGAAATCCACCGACCCTTCGTCCCAGCAGGAGGCGAACCAGTCAATCGTCACTTCTTTGCAGTAACGATCAATTTCCCTATACTCTTCGAGGTCCAGCTCAAGCCCCCGTTTGAGATCGCCATTGGTCGGTCCGAAAGGATTTTCGCGTGGTTTGGCCAACTCCGCGGCTGAATAGACCACATCAATCGTCCGCTTCTGAAACTTGACAGCGCTGCAACCAGCGCCCACCGCTACGTTGATCAATTGCTTGGCAAGACCAACGTCTCCGTTGTGGTTAATTCCGATTTCAGCGATGATGTAGCAAGGCTGTCCGGCTCCGACCCCTTTTGTGCCCAGTCGGACGGGTGGGTTGTTGGCTGGGGATCCGCTGCTATTCTCCACATTCATCGCGATCTCCTTCCCTCACGGCGGTAGGGCTTATCTCCATGGTACTGTCCTGATTCCTGGATCAAATTGCCCACCGGTTCAGTCCCATCCTGGAATCGGGACATGTCCTCTGGATGGAAAAAACCACGTGGCCATGGGGTGACGGCTGGGCTCTCGGCGAGGCTTCGAATTTGCTCCCCACCCAGGCGTCGTGAACACCCATCGCGCTCGGGGGAGATGGCAAAGGCCGGCTCCTGCTGATGGCAGAGGTACGGGAGGCCGGGCTCGTCTACGATGCAAGCGGCCAGGCTCGCCCCCATAACCGAGTATCTTTGCGGCCATCGGCAGCGCCACCCACCAGACCGCCGGGGTGAAGTGGGGCGACCAATCGAGCGGCGCGAGGGCTGGGCTCTGTCGTGGGGGGACCACTGGCGGTCAAAACGGCCGCAGTCTTGCCGGGTCGCGGACGCCACGGCACCAGGGAACCCGCGACCGCTGAGGATGTCGTATGCCGCTGCCAGAAGATCGTCATCCGCGACAACCAATTCTTGGTGATGACACGGGACCACCTCATTGCCGCCGGAGACGAAGCAAGCGTGCTGAGGCCGGGCTCCCCAAGTGGCAGCGCTATGCATGAGTTCCTCGTGGGGCGGCGAGCTGACCGGAACTCTGGTGCTCGGCGAACCAGAGATAGGTGCGTCGGATGGCTTCTTCTAAAGGAACCTCGGCATGGAGTGCGAGTTCCGAACGCGCGCGTGACGTCAATGGCACGTAGCGGTGAACCGGGGCCCCGGCCGCCGGTGACAAAGCGATCCTGACGTCGACCTTCTGCCATGCTGTCGCCAAGGCGACCTGGTTGGCGAGGGCAGCGATGTTCACGGCGTCTTCAGAACCAACGTTGTAGGCGCGCCGACACTGCCCCTTGAACAGGATGGTCCAGAGCCAAACTGCCAGATCCGACGCGTACAGATAGGAACGAAACGGAGAGCCGTCGCCGTGGACCTGAATTGGGCCACCCCGGAGTCTGTCCCCGATGAAGTTGCCGATGGCGAAATGCGCGTACAAACGCATGTAAGGCCCGACAAACGCAAAACAGCGGGCCACGGTGGTCTCGAGGCACGGGGTAGCCAGAAGAGCACAGAGTAATTCTGCGGCGCGTTTACCTTCGGCGTAGGCCGACGCCGGTGCCAGGGGATCGGGGCCGCCGGAGAACGACTCGGGCAGGTGCGTGAGTTGCGGCGGTTGGGTCCCGTAGACCGCACCGGAACTGACGAAGAGAAACCTGGCGGCGGAACTGGCAATCGAAAACTCGAGAGCGCGGCGCGTGCCTTCGACAATCGTGTCGAACATGACGGTGGGCTCTTCCTTGTTCAGCCGGGCGTTCGCGTCGGTGGCGGCGTGAATGACATGCGAGAAGTGGCCTTGGGGAAAATCGCCATGCCGAACATCGGCGGCGTGGAGTGTAACTGCGGAGTCCCCCGCCAGGTGAGGCGCCGTCTGCGCAAGCTTTTCGGGATGTCTCGACAAAGCTACCGCGTGAGCATCAAGATGGAGGCGACGATTTGCCCAAACGAAGCTCTCGAGCAGCCAGCATCCAAAAAACCCTGTGGCGCCCGTAATCAGGATGCGCTCACGGCGCAGGTCCCGCCAGAGCGACTCCGTGCGCGCCAGAATGTTCTCGAGATCGCCCGTTAGTCGATTGGGAACGATGGTCTAGGCTCCTTGGGCTGCCGCTTTCCGGACTTGGCGGAACGTTTCCGCGATGTAATCGATCATCGGTTCAGTGATCCCGGGGTAGAGCCCGATCCAGAAGACGTTGTTCATGACGAAGTCAGTGTTGGGTAAGTCGCCGACTACGCGCCGGGGCACGTTGCGGTAGGCGGGCTGTCGAAGCAGATTGCCGCCGAAAAGAAGACGCGTCGCGATTCGCTGCGACTCCAGAAAGACGACGAGCTGATTGCGAGTGAGAGGAGCATCCTTGCGCACCGCCAGAGGGAACCCGAACCAACTGGGCTCAGATTGCGGAGTCGCTTCCGGCAGAAGAAAGATGTCCTCGAGATCCTTGAGCGCAGCGTACATCCTAGCGAAGTTCTCGCGGCGGGCTCGAATGAATGCCGGCAGCTTCTTCAGTTGTGCGACCCCGACAGCTGCCTGCATGTCGGTGACCTTCAGGTTGTAGCCGATATGGCTGTAAATGTATTTGTGGTCGTATCCGACGGGGAGATCACCGAGCGTCCATTCAAAACGGCGGCCACAGGTGTTCGACTTGCCGGGGTCGCACCAGCAGTCGCGCCCCCAGTCGCGAAACGACGCGACCAACTTTTTCAGCGCCGGGGATTGCGTCAATACGCATCCGCCTTCGCCCATGGTGATATGGTGCGCCGGATAAAAGCTGGTGGTAGCCAGGTGGCCGAAGGTTCCTACCAAGCGGCCTTGGTAGGTAGACCCTACCGCATCACAACAGTCCTCGATTACCCAGAGATTATGGTGGTTGGCAAAGGAGATGACCGCGTCGAGGTCGAACGGGTTGCCGAGAGTGTGCGCCAGCATGATCGCCTTGGTTCGATCTGACACCGCGGCTTCAAGTTGGTCGACGTCCACATTGTAAGTGGGCAGCTCGATATCGACGAAAACCGGCACCAGTCCGTTCTGCAGGATGGGATTGACCGTGGTTGGAAAGCCGGCGGCCACAGTGATCACTTCGTCGCCCGCGCGCAGCCTGCGATCACCCAGCGAGGGCGAAGTCAGGCAAGATAGGGCAACCAGGTTGGCTGAGGACCCGGAATTGACGAGCGACGCACAGCGCACACCCATGAAAGCGGCAAAATCACCCTCAAACTGAGCTGCGAAGCGTCCCGCGGTGAGCCAGGCGTCGAGCGAGGCTCCGACCAAATGCTCGAGCTCGGAGGCATCGAACACTTTGCCGGATACCGGCACCGTACTCTGACCGGGGATGAAGGGGCGCGGGGCAAGCGCGACCTCGTAGTACTGCCTGACCAGCAAGGAGATCTCATCGCGGAGTTGGGTAGCGGTCTTGCTCATGACGCTTATCTCCCACCCGCCTGGGTCCTTGCGGCTGGAGTTCCCAGAAACTCACGGTACCAAGCAATGGTGCGGTCGAGCCCGGTGTCGAGGGTGAATTGCGGGCGCCAGTTGAGCACGGAGCGAGCCCGCTCGGCGCTCAGGAACTGGTGACGGATCTCGTAGCTCGCCTGATTCAAAATGGTTGGGCGAAGCAATGAGTTCATTTTCCGCAGGATCAGGTCCACCATCTCGAGAACACTAATCTGGCTTTCGTTCGAGAAGTTGAAGGCCTGGCCGCGCAGAGTTGGGTCGGAGGCGAGGCGCTCGGCGAGCAGCATATACGCCAACGCCGCATCTTCGATGTAGAAGTAGTCGCGAACGAATTTCCCGTCGGAACGTACGACCGGCGGCTCGCTGCGCAGCAGGGAGCGAATCGTGCCCGGCACCACGCGGCTCCAGTTCAGGTCGCCGCCGCCGTAAAAGTTTGCGCAGCGGGTAATCGCGACCGGTAGCTGGTAGGTCGTTGCATACGTCTGCGCCAGCAGGTCGGCGCAGGATTTGCTCACGTCGTAGGGATGGCAGCCCGCGAGGGGCATGGTCTCAACATAGGGAAGGTGTTCCTGGTCGCCGTACGCCTTGTCGGATGAGGCCACGACGATCGACGCAACCTTGGGGGAGCGGCGGCAGGCTTCCAGCAGATTCCAGGTACCGCCAATGTTGGTCGAGAAGGTAGAAATCGGGTTGCGGTTCGCGATGCCCACGATCGTCTGCGCAGCGAGATGGAATACGATTTCGACCTCGTATTCGCCGAGCACGCGCTCGATGAGGTCGCGATCATTGATGTCGGCGCGAACGACGTTGACCTGCTCGATGCGGCGGCTGCGCACCAGTTCACTCTGTGGCACCCAATCGCGCACCAGGCAGACAATGTTTGCATCAGCATCGAGGAGCTGAGGAACCAGCCAACATCCCAGCAGTCCGGTGCCACCGGTCACCAAGACAGACCGATCGCGCCAAAAAGAGTTCACTCTTGCCACACTTTCCACGGTGTCTGCTCGCTCGCCCAGAGCTCGTTCAGGTACTGATATTCGCGATAGGTATCCATGGCGTAGAAGAAACCGTCATGCTGGTAGGCCACGAGTTGACCTTCGCGGGCCAAGCGTTCCATCGGCTGGCGTTCGAGAATGCACTCCGGGCCACTGAGGTAGTCGAAGATGCGGCGGTTGAACACAAAGAAGCCGGCACTGATGCGGCCATTGGTTTGGGGCTTTTCCATGAAGCGTTGTACCTGGCCTTGCGCGTCCGCCTCGACCACGCCGAAACGCGAGATCGGGGGAACGGATGTGACGGTCGCGACTTTCCCGTGGCTGCGGTGGAATTGAACCAGGTTCCGGACGTTGACGTCGCTCAGGCCGTCGCCATAGGTCAGCAGGAAGGTCTCGTCCTGGGTGAGATAGCGTGCCACTCGTTGCAAGCGACCGCCGGTCATGGTGTCGAGGCCGGTGTCGGCCAGCGTCACCGTGAAATGCTGTTCCTGGTGCGCGCCCATGAATTCAAGGTGCGATTCTCGGCCCAGGCAGATCCTGAAGTCATTGTTCATGGCTTCATAGTTCAGGAAGTACTCCTTGATCATGTTGCCCCGGTAGCCGAGGCAGAGAATGAACTCGCGCATGCCGTGGTGAGCATAGATTTTCATGATGTGCCAAAGGATCGGACGTCCTCCGATCTCGACCATCGGCTTGGGACGGAATTCGGTCTCTTCCCGCAGGCGTGTACCCAGTCCGCCGCAGAGAACGACTACCTTCATATCTGGGTTCCTTCGACGGGCGCAGCGATGCTTCGCTCTCGGCGCCTGGCTTCGGAGCAATCGGCTGAACTCGGCTTGCAGTTCAGTTATTACATATGGCGGTGATAAAGGCAGGATTACGAAAGTCATCTGCAGGGTGAAATCGACCGCCGGAAGGCTCTTTTGCTATTGGACTTGGAACGGCCATGCCCGTCGCATCCGAGGTGTCAGGCGCGCGATCTCTGCGCCCGCCGGTCCGCGTTGGCGGGTTGAGGCTTCTAATTGGAAGGTGCCATCGGGTTCGAGAACGGCGCTGAGGCAGCAAGCCTGAGCCTGGCGTTTTGACCTTCGTAATGTTTGCATCCAGCGCTAGAGCTTGCTGGCCCGCGTTTTCCTGATACTCTGAAGTAAGAACGACCTGCCGGTCCTTGGTTATGGCCGCCATCGAAATTGTCGGTCTGGAAAAGACTTATCACGTGGGGTTCTGGCGCAAGAGGCCGAAGTGCGCTCTGCGTCCTTTGGATTTGAACGTGGAAGCGGGGGAAATTTTTGGCTTGCTTGGTCCTAACGGAGCCGGCAAGACTACCACTCTCAAGTTATTGATG
Source organism: Terriglobales bacterium (assembly GCA_035622175.1). Lineage (GTDB taxonomy): Bacteria > Acidobacteriota > Terriglobia > Terriglobales > Acidobacteriaceae > JAFAGX01. The sequence goes on along the minus strand of DASPVV010000005.1, from coordinate 25,381 downwards.
GGCCTTGTGTTCCCGACCGCCGGTTCGGCCCGGATTTTGGGGGTGGAAATCAACCATCCCGGGATGAAGGCGCAGATTGGTTTTCTCCCTGAGCAACCCTATTTCTACGATCATCTAACCGCGTGCGAACTTCTCGATTATTACGCTCTGCTCTCCGGCGTGGGCGCAAAGGAACGCCGCCGCAAGATCGACGAGGTCCTCGCCCGAGTGGGGCTACGGGACGCGAGCGGTCTCCAGTTGCGAAAATTCTCCAAGGGCATGTTGCAGCGCGTTGGCATTGCGCAAGCGATTGTGCACGATCCGCGCGTCCTGTTCTTCGACGAGCCCATGTCGGGCCTCGATCCGATCGGCCGCCGCGAAGTTCGCGATCTCATGGAGGAACTGAAGCAGCAGGGCAAGACCGTGTTCTTCTCGACGCATATCTTATCCGACGCTGAAACCCTCTGCGACCGGGTTGCGATTCTTCATTTGGGCGAACTGCGCGGGGTAGGGGCGGTGGCGGATCTGACCTCGAGCGTGGAGGGCAAGGTAGAAATCATCTGGCACGGTAGCTCGATCCCGGCTTCCCTCAAGCCCTTGACCTCGGAATGTCACCTGACCGGAGACACGGTCCGTGCCATCGTTCGCGAGGCGAACCAGGATGCTGCCATCGATGCGTTGCGCGAGCAGGGAGTGCGCATTCTCTCGCTAACTCCGGTTCGAACCTCGCTCGAAGAATACTTCGTGCGCAAGCTGAAACTGTCTGAGACGGCGGCAGGAGTGGGGTTGTGAGGACTCGCATCGCTTGCATTGCTTCGAACACGTTCCGGGAGGCGGTTCGCGATCGCGTACTGTACAACCTGATTGCCTTTGCCTTGCTCATGTCGGGAGCGGCGGTCCTGGTCGGCCAGATCTCCATTGGGATCGAGCGGCTGGTGGTCGTCAACCTGGGCCTTAGTGCAATCTCCCTGTTTGGCATCGTCATTGCCATCTTTATTGGAATCGGCCTGGTCTCGAAGGAGATCGAAAAACGTACCCTGTACACGGTGCTGTCGCGTCCGGTCGGGCGTTGGGAATTCATCGTGGGCAAGTTTTTCGGTCTGGCCGGGACGCTGGTGGTGAATACGGGGTTGATGGCCATCGGTGTCTTTGCGGCTTTGCTCTACGTATCCCGTGCCTTGGAACCGGCAGAGGTTTGGATTCTGGTGGGCTTGTACTTCATCATCTTGCAGTTCCTGATGATCACCGCCATCGCGCTGTTTTTTTCCTCGTTCTCCTCTCCGTTGTTGTCGGCCGTCTTTGCTTTTTCCTCATTTGTGATCGGAAGCTTCGCGGAAGACCTGCACGGCTTCGCCGATACGGCGCAAGGCGCATCGCGCTGGCTGGCAACGGCTGCAGCCTACCTGGTTCCCAATTTCTCCTCCCTGAACGTGATCACCTCGGTGGCACACCAGCAACCTGTCACGCGGCAATTGATTGTTTCCAACAGTCTGTATGCATTGGTGTATACAGGCATGGTGCTCTGCGGGGCCGTGCTGATCTTCGAGCGACGGAACCTGAAATGAAAGCTTCCGGGCGCATCACCCTGACCGCTTGGGTTCTGTTGGTCCTATGCCTGCTCACCTCGACCTTGGCCTTGCATAACCTGAACCAGATCCGCAGCCGAGCCAGGTTCGACGACGTTCTTTACGTCGCTTCTCCAAAGATTCTCCAGAGGCTGAGCCTGGGGTATGGCGGTGTGCTGGCCGATGTGTACTGGACTCGGGCAGTGCAATACTTCGGCACCAAGCACTATCGAGCCTCGCGGCAGTATGAGCTGCTCGGCCCGCTCCTCGAGATTACGACTGCGCTTGATCCTCATCTGACTGTAGCCTACGAGTTTGGCGCCAATTTTCTGGCGTCGGCACCGCCGGCGGGCGCAGGCATGCCGGAACGAGCCATTCGCTTGGCAGAATATGGCATCCGTAATAACCCGGGCGAGTGGAAGCTCTATTACAACCTTGGATTCATCTACTACATGGAGCTCAAGGATTTCTCGAAAGCTGCCGATGCCTTCATGCGCGGCTCGCAGGTGCCGGGCGCGCATCCCTTTCTGAAAACGATGGCAGCCCAGATGGCGGAGCATGCCGGTGAATTGGGCATGGCGCGAATGCTGTGGATTACAAACTATCAGAGCACGGTAGACCGTGACATCCGGGCGAACGCGGTCTCTCATTTGCGCGCCCTGCAGGTCGACGAGGACGTCATCAATCTGGAAAAGCTGGTTTCCACCTACCGGGAAAGAACCGGCCACTGGCCCGCCAGTTTCACCGAACTTGCGTCGGCCGGGATGTTGCGCGCGCTGCCCATCGATCCACTCGGCGAACCTTACAAACTGGCGCCCGAGGGGCGAGTGGAGGTTCGCGAGCCCGACAAGTTCCCCTTCATTGAGAAGGGCATGCCGAGCGGATATACCCCACCGCCTCCAAAATTCTTGCCTTCCGACCGAGACGCCGCTCAGTCTTGTTGCTAGCCACAAAACTGCCGCGCAGCCGGGAGGAGCAAAGAACCCTGATCTGGCATGCATCCGATCGCCAGGATCAGAGTCCGGAATTCCTCATCCCCTGGGCGCAGGTGCTTGAACTCTCGGCTAAGCCATCCTCTTCGCATGTTCTTGCAGCTCGTCAATAAACTGTTGCAGGCGGTAAACTCGCACATGAACAAAACCATCCACCTGCCTGTTTCCCGAATTCGGCCAGTGAGCCATACCTAGAGGAATGCCGCTGACGCTTTCCAGGCGAGCCACGTACGAGCTGTCGAAGATTTCTTCGACCGATCCGGCCACCTCCTGCGCCCAAGCCTCTACCTCTCCCTGCGGAACCAGGCCTCTTTCACTTCGGCATCGACGAATAAATTCCTGTCCCCGATCCGTCAACCGTGTCAGGAGCGCGATATGGCCTTTCACCTCCTCTTGCGAGGTTCGGTGTTGCAGTTTTTCCCTTAGTTCCTGATCAAGTTTCCAGGGGGTGCGAACCAGATGAATCGCCAGGTAGATGCCGATTAAAACCAGATAAGGCCGGAGAAACGTTGCCTGCACAGCCCATCCCGCGTCCTTCGCGGGAACCAGCCTATTTCGTATTTGCAAGAGAAGGATCAGCAGAGCGAGCATGAAACCCACCATTTGCTCCCTGCCGAGAGACCCCAATTCCTTTCCCCAGTGAGCCAAGAACTCTTTGTAATACCGGAAAAAATCAGCCATTGCGTTTCCTTCACGAGCGCAAAGCGGAAGCAACGAAACTCGCTTTTGAGCTCACCTTCCTAGCATGCGGCAGTGCCCTTCAAGCCAATTCCCGGGATCGATTGGATCGGAGCTTGTCTTGCGAACATACCACCGGTTGCCTCCGTCCCGCTTCCGACCCGCCTCCGGCCACTCCCAGCCAAGTATCTCCTTTGCCATCAGGGGGGTTCCATTTGCCGCATTGTATGTGTCGCTCTCCGCGCTTTGTCAATCGTCATTTTTTGTGCCCGCCGCAAAGGCTGCTACCACCCTCCTCAGATGGGACACGAGATGGATGGCTACCAAATACAGTTGCGGTGTTGTTTTCCACAACAACGACCGAACATCCACAGCCAGGGCGTGGATAGCATGCTAGGGAGGAGGGATTGGATTATGCCACAAACGGCTGCCCGCCAGGTGCCGGAAACAAGCGAGGAACCGGCCCGCGATTTGAAAAGCAAAGAATTAGCTGGCATCTCTGCGTCCCTGGAAAAAATTGCCCGCACCCTCGAACCTATCCACAAGGCGGTCAAGAAAAAGGCAGAGAAAGCTTAAATCTCTCTGGTTCAAAGGCCTGGCATCGATTCGAGTCCGTAGAACTGGCGGGTATTTGGTCAGACACGTTCCCACCTCATAAGCCTCCCATGCGGCCCGGCAAACCGGCGATGGTCCGTCGAAGGCTACGGGACCACTCACTGACATCGGATTGGTTTCACTGTAGGTTATGTCGCCCACGATATAATCCATTAGCTGTGGTTTCTGGATGCTGAGGAATCCCATTCTGCTGGAGTTGGCTGCCGTCCTGCTAATCACCTTCCCTGCAATCATGACTGAGGCCGCCGATGTTCGCACCATCGCGGACGCGGTGGACCGGCACTACAACCATCTGCACACTCTGGAGTGCGAGTTTTCGGAGATTTATGCCGGGTCTGGCAGCGACCGGACCGAGTCGGGATCGCTGTGGCTGAAAAAGCCCGGCAAGATGCGCTGGGAATACCGTTCTCCTCAGGAGAAGCTGTTCGTCGGCGACGGGAAGATTGCCTGGTTCTACGTTCCCGGCGAGCGCCAAGTGCGGAAAACGTCGATGCGAAAGCTGGATGACCTGCGCTCGCCGCTGGCGTTTTTGCTTGGCAAGACACGGCTGGAAAAGGAGTTGCGCGACTTGTCCGTGGCGTCGGATGTGGCCCCGCTGGCGGCCGGCGATGTCATCCTGAAAGGTGTGCCCAAAGGGCTGTCGGACCGCTATACCGAGGTGCTCCTCGAGATCACAGTGGACAGCTCGATAAAGCGTATCGTGCTTCGCGAGGTGGACGGCTCGACGCTCGAGTATCGTTTCAGCGGGCAGAAGGAGGACGTAGAGATCGCCGATCGGCGCTTCCAGTTCGCCGTACCGAATGGAGTCGAAGTCATTGAAGAAAACTTTGGGCAATAGACGTGAAATGATGGCATAACATATTTATTTTCAGTAAGTTATTTTTAATCTTAGATCCCGCCCAGGTGGCATTACTCGCGGCATGCTTTGACCGGCATTTAACAAAGCCTTCGGCGTTTTGAATGTTAGACTTGTGGGGGGGACGGGGTAACTCGTTACCGATGGCTGAGTTCCTGATCAAAATTGCGGACGAGCGTGGGCGCCTGTTGGAGCAGGTCGAAAATGGGTATTCCGAGGCCGAGGTCCGCGAACGCTTTACCCAACAAGGCTTCCTGGTTTATTGGGTACGGCCGCGCGGCGTGCTGTCGGGGGACCTTTCCCTGCGGCGGCGGGGAAAAGTCAAGCAAAGCCAGTTTCTGATCTTCAATCAGCAGTTCCTGACCCTCATTAAGGCGGGTCTGCCGATTCTGAACTCCCTCGATTTGCTCATCAAGAGGCAGAAGAACAAATACTTGCACAATCTGCTGCAAAATGTACGCGACCGGGTCAAGGGGGGAGAGCTGCTTTCCGATGCGTTTGCGGCGCAAGCTGCCTTCCCCAAGATTTATACAACCACTCTGATGGCCGGGGAGAAGAGCGGCAGCATGGAAGAGGTACTCACCCGTTACATCGCTTTTCAGCGCCTGGCCTTGAGCTTTAAGAAAAAGCTGGCCGTCTCCCTCGTCTATCCCACCCTGCTGGTGACCGTGGTTTTTGGCATGTTGATCTTTCTGGTGACCTACGTCGTACCGCAATTTGCCAAGCTCTACCAGGACATGGATGCACAACTTCCTGCCATCACGCTGATCATGCTCGACGTTGGCACGCACGCGCAACGCTACGCGCCTTTTAGCGTGATCGTGCTGGTCGTCGCCCTGGTGCTGCTATGGCGATGGAAGAGGACAGATCGGGGAGCCGAGGCGGTCGACCGCGCCATCTTGCGACTTCCTTTGCTGGGTGAGGTATGGCTGAAATATCAAGTCGCCAATTTTTCCCGCATGCTTTCTACCCTCTTGGCGGGGGGCATGCCGCTCGTGCCATCTCTTGAGACTGCAGGCGCCTCCATGAGCAGCCGGCGCATTCTCAACGGCATTCAGGAAGCGGCGGTGCGCGTGCGCGAAGGGCATGCGCTGGCCAAAAGTCTGGAAGCACAACACATGTTTCCTGACCTGTCGGTGGAAATGATTGAAGTCGGTGAGTCTACGGGAGCGCTGCCGGCCATGCTGAACTCCGTGGCTGAGTTTTACGAAGAGGACGTACAGACCGCCTTGGGCGCCGCCATGGCTTTAATCGAGCCGGTGATTTTGATCATCATGGCAATCTTTGTGGGCGGGATCCTGATCTCGCTGTACCTGCCCATCTTTACGCTAGGATCGAGCATCCACTAAGTATGCGCAGAGCGGCCTCTAGGTTTCGAGTGGGAGTGGCGAGGCAGGATTCGTAATGGCAACCGTGCCGGAAAACAAAGCGGTCTTCGTCGGGGGCGGAAACGGCGGACGGGTCTCGCCTGGAGCCGCGAATGAAGAACTGGAGAAAGCCCAGGACGTTGCCCGGCGTTATCGCTGCCAATTTGTCGATCTGCATAATTTCCAGCTGCACCACGACCTGTTCAAGACGATCCCCGTCCACTTGATGTTCCGTTACAACTTTGTGCCCCTCGAGGAAACCGAAGATGGCCGGCTGGCCATCGCGATTGCCGATCCCAGCAAATTGATGATGATCGACGAGATCAGCCTCTTGCTGGGCAAGCGCATCGTCACCAAGGTCTCTACGCTTGGGCAGATCAGCGAGATTCTCAAGAAGACCGAACAATCCAAGCGGGTTCTAGAAGACGCCAGCGAGGGTTTTGCGCTCGATGTGATTCGGGAGGATGAAGCCGGCAGCGAGGAAAGCATCAGCATCGACCGCTTGACCGCGCAAGCCGACATTAGCCCCATCATTCGCCTGGTCGACACCACCATCTTCACCGCCTTGCAACGCCGGGCGAGCGACATTCACATCGAAACCCGCGACGACTCGGTGTGCGTCAAGTTCCGCATTGACGGGGTGCTGCAGCAAGCCATGCCGCCGATTGCCAAAGAGCATCATTCGACCATCATCTCGCGCATCAAGGTCATGAGTGAGTTGGACATCTCGGAGCGGCGGGTTCCGCAGGACGGACGATTCCGCGTCAAGTACGGAACTCCGGAACGGCCCATCGACTTCCGCGTCTCGATCATGCCTTCCATCCACGGGGAAGACGCCGTATTGCGCGTGCTCGATAAGGAGTCGATGAGCGAGAAGTTCCACAAGCTGACGCTCGATGTGGTTGGCTTTGACGAAGAAGATCTGCACCGCTTCCGCCGCTACATCAAAGAACCGTACGGCATGGTTTTGGTGACCGGGCCGACCGGCAGCGGGAAGACGACCACCCTTTATGCCGCCGTCAACGAGATCAAGACCGACGAAGACAAGATCATCACCATTGAAGATCCGGTCGAATATCAGATTCGTGGCATTACCCAGATTCCGGTCAACGAGAAGAAAGGACTGACCTTTGCTCGCGGGCTGCGCTCCATTTTGCGGCACGACCCGGATAAGATCATGGTGGGCGAAATTCGAGATACGGAAACGGCGCAAATCGCGATTCAGTCGGCGCTCACCGGCCACCTCGTCTTCACCACGGTGCACGCCAACAACGTGGTGGATGTGCTCGGCCGCTTCCTGAATATGGGGGTAGAACCCTACAACTTTGTCTCCGCCTTGAACTGCATCCTGGCGCAACGGCTGGTGCGGCTGATCTGCGAATCCTGCCGCACCATGGTGAACTACGCGGACGACACCCTGGAATCGAGTGGACTCGATCCTAACCAGTGGTCGAAGGTGCCGTTCTTTGAGGGCCAGGGTTGCATTGAATGTGCAGGTACGGGATTCCGTGGCCGAACCGCGATTCATGAACTTCTCGATCTGAGCGACCGCATTCGCGAAATGATTCTGGCAAAGAAACCGACTTCGGAGATCCGCCGGGCGGCGCGGGAAGAAGGCATGCGGTTCCTGCGCGAGTCGGCCTTGGACAAGGTCAGGCTGGGGCTGACCACCTTGAAGGAGATCAACAAGGTCACGTTCATTGAAAGCAATCGGTAATGCGGCCGGGTTCCGACGATCCGTTGGGTCAATGCTCAAAGTGCCCTTCCAGTTATTGCAAGGACCGGCTGGCAAGCGTTCTACTAATAGGTACTAGGAAGAGCCCGGATTCGGAATGATTTCGCGACCCAAGCCCAAACTGGCCTGCGAAGTCGCCGCCGATCGAGTGCTTGCGGCTCGGGTGGGTGAGCGGGGCGACGCGATCGAAGTGTGCGCGGCCGGGGAACTGTCGCCGGGCAGCCTGGTTCCCGACCTAACCGAAACCAACCTCCGTCAGCGGGACCGGGTGCTGGCCATGGTTCGCGAAACCTTGGCGGCGGTGGGCGGCCGCTCGCGTGATGTGATTGCCGTGCTCCCCGATGCCGCCGTGCGAGTGGCGCTCCTGGATTTTGAGACGCTTCCGGCAAAACACGAGGAAGCCGAAGCCGTGGTCCGGTTTCGGCTGAAGAAGTCGCTGCCCTTTGACGTCGACAAGGCCAAGGTCTCCTACCATGCGCAGGCTTCCGAGAACGCGGTGCGGGTGATCGCCGCGGTGGCCGTGACCAGCGTGGTCGAAGACTACGAATCTGCCTTTCGCGAGGCCGGCTACGCACCTGGCGTGGTCTTGCCCTCGATGCTGGCCGCCTTGGGGGCGGCGAAGGCAGAGGGACCTACGATGGTGGTCAAGGTGGACGCGCGCACGACCAGCATCGCGATCATGGATAAACAACAGTTGTTGCTGTTTCGCACCTTGGAGAACCCTCGGGGAGTGGCGGTTTCGGGAGAGCAACTGGGGGAGGAGATTTATCCTTCGATCGTGTTCTTTCAGGACACCTACCACCTGAATCTGGAGCAGATCTTTGTCGCTGGTCTGGCCGACTCCGCCGGTGCCGTGCCGGCGCTCGGCGCCCAGACCGGCGTTTCGGTCGGGGAATTGGTAGGCTCTTCGCAGCTCGGAGCCAGCGTCGGCGTGGTTCCGAAATGGAGGATGGCGGGAGTGGTCGGAGCCCTGCTTTCCTAAAATGCGCCTAGACATCAATCTCGCGACCCAACCCTACGAAGATGCGCAGCGTTTCTGGCTGCGCTGGGGCGGAGGGCTGATCGCCATGGGCGCCGTCACCGCCGGGTTGCTCTATTTCACCCTCGTCGGATGGCTCGCCGCGCGAAAAGAAAGGGCGATGATCGCCCAGTATCAGACACAAATTGAAGTGCGCGACAAAGAGAAGGGGGATGCACAGGCGCTCATGAACTTGCCCAAGAACGCGGGCACGCGCGACCGCTCGCAGTTCCTCAACGACCTCTTTTATCGCAAAGCGTTTTCTTGGACCCAGGTGTTTGAAGATTTGGAACGAGTGATGCCGCCGCGGGTGCATGTCGTATCGATTCGTCCGGAATTGTCGAGCGACAATGAATTGGCGATCAAGCTGGTAGTCGCCGGAGATTCTCGGGAACGGGCACTCGAACTGGTGCGCAAGATGGAAACTTCGACCCACTTTCACGACACGCAGATCGAACAGGAAAGCGTGCAAAGCGGCTTCGGCACCAATGCCGGAGATTCGGTCACGTTTGACATCAGCGCGTTGTACGTGCCCGGGATCGAATTGCAGAACCCGCGGGAGACGACACCCTAATGCCCGACCTAAGACAAACCCGCCAGAAGTTGAAAATTGCCCTGGCCACGATGGCCCTGATCGATGTGGCTGCGGTCGCGGTGTTCTTTTCTCCTCTGGTCGGGTCGCAGTCTTCGCGGCGAGCCGAGCTCGGGCAGCTCTGGCTGGAACTGCAACTGAAGACGCGTGAGATTGCCCCATTACGCGGGTTGGACAAGAAAATTCCCGTGGCCAACCAGCAGATCGAGGAGTTCTATCAGCGGCGCTTGCCGCAAGAGTCCTCCGAGATTGCAGAAAATCTCGGGAAAGTGGCTTCGGAAAACGGCGTGCGGATTGGCAGCTTTAAGTACTCGCTGAAGGATCCCGAAGACGTGGGGCTGCGGCGCGTGGAAATCGATGCAGACCTGGCAGGGGATTATCTGCAACTGGCCCGTTTCATCAACGCTCTCGAACGCGATCGGATGTTCTTTCTGGTCGACGGCGTTCAGTTAGGCGGCGCGCAAGCCGGAGTGGTCAGGCTGAACATGAAGGCGGAAACCTACTTGAGGACAGGTGCGGCATAGGTGAAGCTGGGAAGTGAGAACCGAAACAAGCTGGTCGCCTCCGTCGTGTTGATGGGGATCGCGCTCGTGCTGGTGGGCAGGATGATCTTCGCCTCGGGAGCGCCGGCTCCCGCCAACCCCGAGGTTTCGGCCAGGGCCGATCGAGTGGTGCCGCGAAACCGGGCCCATCGGCTCAAGGGCAGGAAGCTGGCAATGGTGCCACGATCGATCGATCCCAGCCTGCGCACCGACTGGCTCAAAGTCAGCGAAGACAGGAAGTATGCAGGCTCCGGAAGAAACATCTTTTTGGCGCAGGTGGAGATTCCAAAGCCTGTGGCGCCCCCCGTCGCGGATAAGGTCCCGGTTGTCCAGGGGCCACCGCCACCGCCGCCCATCAACTTGAAGTTTTATGGCTTCGCGAGCGAACCGGGCGAACCTAAGAGAATCTTCCTGTCGCAAGGCGAAGATGTATTCATCGCCGCCGAGGGCGACATCATAGACCGGCGCTACAAGATTCTGCGCATCACGCCCACCCAGGTGGAGATCGAGGATGTGCTCAACAACAACCGGCAGAATATCCCTCTGACCCAGGGATGAGAAAGGCAGGGTCTGGATCGCGAGCCAGTCATGGTTAGGAACCCAACGCGGGTTCGACACTCTTGACGGCCGAGACCGGTGGTAAGGAGACGATGGGCTTGAGTTTCACAGTTCGCCGACACCGCCATGGCAGTGAGGCTGATGGCTATGTCCTCCTCACCCTGATTCTGTTTGTGGCGCTCTTGGCCATTGCCATGACCGTGCTTGCGCCCGCAGTCGTACACCAAATGAAACGCGACCGCGAAGAGGAACTGATTCATCGCGGCGTGCAGTACTCGCGCGCGATTAAGCACTACGTCAAGAAGTTCGGCCGCTATCCCACGAAAATCGAAGATTTGCAAAACACCAACAACATCCACTTCTTACGGAAAGTTTACAAAGATCCAGTTACGGGGAAGGATTTCAAGATCTTGCGCATGGGCGACGTGCAGATGTCGTTTGGACCGGGCCTGGCCGGAGCCACTTCTGCGGCCAACTTGGCGTCCCAGTCGGGGGCGTTTGGCAACGGCAACAGTTTGTTCGCCCGCAGCGGCTTCGGCGGACTCGGGGGGAATACGTTCGGGGGAAATACGTTCGGGGCAAATAGTTTTGGCGGAGGCACGTTCGGGAGCAACGGAACCCCCGCCCCTCAGGCTTCCCCCAGCCCACAAGCATCCGGCCAGCAGGATAGCGGAGCCAATCCCGACCAGAGCCTTACGCCGGGAGCTCCGGCTGGCCCGACTTCCACACCGTCCGGCCAAGCAACCACGAATAGTGATAATAAGGTCTTCGGCGGCGGCCCCATGATTGGCGTAGCCAGCGTCAGCAAAGAAAAAACTATTCGTATTTTCAACAAGAAGGATCACTACTACCAGTGGCAGTTCATCTATGATCAGAGCATGGATCGGGGCGGACTGATCACCACGCCGAATCAGGGACTGCAATCGTTCGCCGGGGGAGTACAGCCAGGCACTCCGGGAAACCAGGGAGGACAGCCGAATTCACCCTTTGGCGCACAAGGCTCGCAGTTCGGATTCCAAGGAGGATCCCCGATGTCCCCAGGCATGCAGCCCATGCAGCCGGCGCAGTCTCAGCCATCGCAGCAACCCTTGCAACAACCGCAGTTTCCACCCGATCAAGCTCCCCAATAGCTGCCGGCAGCCGTCGGCGATTAAGGTACACTTGCCCGTATCGACCGGCGGAGCAAGTAAGAGGTGAGGCGTTCCTAGCCCCAGCAGCGGTCGCAGGGTCCGCGCTCTGGTGGCAGCTCGCGGCGGACAAACAAAAAACCTCGTCGCATGACGGCGAGGTCTTTGAACTTAAGGCCAGCGAAACCCTACACGCTGAACGATGACCCACAACCACAGGTACTCTTCACGTTGGGATTCTCGAATTTGAAGCCGGCGCCTTCCAGAGTCTCCACGTAATCCACACTGCAGCCCTGGAGGTACATCACGGAAGTAGCATCGACGTACACCTTCAGGCCGTCCATGTCGAACGTCTTGTCCATGAGGCCAGCATTGTTTTCGAAGGTCATGGAATAGGAGAACCCGGAGCAGCCGCCCCCGACCACGCCCACACGCAGGCCGGCAGGAACCGGTTCTTGCTGCGCCATGATCTCCTTAACCTTCTTGATCGCGTTTGGGGTAAGGGTGACCGGGGCTGATTTCGGCTTGGTGTCAGGGGTCGTGGGAGTAGTGGTGGTTGCCATTGTATCTCCTTGATAGCGCTAATGATTATACCAAAACTGGGCAGGAAACGCACAAGCTTATTTCCGGCCCAATCGACGTTACTTAGATGAGCGGATCGATTCAGAGGTCGCAGTTTGCAGGCTTTCGGAGGGAAGAACCGAACAAAAAAACCGTCTGGTTTGCAATCTGGAGCTATAATCTCGGGCAGGAGCCTCGGGCTCAGGAACTCACTGATCAGCACGGGGGTGGCATATGATGTCCATGCTGATGTGGCCGCTGATAATTTGGGGTGTTCTCACCGGTGTTCTGATTATCCTCCTGATCTATCGTAGTACTCTTACGATGCATGAGGATGACCAGCTGTTTCTTGACGAGTCTGCTTCAGGCATGGCACAGGAGCAGGCGGAGATCATGCACAAGCTGAACAAAGTTACCCCCTTTGTGAAGTGGCTGGGGGCGGCATCCGGAGTTCTGATCCTGGTAATTGCCGGGGTGGCAATTTACCAGGGACTGAATCAGGTCCAGTGATCCTCGATCCAATCTCTGCCCTCCCGCAAGCGCCGGGTAGCGACTGAGGTTAGATCGGCCAAAGGGGATCCGTTCCAGCATCCTGAGCACGACCTTTCCCTCGAGAGTGGGTGTCGATCCCCTCGGTCTGTCACCGGGGATTTCTTTCCCCACTGAATCCGCGAACCGCAAAGACCCACCCCCGGCAACTCTGGGACAAACCGAAGACCTTGGCTTCGCGAACCGGACCGGGAGACCCGCCGACCTGCGGTGGGCGTGCGCGAATCAAAAAGGCGACGATCTGCCACCCGAACCAAAGGTTTTGGATTCGAAGAAGCACGCGTTTCACCCGCCTGCTTTTCGCCGCACGATAGAATGATTTGACGGGTAGGGGAATCGGGAGTCGCGGACCGGGACTCCGGGCTGCGCCTCACCGAGGCTGCTTCGAACATGCCGGAAGCGCGTGACGCGAACACCATCGCGATTGTGGGTGGAGGCCCTGCCGGCGCCCTTGCCGCCGCCTCTCTAGCCCAAAGCCGTCGCAGAGTTATCGTATTCGACGAAAAGCTGGCGTGGGAAAAGCCGTGCGGGGGCGGTCTCACCCACAAGGCGCTTCTTCATTGGCCATTTCTTCGTAGGGCGGCGGTCGATCGGAATTGGGTAAGGGAATGCGAGTTGATTGCTCCCTCGGGGCACCGTGTCTGTTTTCCTCTGGAGCACCCGATCGCAATTTTCTCCCGCCACGCGTTGAACGGCCTTCTTCTCGACCTGGCGGCTCGTTCCGGGGCGGAAATCATCCAGGATCGCGTCGTCCACCTGGAGCGTCGAGCCAGCCAGTGGCAGATCCGTTCCAACCGGTCTTCGTGGAAAGCTGCCTACCTGGTGATCGCCGCTGGAGCCCGGAACTCGTTGCGCAAGCAACTGTGCCAACCCTTCGCTCCGCAAGATCTCATGATTACCGCCGGATACTACATTCCGGGTCGTAGCGGCGTGATGCAGATTCAGTTCCTGCATGGCCTTCACGGCTATATTTGGCTCTTTCCCCGTGCGGATCATCTCTCCGCCGGGATCTGTGGTCGCATGCACACAAACCGCGCCACCGAGCTTAGAAACATCCTCGAGCACTCGCTTACCGCCCTGGGTTTTGCTTACAAGGACTCCCAATTCTATTCCCACGTCCTGCCCTCTCTGCGCGCCGAGACCCTGCGCCGGGTTCCGCTGAGCGGAGAGGGTTGGGCCATGATCGGAGATGCCGCCGGTCTGGTAGATCCGCTGACGGGCGAAGGCCTGTATTACGCAATGGGCTCGGCGGAGCTTCTGTCGCAAGCCCTTCTCTCGAATGAACCTGAGGCTTATCCTGACCTGCTGCGCCAGCATTTTCTACCGGAACTTGAACTCGCCGCCCACATGTCCGATCGCTTCTACAGCGGACGGTGGATGGGAAAATCTGTCCTGGAACGCACCATTCAATTTACCGCGGCAAGCGAGAGTTTTCGCAGGTTAATGTCCAATCTCTTTGACGGAACGCAAGGCTACTTGGGTCTTCGCCGCCGAGTGTATCGCACCCTGCCCGCCATGTTGGCCCAAAGCCTGGCCAGCTGGCGACCAGGAACAAAAGCGCCCATTCCCAGATCGAGAGAAAGAGACACGGAAGGAAATGTGAGCCGCTGAGTTGTCTTTCCGGCAAGTGGGTGCCTGCATCCGGGTGCTCATGATGAAGAACCCTGGCGCGCTATCGTCTTTCCAACAAAACGGAACGAAAAAAAAGAAAGCTGCGCCTGCCATGCTGGCCGAAAGCCTGGCCAGCAACCTTAGGCGGCGACCAGCAACGCTGTCCGAATGGCAAGTGGGTGGCCTGGCATCGGAGGGCTCCAACCGTTCTCAGGATTCAACGGGCAGCCTCCCTTGCAAAGGCGTCACAATAATAGGATTTCTCTCCGTCAACGATGCAGGCTTTGTAGGTCTGCTGATACTGTTGCTGCCTCACGGCTCTTCCCGCGACGATCAATGCACCGAACAGCAGACTGAAGGCAATCAACAACGGGAGGAAGGAGTGTCTGACGACCGATCCCAATCCCTGATCCAACATGCCATCAGCGGATGGACGCATTGCGCAGCCTCGGGCGTTGGGAAACCTGCTTGCCGGGCGATCTCCTCACGGCGACGTACAGTTCTCGGAGGCGCGCGGCTATTCCCCATGGAGCCGGAGGCAGGGAAACAGGCATCCCCTCACTTGGTTTCGTAGCGGTCGGGATGGCAGGGGACGGCCACGGCAGGAGTTTTCCGCCTTGTTTGTCGCCGGTGGCACAATCCAACAGATCGTATGATCGGATACTCGGCATTAACACCGTTCCATCCTTGCGATAAATCTTTTTACGCCGCCCGTAGTATTTAATCCATCGCCAAACGTTCCTGATCATACTGCCGCCCTTCCTTCACCATCGTATTCACGACTTCCACCACGGGCTGTGACCTGTCCGACTCGCAAGAACCCTTGAGGGTAGACATTCCCCTACCTGTGAGAGCAATCGGGTAACACAGTCTGTTCCGCCAAATACCGCGCCAGGATCCTCATACCATCGGAAGGCAACCTCTGTTCGCTCGTTCCGCCTCGGCGCCTTGAAAGGAGCCCAGCCGCATCGAGGGTTGTTGTTCTTGGCCATGACGGGCTTTCGACGAGGGTGCGGACCGCTGATACGAACGCTGTCGAGGATAACGACTGTGCGCTTGCCAAAACCGCCTTCTGTAGCGAAGGTGGGCTTACCTTAGCGCGGGGTGGAAACGCTGCGCTACTAAAATCGGTGCCGGCAGAGTACTACCGTAATCGAACTTCACCGAGGGAACAGGTGGTGCCGGGAACAGGGAGCAAACCATTGGTTGCGTGAAAATGTTGTTTGGGTTATGGCTACATTGAAGGGCGTCGCACAGGATAACAAACAGAGTGGTGGGACCCAAGACAAAATAGCTGCTCTGCTGACGGCAACCGTGTTTGCCCAATCCCGAGCGAGATCCGCGGGCGTGCTCACCTCGGGGTCGGCATCCTGGTGAGTTTGATCCGCAGATAGCGGGCCGCAAGCCCGAACCTAAGCTCAAGTCCGGTCTATTCCCACCCATCCGCCCCAATCGGATCGCCGGCGGGAGGCGATACCGGCGTTGTCACCCGAACCTCGGCTGGATTTCTCTCGAAGCGTTCAATCTGATTCTCCGCGAAAAAGAACTCAGCGCGAGTAGCTTGATCTCTCACCGTGGCTTTTCGGGATGCCAGCCACTGCTTCAATTCATCAAGCTTTAGTAATGCCACCGCGCGAACCTGGGCGGGTGCGTGCTCGTCCGCTGCGAGCCTCATCACATGATCGAGCATGACCAAGTTCACCGTGCGCTGGATGGCGCCGTCGTATCCCGAAACAGGTTGCGCCTTCCAGGTTGCGGTGACCACGGCATCCACCAATTCATCAAAGCCGGGATTGTTGGCGTCGCGCGCATGGTACTCGATCAAGCGCTGGTCGCGCTCTGGCTGAAATAGCAGGCTGGCAACGATTTCCGCGGCTGCCTCAATTGGCGCCAGCGCGTCGAATGCCGGTGCAGTACGCTTCGCGAAGTTTTCCTGCGAGCTGGGATAATCAGGTGGTCGCGGCGGAATGATATTCAAGATCGGCTCGGGAACGGCGAGCACCTTCGACGAAAGCGTTTCCAACACCGCGTTCATGGCTGCGCGCTGCTGAGCAGGGTTAACGATCTCCGGGTCCTTTCGAACTCCGCCGCGCACATCAAAGGAATAATTGAGTCCGCCGATCGCTTTCGCCACGGCGGTGATTTGGTAGCGATGATAAAGGTAAATAGGCACGAGCACGTCCTCCAAAGCTGCGATCGGAGTGTGTTCGCGAATCGCGTTTTCCGAAAGGTTCCGTAGTGCGGCTTGGCGCACGGCCATGACACGCCGCAAACCGTCTAGGTCGTTGCTGCCTGTATCCCAAAGATGCGCGACCGGGCTAGCTGAGCCTAGCGGACGTGCATCCTGATCGGTGAGATACAGCAAGCCGCTCGAAAACGCATCGTCCAGAATCTTGTTGAGCATCCGGCTCTCCGTCGTTCCCTCAGCAAACTCACTATACCCATAGGCGATCGCGACTTTGTCCCAGGCGCCGATTCCAACCGCATACGCGTTTGAAACATCCGGTACGCCGTCCGCGCTCACGGTGACCATAGGCGGCGGATAATCCATGACGGAAGCTCGATCGACAATGCTGCCCGCGAAGTTGTGCATCAGTCCCAGCGTATGCCCGGTTTCGTGCGCCGCGAGCTGCCGAATGCGCGCGAGCGCCATATCATTCGCCTTCTTGAGCTCCTGCGGGTCTTGGCCGAACGGATCGAGCAGTCCTTGCGCAATCAAGAAGACCTGTCGAATCCGCAGCGCATCGAGATTCACATGGCCATTTATGATTTCTCCAGTCCGATCATCGATGATGACATCGCCGTAGGACCATCCTCGCGTCGCGCGTGGCACCCACTCGATCACGTTGTAACGCACGTCCATTGCATCCACGCCTTCCGGCAGTAGTTTCACTTGAAAAGCATCCTTGTAACCGGCAGCCGCAAACGCCTGGTTCCACCAACTGGCACCGTCGACAACCGCCGAGCGAATAGGCTCCGGAATCGCACGATCGACGTAATAGATGATGGGCTTGACCGGCGCGCTCGTGTCAGACATTGGGTCGTTTTTGGCGAGGCGAAAACGTGTGATATAGCGCTTTACGATGGGTTCGTCCACGGGAGCAGCGAAGTCCATATACTTGATATCGAAATAGCCCGCTCGGGGATCGTAAGCACGGCTGTGAAACCCCGCAGGTGGCGCCTGGATGAAAGAGAAGTGTTCGTGCACGGTAATGGCGCGGGGATCGGGAGTGACATCCTTCACCCAGTCGCCAGGCCTTTCACCCTTTTCCGCTAACACCAACGTAAGCGATGACTCGACGTCAGTGTTCTGCGGGAAGTTCTTTGTGCGCGGCATGTAAATGGCGGAGCGCGACGAATCGATGAGATAGCTGCCCTGCTTGATGGCAGCAAGTTGTGCAGCGACTCCATGAGCGTCACTCAAAAAGAATGGGGTTGCGTCGACAAGAACAGCATCGCCATCCTCAGCGGCGACGTCGAAGCCCCAAAGCACGGATTGCGCGAAGGCCTCGCGTACGGCTCGCTGCTGCTCGGGATCATCGCTGACGGCGCGGTACCTTTCATTCTCGGCTACCAGAAGCACATGCGGGCCGCTGCGCTCGAAATGGACCACATGGATCATGCCGGGCTGGCCGCGATCGAGGCCGATATCATTCGAGCCTACTCCGTTGGGAAGCGATTCGTAGTAGAGAAATGGGGTCTCCCATTTGTCGACGCGCAGCCAGATTTTTCCTGCACGCGCGTCCCAGTAGTCCATGAAGAATCCTGCGTAGCTTTGCATTCCACTAGCCTTCTGCGCAATCGTCGGAAGGGTAGGCGCTTGGTTGTCGTGCGGTGGAGTCTGCGCGCCTAGGAGCGAAGCTAGCGCAAACAGCGGTACGCAGGAAAGGAGAATGCATTTCATTGGGAATGATCCTCCACGCAACGAAGGTTGATCGAGCCGTGTCATCCTAGTTAGAACCGGGAAGACGCCTTCGAAAACTTGCAAAACGGTAGAGCTGGCAAAACAGGAAGGGGATCAGGGTGAGAGCGAAGTGCACCAAGCAAGGGTTCACCGAGTCGAGACCTGATTTCAGCAAACGCAAGGATTGTACAATACCGAGCGATGAGGGGCAGTAATTGGGAAGGTCCGTGTTTTTACTTTTCCTCGCCCCGGTACGAGGCTCCTGCTTTCATGTTCACGGCCGCCTGCTGATGGATGTGGTAGATGCGGAGTCTGTCGTCTTCAAAATAAATGTTGGCATCGGAATGATGCCGGCGATAGCTCTCGCAAAGCTGCAGGGCGGCCGACTCCAAGCTGGCCCGTCCGGCCGGCGAGCGGTAGTTCCGGTAGGTTATGTCGGTAAGGACAGGAAAAGACACGAAGCTGGGTTCGCGAGCAAAAATCTGAAACGGCATTTTCTCTACAACGATGAACAGGTCTTCCTGAGGTTCCGGAAAGCGGAATTCGGGGACGGCGACCTGGGCCTGATATTCCTCGACAAAATTTGCCAGGTCTTTGTATCCTCCTAAGCCCAGGGTTTCCGGCAGCTGTTCGACCGGGGCCACGAGCAGCCATTTCTGGCGGGGGAAGTTCTCGGCCAGCTCCTTGGTCTGGCGGACCACGGCTTCATATTCCAGGGGCTGTTTCGCCGGCCGATGCGGCGGCAGCCAGAAAATCGCGACCGCGGCGAAGGCCACCAACAGCGCCGGTTCCGCACGGGTGCCGGTTCCGAAACGAAGCAGCGTGCCCGTCGCCGCGACCAGCCAACCGACCCCGGCCGCCGCCGCCGCCGGCAAAATCATGGCGGCCTCGTCGGTCAGCGGGCGGGGCCAGAAGGCAGCCGCGATGGCCAGAGCGCAGCCGAGGAGCAGGAAATTGGGCAGCAGCAGGGACGGCCGCAATAAGAAAGCCGCGCCCAAGACTACCAACACCAGCAAGAGGAGCTGCGAGACCATGCCTACTAAAAGCAGGCAGCAAGCTACATCGACGAGCGAATCTCGGCGCCGACTCCAACACCAATCGGCCAGAAAGACCAGACCGAGAAACAGAAAGCTCAGCCCCAGCTGAAATTCCGTGGTCGCCCGGGTGGCGGTGAGAGAGTTTCTCCAGAAAATCGCAGCCAGTTTCTGCATCGTGGTAGTCGCCACCAAGGGTACGTCGCCCGCCGGCGGGAGAGCCGCTCCACCGAAACAGTACATGGCGATCAGCGCCGGGGCGGCACCTTGCGAGCACGTACCCACCAGCAGTCCCAAGCACAGCACCGCCAAGCAGGCCACCAGGGGGCAAAGAAAGCGGGTTGTCTGCAAGGGATCGCTGCCGCTGATCAGCGAAGTAATCGCCAGCAAGGCCGGGAAAACCAGGGGACGGCCTCCCGCAACGATGTTGAGCATCGCTTCGCGGGCGTGCAACAGGGCAACGTACTGATCCGGCCAGGTGAAACGAAGTTCCCGCAGAGCGTCTCCCCAACAGAGAAACCCGGTGAGACCGACGACCGCCAGGAAACCCGCCGCCAAGAATTCTTTGTCCTGCAGGCTTTTGGCCCAGGCATAACAAGGATGCGCCTGGGGAAAGGATTCCCCCCGACCCCCCCGCCGGCCGCGAGCCACCAGACGCAGGCCGAAGAAGCGGGCTTCCAGGCCGCGCACCCCTGCCAGCACCTGCCTTTGCAGGCTGGCTACCCCTTTCTGCAGCCCCCACTCATGCTGCCGCAGCCAGGTCACCAGGAAGGCTGCCGCCAGCAGGAAAATCACGGTAATCGCGGTCAACACCTTGAGCATGGGCAGCACAACTACCGCCAGGGTGGCGCACAGCGCCATGCGTACCCAACTGCTGGCCAGCGAGATCACCCAGCCCCGCTGCTGGTTGGCTGTCGCAAGACGGGAGGGAAACCAAAAAAATATCGCGGCAAAGCTGACCACGATCCACAGAGCCCGGAGGGCATCCCCTACCATGATCCCCTCACGCGATGGAATAGTGATAGCCGGGATCCTGCAGGACCCGGCGCACGGCCAGGTTCGATTGCCAGAACAGTACCGCCGATCCCAAACATAAGCCGGCGGCGGCAAATTGAACTCCCCACACATGGCTGAGGCAGTAACCCGCCAATACGTTGGCGGCCAGCCCCAGGCCGACCGCGCGCAACGCCCGGGGGGTCGCGTTGATGCCGGCGAGAATGATGTTTTCAAACAAAGCCAGCGCCAGCAGGAGGTACCCCAAACCGCCCAGCCCCACGGTTTGCAGCAATTGCTGCGAGGGGGAGGAACCATAGGAGCGCGAGAAGACAAACCAGGCTAGGATCGCAACCCCGATAAAAAACACAACGATGGCGGCCATCATCCTGCGGCGGCGGATTTGCAACCGAGCCACGAAATCGTCGCTCTCCTCTTGCCCCAGATGGGCCGCCAGCCGCGACCAAAAACGCAAAAACGAGTCGCTGAGATACTCGACCAGCGCGGCCGTAAGCAGGAAGGCGAGCAGGGCCAAGTCCATGCCTTTTTTGTATGCCGGGTCGATGCCGAAACTCAGGCCGGAGGTCCAGGGGATGGCAGAGCCGGCGGCCAGCCGGTCGGCAAACAGAAAACTGAAGTACAAGGTTCCGTAGGCGTAGAAGGGCAGCAGAGAGGTCAGCGTCACGCTGAACCTGGGCTGGGCGCTCACTTTCTTATGGGGATGGCTTTCCTGCCCGTGAAATCCCAGGACCATCGACAGGCTGGCACCGAGTACCCCCACCAGAGGGCACAAAACCAGAATCAGGGTCGTTCCCGGGTTCCAAACCAGGTTGATGGCGGCGACGCTGAGGGCGCTCAGGAAAAACACCACCGGAATGCACCACCCGATTCCCTGCACCGACAAAATGGCACACAGCATCCACAGCAGGCTCAGGGTTAAATAGATGATGGCCGCCAGGACAAGATAGCCGGCGGAAAACAGACCGAAATAAATCCCTAACGTCACTCCCAGCAGCATGCAAACTACATTGCTGGCTAAGCCGAGCTTCAGCAACAACCGGCACCAGCGACGGGCCAGAAAGGGTTCTTTCAGACCGAAGTAAAATCCGCCCCGGCGGAAGATCATTTGGATGAAACCGCCGGTCGTGATCAGGCTGGCGATGAGCGCCAGGCTCATGGCCCCGCCAAATTCCGCGGAAACCTGCAGGGCTTTGGGGCGTAGGTATTCCAAGACCAGCAGGGCCATCCAGGGAATCGAATACGCCAAGCTCAAGGAAAACTTGCGCGCCGCCAAGATGGCTTCCGTCCGCAGACGCAGGGAAAAGCTGCGCCGGGCCGCGCTGTGCTCCTCGCTGGCAGGGTGGGGAAGGCGTAGGAACAGGTGCTCCGCCAAAGCAAACACGTCGCTGAACCCGCACTCCTGTGCGAATCGGTCGTTGTGGCCAAAGGACTCGATCAGGGCGGCAACTTCCCGCACATCAGCCACCTGCGAAGATACCGCCTGCACATCGCGCAGTACGCCTTCGACCGCCTGGCTCATGGGAGTTCCCCGCAATCGAAAGCTGGCGTCTGTAGCTCCATGCGCAGGGGCGGCTCGGCCGTACCGGCTCCCAGCTGTTCCCGCGAACTCACGTGCACGGAGTGTTGCCGGGTGTCGATCACAACCGTGTACGAACCCACCGTCCGCCAGAAATACCTTCCGTCGGAACTCACCATCGCGGGCGGTTGCCGCTCCCCGAGTACGACATCGGAGCCTGGGCAGCTTCGCTCCGGAAGCCGGTTGCTCACCGCCGCGAAATCGGGCTCCCCCCAGCCGAACCCATCCAAATCGTAGAGCCATGCGCTCCACCAGGCGTAGCTGAACTTCCGGGGCGCGAAGGTCGCTGGCCCCGCCGTGGTGGTCGTGGCAAAAATTTGCGCCTTATATTGCTGGCGGCCATCCAAGGCGGCCTGCAAGCGCTGTTGCCATTCGGAAATGTCTTCATAAGCCCCATTCTTCACCTGAAAGGATTCCAGCAAGAAAAGATCTCGCGCCTCGAGCAGCGGGCGCAGGTGCCCTGGGTTCTTGCCCCGCACATCCTCCATGCTGAACAGGTCCTGGGGATAAAAGGCATTGGCAAAAACGCTCAAACCTTGCCCATGGATATACTCGACGGCCAAGTTCTGGCGTTTACGATCCACCATCGGCCAGTCATAACCAGCCTCATCCAGGAAGATTCCCGCCACCCCCATGCGCTTCCACAAAGCGATACGCTCCTTGATCTCCGCCGGACTAAGAACGTGTTCCCCACCCCGAAATCGAATCTCTCCTAAGCAGACATAGCCATAAAAGCGCACCTGCGGATTCTTCTCCTGGGTCGTCGCCATGATCCGCAGGGTTCTCTCGTGTTCTGCCGGATCCCCCTTCGGGTAACGCCCTGGCTTTCGATCAAAAAACTCGATGCCATCTCCCAACACGACCACGTCGTAGCTGCTGAACACATGGGCCGATTTTTCCACAGCGCCGCGGGATCCATTGACTAAGCTGGGGTAGCCGTAGTAAATAGCCAGTCGGGCTGGAATCCGGGACCCCGGCTCCGGCTGTGCGAGCAAGAAGGAAGAAACAGAAAGCGCAAACATCATTGTCACCCAATACAACGCACACTCCTATCAGGTTTGGTGAAAAGACTGCTCCGCCAAGCGCGACAGCAACTCGCCATAGGCCTGTTCATACGAGCGCAGAAAATGAGCTTCCGTAAAGTAACGCAGGGCACGCGCTTGCGCCATTTGCCCAAGGCGTTCGCGTTCCTGCGGGTTCTCCAGCAGGAACCTGAGCGCCTCGGCCAATTGCTGCGGCGACTTGGCCGGCACGAGGATGCCACAATTGCCCACCGCCTCTCGTACTCCGCCCACGTCCGTAGCCACAATCGCAGCCCCGCAAAGCATGGCTTCTATCACCGCATAGGGAAAACCTTCGGAGACACTGGAGAAGGCAACGACGTCAGCCTGGCTATAAGCGTTCCACGGTTCCTGGGTGGGGCCGGCGAAAACCACACAATCTTCCAAGTTCAACTCCGAGACTTTTCGCCGACAATTGGTAAAGTATTGCTCATCGTTGGCCGCACCGTAAAAACGCATCTCCAGGGTGTCGAATCTCGTCTTCAGCAGCGCCGCCGCTTCGATCAGATCCATTTGCCCTTTTAACGAATAGATCAGGCCAACGGTGGAAATCAGCGGCCGGTCTCTCGGCAGCTTCTCCCGGGCATAGAAGTGTATAGGGTCGGCACCGTTGAAAATGACTTTGATCCGGCGCTCTGGCACCCCCAGGTGTTTTTCCCAGCGGGCGTTGAAGGCACACACCGGTACCACGCAATCGGCAAAGTGATAGTTCAGTTCGACGATCGCTTGCACCACCCGATAGAGAAACCAACGCACAAAAAATGACTTGATCTGCCGGCGCAGATTCAAATATTGCTCGCGTATGTACACCCCGTGTTCGGTCAAAAGGTAAGGCGTCCCGTGGGCCAGCTTGGCCAGGACACAGGGCAAACCGCAGAAGGAGGCGGCGGAGGCATGGGTGAGATCGGCAAACGGAATCGGGAAATGCAGCACCATGAGAAAGTGATACAGCAAGCGATGGGCCTGTTTGATTTCTTCAAACGTGGGACGTTCCGTGCCCGCCGGCCGGCACTCCCAGGTCGCGCGCGCGGCGTGCTGCACCACATGCCAGGCATCGTGGGAGTTCATGGTCTTTTCATAATCGTGATGCTGGAAATAGCCCTGCAGCTCGAGCAGGGTTCGGCCGAGTTCCTCTTTGTCGCAGTTCGAGGAAAGCACCAGTGCGAGCAGTCGTTCGAAAAGCGGTTTGAAGCGCGCCGAGACCACCTCGGGGGTGGTGTTCCAACGATTGCCGAGAACGACCGACGTGAGCTGGTGCTGCGAGTATTCCGCTGGCTGCAGCAGCCCCCACTGCGGCACCTTGATCACTTCGAGTACGTTCGGTGGGAGATCATACTGCAGCTGCGGGAACGGGTTGCTGACAATCGCCAGAATCGTGAAATCGATGTCGCTCAGACCATGGGTAAGGCGTTGGCACCAGGTGCTCACACCACCGGTGTAAAAGGGATAGGTGCCCTCGGTGGCCAGCAGCACAGAAGTAGGTCGGTTGTGCTTCACGGCTTCAGAAACGTGACCTCGGCGGGCTGCCCCGCCAACAACTGCAAGCTCGGATTCTTGAATTCGACTTCCACGGTGTGTGTCATGTTTGCAGCCGGGAGAGGGTTGATGATGCGGACGATACCTTCGATCTTGCGCGGGGGAATACTGGGCAACTGAACCTGGGCGGGCTGTCCGGCATGCAGGATGTCGACCATCGCCGCCGCCACCGGTACTTCGGCGATGAGGGGGTTGAGCTGGGTCAATTGCACCAGCAAAGCGCCTTCCGGCAGCCGCTCTCCCAGCCGTACAGGTATCTCCGCCACCATCCCATCCTGGGTGGCACGAACCACGGTTCCATCCACCCGCCGCTTGGCCTGCTGATATTTCAAAGTAGCCTGCCGCAGTTGCAGCCGTAATTCCTCACGAGTAACCTGGGCTTGCAACTCCGCTTGTTCGGACTGGTCCTGCTGCAGCCGCTGGGATGTATTGGCCAGGTTCTTGGCATTTTCCAGGTCATCTTTCGCCATGCGCAAGGCGGTGGTACGAACGTCCAACTCTTGCTTGGCGATCACGCCAGCATCATACAGCTGGCGCGTACGGCTGTACTCAGTCAGGGCTTCATCGTAAGCGGCTTGGGCTCTTTCCGGAGAATCATGCCATTGCCGGGTGGGTACCTGCTGTTCCCGGCCCTGGGTCACCGCGACCCGGGCGTTCACCTCCGCCAGCTGACCGCGTAGTTGGTCGACATTTTGCTGAGCAGCCGCCAGGTCAATCTTGGCTTGCTCGAGCGCCAGCTGCGCGTCTGCATCGCTCATGCGCATCAGCCGCTGGCCTTTTCCTACCACATCTCCGACCTTCACGAACATCTCGCACACCGTGCCCATCCCGTCGGCGGTAATCCGAATATCGCTGACTGGCCGAATGGTGCCTTCAAAGGCTACCCCATAGAGCGAGGTCGATTTCGTGAG
>DASPVV010000004.1:0-45085 GCA_035622175.1 Terriglobales bacterium | reverse complement strand
ATTCGTGCCCGGCGCATTCACCGAATAGTTGTTGCCTCCGGGTGCCGAAACCGTGGGATAGAGAGCCGCATAATTCAGGCCCAGTTGACTCATTCCGCCCGGAATGATGTTTGCCTTTCCCGGGATGGGAAGGCCAGTGCTGGGATCGAATCCGAAGCCGTCTCGCACCGTAGAACCGTTGACCGTACGAGTGGTCGCCGGATTGTAGATCTCGTTGGTGAAGATGGGCCGGCCCAGGGCATCTGTGCCGGATTGCGCACCGAGAATATCGCTGAAATCCCCCTTTTCCTCCGCCGGAGTCGGGACGGTGGCGAAATCAAGGGTTGCCGAGTGGATCCGCGTGCCTTCGTAGTCCAGAAAGAAGAACGCCTTTTGTTGCACGATTGGCCCACCTAACGTTGCTCCAAACTGATTTTGCTTGTAAGGCGCCTTGGGCTGAGCAGAACCAAACCCGTATTGTGCGGAATCGAAGGCGTCATTACGCAGGAACTCCCAGGCGCTGCCGTGGAATCTGTTGGACCCCGACTTGGTGGTGGCGTTGATGACGGCGCCGCCGGTCCGCCCAAACTCTGCCGAGTAATTCGAGGTCTGAATCTTGAATTCCGCGATCGCGTCTACGCTGCTCAAGATCGAAACGTCAGCGTTGTCGTTCGAGTTGTTGTCAACGCCGTCCAGCAGGAAGTTGTTTTGTGTGCCTCGAACTCCATTGACTGCGAAACTTCCGCCGGCATTGCCGTTGGTCGGCGTGCTGCCGCCGTTCACCGGACCCTCGATAACCTTGGCGACCCCTGATGTCAGTGCCGCGAGGTCTGTGTAGCGGCGGCCGTTCAGGGGCAATCCCTCCACCGTCTCGCTGGTTACCACGTCACCCAGGGATGCGCTCTCGGTGTCCAGCAGCGGAGCGGCACCGCTGACTTCCAAGGTCTCCGAAACCGAACCGACCTGGAGACTGAAGTCGAGCTTGATGCTCTGCTGCACATCGAGCACAACGTCCCGGCGTATTTCTCTGCGGAAACCTTTGCTCTCGACGGCAACGGAATATCGGCCGATATGGAGCGGAGTAATCACGTAATTGCCGTCGGATTCGGTTTTTACGACAGTACTTACGCCCGTGTCTGTGTTCGTCGCAGTCACGGTGACCCCGGGAAGGATGGCGCCGCTGGCATCCTTGACCGTTCCAACCAGGCTGCTGGTGTCAACTTGTGCGAACGCGGTCACGGCCGCGCTGATCGAAAGGACGACTCTCAGGATGGTCTTCCTCATAAGCGATTCTCCCCAGACAAAAGGTATTTGTCGGTTAAGAGTCTTAGCGGCAGGTCTTCATCCGTTTTTCAAGGCTCCTGTTGACGGCGCTTGGCCGGCGCTCGAACGAGCGCCGCCGGTTTCCCACTTCTCACTTCAAAGGACCCCGTTTTCGGCCCTCCTCAAGTCCTGCTTGCGAACGAGGAAATGCGATGCGTGCGATTGGTTACGAAGCAGATTTCTTTGTATCCGAAATCTCCTTTTTGACTTCAAAAACGACACCAACTATACACCTGTCTTGGCTGATCCGGCGCTAGGTTTCTACTGGCGCCTGCATGTTCGGATGGCGATGCCCGGATGGTCGCAGAAGCCGTTTATTTTTCCGAGCGCCCGCGGCTGGTTCATGAACGCGACCAATTACCGGCCATCGGCTGCTGAAGGTTGCGCCTTCTGATTCACTGCGATCGCCGTCCTCCATTCGATTTTGCTCGTTGCCTCATTAGCAGTAGGCTTTTCGGCTCTGAGCAAGAGCCTGTAACGCGTCCAGCATTGATGAGGGTCTTGATTTTCGTGCTCTGGGTACGCTCGGCAGGATGCAGGAGACCGATTGGACCAAAATCCTGGGATGGCCAGGGTATCGCTGTATGGCGACGAGATCAACGAAGAGGTTAAG
Organism: Terriglobales bacterium; assembly: GCA_035622175.1. GTDB lineage: Bacteria > Acidobacteriota > Terriglobia > Terriglobales > Acidobacteriaceae > JAFAGX01. The sequence goes on along the minus strand of DASPVV010000004.1, from coordinate 43,170 downwards.
AGGCTGAAGCTATGGGTGCCACGAAAACGCGGGAATCGATAATTGCTGTGGTCGGAAGCTGAGATCAAACATAGTATACAACGTGTACACGCTGTTTTCGTCGACTCGGCTCAGCTGGTTTAGGTTCGGCGCTATTTTCTGCTTCAGCGGCCATCTAAATTACTAAATATAAATTACTTAATGCCTATTGCGAGACTTTGGGAGGGTTGTGGCCGCTTTTAGTCATAGAAAAATCTTCTTGACACCATATATACATACGCGGTTCATATGCGCTTACGGGGACATCGCCTTATGGTCGCCAAAAGTGCCATGAGGAATTACCACGGACGCCGGCGCAACGTGACTTCTCAGACCATTGCTCGCGTCAGCGGAACCATTCTTTATTCTTGTGCCCGTCCTGAACAGTCAAAGCCCAACCATGGGCCCGAGTCGACAATATTCCGTAGTAGCGATATTCACCCGCCGGAGGTGCTTTGTGACCATACGGGAAAAGACTCTGCTTTGTCTGGCTGTCACGCTCATCCTCGGCATTAAGCTCTTGCACGCTGAGGTCACCGGCACAGTCTCGGGCACAGTTCTGGACCGCAGCGGCGCTGCCGTGCCCAATGCGAGCGTGATTCTTAAGAATGCGGACACAGGGCTGACCCGTCAGGTTCAGACCAACATGGCGGGTCGGTACGAATTCTTGAGCGTTCCGACCGGAGAAAACTACTCTGTCCAAGTCAGCGCTCCGGGGTTCAAGACCATCATGCAAAATGGCATCAAGCTCCTGGTCAACCAGCAGTACAGAGCTGATTTCAAGTTGGAGCTCGGTTCGGTCGTCCAGTCCATCGAAGTCTCCAGCACTACGGCGCAGGTGGATACGAGCAATACTCAGGTGGGCGATGTCATCGGAGGCCAAAAGATGACCAGCTTGCCGCTTAACGGTCGCAGCTACATTGACTTGCTCGGTTTACAAGCAGGCGTAATTCCGGTGTCCTCTGCCGATGCAGTCAACGGAAACCTGGTTTCTGGCAACGGCAACTCCGGCAACGTCTCCGTCAACGGACAGCGGGAATCCGCCAATTCCTTCCTGGTGAACGGTGGCGACGTCGAAGAGAGCGTCAACAACGGCGCTACCATCGCGCCCACACTCGATTCGATTGAGGAATTTCGCCTTTTGACCAACTCGTTCAATGCCGAATACGGCCGTTTTGCCGGTGCGATTGTGAACGTGGTGACCAAGAGCGGCACCAATCAACTCCACGGTTCTGTCTACGAATTCCTGCGCAACGACGCGCTCGACGCGCGAAGTTACTTCGATCCGGAAAGAGGGGCACTCAAGCAGAGCCAGTTCGGAGGCACCATCGGCGGGCCGGTGGTGAAAAACAAGTTCTTCTTTTTTGGCGACTACCAAGGCACTCGCCAAGTGGCCGGAGTCTCCTCAGGCGACATCCCCGTGCCCTCGTTGAGTGAGAGAGAGGGCAACTTTTCCGATCTCAGCACCACAGGGTTTGCGCCCTTCACCGGTGTGGTTCGCGGCGATAACATACCGGGCAACTTCCCCGACGTCTTAAGCCAGCGCCTGGGCTATCCGGTCAGCTCCGGTGAGCAATATTGGTTCGCCGGCTGCACCACCACGAGTCAATGCGTGTTTCCGGGAGCAGCCGGCCCGGTCATTCCCCAATCCGCCTGGTCGCCGGTGGCTAGGGACACGCTGCAGTTTATCCCCACCCCCACCGGAAGCAACGGCGGACAGCCCTTCTTCTCGAGCGCAGCCAACGATGCACGTCTGCGCGATGACAAGTTCGGCGTGCACCTTGACGTAGATACGGGACATCTCGGCAGGTTGTCCATTTATTATCATTTCGACGATGCTAACTACTTGACACCCTTCAACCCGACGTCGAATGTGCCGGGTTTTTCCGTCTATACGCCCTCGCGAGCCCAGCAAATCAGCGTGAACCACACGACGATCATCAATGCGACTACGGTAAATGAGTTTCATCTGGGCTACACCCGTCTCGCTAAAGTTGCGGACAAACCTATCGGGGGTCTGGGCGACATCACGAATTTTGGATATGTCGAGGGCGGGTTGGGGGTAATCCCGTCGAATCCTGCTATCGAAGGCGTCGCTCCCATCAGCTTGTATGAAACTGGCGTGAATTTCGGCCTTCCCTGCGGAACTACCGGTCAATATAACGACACCTATCAGATCACCGATAATTTTTCGAAGGTGACGGGCAAACATACCCTCAAGTTTGGCGCCGACACCCGCTACATTCAGATCAACGAACGGAATACCTACACTTCGAACGGCTGGTTCACGTTCTCCGGAGGTGAAACGGGCAACGATTTCGCTGACTTTCTATTGGGTGCACCCGATTTCTTTAACCAAACCAGCCTTCAGTTTCTGGATTCCCGCACCAAGTATGTCGGGCTGTATGCGCAGGACAGTTTCAAAGCCAGACCGAACGTGACCATCAATTACGGATTGCGCTGGGATGTGAGCCAGCCCTTCTATGACACGAAGAACAGAATCCAGGAGTTCACGCCGGGCCACCAATCAAAGATTTACCCGGATGCGCCTGAGGGCCTGGTCTTTCCGGGTGACGCCGGAGTGCCCCGCACGCTCGCGCCTACGCAATACAACCTCTTTGCCCCGCGCTTGGGGATCTCCTACTCGCCGGGCGCGACGGAGGGGCCGCTGGCAAGAATCTTTGGCGGTCCGGGGAAGACCAGTATTCGCATGGGCGGCGGAATGTACTACACCGCGATCGAAGATCTCACCCTCTTCAATGAGGTCGGTGATCCTCCCTTCGGGCTGTATTGGATCAGTCCGGTTCCGGTTTATCTGGAGGAGCCCTACAAGGCCCGTATTGGGCAGAATCCGGGACAGCGCTTCCCCTTCACCATTCCGCCGCCGGGAGCCACGGGAATTTGGGGACAGTTCTTACCCATTTCTGGCGCGCCCACTTACAAGACCACCAACAAACTACCCTATTCCGAGCAGTTCAATTTCACCATTCAGCGGCAGGTTTCCAATAGTTCGGTGCTGACCCTTGCCTATGTGGGATCACGCGGCCACGACCTGCTTTCCACCATAGAGAATAATCCAGGGAACGCCGCCAAGTGCTTGGCGGTTGCTGCGGCGCTCCCTCCCGGCCAGGGCTGCGGTCCATATGGAGAAGACACGATTTATACTCTGCCGGACGGTCAAAAGGTTTATGGGACCCGGCCCTACTCGGTCACCTCCGGCCGCGGACTGGCGCATGGCCAGCTGGATTTCTTGAGCAACACCTGGGAAGCTACGATTGCCAATTCGTTTTATAACTCAATGCAAGTCAGCTTCGACAAGAGGGTGGGAGCTATCCGGCTGCTGGGAGCTTATACGTTGTCTAAGTCCATCGATGACACTTCGGGCTTCTACGATCAGATCAACCCCTACTTTCCCCACAATAGCCGCAGTCTTTCCGCCTTTGACATCACCCACAATTTTGTCACCAGCTACAGCTACGACTTGCCCTTCGCTAAGTCCGCGCAAGGCGTCAGGGGCAGGTTCTTATCGGGCTGGTCGCTTTCGGGTATCACTCGCTTCACGACAGGGTTCCCGGTCACGCTCACGGAGAGCGACGACCAATCTCTTTGTGGCTGTAATGGTGCGGACGTACCTAACTATAATGGCCAGCCGATTCAGTTCTTCAATCCGCGCAACTCCGCAGACCATGAATACTTCTCGACTGCGCCGTTTAGTTCTGAAGCCCTCGGCGTCCCCGGTGACTCCAACCGTCGTTTCTTCCACGGCCCAGGAATCAACAATTGGGACTTCGCCCTGCACAAGAGCGGTACCATCACTGAAAAGGCTGGTTTTGAGTTTAGGGTTGAGTGCTTCAACGCTTTCAATCACGCGCAGTTTCTCACTCCGTCTGGCAATATAACCACCAGCACCTTCGGCCAGGTTACGGGCGCGAACCCTGGCCGGATCGGACAAGTGGCGCTGAAGTTACATTTTTAAGCGAGGAAAAGTCCATTGTCGTTGGCGATCGGCTTTCCGCCACCTAAGCAAGCAGTCCATCGAACGGAAGCCATTATGAACCTCTGTCTGCGAACGTTTAGTTTTGCCTTGGTCGTTGCACTCGTCTGCCAAGCGCCCCCCGCGCACGCTCAGATGAACGGAGAGGCAGCCCGTGATTGGTCCGTCGCCTTTCGCGACACGCTGCAGCATAGCGTCCTGCAGTTTTGGGTCGATCATGCACTGGATACAAAATACGGCGGCATGCTGGGACGGCTCAACCGCGAGGGGCAGCCGACTCTTCCCGACAATAAGTCTGTGGTGTTGATCTCGCGCTCGATGTGGTCGTTTTCCGAAGCCTACCGCCGATACCCTGACCCTGCTTATCAGCAAATGGCGGCCGCGTGCCTGAAATTCCTGCGCGAGAAAATGTGGGACCAGCAGCTGGGCGGCTACTACTTCATGGTGAGTCGGGACGGCCGCGTGATCGACTCGACCAAGCAGCTGAATCCGATGTCGTACGTGATGGAGGGGCTGGCGGAGTATGCCCTCGCCTTCCATGACCCTCAAGCCGCCCGCGAAGCTTTGAACTTGTTCGAGGTCATCGACCAGCACGCCCACGACGATGAATACGGCGGTTATCGCATCGCTTTCACGCGAGACTGGCAATGGATCAAGGACTATAAAGACGGACCCAACGCAGCCGGGTCGTTTGGACGGAAGTCCTACGATTGGCATCTCGGCCTGGTGGAAGCCTTGGCTACCCTCTACGGCGTTACCGGCGATCCTCGGGTTCGAGCTCGCCTCGGAGAACTGCTGGACATTTTTGTCAATAAGATCATCGATGCGGACATTGGCTATGGCCGATACTACTTCCACGACGATTGGAGCGTGGCCGACCGCGACGGTGATTCCAAACAATGCGAGTACGGGCTCGATCTCGAGGCCAGCTGGCTGCTGACCGAGGCCGCCGAACGGGTCGGCCGCAACCAGGATGCTCGCATCCGGCGCGCCAGCCTGGCGCTCGTCGACCACGCCCTGCGCTATGGATTTGACCAGGAGCACGGCGGCGTATACCGCACTGGGCTTGCCGTGGAACCAGCCGATAACAGGAACATGGAATGGTGGCAGCAAATGGAAGCCCTGGTTGCGGTGCTCAATGCTTACCAATTTACCGGCGATTCCAAATACTGGCTAGCCTTCAATCTTCAGGCCGAGTTTGTCATGGACCGCTTTGTGGACCATCAATACGGCGAGCTCTACACTGCTGTTTTTAGCGACGGAAAAATCGACGACGAGAAGATCGGACCGTGGAAGGCTCCTTATCATGTCACGAGGGCATTCCTTGAAATCATATCTCGCCTGGGTGGTACGCTGTAGCAGTGATCACCGTTACGATCCAGTTTAAATACGGGATCAGCCGCGACCGAGAGACACCGCTACCTGAGCGGTTTCTGCTCGCGTCGATGGAAAGCTTGGGTAGAAGGTTTTCCTGTTTCTGTCTGCCGGGGAGTTGCTACCCAGCCTTGTCGCTTGCCATTCTACTAATTTTAAGCTACGAGATGGCGGTGGCAAACCTTGCAAGCGCGCAGCCGCCGGTGCCAAACTGCTCATTAGCACGCTCCCACGACCTAAGCGCTCAAGGAGCGATGGCTGCTGGGGATTCAGCGACGGCCCTGGAAGAACTAAATCAGGCGGTCGAGGCCGATCCAAAGTGCGCGGAAGCATTTCTTCTATTGGGGCTCACCGAGTTCCAGCGCGGCGAGACTACAAAATCAATTGAACACTACCTGCGGGCGCTGGAGTTGGAACCTCACTCCTATTCAGGTCATTACAATCTGGCGCTGGCCTACCTACGGGAAGAGAGACTGCAAGATGGACGGGCGCAGCTCGAGCAAGCGGTGAAACTGGATCCCAACCAGACCGACGCCACCTACGATCTGGGTGTCGTGCTGTTGGAACTTGGCCGCCCTTTAGAGGCGCTGCCTAACTTGCGCCGCGCGAGAAGGCTGAGCCCGCGGCGGCCGGATGTAACGTTTAACATTGTCCGTGCCGAGCTCGAAGCCGGGCGCGCCTCGGTGGCGCGAGGCGAGGCGCAAGCTGCTGCCAGATATCTCGCATCAGACTCTCAATGGAGTACGGCCGTCGGCCAGCTCTTCCTAAAGAATGCTCAACCGGCAGATGCGGCTGTTTACTTCCGTCAGGCTAGTCTTCTGCGTCCCGACGACGATGAAATTCGTCATCAGCTTGCACTGGCTTACCTCGAATCCCAGGAGCCGAAGCAAGTGTTGGATGTGATCAAGGAGCCGAAGACAGGCTACGATCATTACTTGCGCGGAAGCGCTTACTATCTGGATCACCGTTTTTCAGAGGCCGACCAGGAATCTGAACTGGCGCTAGCCATGACGCCTGATGACCCCCAAATCCTGGTCCTGCGTACTCGCGTCCTGCAACGCGCGGGGCAACAGGACGGTGCGCTTGAGCTGGCCCAGAAAGCCGTCGCCCTTGCCCCCAATTGGGAGCAACCCTATTACCTGGCTGGCGTCAGTCTCTACTTCATCCGACGCTACCCTGAGGCGGCGCAAAACCTCGCTCGGGCGGTTGAACTCAATCCGAGTTCGGCACGAGCCCTGTTCCTGGAAGCGATAGCTTTGGCCAACCAAGGCAAGCGCGATGAGGCTGAGCAATGCCTCCGCCGTGCAATATCCCTGCAGCCCAAGAATGCCCGTTTCCATTGTCACCTGGGTATTCTACTGGCGGGCGAGAATGAGTATGGCAAAGCCGAAGAATCCTTCAGGAAAGCGATCGAACTCACTCCGAAGTATGCCCTGTCGCATTACGAACTTGGAAAACTCCTGGCGAGTTCCAAGCAACTGAGGGCTGCCGCTCAGGAGTTGAGTCAGGCAGTAAATGACGATCCGGGTCTGAGTTCCGCTTATTATCAACTGGCCCGCGTATATGCCAAGCTCGGGGAAACCGAAAAATCAGAACGCATGCTTGCGGATTTCGAGAGACTCTATCAGCGACAGACCAGTGACTTGCGAGAAATGGACGATGACGCCCGGAAAGAAACTGAGTGATCCCGGGCGCCTCCAACCCCAAATGGCCGTAATCGTTCACGAAGCCAACGGCGTAGGCGAACATTCTGGTCGGGAATCGCAGGAGCGAAACCCCACTTCCACGCAATGTCTATGCGCCTGAGTCGACCTGGTTTCGTGTATCTCTCTCGAGGCATCTTGGGGAGCTCGCTACTTCCGGCGTTCGGATCTCACACTCGCCGCAGCACGTGCCAGCCGTCTCAGTTCCGTGGGCAGCAGCTTTCCTGGACATCGGGAAAGAGGCAGGATTGACGGAACCGGTGATCTACGGGGAAGCTGATCACAAGGGTTACATCCTGGAAACGGTGGGGTGCGGATGCTTGCGACCAAACTGGTCAGCATCCGGGGGAACCGACATAGTCTGCAGCAGAGGTTGGGAGAAGCATTCCTAATCGGGGGCCTTGAATGAGGCTGTGCAGTGCGATGTTTGCTTTCATTCTTCTTCTTTTTTCCCAGTCTTTGCAAAGTCCTGCTACGCGCCAGCCCGACGACAAACGCACGGAGTTGGGTCCTATCATTTTCCCGACTTCCTGCTCGCCTGCTGTGCAAGAACCTTTCGTTCAGGCGGTTACCCTGCTGCATTCTTTTGGCTACGAAGAAGCAGAGAAGGCATTTGTCGAGATTAGCCGCCAGGATGCGCGCTGCGGAATGGCTTACTGGGGGATTGCCATGAGCCTCTACCATCCACTTTGGGACAGACCCGACGCGGCAACCTTGAAAAAGGGTGAAGCAGCGCTTCAGAAGGCACAGTCTCTCAAGACCAGCCCCCGTGAGCGTGATTACATCTCCGCGCTGGCGTGCTTCTACGATGCAGAGGATTCCAATTACTCGGTCCGCGTTATCGCTTATTCCAAGGCGATGAAAACGCTACATCTCCGCTATCCCCAGGACCGGGAAGCGTCTGCTTTTTATGCACTTTCACTGCTTGACTCTGCACTTTCTCAGGACAAGAACGTCAGCTATCGTGAGGAGGCTGCTACCGTTCTTGAAAGGCTCTTTGTCGAAGAGCCGAACCATCCGGGTGTAGCACACTATCTTATTCATGCTTACGACACACCTCAACTGGCTCCCCGGGGACTCAAGGCTGCTCGCCATTACGCCGCCATGGCTCCTCCCTTTCCCCACGCACTCCACATGCCTTCCCACATCTTTACTCGCCTAGGCTTCTGGGATGAATCCATTCAATCTAATGTAGCTTCCGTGATGGCAGCGCGGAACGCAGCAGGGATACATATGGGGACGTCTTCTGACGAACTGCATGCTATGGATTACTTGCTATATGCTTACTTGCAAAGCGGACGCGAGATGGAAGCCGAAGGTATTGTTGCGCAAGCGAAGAACATGTCCGTATCTGATACGGACAGGTTGGATACGGTTGAGTTGGCTTACGCATTGGCTGAGTTTCCGGCTCGTTGTGCGCTTGAGCTTCGCCATTGGCCGGACGCTGCTTCGCTCCCTCTTTCTCCTCACGTCAACGCGATAACTTACTGGGCGCGGGCAATCGGAGAAGCCCGCAGCGGCAATATTGTTGGGGGGCGCGAGGACTGGCACCGGCTCGATGCAATCCATACTTCGCTTGCCGACCGTAGACAATTCGTGCCGATGATAGAAATCTATCGGTTGGAGTCAGGATCATGGCTCGCACGGGCCGAAGGAAAGGACGAGCTTGCGCTTCGCCTGATGCACTCCGCTGTTGTTCTAGAGGATAGAACTGGAATCTGGGAGCTCGCCATTCCTGCACGTGAGATGCTGGCGGACCTCCTATTAGAGTTGGGCAATCCAAAGCAGGCACTTGCCCAATACGAGGGATCGCTACGCAGTGCGCCCAACCGCTTCAACGGACTTTTTGGTGCGGCGCGGGCGGCTGAATTCGGAGGTAGTGCGCAAAAGGCAGCATTCTATTATTCCAAGTTACTGAAGGGTTGTGATGGAGGCTCTCACTCTAAGCGGCCTGAGATCGGAAAGGCTAAGGCGTTTTTAGGCCTCAGCTGAGCACGAACCGTCGTGAGGGATCGAGTACGACGAAGAACGTCCGCGCAGCGGTCTGGGATGACAGACGCGAAGGGAGTCTCGAGCGACAAGCGCCGCTGAGGCCGCTTCCATTGGCTGGCTGAGCGGGCTTCAGCCGCAGACCGAGGACGGGAAATTGTCGTACGATCCGGTGCGCGAAGAATACGGCAGGTCACAAGTATGTCGGCACTCAGATAAAGGGATCTACGGTGAAGTCATGATCGCTCCATTCAAAGCAGAGCTGACTCGCAGACAGCTAGTTAAGGGCTCGCTGACTGCTGCCGGAGGCCTACTTGTTGGTCTTGACAAGATTCGTCCGTTGCCTGCCCTAGAGAACCGGGGGGATCCCTTTCCCCGTGGCAAACAGTTGGGAGTAGTCAACTTTGTGGGAGAAGGCCAGCTGCCAGTGGGCACTCCGGTGGGTAACGAGCTTGACGGTCGGCTGTTTACCGATCTTTCGACCCTGACGCCCGAGCATCCGATCACACCCATAGAGAACTTCTACGTACGCACGCGCGCTTCCGAACTTCTAGGAGACAACAAAGCATGGTTAATTCGGCTGGGCGGACTATTGGATAAACCACGGAATATGCACGCAGAGGATCTAGCAAGAATGGCCAAGCCAGCTGGTTTACACCTAATGGAGTGTGTCGGGAATACACGTGCGGCGCATTTCGGAATGGTGAGCGTGGCTGATTGGGCCGGCGTGCCGCTTTCCAAAATCCTCAATATGGTGAGGATCAAGCCGCAGGCGAGATACGTGTTGATATCGGGCTTTGATGTTTATTCAGCGATATCGACGTCCTCCATACCCGGTGCAAGTTGGATATTTTCTCTGGAACAACTCGTATCTTCTAGGGCGTTCCTGGCTACTACCATGAACGGCCGCCCCCTACTGAAAGACCACGGTGCCCCAGTCCGCTTGGTTGTACCTGGCTGGTACGGGTGCACGTGTATCAAATGGGTGAATGAGATCACTCTGTTGGATGATACTGTTGAGGCGACTTCCCAGATGCGGGAATACGCAAGCAGAACGCAGTCGGGGCTACCCAGTTTAGCCAAGGAGTACAGGCCAGCATTGATTGATTTAGCGGCCGTGCCGATAAGAGTTGAGCGATGGGTCGTGGACGGAAGGATCAAATATCGCGTTGTCGGTATCCTGTGGGGTGGATCTCGTTCTCTAACCCACCGTTTGGAGATACGGTTTGGTCCAGCTGACAGTTTTGGTCCTGTGGATAGTTTTCAGCAGACAGCTGGCGATTCTTGGAGTTTCTGGACACACCAATGGATCCCAAAGGCGACGGGAATTTACACAATCTACCTCCGGGTAAGAGACCCCTCCGTCCCAGCCACGCGCTTGGACTCTGGCCGCTATCTCCGGTCTGTCGAGATAACAGAAGTTTGATTATGTTGCACCCCTCGGAAAACAATGGCCGTCCTACTCGCCAAGAGCACCGAAAGGGAGAGCTTGCGTCATGATCGCCAAGACTGCCATTCCCATCCCAACCATTTCCTTAATATTATGCGCGTCCTGCCGTTGACCATGATGCGCTGGATCTGGGCTGTGATAGAAGTGATCCGTCCTGCTCTTTTCGTGTTGGCGCTCTGCGTGGCGTCGAGCGCCCAGAGTTTTGGTTTCATTTCCGAGCCGATTCACGGGGTAACTGTCGACGACAAAAACGATATTCGTGACGCCCCGTTCCTAGCGAAGTTGCTTGACTCGTTGAGACATCTGTCGGTGAAACCAACCGTGAGGATTGTCTACGCCCCTGGCAAGAAAAACGGATACTTCCCCGCCAACTCGTATCTGGATGCCACCCGGCAGATCAAGAGTGTGGGAAGCGTCTTCGGCCAGCCGGTGGATTCGTTTTACATGAAGTGCTTCACTCCCGCCGAGTACCTCAATCGATTCAAAGATTACGTGACCACGCTGAGCCCATTCGTCGACATCTGGGAGGTGGGAAATGAGATCAATGGCGAGTGGCTTTTTGGCAATACGAAGCGCTGTTCGCCGAAAGCGTCCGTAAATTCCACGTCCCAAACTGACGTCGTCACCAAGATGACCGAGACTTTTGACTTTCTGAAGTCCGAGGGGAAGGTTACGGCTCTTACTCTTTACTACAACACGCCGTGTCGAAGACCTGCCGCCAATGAAATGTTCACGTGGGCGGACGCTAAGATTCCTGCCCGCATAAAGATCGGGCTGGATTACCTGCTGGTGAGTTATTACGAGGTGGATTGCCACGGTCGCCAGCCCAACTGGCAGCAGGTCTTCAGTCAACTCGCGACCATGTTTCCTAACTCGAAGCTAGGCATTTCTGAGTTTGGTTGGTCAGACAAGCGAGTTCCAAATCCGGTTGTTAAAGACTTGGTCGAGCGATATTACGCCCTTCATCCCAAGATTTCGAACTGGGTCGGCGGAGGCTTTTATTGGGAGTTTGCCATCGACATGGTTCCCTATGATCCAGCTTCAGATTCGTTGTGGAGCACGATCAATACGGCGATGGCAAACCAGAAGTGAGTTAAGTGTCCTATTCATGTCCAAAAATTGTTCTTCTGGCTTCCGTTGCCGTCTTTCGAGTGCCGCCCGACTCCGCAAGTAACTGAAAAAGTTGGGGTGAGCTAGGTTCGAATCCCTTAGTGCTATTCGCCGTAGACGAGTGCGCCAGCTTCGGTACTGGCAACCATCACCACCGAGTAGAGGATAGGCGCGGAAAGGGGAGAATCTAGGGCGCTACAGAGCCGGGTCGCACGCGATTTCATCGTTCTATGAATGCGGTCTCTGTTGCTTGAGAAGACTGAGACCTGCCGATGTCAGGGAGACAAACGAATGGCCATTTCTGGAAACGATCTCTACCAGTCCGCAATCCCTGGCATCCTCCCAGACTGGAAGCTTCGGGCATGAGGTACGCCACGCATCCATCGTTTCCTGATAGGTGCGCTCCTGGCGTTCGACCCACTCCAACAGGTCAAGGATCAGATTCTTAACAGTGTCGGTCATGGGAAACCACAATTCTGCGGCTTCAAGGCTGACCTTCGCAGGTCGGGCTCTAGCAAAGCATTTACGGACTAGTATATCCGCTCGCAGCCTTGTCCAAATTTACCGTGCCCGCGATAGCTAGGGGCAATCACCTGTAGGCCCGGCGAGTCCAAGTGACTGACCATCTCGCAGCGCGCCGGCCCGCCCCAGCCGTGCAGCAGCACGAGCGGCAACGACTCCACACCCCAGACCTCATCGTGAATGCGAACACCATTCTGAGTCCGTGCGAAGGGCATGAACCGCCTCCAGGATCGGTGGTGGCCACGGGGAACTATTTCGCAGACGGTTTCCCCGCCGCCGATGTGCCTGGCCCACTGATCCAATTTATTTGGAACGGCCCGACGCCGTAGACCAGGATGTCGGTGTCACCCTTACACTGACCGAAATGGTGCATGCGGCGTGGCATGAAACCATAGCTTCCAGCCGAAATCTCCTGCATGCCCGATGGATTGAAAGTGTCGCCAGTTCCAAGCTCGAATGTGCCTTTCAACACGACGATGTTCTCGTCGGTTGGATGCCAGTGCGGGGCGGCTTTGTATCCGTCGTCACATCCAAGGCGAACCGTAAATGGGACTCCCGGTTTTAGCGGATCACCTTCGAGCAATGCATAGCGCAGGGGGCCGCCGCCTTCGACCGAAGGTGTCCCGCGAGCTACGCCCGCTGGGGGGTCAGTCCATTTGACTTCACTCGACGCAACGATGAAATGCGTTCGCATCGCAGGCTGGGGCTTCTCTGTCGTCTGCTGGGCGGATACAAACATGCTGGGGGCGATGAGAACAAGGACAGCCCACAGGAATCTACATTTGGCAGTGTTCATAGCATCCTCCGTGGAGACACTAAGCAATTCCGGAAGGGCTGTGCCCAAGGAGCAGCCCCCCCCTTGGACGGAACCAAGTCAAGCTGCCTTTCCGTGCGGGCCTCGGCGATAGTTCTTGACCGCCTTTTCGAAGCCCGGGTCGCTTTTCAAGTCGTCAAGGTTGATGGCCGGGTGCAACTCGACGTGGGCATCGAAGGCCAGAAACCACGGCTCTGCCACGGCTGGCATTTGGGACGTCCATCAGATCAATGCCAATGATCGCGACAATGCCCTTCTCAACGGGGATTGAAAACTTGAGCAAACAATGCATAGAAAGACCTCGCTGAGTCTAGTCTTCCCCCCTGAGCAGGTCAATTCTCCTTAGAGCAGCCACAGCGGCCGCCGGAGCCCGTCATCTACGAGTTGGTTCGACTTCGGTTCCCCTCTGATCCCCCCGGCTGCGTCGCGTCGACATGTCGGGCTGCCTACTCCTCGCGTGGCTCTTGCTTGGCTTGAAAGTAGGTGTGGGGTGTGCTGCCCAGCATGGTACGGAACATGCCGATAAACGCGCTCACGCTGTCGTATCCGACTGCAATCGCGACCTCGGTGACTGATTTGTTTTGGGCCAGCATCTCGAGCGCAGCAAACAGCCGCGCCTGCTGTCTCCAGCGGCCAAACGGCATACCCACTTGCGTCGAAAAGGCACGCATAAACGTGCGGCGAGCCATGCAGGCACGATCCGCCCAGCCGTCTAAGGTGCGGGCATCCGCGACATCGTCCAGCAGAGCATAAGCAACTCTCGCCAACCTCTCCTCTTTGGGGATGGGCAAGCGCAAAGGCTGTTGTTCTGGGCGCCGAATCTCATCGCGAAGAACCGCTATCAGACGCTTCTGCCCTGAGTGGAGCGGCTGCTGCACGTTCCACGAGAGAACGCGATGACTGATCGCGAACAATAATTCGGAAGAGCTAAACAGGCAGGGCTTTCTAGGGAGTCCACGACAGGTGTCCGGCGACAAGTAAAGCATCCAGCCCGCAGCATCTCCCACAGAACGTGCGGTGTGCCTGCAATCGGGGGGAATCCATGCACAACGCTGTGAGGGAAACATCCATCGTTCCCTCCCCGCCTCGACCACGAGCAGTCCCTTGGTCAACGCGAACAGTTGACCGCGTGCGTGACTATGCTCTGGCGCCCAGTCTTCTTTCCGCCGCCTTCTGAAGGCAAACGCCAGGACTGGAATGTCGCTGTCTGCCAGGCGGCGCAGGTCTTCCACGTTCTCGGCAACGGGGACCATGAATTTGGTATGACCTTTTTACGACAAAAATCGACACTCTAGCGTTAGCGGGCAAGAGTCAACCCAGGTAGGGTAAGGGACGCACAACGGAAAGGCAAGCAAGGGAAACGATGCGTTCGATTCGCGAATGCTCTAACGATCACGGGAACTCACGGTGAAAGGAGTTTACTTATGAAAGCCGCCATTCTTCATTCCTTTGGCAAACCACCCCGATGCGAGGAGTTTTCCAACCCCGTTGCGGAGGAAAACGAACTGATCGTCCAGGTTCGAGCCGCCGCGCTGAAACCCGTGGACCAGCAGATGGCGAATGGATCGCATTACGCTAGCCCTCCTGCGTTGCCCTTCGTCTGCGGGATCGACGGGGTTGGACATCTCGAAGATGGCGCGCGGGTCTATTTTGCTGGGTCACGATTCCCGTATGGCGCGATGGCGCAGCACACGGTTGTGTCTAGAAACCGCTGTTTTCCCCTCCGTCATGACCTTGACGATGTGACTGCCGCTGCGCTCATCAACCCCGGCGTGTCGGCGTGGCTCAGCCTTACATCGTGTGCAAAGCTCGTCCGCGGAGAGAGCGTTCTTGTTCTTGGTGCAACCGGAGTCACCGGCAAGCTCGCGGTGCGGATAGCTAAGCTTCTCGGTGCCGGACGAGTGGTGGCTGCGGGGAGGAACCAGCAAGTGCTGAGCGAGTTGCACGAGTCCGTCGCTGACGGCACAGTTTCGATCACCAATGATGACCATGACCTAAGGCAGTCATTTGTACGCGAAGCTGGAAGTTCAGGCTTCCATGTCATCCTCGATTACATTTGGGGTCACCCTACCGAGGTTTTACTGAACTCCATGATTCAGAAGGAATTTGTCGCGGTCAAGTCCGAGACCCGTTTGGTTCAAGCGGGGGAGAGCGCCGGGCCGACCGTGGCGCTTCCGGCTGCTGTGCTGCGCAGCTGCCCCCTTACCATTCGCGGAACTGCCGGCATTCCGCCGCATGACGTTTTAACAGATGCTTTCCAACAGGTGACCTCCCGCGCCGCACGGGGTGAACTCCGCATCGATGTCGAGCGGGTCCCGCTCACGAACGTAGAGAATGCTTGGCAACGCCAAGAACACGGTCGCAGGCTTGTTCTCATTCCCTAGGCAGCGTGGCTAAGACTTCATGCGACCGGGCGATGCCCAACCTGGGCATGAGGTCCCGTCCAGCAGCTGTCGGTAGGTTAGACCCCAAGACCCAAAGCTTCTATCTCAGATCGGTATACAATCGTCCCGCCAACCATCCGACCATGACTAGATCGAAGTGCGGTGACTCATGATTTCGAACCTTTTCGCGAGACGGACGCCGATCAGAGTGTCGGCGATATTCGTTTTGATTTTGAATGTTGCCGCCCAGGAGGGCGGCGCTAGTCGCGACAGCACGGTGATTCGCGCGGGCACTCTGATCGATGGCCGATCCGACACCGTCAAGCACGATCAGATTATCATCATTCGCGGCAACCGGATCGCCGCTGTCGACGATGCGGCGAGCGCAAAGATTCCTGCCGGGGCCGGCGTCATCGATCTTTCCCATGCCACGGTTTTGCCGGGCCTAATTGATTCGCACACCCACATTTTCCTCCAGGGTGAAGATCCGGCCCAGGGCGGCTACGATGCCAATATTCTTTACCCGGCGCTTGCCTTGCGCGCTGCGCGCGCGACCGTTTCTGTTCGGCGTGCTTTGGAGCAGGGCTTCACCACTCTGCGCGATCTGGAAACCGAGGGCGCGGGATACGGCGACGTTGGAATCAAAGAAGCGATCGACAAAGGCTATATTCCCGGCCCGCGCCTGTTCGTTGCGACGCGCGCGATCTCGACCACTGGCGGCTACATGCTCGAAGGGTACGCTCCCGAACTCGACATGCCCAAAGCCGCGCAACTGATCGATGGCCCAATCGAGGCCCGCAAAGCTGCCCGCGAGCAACTCGATCATGGCGCCGATTGGATTAAGGTCTATATGACGCATCGGTCGTGGGTTGGCAACCACGGCGAGCTGGTTTCGCAGCCGACGCTCACCGTGGAAGAGTTGCGGGCAATCGTGGACGAAACTCACGGCTGGGGAAAGAAAGTGGCGTGCCATGCCTACGGGGGCATTGGATTGCGTCGCGCGCTCGATGGCGGGTGCGATTCGATTGAGCATGGCCTGGATCTGGATGACGCAGCCATTGCCCAAATGTTGAAGCAGGGCACCTGGTATTGCCCAACGATCAGTCCGTATTACAAGGATTGGGCTCCCGCCGACACTCCTAGCGGTCAACGTGACCGCGCCCGGGCAGCGGTGCATGAAGTCTCGTTTCCCAAGGCGCTGCATGCCGGGGTAAAAATTGTTTTCGGCACGGATATGGGTGGCATTTCATGGAGTGAGCCGATTGCGCAGGAGTTTTCGCAAATGGTGCGTCTCGGCATGTCTCCGATGGATGCTATTAAGAGCGCGACGGTTAGCCCCGCTGCGATGCTCGACATGCAAGGCAAGATTGGCGTCATCGCGCCGGGGGCTTATGCAGACATCGTGGCGGTCGACGAAGATCCGCTGCGGGAGATAAAAATCCTCGAGAAGGTGCAATTTGTGATGAAGGACGGGAAGGTGTTCAAGAGTGGAGGAAGGCTGCAGTGACCTTTTGGCAACTGGTTTCTGCAACGCTCTTGACATCGGATTGCGCAGCGGCACCATGCCGAATCGACTGAGGCCCGGCTCCAGCCGCGCGCAGACCTTGAGCCGATCTGATCCGGGGAGTACACCCGTTTGCGAGATACTGAGGACGTCGCTGGCCACCGCCGAAAGCGGTGCGAGCGAGGCTCTCATGCCCATGGTAGAGCGGCATTTCCGTCATCTGCGAGTTACAGGCAACCGTGCCTGATACCTAGAACAACCGGAGAAGAAATGCGGCGAACTCTTGGCAATGTTTCCGTCTCGATTTGCATCCTGTTTTTCGGTGTGTGTAGCGCCTGGTCGCAGTCAGGCTCTAGTCCACACCTCGTCATTCGCGCGGGCAAGCTCCTGGACGTAAAGACCGGGAAAATTCTCACCGATCAAGCGATCGTCATCGAGGGTGACAAGATCCTCAGCGTGGGTGCAGCCTCGAGCGCTCCATCCGGGGTTTCGGTGATCAATTTGCCCAACGCTACGGTGCTTCCCGGCCTCATTGACGCCCATACGCACCTGACCTTCGATCCCATCTTCGGCTATGAAACTCTGGCAATCTCCATTCCCCGCGAAGCGCTGGTTGGCGCGCACAATGCGCGGGTCACGCTCGAAGCAGGCTTTACCACCGTCCGCAACGTGGGGGCACGCGGCTACGCCGATGTAGCCCTGCGTGACGCGATTCATGCGGGCGATGTGCCGGGTCCGCGTATGCTGGTCAGCGGGCCCGCGCTCAGCATTACGGGGGGCCATTGCGACAATGACTTGCTGCCCTACGAGTATCACGCCACCTCCGACGGCGCTGCCGACGGCGTGGAGAATGTTCAGCACAAAACGCGCGAGATCATCAAGTATGGCGCTGACCTGATCAAAATCTGTGCCACAGGAGGAGTGCTATCCAAGGGCGATGATCCGAACGCTTCGCAATACACGCTCGAGGAGATGAAGGTGATTGTGGCTGACGCGCACCGGTTGGGCCGCAAAGTCGCGGCCCATGCCCACGGAGCTCAAGGAGTGATCTGGGCGTCTGAGGCGGGCGTCGATTCGGTTGAGCATGGCCACCTGATGAACGATGCTGCGATCGCCACTCTGAAGAAGAACGGAACTTATCTCGTGCCTACGCTTTACCTCCTCGATTGGCAAAGGGAGCACGCAGCTCAGGCGAATCTGCCTGATTACGCGAAACGCAAAATGGAAATGGTTTCCGAAGTCGCGCGGGCGGCGGCCAAAAAAGCATTCGAAGCCGGCGTGAAGATCGGAATGGGCACCGATGCCGCGGTTTATCCGCATGGTCTGAATGCCCATGAACTGGCTGTGTATGTCAGTCTGGGGATGACACCGCTCGAAGCCATTCAGACAGCGACCATCAACGATGCCGACCTGCTGGGGTGGGCTGATAAGATCGGAACGATTGAGCCCGGCAAATGGGCCGACATCATTGCGGTCGATGGCGATCCGCTTCGCGACATCACCACCCTACAGCACGTTAAATTTGTGATGAAGGGCGGCGACGTGGTGAAGAACGAATACGGAAAGTGAGACGCATCAGCTGTCGAGGCCTAACCGAGACTCTTTGAGGGAAAAGGCCGTAGAGCCCACCGCCATCATCGTGTAGGGATGCGGCGCGAACCAAAGTGGGGTTTGGCAGGCGAGAAAGCCGCCGCCGAGCTTAGATCAGCAGCAACTCCCGGGCCACAGCTCAAGCGAGGGAGCGAATCAAGCGTTTACGCCATTCCATTCGCACATTTCAACAAGCTCACTCGATAGTCTACCCGCCATCCGACTTCGATCTTTCCTTCCGACGTCTGCATTGGCGAGAAGAGCCCCGCAACTGTGATAACGTCTCTGACTAGTTGAAGACAACAAACAATCAACAAGAAAATCTATGACTTGGAAAGCGAACCCACGGACAGCTCTCATACTCTTTTTACTCATCGGCTCGGGAACAGCGCTCTCACAGTTTCCTCCGTTCCAATTTCTGCAAAAGCCTGGACCTTATCCCGTGGGCCTGAAGGTAGTGAATCAATACGATCCCTCGCGAAAGTTTCCCGCTACACCTGATCGTCCCCAAGCACCTGCAGGGCAAGAGAGCCGTCCGCTGCAGACGCTCATCTGGTATCCAGCGCTGCCAAGCAGGAGTAAGCCAATGACAGTTGGAGATTATGTAGCGCTGGCGGATCGAGAGATCTACTTGGACACGCCTGACCAAGAGCACAACAAACGGCGTAGACAATTGAAGAGTTCCTTCGATATTTCTCTGTGGGCAGTGCGCGACGCGAAACCTGTTGAAGTACGCTACCCGGTTGTCATTTACGCTCCCAGCGATTCATCCATTGCATGGGAGAACGCTGATCTTTGCGAGTACCTTGCAAGCCATGGTTATGTCGTTTTAGCTAGCCCTTCCGTGGGAGCGTCAACCCGCGATATGACGGACGACTTGGCGGGGATTGATACGCAAGCTCTCGACATCTCATTTCTTATTTCTTATGCAGCAACGCTGCCGGATACGGATTCATCGAAGGTCGCTGTGGTGAGCTTCAGTTGGGGAGGAATCTCGAGTTTATTTGCTGCTGTGCGGGACCCCCGCGTTCAGGTCTTGGCTGAGATGGACGGCAGCATGCGCTATTATCCAGGACTTGTGGCAAGCGCTGGAGATATTCATCCACAGCAGTTGAAGTTGCCACTCCTGTTTTTTACCGCAAACGATATGAATTACATTGAAGATCTTGATGCGTACCACGGCCTGCAGAATGAAAGAATTGGACGCAGCGTTCTTAACGCATGGACGCAAGGAGATGTCACCACCGTAAACATGGTGGGCATGTCCCATCCTGAATTTTGTTCCATGTTTCAGCGGATGAAGAACGCCGCAACCTTCGCGGAAGATCAGGTCGCCGATTATGGACGGGAGGACGCAAATACAGGTTATTCGTGGGTTGCTCTCTACATGCTTCAGTTTCTGAATGCCTACGTCAAGCATGACGCTGCGGCGAAGGAGTTTCTGGGGAGAACTACCGCTGAAAACGGCGTCCCCGAGCACATCATGGAGATCAAATTCAGCCCGAAGTCGTTTGCCGAGATAATGCGATCCGCAGCCCGGACGGGAGAAGAGAGCGCGTGGAAGGCATTCCAGAGCTTCGCCGCCGATCCCATGCATCGTTACATGACCGGCCAAGAGAAGACGATCAATAGCCTTGGCTATGCCCTCCTTCAGCAAGAGGATCCTTCGTCAGCCGTCGTGCTGTTCAAATTGAACACAAAGGCTTATCCCGATTCCGCGAATGCATGGGACAGCCTTGGAGATGGCTACGAGGCGACGAACGATATCCAAGATGCACGTGTGGCATATGCGCGGTCTGTCGAGTTGAATCCTGGCAATGAGCACGCCAAGGGTGAGCTGGTTAAATTGCGCAAATAGCGTCTACGATATAAGAGAAAACCGGTACTTGACCTGGTGTCACTCGATATCGTGAAGGCGTTTCTGGGGAGGACTTCCGCTGAAAACGGCGTCCCCAAGCACAGCGTGGAAATCAAATTGCGCTATAACGGTACGAAAAATGGGCACAATGCTTTCTCAGAATTCATTGCACAATTCTCAAACCAGGCATCAACGTGAGTAATATTCAGCGGAATCGGCGGCCGTTAACCCTTGGGAGCGCATTCATCGTCGAGGCTTTGCGATAGTGTGAACAGGCCCTAAGCAAGGTTGCGGGTTGAACCGACATGGAGCATGACGAGGAAGTCGCACCCTTGGGAGCGCCGCCATCGCCCAAGCCCGCCCCTCCCCATCCTTCTGTGACACCCCGGTGGGCCTGGGCCTACCCTATGGTTGCCTGGATCGTCCTGACCATTCACGTCCTGGTGGGCGCGAACGTCGTCGTTGACATAATCTCGGCCATCGCGCTGATCGCCACCGTTTTTGCCGCCGTCTACCATGCCGAAGTTATCGCGCATCGGGTCGGCGAGCCCTTCGGCACGCTGATATTGGCGATTGCGGTCACCATCATCGAGGTCTCGCTCATTGTCTCCGTTATGATCACGGGCGGTTCCAGCGCGGCCACCCTAGCTCGCGATACTGTCTTCGCTGCCGTCATGATCGCTTGCAACGGTGTGCTCGGCCTGTGCCTGCTTGCCGGCGGCATGCGGCACTACGAGCAGAGCTTCCAAGTTCAAGGGGCGAACGCCGCGCTCGGCGTACTCGCTGCTCTGACGGTGCTTTCGTTGGTTCTCCCCAACCTGACCCAGAGTCTTCCCGGTCCGGTCTTCAATACACCCCACCTTGTCTTTGCGGGACTGGTTTCGCTGGTTCTCTACGCATCCTTTGTTTTTGTTCAGACCGTCCGCCACCGGGCGTACTTCCTTCCCGTTGGCGACGACAGCCCAGGGGAAAATCACCCGACGGTTCCGTCAACTCGCACCACGGCGATCAGTTTCGTCCTTCTCATGGCTGCCCTGGTCGCCGTAGTCGCGATCGCCAAGTCACTTACGCCGGCGGTGGAAGTCATAATCGACCACGTCGGGGTACCCGAGGCCGTGGTCGGCATTGTCATTTCTTCCCTCGTACTGCTCCCCGAAGGGCTCGCGTCCTTCCGCGCCGCCCGGATCAATCGCCTGCAAACCAGCATGAACCTTGTTCTCGGTTCTGCTCTCGCTAGCATCGGGCTCACTATTCCCGCGGTCGCTGCGACTTCCCTCATCCTGAAAACGCCCCTGGCCCTGGGCCTTGATGTGAAAGGGGAGGTCCTGCTCTCGCTTACGCTGTTGCTCTTAGTGATCACGCTCGGGACTGCCCGCACCACCGTGCTCCAGGGCATAGTGCATCTGGTAATCTTCATCGTTTTCCTTTTCGTTTCTATCGTGCCCTAGGTTCTGGAAGGTTTTCCTGGCATTGCGTACAGGTGAAAGTCGCGTCTCCCACTCAAGCAACTCTTCTTGTCGGGCCCAAGTGAGTGTCGCAGGGTTGAAGCCGGATGGGTGGTTTTATGCCTGTGAGAATCTGTGTCTCGTTGCGGAGGCGTCAGAAGGGAAGGAGCATAGCCAGCCGCTCGACGCGAGCCGATCTCCAGATTGACAGCGCAGGGGATGTAGTGGTAGAGGTGTCAAACCGCGACTCAAATTCATCCGATGCCGCACTTTACTCGAATGTGACCCGTCAAAGTGGGGCGAGCCATTTGCGATGCGGCTCGGATGCGATGATCGCGGGATTGTTCCGTTGGGCCTGGGGAATGGAGTGCGCGTCGTCCTGAGTGTGACATGGATGCCGGTGGCTTACAACGAACCAACGGGCGCATCTTTGGCTTCTATCCTCTTCTAGAGCAAGTCTCCTAAAGCAAGTCTCAAAATCTGGAGAGGAAGCAAGGCACGCTCGCGAACCGCAAATTCATGCTGAGGAGGAAGAGGAGGAATTGGTATGGACCCGGATCGCATCTCGCAAAACTTGGCAGCCGTAGACAGCCATTTCCATAGCGAAGCGCAGAGTGAAGTGGAAACTGCACTGGAGGCGTACACCGACGATATTGTGTGGGACGCTCCCGCTCTGAACGGCCTCAACCGCTGCTTCTCCGGCAAGCAAGCCGTGGCGGAGAACTACCGCAAGCTATTTGCCTCGATGCGCAACGTCAGGTTCCAACTGCTCCAGCGTTTCGCTACCGAGGACCGGGTGGTCGATGACAGCTTTGTGACCTTCGATGTCGCCGCGGACGGTTATTGGCAGTTTCCGTTGGGAAGTCACGTCGAAATGCGCCTTGTCCACATTTTCGAAATGCGAGGAACGAGGATTGCGAAGGAGCTCGTTTTCGATATGGGACGCGTGGTAAAGCCGTCGAGGGTATTGTCGGAATTACCTCTTGCTTGGACCGACCCTCTCACCGACCGCCGCATCGCCGAGGAGCCGGGCGGCGGGCAACGGGTACCGTCTACTAGGCCGACGCCCTAACCGGGACGGACTTGTCACGCCGAAGTTATCGGATGACATAGCCAAATTCCGCTAGGTTCGCTTGCTTCGGCTGCCGGGGCGCAAACCATTCCGTTGATCCGTACTCCTACCGCGGGAACGCGGTCGAAGGCCAGCCGATCCGCGTGTCGGGCACCGGGGTTGCCCGTCTCAGAAGAGCGTTCCGCTCAACCATCGACGGCAGTCGGTGCCCAAGCATGAACCTGGGGCTTAATCAGAAGCCGGTATTGGGTGAATCTTTGCCGAAGGTGGGCTTGCCGACGTTTATGTCCGGATTTGCGACGAAAGCGTCCGGAAACGGGCATGGCGGAGGAACGAATGCTTACATAAGTGATTTACAATGTGCTCCTTAACATTGGCACGGGTGATGCTAAGCTCCCAGGCGGGACGGGGTAGGAATATGGTATTTTTTCGCGATCTAAGAGTCGCCGCTTCTTCGCTGATGCGTACTCCAGGAATGGCAGTGGCCGTCATCCTAACGCTGGCGCTTGGCATCGGCGCCAACGCTGCCATCTTCACCCTGGTGCGCGGCGTCCTGCTCAAGCCGCTCGTCAACCGGGACGAGGACCGGCTGATCTACATCCGGCAGAGCGCCCGCGGCATCGGCAACGAAAACAGCACGTTCTCCGTCCCTGAGATCGAGGATTTGCGCACCAGTGTTAAAACCCTGAGTGCGTTCGGCGACATTTCCGCCATTAGTTTCACCATGATCGGGCTCGGGGAACCTCGCGAAGTTAGCGCCGCTGTTGTCAGCGGCTCGTATTTCGACGTGATGGGACTTCATCCCGTCCTCGGCCGTCTGATCGGGCCGCAAGATGACGGTGCCAAAGCTGCCGGCGTCGTCGTTCTCACGTATCGCTTCTGGACGGCCACTTTTAAGAAAGATCCCTCCGTGATCGGCAAAACCGTTCGCCTGGGTAGCAGCAGCCTTGGCGATCGGTCTGCCACGGTCATCGGTGTGCTCGAACCCTGCGTCCCCTATCCGGAAGATACCGAAATCATCGCCAACGTCGTCACCAGCCCGCACCACCTCTCGGCAACCATGGTGACGGGACGCGTCCATCGCATGACGGAGCTTTTTGGGCATCTCGCTCCCGGGGCTACTCTCGATCAAGCTCGCGCCGAGTTGCACTCGGTCTACGACGCGATGAAAAAGGAGCATGCCGAAGCCTATCCGGCGCAAGCCGACTTCGGCATTGACGTGAAGCTCCTGCGCGACCAGATCACCTCCGGCGCTCGCACCGTCCTTCTGGTTCTTCTCGCAGCCTCTGCGCTTGTCTTCATCATCGCGTGTGCGAACGTGGCCAACCTGATTCTCGCACGCACGGTTCGTCGGGAAGGCGAGCTGGCGATCCGCGCGGCGCTCGGCGCCACGACCGTCGCGCTGCGCCGCATGCTGTTGGCGGAAAGCCTTCTGCTCTGCGGTGCCGGCGCCGCGCTTGGCGTCACGAGTGCGCAGCCGATGGTGGCCATTCTGGCCCGCTACGCTTCGCGCTTCTCGGTGCGCGCGCTCGATTTGACCGTCGATTCCAGCCTTCTCTGGGTGGGAGCCGTGCTCGCCATCGTGGCCGCGGTGGTTTTGGCCCTTGTCCCGCGCCTGCCGTCACCCGATACCTCCCAGGGATGGAGCCTATCGAGCGGCAGCGTCCGCATCACTGACAGCACCAGCCGCCGCCAGCGGGTCTTCGCGGTGACACAAATCGCCGCGTCCTTCGTGCTGCTGGCCGGCGCCAGTATGTTGATCACGACGCTCATCGCATTGCAAAGCGCGCAAACCGGTCTCGACACCCGCCACGTGCTCGCCATCAACGTTCCCGCGGTTTCCTACGGGAAAACCCCGCAGCAGATCGTCGATTTCTACAAGGAATCGATGCGTCGCATTGATGCGCTGCCGGGCGTGAACAAAACCGCGTTTGGCCTCGTTGTTCCTTGGCGGGATAATTTCGGTCCCGCATTCCAATTCTCCGCTGACGGTCACGTCCACACCCCCAACGAAGAGGATCCGCGGGCGCAGCTGCGTGTCATCTCTCCCGGATTCTTTGCCGCGCTGGGCGTGCCGATCATCGCCGGACGTGATTTCAACGATCTCGACGGGCAAACGAACGACCCCGTGGTGATCGTCAGTGAGACCCTCGCCCGGCGCATGTTCCCCAATCAGGACGCCGTCAATCGCCATGTCTACTGGACCGATCCCGTGCTGAAATTCATCCCCGACCTGAGCAGCACGCCGCACCGCATCATCGGAGTCACCGCCGATATTGACGACACCCATGTCGTGCCTGAGCCGAGCCTCACCGTCTATAGCTCCTTGGAAGAGGGTCCGATCTTTGGCGGTCGCCTCTTCATTCACACCGACATCAACCCTTATTCCCTGGTCACGCCGGTCACGCACATTGTTCGCGACATGTCCTCCGATCAGCCCATTGAGCGCGCGGCTACTCTTGAGGACATTCGCGCCGAAGTGCTTACACCCGACCGCTTGAACTCGCTGGTGTTTGGCGTCTTCGCCGCGGTCGCCTTGGCGATTGCGGTGGTGGGGGTGGCCGGCGTTCTCGCGTTTTCGGTCAGCGCGCGGACGCGGGAATTCGGCATCCGGCTGGCACTTGGATCGCAGCCGCAGCATCTCCTCCGAGGGGTCCTTGCCGAGGGCGCGATGATGGCTGGGGCGGGCGTCCTCGCAGGCGCGGCGTTCGGGTTCGTCATGGCCCGCTTGGCGGGCAGGCTTCTCCTGGAGGTGAGGATGCCCGGCCTTTTGCCGGTGGGGGTCTCGGCGTTCGTGCTACTGACGGTCGCGGTCGTCGCCTCGATGCTGCCGGCGGTACGCGCCGCGCGCGTCGACGTTATGCAAGCCCTACGCTCGGAGTAATCGTACCCGCGGGTTTTTGACAGGCGGGAGCGCCGTTTCCAAGGTTGACTCGGGATCGCCGTCAGCGCGACTCTTTCGATCACCGCCACGGGCGGGCAGGTTCGGGCGGCGCTGCCGCGAAACGCTAGGCTGACTCACGGTAGAATCGATCGAGTCGATTCAACTGCCTTTCGCAGCCCGGATGCCGCCGAAGGATCGAAGCCTTTGCCCGATAGCTCAAGACTCGAACTGCCCAACCGTCGAACCCTGCCTTCGCTGGTCACGCTCGAGCACTTCCGCGATATGCCAGAGGCCTTGCTGGCCAAGGGCAAGCTAGAATCGGCCGGCATCGACTGCCTGCTTGCCGACGGCAATCTGGTCTGCATGGATTGGTTACTTTCGAACGCCATCGGCGGCATCCGCCTGCAGGTCCGCCGGCAAGATCTCGAATCGGCTCGCGCCTTACTGAACGAGCCCATTCCCGCAGAATTCGGCGACGAAGAGCTGGGAGAACCCTTCATCCAGCCGCGATGCCCACGCTGTTTCTCCCTGGATATTGGCTTCGAAAGGATTGATCGCTTTTGGACTTACGGGTTGTGGTTACTGCTCTCGTTTCCCATCCCGGTTCGCAAGGACCATTGGAAGTGCTACACCTGCGACGTCGAGTGGGTCGAGCCATGAGCACCTGCGGGGATTAGGGGGATCGGTCCCGCCTAGCAAAGCCCTGAGGGCTTCCGAACCCGCGCGAGACGAGGTCGGTCATCGGAGTGCGGTTACCTTTGTGTATCCCCCAGGGCAGGTTTTCTCTCTAGAATGGCGCGACTGAAAGATCAGCAATTACCCCGCTTGGCCCGGTTTTTGCTTCGACTGCGGCACCCAGGTCATATGCAAGATTTTTCCTCATATTTCCCCCACATCCACAGCTACTGGGTTTATCATCGTAGGGACGATTCCTCCTACGCAAGCATCAGCAGCTCGATCCCGGCTGGTATTTGTGTATCCGGGGAAACTATATCTTCAGTTCTTTTAGGGACTGTATTGGTTAAGGAGTAGCTTAGCAATGGCAAGAGCAAAGACCCCTCGTAATGGCAACCCATCCAGCAAACCAGCCCATTCCACGTCTCAAGCGACCTCTTTAGTCCGCCACCATGGCGGATCGGCCAGCGCGACGGTGATCGATTTGGAGGACCAGATTCGTCAGCGCGCTTATGAAATCTACGAGGAGCGGGGGCGTACCCCCGGCCACGAAGAGGAAGACTGGATCCAGGCGGAGCGGGAAGTGCATGCCCGGTATGAATCGCAGTTCGTGTAAGCCCAAAGGAAACTTATGTTTACGTAGGATCCCCATGTTCAGCACAGGGGGCAATCGCGAGCTTCCGGCTGCGCGCTAGGCAGCGGGGGCGGCTCGGCGTCTCCTTTCGTCCGGTTTTAAAACCTTCTACCCTCGGCTTTCCGGTTGCCTGGCCTCTCCATTTCTGAAAAAATACTGGGGGTTCCCCCATGTCACTGATTGGCAGTTTTGCCCTGTTGGTTGCGCTGGCGTTGGCTGCATACTGCCTCTTGGCCGGAGCCGTCGCCCTTACCCGACAAACTGCGGGATCGGCTCGGCTCGGCGAGACGGCGCGACGCGCCGGAATTGCCACCTTCGCGGCGGTTTTGCTGGCGGCCATCGTGCTGGTTGTGGCCGCCTTCCGCAATGATTTCTCGATCGCCTACATTTTTCATCACAGCAACCGCGATTTGTCCGCGCCCTACAAGTTCGCCACTTTATGGTCGGGACAGGAGGGCTCGCTTTTGTTCTGGTCTCTCCTGCTCTCCGCGTATGGTCTGGTTCTTCGCTTGCGGTATAAGACCGACCCGCGCTTATTCGCCTACGCCTCGGTGCTGCTGGCAGCGGTTCAGGTTTTCTTTCTGCTGCTGCTGAATTTCGCCGCTCATCCCTTTGCCATCATGCAAGGCTCGCTTCCCGCCGACGGCAACGGACTCAATCCCTTGTTGCAGTATCCCGAAATGGTGATCCATCCGCCCATGCTGTACCTGGGCTACGTGGGATTCACCGTGCCTTTCGCCTTTGCTTTGGCGGCGCTGATCATGCGCTACCCCGGAGAGAAATGGATCCACATCACCCGCCGCTGGACGATGGTGACCTGGGGGTTTTTGACCTGCGGGATTTTTCTCGGCGCGCACTGGGCCTATTCCGTGCTGGGCTGGGGCGGCTATTGGGGGTGGGACCCAGTAGAAAACGCCTCTCTTATGCCTTGGCTGACCGGTACCGCATTCCTGCACTCGGTCATGATGCAGGAAAAGCGTGGAATGTTGAAGACGTGGAACGTGTGGCTGATTTTCGCCACCTTCATGCTCTCCATCTTTGGCACCTTCCTTACCCGCAGCGGGGTGGTCAGCTCGGTACACGCGTTTGCTCAATCTTCGATCGGCGATTGGTTCGTTGTCTTCCTGGCGCTGATTTTTGTGACCTGCGCTTTCTTCTATGGGAAGAACCGATCGCACTTGCGCAGTGAACATAAACTGGAGTCGCTGGTTTCCCGCGAGTCCAGTTTCCTGTTCAACAACCTGCTGTTTGTCGTCGCCTGTTTCACCGTACTCTGGGGAACGCTGTTTCCCGTGCTCTCGGAATGGGTTCAGGGCAACAAAGTGACCGTCGGGCCGCCGTTTTTTAATCGGGTCAACATTCCCGTAGCCTTGCTGCTTTTGCTGCTGACGGCGGTTGGTCCTCTGCTGGCGTGGCGCAAGACCTCGCTCGAAAGCCTGAAACGCAACTTCCTGTGGCCGGCGATGGGGGCCCTGGGTGTGGGTGTGCTGCTCCTCGCCGTGGGAATGCGCCCCTGGAAGGACGTTGCCTATTTCTATTCGCTCGTGACCATCATGCTCTCCGTCCTGGTCGCCCTGACCGTGATCTCGGAGTTTGTACGGGGCGGCCGGGTGATCGCCCGCCACAGCGGCCAGAACCTGATTTCCTCGATCGGCCAGTTGGCGCGACGCAATACCCGGCGCTACGGAGGCTATGTGGTTCACTTCGGGGTCATCGTCATCATGATCGGTTTCGCCGGTTCGGCCTTCAATCAGGATACCGAGAAGGAACTGGGTTTCGGCGACCGGATGAGCATCGGGCCATACACCCTGGTGTGCCAGTCCTATACGCAGGATGACAACCCGAATTACAGCAGCGAATGGGCGGTTCTGGATCTCTACAAGGGCGGGAAGAAAATCGACACCATGTACCCGGAACGGCGCTTCTACAAGGCCAGCCAGCAGACCTCCACCATCCCGCGAGTCCGCTCGACCATCGGAGGGGACCTTTATATCGTCTATGAGGGCCTCAATCAGGATACCGGGCGTCCCATCCTCAAGGCGCATCTGAACCCGCTCGTCAGCTGGATTTGGGTGGGAGTCTGGATCATGATCTTGGGGACGGTGCTGGCGTTGGTACCGAATAGCTTGCCGGTGCGGGTTCCCGCCACAGCTCGCATCGAGGCCGAACCCGTGGGAGTTGGCGACTAGAGGTGCCTTCCGTTTTCCATCGTCGCGCCGGCTTGCGCAAGAGCTTGCTACAATCAGCCCTGCTGGTTGCCTCCGTGGTCGTCCTTATGGGTGCGGGCGACAATACCGCTCGCTTCGAGGACCTGGGGCATCGGCTCATGTGTGTCTGCGGGTGTCGGCAAATCCTGCTCGAATGCAACCATGTGGGTTGCGCCTATTCTGAGGGCATGCGCGCCGAGCTGGTGGCGGCCGTGGATCGCGCGGACAATGACGACCTGACCCTGCAATCGTTCGTGCAGAAGTATGGCCCGACGGTGTTGGCGGCTCCCACCAAGGCTGGCTTTAACCGGGTGGCCTGGATCGCTCCTTACCTCGCCTTGGCCCTCGGGCTGCTGTGGGTCGCTCACCTGGCGCGCGTCTGGCGCTCCCGGCCGCTGCTCAGGCCGGCCGATCTGCCCATGCCGGTTCACGGGCCTGAGCTCGAGCATTTTCGCGAGCAGGTGAGGAAGGAAACCGAGGCATGACGCTCGTGCTTCTGGCCTGCTTGTTGGTTACCTTCGCCGCCCTGGTCTATGTTTTCTATCTTCCCGGGCAACTCTACCTGGGCGAGCCCAAGAGCCGGATCTCCTACTTGCGCGAACAAAGGGAGGTAGTTTACGAGAATCTGCGCGATTTGAGTTTCGAATATAACGCGGGGAAGTTTCCCGAGACGGATTATCGTGCGATGAAGGCTTCGCTCGAAGAGGAGGCCGCGGCCGTGCTAGCGGAGATCGCGCACCTGGAAGAGGCGGCCGAAAAATCTACGAGCGGCCGCAAAAAAGGAGCCGGAAGTTGAAATCAACCGAACTCAGGCGGCGGAACTGCCCTGCGATCTCAGCCATTCTGCTAGTCTTGTTCTGGCTGCCAGCAAGCCCCGTCTCCGCCCAGAGTACCCTCACGGGAACCCTCATCAACCGAACCACGAACCAGCCGGCCGCAGGCGACGACGTGATCTTGCTCAGCCTGTCTCAGGGCATGCAAGAAAGCGACCGTGCCAAAAGCGATGCCATGGGCCACTTTACGCTCAAGCTCGACGACGCCGCGACTCCCCATCTGGTGCGTGCCATCCACCAGGGCGTGACCTATCATCACATGGCCCCCCCGGGAACCACTTCGGTCCAGGTTGAGGTCTACGATGTTTTGAAGAAGGTGGTCGGTCTCAGCGTCGCGGCGGATATGATGCGCCTGCAAGTGCGCAGCAACCAACTCGAAGGGATTCGCCTGTTCGCTGTCGACAATAAGTCTAGCCCTCCGCGCACCCAGATGAGCGACCAGAACTTCGAGTTCTATCTGCCGGAGGGCGCGGAGGTTGTTCAGGGGCTGGCTACGACTGCTGGAGGTCAGCCCGTCAACTCGGCGCCGGTGCCGCAAAAGGAAAAAGATCGGTATGCCTTTCTGTTTCCTCTACGCCCGGGGCAAACCGTGTTTCAGGTTGCCTTCCGTCTGCCCTATAGCGGCCAAGTCACGATTCGTCCGAAAGAACTCTATGGAACCCAGCATTTCGTGGTGATGCTGCCGAAAACCATGCAGTTCGCCGGCGCTCCAGGTACGACCTTTCACCTGGTCGAAGAACCCCAGGAGCCCGATACAGCCGTCGAGGTCGCCTCGAAGACCAGCGCGGGACAGATGCTCGACTTCACGATTTCCGGAGCCGGGGTGCTGAGCGACAGTGGCGCCGGCCAGGACAGCGGGCAAACCGCCGCCGCCGCACCCAGCCGTGACTCGCGTCCCGGCGGCGGGATCGGACCGCCCATTGACGCGCCTGATCCACTCGAGAAGTATCGCTGGTACATTCTGGGAGGGTTCGCGCTTGTGCTTACGGGCGGGGCTTTCTATATCGTGGGAGGCTCCAAGGCCAGGGCGACCGCCGGCTGGGGTCCTGCGAAAATCGACCGGCCCGAGTCGTCACGGGCACAAAAGCCGAAACCGGCGGGCCAGCCCGCCCTGCTCATGGATGCCTTGAAAGAAGAGATCTTTCAACTCGAGCTCGAACACAAGCAGGGCCGCATCTCACAACAAGAGTATGAAAAGGCTAAGGCCGCGCTCGATCAGACCCTGGAACGCGCCGTGCGCCGGACCACGACCAAAACTACCTGAAAAGCCGGGCAAGCGAATCGCTGATCGCTTGCGAGCGGGCGCGACTCGGGACCGATCCGAAGGGGAGTCGGGCAAAGCTTGACGCCAGAAGCAGTTCCTGGCTCGAATCGGAGCTTGCATCGCTCTCCTATCGTGGGCCATCTAACCAAGGGAGAATTCTGATGGGAAACGCCTTCAAAACCGCGTTCTTGCTGACCTTGCTTACACTCCTGCTCATGCTGATCGGGCGAGTGTTTGGGGGACAGAATGGAATGGCCATCGCGTTCATTTTCGCCGCGGTCATGAACTTCGTCTCCTATTTCTTTTCCGACAAGATCGCCTTGGCGATGTACCGGGCTCAGCCGGCCAGCCGGGAGGAGCTGCCGCGGGTGTATGCCACGGTCGAGCGCCTGACCCAGAAAATCGGCATTCCCATGCCCAAGATCTATGTCATTCCCTCGGACTCTCCCAACGCCTTTGCCACCGGTCGCAATCCCCGTCACGCTTCGGTTGCCGTCACCCAGGGGATTCTGAACCTGCTCAATGACGAAGAACTCGAAGGCGTGCTGGCTCACGAGTTGGGCCACGTGAATAACCGCGACATCCTGATCAGTTCCGTGGCAGCCACGGTCGCGGGCGCGATCACGTATCTGGCGAATGTGGCCAAGTGGGGGATGATCTTTGGCGGCCTGGAGCGCGATGATCGCGATCGCGGGGGAGGGCTGGCGGGACTGTTGATGCTGTTTCTTGCCCCCCTGGCGGCCATGTTGATCCAACTCTGGGTGTCTCGCACTCGCGAATACCAAGCCGATGCGAGCGGCGCACACTACACCGGCAATCCTTATGCGCTCGCCAGCGCTTTGGCGAAGTTGGATGCATACTCGCGGCGTGTGCCCTTGCAAGCCACACCCTCGACGGCCCATCTGTTCATCATTCAGCCTCTCCTGGGGATTAGTTTAGGGAGCCTGTTCTCCACCCATCCCCCCATCGCCAAGCGCATCGAGCGTTTGACGGGACGACCGGCGGAGTTTCTCCAGTAGCTGTTCCGGACTCAGGGTGCGAAACCGCGCGGCCGAGCTCTCTCGGCTGGAAGCAGTCTTTATAACCTCCGTAACCGCCTGCTTCCTGCTTCACATAGTAGAATCGCCTGCATGCCCGCGGAAACTGCCAGGGCCGTCTTCCATCGGGCGGCTCAAGTCGAAGTTGCCCTGCGCCGGGTAATCCGCGGCAAAGACGACATCGTTCAGCTGGCAGTCGTTTCCCTGCTGGCTGGCGGCCACCTGCTGATCGAAGGTGTCCCTGGGGTCGGCAAAACCACTCTGGGGCAGGCCTTGGCGCGAGCTGTCGACTGCAGCTTTCAGCGCGTGCAGTTCACGAGCGACATGCTGCCTTCCGACGTGCTGGGCATTTCCATCTATTCCGCCATCGAGCAACAGTTTGAATTCAAGCGCGGCCCGGTCTTTACCCATGTTCTGCTGGCGGACGAAATCAACCGCACCACGCCGAAAACCCAGTCCGCACTGCTCGAAGCCATGAACGAGGGCCAGGTTACGGTGGACGCGCACTCCTACCCTCTACCTCAGCCGTTTCTGGTGATCGCGACGCAGAATCCGGTTGAGCATCATGGCACGTATCCCTTGCCGGAGTCGCAGCTCGACCGGTTTTTAATCCGGGCCCGCATGGGGTATCCGGATCGCGAGGCGGAGCGCGAGATTCTACGCTCCGAGGCGGGAAGCGCCAAGCTAGAGACCATGGTTGCGGTGCTCTCGGCCGCAGAAGTGACGGAGCTGCAACAAGCCGCGAGGCAGGTTCGCGTCGATGAATCCCTGATCCAGTACGCGCTCACCATCGCCAAGCAGACGCGGGAGTCAGACCGTTTTTCTCTCGGCGTATCGCCCCGAGGTTCTCAGATGCTCTACCGGGCCGCGCAAGCCATGGGCTTTCTCGCGGGCCGCGACTTCTGCACCCCGGAAGATTTCAAGCGTCTGGTGGTGCCGGTCTTTGCCCATCGTATCGTCGTCAATAGCGCCTACGGTTCCACCTTAAGGAAATCGGAGCAAGCCGAGCAACTGCTCCAGGAAATTCTCGAATCGACACCCGTGCCGATGTAAGCGCTGGCTCGAGACCGACGGTCCAAATTGGCCTTGGCGCGCGGGCTGGTGGATAATGTCCGCCATGCCCTTTCTTCGCTACCTCATGCTGCTTGCGCTCATCGTTTGGCTCGGCGGACTGATCTTCTTCGCCTTTGTGCTCGCGCCGACCGCGTTTTCCATACTCCCGACGCGTCATCTGGCGGGCAACCTCGTGGCCCGCTCGATTAACATCCTGCACTGGATGGGGCTCATCGCGGGGATTGTGTACCTGGCCAGTTCGGTCGTTTACGCGCGGCTGTCGAGCGGCAGTTTCGCGTTGTTCGCCGCCCGCCACTGGATCGTCTTTCTCATGCTCGCGCTGACTTCGGTCTCCCAATTCGGAGTGGTTCCGAGAATGGCTGCCCTGCGAGCCTCGATGGGAGAGATTGACTCCGTGACCCTCGACCAACCCGTCCGCCTACAGTTTGACGCCCTGCATGTTTGGTCCACGCGGCTGGAAGGAGGAGTGTTGCTGCTCGGCCTGGTCGCCACGTATCTGACCTCGAGCGCTTGGAATCGACGCTGAATCGGTGGCTGTCCTCGAGCTTGATTTGGGCTCGGAGCAGCGCATCGTTTATTCTCGAACGTTACTTGCCCAGCGCTGACGGCTGGGAAATTCTCCATGAAAACCGGTATCATCGGCCTGCCCCAGGCGGGCAAGACGTCTTTATTTCGCATTCTGACCAAGGCGCATCTCTCCGAGCATGCCTACTTGAGTTCCCGGGAAGCGCACACCGGGATGGCCAAGGTTGCCGACGAGCGTCTCGATCGTTTGGCAGCGCTCTATAACCCCAAGAAGCTGACGCACGCCTCGGTAGAGTACGTGGATGTGGGGGCGATCGGGCAGGAGGCGCTCAAGGAGAGTACCTTGGTGGGGCATCTCAGAAACGTAGACGCCCTGGCTCACGTGATTCGCGCCTTCGAAGATCCCACCGTGCCCCTGGCCGAAGCGCTCGATCCGCGTCGCGATATCGGGAAGGTTGAGTTCGACCTCATGGTCAGCGACCTGGGCCAGATTGAAAAGCGGCTGGAGCGGGTCGCGAAAGATCTGAAGAAGATGCGTTCTGCGGACCTTGAAAAAGAGTACGAACTGCTCGAGCGCGCCAAGGCTCAGCTGGAATCCGAACGCCCGCTGCGGGAGCTCGCAATGACGGGGGAAGCGAAGAAACGTCTTCGCGGCTTCATGTTTCTGAGCGAAAAACCGATTCTCTACGTCCTGAATGTGAGCGAGAGCCTGGATCTAGGGAGGGATCTGGAAGCCTCGGTTGGCAAGTTCGGCCTTTCCGAAGTTGCCTCCCGTCCCCACGCCGCCGCCGCCGCGGTTTGTGGAAAGATCGAAGCCGAACTGGTGGATATGACCGAGGGCGACGCCCAAGAATTCCTGGCGAGCTACGGGTTGAAGGAGAGCGGCCTGGTGCGCCTCGTGCGTGCCAGCTACCACCTGTTAGGTCTGATCTCATTTTTTACCGTGGGGGAAGACGAATGCCGCGCCTGGACGATTCCCGCCCACACTCGCGCGGTGGAGGCGGCGGGGGCCATTCACTCCGACCTCGAAAAACACTTCATCCGCGCCGAGGTCATCGCCTGGGACAAGCTGCTCGAAGCCGGCTCGGAAGCGAACGCCCGCACCCGCGGCACCCTCCGTCTGGAAGGCAAAGACTACGTGGTTCAGGATGGTGATGTCGTGCATATTCGGCACAGCGCGTAGCCATTCTCCCCGGGCGCCTGCCCCGGGGTCGACACCGGCCGGGCGAAGGTTCCTCGCCTGAACTCCCGGTGGTGCTGCGAAAACCCGAACGGAGAACTGGTATCATCCTCCCGCACCGATGAATACCATCGTTCTCAGTCTTCTGCTCGGTCTCACGGCTGCCCTGGCCAATGTCTTCGGCGGCGCCATCATCGTGCAGAAACACTGGGACCGTTCGTACCTCAAGTATTTCGTGGCGCTGGGGGCTGGATTCATGCTGGCGACCTCGATCGTCGAGGTATTTCCGGCAAGCCTTCAGCTGCGCGGCAAGGATGCCGCTTTTCTGGTTCTCGCGGGTTACCTGATCATTCATTTCTTTGAACACACGGTCACGCCCCATTTTCATTTTGGGGAGGAGACCCACGAAGACGTGTTCGTGCAGCCGCATAAGGGATATTCCGTGCTGTTCGGGCTGACCATGCACACCTTTTTTGACGGGATTGCCATCACCTCGGGCTTTCTCGTGTCCAGCTGGCTGGGTTGGATTATTTTTGTTGCCATCTTCCTGCACAAAATCCCGGAGGGCTTTACCATCACTTCGGTGATGCTGGCGAGCGGACGGAGCCGGGGTGTGGCCTGGGGAGCATCGGTGATTCTAGGCGCCGCCACCTTCACCGGCGTCGCCGTCATGGCGGCGCTGCGACGCGAGGTGAGTTTTGCTCTGCCGCTCTCGGCGGGGGTCACGATCTACGTTGCGGCTTCCGATCTGATGCCGGAAGTCAATCGCGAACCGGGAGTCGCGACCGCTCTCGTGGTCTTCTTAGGGGTTGGCCTGCTGGTGGTTTTTGACCGATTCTTCCATGTGCACTAACCGGTGGCTGGCCGCGGAGAAGTCGCCACGATTCGCAGACGCCCGTCATTCCACCGAGCGCTTGGCGGTGTATCCCTCGCGCGCAATGATTTGATATTTTACGTCCTTACCCTTCTGATCGCGCACCTTCAGCGGGCCGCCGTCGGGGGCAGTGACTTCCACTTTCAGTTTGCGGTAGGAGCCGTCGAGCTTCTGGTTGGTGGGATGATAAGCGATCTGGTACTGATTGCGGATGTCCCCGGCAATACTCTGGAAAATCTCGGGATATTCGGCCTGAAACCGCGGTTGGTAAAAGCGCCCGCCGGTCAGGCGTGCGAAGGTCTGCATTTCGTTATCGGCTTGCAGGTAATCCATCTGCGAGACCGGAATTCCCATGCCGCGCGTGGCCCCGGTGCAATGGTGGACTTCGCAGTATTCTCGCAGGGTCCAGCCAATGCTGATCGGGAAGATGGTCACGTCTTTGGTGGCCCTGATCTTCTTGGTGATCTGGTCGAGATTGATCCTGCTGAAACTGTCAAAACCGGTGGAGATCAGAATGATGTACTTATGACCTTCCACCCGGTCCAGGCGATCGCAAGTGTCGTAGAGGGCGTCGAATAGATTGGTCTCGGAGAACCCCGGAATGCGCAGCTGGTTGAGTGCCCCATAGATTGCGCTCTTGTCCTGGGTGAAATCGACGAGAATCTGCGGCTTCATGTCGTAGTATTCGACCGCCACCCAGTCATCCTTCTTTAGGCTGCGGGCAAAGCCGTAGGAGGCTTGCAAAGCTTCGATCATGAAGGAATAGTTGGTGGCCGCATATTCGACCAGGAGCACGGCCGTGATCGGGGCCTCGGAAATCGTGAAGTTGGTAATGTTTTGCTGCACCCCGTCTTCGAAGATCTTGAAGTTTTCTTGCTTGAGATTCGAGATGAACTGCCCGTCTTTCGTGGTGACCATGACGGGAACGTCGACCAGGGGCACGTTGATCTGGATGGAATAGTCCGGCATGCCCTCAATCTTCTTGGGCTTGGGCGGGGGCGGCGGGGGCGGAGGCTCGTCTTTTTTGGTCGGGACCGCATACGGGCCGACGTCAGAGTTTGGGCCTCCCGCGTCGGGCGGCGCGGATTGCTGGTTCCCGCTGGTCGCGGGCGCCTGGTTCTGGTCTGGGGCTTGCGCTGCAAGGGTTTGCGCAGCCAAGATGCCCAAGCTGAGGACGATCAGTCCCAATCCCCAAAGCCAAGCCCGGAGCGAGGACTCGGGCGTGGTGAAGCGAAAAGAAAACTTTGAAGGCATAGCGACACCCTATGCTAGTATAGACGCAGTGCATTGCGACGGGGATGTTTTGCACGCGTTGCTCCAAGCCTCCCGCGGGCAAGACCGAGCCCAATCTAAGCGTTGCGTTCGGGGATCTGTGGGTCATCCTCCGGGGAAAATAGGAATGGGACGAGCCTTTTTGGCCGCAGTCGTACTCTGCTTCCCAGCTTTTCTCACCTCCCAAAACTCCAAACCGGTCGAAACCATTTCGGTAAGCCAGATTCATGCCGGAATGCGCGGGGTGGCCTATACCGTGTTTCAAGGCACCCAGCCGGAAGCCATGGAGGTTGAAGTCCTGGGCGTGTTGAAGAATGCCAACGGCCCGAAGGGCGACGTCATCCTGATTCGTCTGGGAGGCGCCAAGGCGGAGTACAACGGAGTGGTCGCCGGCATGAGCGGCAGCCCGGTTTATTTGAACGGCAAGCTGGCCGGGGCGGTGGCGTTTCGCATCGGTGAATTCTCGAAGGAGCCCATTGCCGGAGTGACGCCCATCACGGAGATGCTCGAGATTAATGCCATGGACCGCAGTCCGGCTCCCTCCGCCGTCGAAGCCAAAGCCGCGGCGAACCCATCGAGCAAGACCGCCAGCCCGGGCGCCGGCTCGCCGGCACAGGCCTACGCCAACTATCTCACTCCGATCGATGCGCCGCTCGTCTTTAGCGGGTTTTCCGAGGAGACCATTGAAAGTTTCGCCTCTCGCTTTGCCGCGGCCGGAGTCGTGCCGGTGATGGGCACCGGTTCGGTCAGCGACGACCACCAGGCCGAGCCGCTCGAGCCTGGTTCGGCGGTCAGCGCAATCTTGGTGCGGGGAGACATGGATATTGCTGCTACCTGCACGGTCACTTACATCAACGCCGATCATTTGTTGGCTTGCGGTCATCCCCTGTTGCAATTCGGCATGGTGGATCTGCCTATGACCAAGGCTCAGGTGCTGGCCACGCTGGCTTCCCCGCTCGCGGCCTTCAAGATCGTGAACGCCACCGAACCGGTGGGTGCCTTTGTCCAGGACCGGCACAACGGCATGCTGGGCGAATTCGGCAAGAAAGCGGAGATGATCCCGGTCACGCTCACGATTCGCAGCGAGTCGAGCGACAAACAATTTCACTACGAAATCCTGAATAATGCGCGCCTGAGTCCGCTTGCCATGATGGCGACCGTGTTCAATGCCTTGCACGGGGTGAACGAATACGGAGAAGAAACCACCTACCGGTTGAAGGGCCGCATCCGCGTGGAAGGTTACCCCGAGGTCGCTCTCGAAAACATGTTTACCGCCCTCGAGAGCGGGCCGCCGAGCGCCATGCTGGCCGCCACCTCCTTGGGGGAACGCTTCAGCCGAATCTACGACAATCCCTACAAGACGCCGGACATTGTCGGTATCCAGCTCGACTTCGATCTGGTGCATGATCACCGCTGGGCGCGTCTCGAGAGTGCCCGCACTGATATCATCGAAGCTCGACCCGGCGATGACATTACCATCGAGGCTTTGCTGCGGCCCTATCGCGGCGAAGGGCTCTTGGAACAGATCCCCATTACCATTCCCACTTCCGCCTCCAAAGGTCCGCTGCGCATCCTGGTCAGCGATGGCGACACCCTCGATCACCTCCGCCGTAGCGGCTCCCTGCTGGCGCGAAAGTTGGATTTGGCTTCGACCATCGCTCTGCTGAACAAGGAGCGGGTGAACAACCGAGTGTACGTGTCGCTGCTCGAAGCCGACCCGGAAGCCATGATCGCCGACAAGGTCATGCCGTCCCTACCGCTCTCGATCATGAACGTGATGGATGGCATGCGGGGTACCCAGGACATGGTGGTGTCGAATGAGTCCTCGGTCAACGAGGCGGCCACGCCACCGCTCGACTATGTGGTGGTCGGCGCCCAGGTGCTGACGATCAATATCAAATAGTGGGCGGTCGCCGTAGTTATATTCTCCTCAAAGTCTTTCGACCGGAAACGCGGCCTCGAGGGCGCCGTGGCAGAAGTCTTCGTCGCCGCTGTTCCTCCGTTTTCTGCCTGGACCCTCCCCCTGCCCGGGGATTCGTCGGCGACCGGCAACCGATGCCATGCTAATCTAAGATTTCCTTTTAAATCCGTCCGTGAGGTTTGAACTTGGCAATGCGCCTTGCCCGATGCTTGATTTTTCTCTGTCTGATTGCACTCTCGAGGTTTGCCGTCGCCCAAGGCACGCGCAGCTGGGAACAGTCCAACTTCGAGGGGCTGGTGAAAGGTACCGCCCAGGGGGTCGCCATCTTGAGTGGGGGAGGTCTTGAGCTGGCCCCGACATTCACGCCCCTGGCCACGACCCCGTCGACCTACATCTGGTCGATTGCCGCCGAACGCGACGGCACAGTCTACGCCGCCGCCGGCTCTCCCGCACGGATCTATCGCATCGCGGAGGGAAAGCCCGAGGTCATCTTTGCACCCCAGGAACTGCAAGTCCAGGCTCTCGTGGTTGACCCGAAGGGCGTGATCTATGCCGCCACCAATCCGGATGGAAAGATCTACAAGCTCGTACCCGGCCGTGAGGCGGCAAAGAAAACAGATGGAAGTTCGCGAGCCGAAAATTCGCAATGGAATTCCTCGGTCTATTTCGATCCCGAAAGCAAATACATTTGGGATCTTGCCGTCGATGACGCGGGAAACCTGTACGCCGCAACCGGAGATCAGGGACAAATCTTCCGCATCACTCCCCAGGGACAACACTCGGTTTTTTTTAAAAGCGAGGAGGCCCATATTCGCGTGCTCGCCGTCGATGCCAAGGGCAACTTGATCGCCGGTTCGGATGGAAGTGGGCTGGTCTATCGCATCTCTCCCGCAGGGGAAAGCTTTGTCCTCTACAGTGCGCCGAAGAAGGAAATTACCGCTCTGGCGATCGGGCGAGACGGCAATATCTACGTTGCCGGGGCGGGGGAAAAGCATGGGGGAACGGGTTCCCCGAGTTTTTCCATTTCGGTGGCGACTTCGCCGGCTGGCGGAACCGGTCCCCAGATAGCGCCATCGGGCCCTGGGGCTCCGAGCGCCGTACCGATGGCGCTCGGCAATCCTGGCGCGGCCACACCCACCGGGGGCTCGGAGATCTATCGCATTTCTCCCGATGGCTCGCCGGCGCGGATTTGGAGCTCGCGGGAGGATCTGGTTTACGCTCTGGCCTTGGATGGGCACGGCCGCTTGCTCGCGGGAACCGGGAATCACGGGCAAATCTTCGCCGTGGACCCCACGGGTGCGTTCCGCGATCTGCTCACGGCCGCGGCCAGCCAGGTCACCGCATTCACCCCTGCACCCCAAGGCGGGCTCTACGTGGCCACGAGCAACTTAGGAAAGGTATTTCTGGTGAGCGCAAACTCGACCGCCCAAGGCACCTACACCAGCGACGTGTTCGATGCCCACATCTTTTCGCGCTGGGGGCGAGTCGAATTCCGTGGGGCGGGCACCGTCGAACTGTTCGCGCGTAGCGGCAATGTGGATAACCCGGATCGCAACTGGAGCGCCTGGAAACCGATCGATTTCAAAAAAGACGGACTGGTCAACGCTCCCCCGGCCCGCTTTATTCAATGGAAAGCCGTGATGCACTCCGGCGATCCTGCGCCCCGGCTGGACAGCGTGCGGCTCAACTACTTGCCCAAGAATGTGCCGCCAGAATTTGACGACGTCACGGTGCAAGTCGGAATGCGCTACCAGCCTCTGCCCAAGGTGCCCAGCCCCGACATCAATCAGCCGCGTTTCGATACTCCCCCCGCCTCCACGCGCGACCGGGACTCGGTGGGGGTGAAATGGAACGTTCACGACGATAATGACGACCAGATGGTGTACTCGGTCTACTACCGGGGCGATGGCGAAACTCGATGGCTGCTGCTCAAAGACAATCTGGTCGATAAGTTCTACTCCTTTGATGCTACCCTGCTTCCCGATGGGGGATACACGGTGAAAGTGGTCGCCTCCGATGCTCCCTCGCATTCTCCCGGGCAGGAGCTTACCGCGGAAAAAGAAAGCGAGCGCTTTGAAATCGATACCACGGCTCCCCGGATCGAGAATCTGACGGCTGCCTACGAGAGCGGGCAACTGCGCGTGCGGTTCCGGGCGGAGGACAGCTTTTCAGCCATCAAACGCGCCGAGTTCTCGATCGATGCCAGCGACTGGCATTTTGTCGAACCGGTGGGAGAGATTTCCGATTCGAAGACCGAGACCTATGATTTTCACGCCGCCATTCCCGCGGATCTCGCTCCGCCGGGTGCGCCGGACCCGAGCCCGAGCGCGGGCAGCCAGGAAGAACACGTCGTCATCGTGCGAGTCTACGATCGCTACGACAATGTGAGCTCGGAGAAGGTCGTAGTTCGAGCGAGGTAACCCGCCCGCAGGAAGTGGCGCCGCGACGGTGATGGTTGGCGGAGGCACAGGGAGGCGAGACCTTGGGGAGAACCCCCGCTGGCTTCAACTCTCGGCCGGCTCCAGTTCCACCGTGCCCGCGAGGTTGGGTTGCCGCAGCGCGGGGAACATCCAGGCCCAGATCGCCACGACGACAAGCGTCCCCACCCCACCCAGGACAACCGCCGGTACGGTTCCGAACCAGTGGGCCGTGAGCCCGGACTCAAACTCTCCCAATTGATTGGAGGCACCGATGAACAGCATATCGACGGCATTGATCCGTCCGCGCATTCGATCGGGCGTGCCGAGCTGGATGAGAATGGCGCGAATCACCACGCTCACCATATCGCTTGCCCCGACGAGCAGAAGCGAAACCAGCGACAGTGTCAGATTGCGGGAGATCCCGAAGATGATGGTAAAAACTCCGAAGCCCGCCACGCACCACAACATCGTGGGGCCGGCCCGGCTCTTCAAGGGGCGATGGGCAATCAGGATGGCCATCGAGCCGGCACCGACTCCGGGGGCGCTGCGCAGCAGTCCCAGGCCCCAGGGTCCGGTATGGAGAATCTCGTGGGCGTAGACCGGAAGCAGGGCTACGGCTCCTCCGAGCAGAACGGCAAACAGATCGAGAGTCAGGCAACCGAGGACCAGCTTGTGTTCCCAGATGTAGCGGA
The DNA here is from genome assembly GCA_035622175.1 of Terriglobales bacterium. GTDB lineage: Bacteria > Acidobacteriota > Terriglobia > Terriglobales > Acidobacteriaceae > JAFAGX01. The sequence goes on along the minus strand of DASPVV010000004.1, from coordinate 851 downwards.
AGCCAACCAGAAGAGTCGCGAAGTTCAGCGGCTCTTGCGGGCGCGGCTTCTCTCGCACGCGAATGCGCAGCATCGAGGCGAGCGCGGCGAGTGAAACCAGGCTGGCGGAGGCATACACCGGAGCGGCTCCATGAAAAAGCGCATAGACCATGCCACCCACGGTCGGGCCCAAAATCGTGGCCGCCTGAAAGGCCGTGGAGTGCCAGGCGACGGCATTGGAGAAATGGGTCTGGGCCACCAGCTGCGGCAGCAAGGCACGGCTGGCCGGGAAGCTGAAGGCGCGCAGCAGGCCGAGCAAAGCCACCACCAGGTAAATCAGAACAACGGAATGGGTGGCCGCCAGAGCAATCAACAGGAGCAGAGAGGAACAGACGGCATAGCCGGCATAGCAGAGAAGCAGCAGCCTCCGCCGGTCGAAGCGGTCCGCGGCGTGACCCGCGGGCAGAAAGAAGAGAATTCCGGGCACAAACTGAGCCAACCCGACCAGTCCCAAATCCAAAGGACGCCTTGTGATTTCATACACTTGCCAGCCCACGGCCACGGATTGCATCTCGAGAGCTACGACCACGAAGAAGCGTGCGCCTACGTAGGCGGTGAAATTGGGGTAGGAAAAAGCCACTCGACCGGAGAACTCGGAGTTGGCGGATGCGGCCATGCTAGCTTAACTTTACCGAAGGGAGCGAAAAGCCCCGGTCCTTTTAATTTAGGGCGCGGGGATGAAAGCGACCTCAGGTTGGCGTTCTTTGTTGTTCTATGTATCGCTTGAGAATGTCAAGGGGTGCTCCACCACAGGATGCGGCAAAGTAGGATGGAGACCATAGGACACCTTTCCAGTAGCGTTTCCTAAGATC
>DASPVV010000003.1:0-17001 GCA_035622175.1 Terriglobales bacterium | reverse complement strand
GATGTCGACGATGACGACCTCCGCCCCCAGGTCTTGGATCTGACGGAGAACCGGGTCGGTCTGACCGCCGGGAAAGCCTATGTGAGCGAAAACATTGCGTCCGATCTGGGTGGTCTCCAGCCGTTGCTGGAGAAACGACAGCCGTTCCTTGTCCTCCGCCAGAACCGTAACCGCTATGCCATGCATGGACCGAGCCTCAAGATTGTGTAACTGCATGTTATGAAGAGTTCGCCCTTACGCCAAGTGACCTTTGTAACTGCTTGCCGCAAAGGAAAAATATCCGGCCAGGCTTCCTACTTTCAGCAAAAACAAGGACGTAGTGGCCAAAGGACCAAACTCGGGGGAGCGTCCGCAGGTTACTGTGTATTCTAGTCAAAATCTTGCGGATTGCAACAGACCGAGCTGTGCAAAATGGGCACCAGCAGCAGGGATTGGACGTCTCGACCACAGCCAACGACGAATCCAGCCGGCGGCGCGAGTCAGCGCTCTCTCGATTGGCGTAGGGCAAATCCGAAGCCCCACCCGAAGCAACCGACAGAGATTCATTTTTCTGCGCTCACTCCGGTTGCCCGAAGGCATGCCCAGCCGGCGGGCGCGGCACTGGCCTCCTGCTTTTCCGGGAAATCGAACCCGTCCCCTTGTCGGCTCGCGCCCCAGCTCGTATAATGAAAGTGTACTGATTTAGTACCCTTTTCCAAAGGTTAGGAAGTAGCGCCTTGGGAACAACTTAGAAGATGATTCGCCTGGGCAAATTAACCGACTACGGACTGGTGCTGATGAGTCAAATGGCGCGCCAGCCGCTGAGCGAACTGCACACCGCCCGCGACCTGGCGGTCGAATGCCATCTGCCGCTGCCTACGGTCAGCAAGCTCTTGAAGCGGCTGCTCCGCGGCGGACTGCTGGCTTCCCATCGCGGCATCAAGGGGGGGTACAGTTTGGCCCGGGAACCGCATCTGATCTCAGTCTCTGAGATCATTTCCGCACTCGAAGGGCCGCTGGCCTTCACCGAATGCAGCAGCGAGACTGCAGGACTCTGCGACCTCGAGCCCTCCTGTCCCATCAAGAACAACCAGAGAATCATCAGCCAAGTACTTCGCGGGGCACTGGAAAAGGTAAGCCTGTCCGATTTGATTCGGCCGATGAGGCTGATCGCCATTCGAGACCATCGGGGGAATCTGGTGCCGACCGTCAGTGTGATATCCGGGAGAATGCAATGAGCACTAATGTCAACACCATTCGCGATCTTGCCGAGCGCGATTACAAGTGGGGCTTCGTCACGGACGTTGAAGAAGAACGAGTCCCCAAGGGGCTCAACGAAGACATCGTCCGTCTGATCTCCGCCAAAAAGCGCGAACCCGCCTTCATGCTCGAGTGGCGGCTGCGAGCGTATCGCCATTGGGCCCGACTAGAGAAGGCCGACGCCGAGCCGAAGTGGGCGAATGTCAAGTACGGCCCGATTGACTATCAAGACATCGTCTACTATTCCGCCCCCAAACAAAAGCCCGGCTTGCAGAGCCTGGATGAGCTGGACCCGGAGATTCTCCGCACCTACGAACGGCTGGGGATCCCTTTAGAAGAACAGAAGCGCCTGGCGGGCGTCGCCGTTGACGCGGTCTTTGATAGCGTTTCGGTGGCCACCACCTACAAGGAAAAGCTGGCCGAACTCGGAGTCATCTTCTGCTCCTTCTCCGAAGCGGTCGAGAAGCATCCTGCCCTGGTCGAGAAGTATCTGGGTTCGGTGGTGCCTTATACGGACAATTTCTTCGCGACTTTGAACGCCGCCGTCTTCTCCGACGGCTCGTTCGTGTACGTGCCCAAGGGGGTGCGCTGTCCGCTCGAGCTATCCACTTATTTTCGAATCAATGCGGCCGAAACCGGTCAATTCGAGCGCACTCTGATCGTGGCCGACGAGGGTGCTTATGTCAGCTACCTCGAAGGCTGTACGGCGCCGATTCGCGACAGCAACCAGCTGCATGCGGCCGTGGTCGAGCTGGTGGCGCCCGACCAGGCTCAGATCAAGTACTCCACGGTGCAGAACTGGTACCCGGGGGACAAACAGGGACGGGGTGGCATCTATAACTTCGTCACCAAGCGCGGCAAGTGCCAGGGCGTGAATTCGAAGATTTCCTGGACTCAGGTGGAGACCGGTTCTGCGATCACCTGGAAATACCCCAGCTGCATTTTGCAAGGCGACAATTCGGTGGGTGAGTTCTATTCCGTCGCCCTCACCAACAACTATCAGCAGGCCGACACCGGCACCAAGATGATCCACCTGGGACGGAACACCACCAGCACGGTCGTGTCCAAGGGGATTTCCGCCGGACACGGGCAAAACACGTACCGGGGGATGGTCAAGATCATGAAAGGCGCAGCCGGGGCGCGCAATTACACGCAATGCGACTCGCTGCTCCTCGGCGACCAGTGTGGTGCGCACACCTTCCCCTACATCGAAGTGAAAAACTCCAGCGCTCGCATGGAACACGAGGCCTCCACTTCGAAGATTGGGGAGGATCAGCTCTTCTATTTGCAACAGCGCGGCCTCAAAACCGAAGACGCAGTTTCGATGATCGTCAATGGCTTCTGCAAACAGGTGTTTCGTGAGCTGCCGATGGAGTTTGCGGTCGAGGCGCAGAAGCTTCTCAGTGTCAGCTTGGAAGGCAGCGTGGGTTGAGGGGATCGAAGACCAGAGTGGCGGGAAATCCAAGGAGAGGAAGCGAAAGAGAATGAGTTTGTTAGAAATCAAGAACCTGCACGTCACCGTGGGTGGACACGCGATCCTCAAAGGCATCGACCTTACGGTCAACGCCGGAGAAGTGCACTCCATCATGGGCCCGAACGGTTCGGGCAAGAGCACGTTGGCGCAAGTCTTGTCGCGGCGGGAAACCTACCAGGTCACGGCCGGAGAGGTGGTGTTCCAGGGCAAGGACCTGCTCGCGATGAAGCCGGAGGAGGCGGCCTGCGAAGGCGTGTTTATGGCGTTCCAATACCCGGTGGAAATTCCCGGCATCGGCAACGCCTACTTTCTTCGAGCGGCGCTGAACGCCATCCGCAAGTATCGGGGTGAGGATGAAATGGACGCCATCGACTTCCTCCCCCTGTTTCGGGAAAAGGTGAAGCTGTTGGATATGGACGAGAAGTTGATGAACCGCTCGTTAAACGAGGGGTTCTCTGGTGGGGAAAAGAAGCGCAACGAGATTCTGCAGATGGCCGTTCTCCAGCCCAAGCTGGCAATTCTCGATGAAACCGACTCCGGGCTGGATATTGACGCGCTGCGGGTTGTGGCCAAGGGGGTCAATGCCATGCGCAGTCCCGAACGGGCCATGTTGGTGGTCACGCATTATCAGCGCCTGCTGAACCATATCGTGCCCGACACCGTGCATGTGCTGGTCGATGGGCGCATCGTGCGTTCGGGTGGCCCCGACTTGGCGCTCGAACTTGAAGAAAAGGGATATGGCTGGATGGAAGCCGAGGCGCGGCAGGCGGCGCCAGCATCGGCCTAGGTGAGGAGCGAAGTGAGCACGGCAACTCAGAATATCGATCATTATCTTCGAAGCTTCACCGAGTTTCAGCAGCAGGCCGCGGAGGATGAACCCGGCTGGTTGGGCAGACTCCGGGAAGCGGCCCTGGCCCGTTTCTTGGAGACGGGTTTCCCGACCACTCGCGACGAGGACTGGCGATTCACCAACGTGTCGGTCATCGCCCGCACTCCGTTTGCCTGGGCCGGGCGGAAAGCAAGCGGAGTTTCCCAGGCCGCTTTGGGATCGTGGAGGATCCAGAACTCAGCCGCGCAACTGGTCTTTGTGGATGGACGATGGGTGCCTGGACTCAGCGCCCTCGCAGGCTTAGGGAAGGGGGTAACCCTCTCCGGCCTTAAAGACCAGATCGGCAAACAGCCCGAGCTCGTCGAAGCCCATCTCGGTCGCTACGTCGACATCCGCCGCGACCCTTTCCCGGCCCTCAACACGGCCTTTGCCGAAGATGGCGCCTTCGTTCATCTCCGGCGCGGCACGGTGTTGGCGGAACCGATTCATCTGTTGTTCGTCTCGACCGCGGGGGAGACACCGCGCATGATCCATCCGCGCAACCTGCTGGTGGTCGAGGAGGAGAGCCAAGCCACCGTCCTCGAGGAGTACGTATCTCTCGCTGGCGGTGCGGTGCTTTCCAATGGCGTGACCGAACTGGTGGCGGGCGAGAGCGCCCATGTGGTGCACTACATGATCGTGCGCGAGCCCCAGGATGCCTTCCATATTTCTACCCTGCGCATCGAACAAGGACGGAGCGCCGCGGTTGCCTCCCACTCTCTCTTGCTGGGGGGCGGGTTGGTGCGCAATAACGTCCATCCCGTGCTCGGCGGGGAAGGTGGGGAGTGTCTGATCAATGGCTTATTTGTCGGCGATGGCCATCAGCATCTGGACAATTACATGCTGGTCGAGCACGCCCGCCCGCACTCGAGCAGTCGACAGTTTTACAACGGAATTCTCGATGGGCATGCGCATGGCGTTTTCCACGGTCGCATCGTGGTCCACAAGGACGCGCAAAAGACCGACGCCAAGCAGACGAACCGCAATCTGCTGCTCTCCGACGAGGCGCAGATTGACACCAAGCCGCAGCTGGAGATCTACGCCGACGATGTGAAGTGCACCCATGGGGCGACGATTGGCCAGATGGACGAGAATTCCTTGTTCTACCTCCGGTCGCGAGGAATCGACCGGGTTGCGGCACGCAGGCTTCTGCTCTCGGCATTCGCCAGCGAATGTCTGGCGCGCATGCCAGCCGACGCGGCCCGGGCTCACGCCGGGCAGCTCATTCACCAGCATCTCCTGTCCTTGGCCAATTCTCCGTCCCAGGGCAGCGCGGAGCTGAGCCAGCCAGCAGAAAGAACTTGGGAGGAAGTCGGATGACTACTGTCGCCAGATTGCCATGGGACCACGTTCCGAGCCCGGCGCGCGAGATCGTGCCCGGGTTTGATCTCGAGCGAGTGCGGGCCGATTTCCCCATCCTCGAGCAACCGGCGCACGGCCACAGGCTGGTGTATTTGGACAACGCCGCGACCTCACACAAGCCGAAAGCAGTGTTGGACGCGATCCTTGGCTTTTACCAGCACGATAACGCCAACATTCATCGCGGAGTGCACTACCTCTCCGAGCGCGCGACCGAAGAATATGAGACCGCGCGCAAGGTCGTGCAGGCCTTTCTCCATGCCGGTCGTGCGAGCGAGATCATCTTCGTGCGGAGTGCGACCGAAGCCATCAATCTTGTCGCCCAAACCTACGGCCGGGTTCAGGTTGGCCGCGGCGATGAGGTGTTGATCACCGCCATGGAGCATCATTCGAACATCGTTCCCTGGCAGCTGCTTTGCGAAGAGAAGCAGGCGAAACTCCGGGTTGCGCCCATCAATGACCGGGGAGAGCTGATGGTTGAGGAATTCGAACGGCTGCTGGGTTCGCGTACGAAAATCGTCGCCGTCGGCCACGTATCGAACGCCTTGGGGAGCGTGAATCCGGTGGCGCAGCTCATCCGCCTTGCCCACGCGAGGAAGATTCCTGTGCTCATCGACGGCGCCCAGGCCGTCCCCCACCTGGCAGTGAACGTGGCAGACTTGGATTGCGATTTCTATGCCTTCTCCGGCCATAAAGTCTACGGCCCCACCGGGATTGGCGTCCTGTACGGGAAGGCAGCCCTGCTCGATGCCATGCCCCCTTACCAGGGTGGAGGCGACATGATTAGCTCGGTGACCTTCCAGAAGACGGTCTACAACAAACTGCCCCACAAGTTTGAGGCCGGCACTCCCCATCTGGCGGGCGCAGTCGGGTTGCGCGCTGCCATTGAGTACCTGAACGGGCTCGGCCTGGACACCGTCGCAGCCTACGAGCACCAGTTACTCACCTACGCGACGGAGAGGGTTTCGGAGATTCCGGGCGTGCGGTTGATCGGGACCGCGAGCGAGAAAGCGGCCGTGCTTTCGTTTGTCATGCAGGGGGTTCACCCCCACGATATTGGAACCATTCTCGACCAGCAAGGAATCGCGATCCGCACCGGGCATCACTGTGCGCAGCCCGTCATGGAACGTTTTGGCGTGGATGCTACCGCCCGTGCTTCGATCGCCTTCTATAACACCAAAGAAGAGATCGACCAGCTGGCGGCGGGCATCCAAAAGGTGCGGGAGGTTTTCGGCTAATGGCCGATTTACGGGACCTGTATCAGGAAGTCATTCTCGAGCATAGTAGGGCGCCACGGAATTACCGCGAAGTGAAAAGCGCAGACCGCAAGGCCGAGGGTTACAATCCCCTTTGCGGCGATCGCTTCATCGTATATCTCGAAATGGAGGGCGACCTCATTCGGGACATTGCGTTTCAGGGCTCGGGCTGCGCTATCTCCAAAGCCTCCGCCTCGATGATGACACAAAGTTTGAAGGGCAAGACCAGAAGCGAGGCGGAAAAGCTATTCGAGCGGTTCCACGAAGTGGTGACCGGCCGTGCCAGGGCAAACGGAGATCCGGTCGAGCTGGGGAAGCTCGCCGTATTTTCCGGAGTATCTGAGTTCCCAACGCGGGTAAAGTGCGCCATCCTGGCATGGCATACCTTGCAAGCGGCGCTCGAAGGCACGCAAGAGTCGGTTTCGACCGAGAGCTGAGGTTAGGGTTATGAGCGGCGAGTTGATCGAGTTACAACGCGAATGTGAAGCGATCGAAATTCCGAGCGGCATCCGCCGTTTTCTCCCGGCCCGCACCCTGGTGCGGATCGCGCAGTTTCTGGGTACCGGCTACAGCGTGGTGAGTGACTTTGGTTGTATGTACCGCATTGAGGGGAAAGATGCCGATGCTTTGGGCCTCGCGCCGCCGGTCGCCGCACCCGACCAAGCTCCCATCGCCGCTAGTTTCCATGAGCAGATGGTGTGGGACCAGCTCAAGACGGTTTACGACCCCGAGATTCCGGTGAACATCGCGGACCTCGGCCTCATTTACTCCTGCGAAATCACGGCCCTGGCGGAGGGGGGCAAGAGAATTGCCATCAAGATGTCGATGACCGCCCCCGGTTGTGGCATGGGCAACGTGCTCAAGGCCGATGTGGAGAGCAAGCTGTCGAACTTGCCGGAAGTGAAGGAAGTGAACGTGCAGGTCGTGCTCGAACCGCCCTGGCATCCCGGCCTGATGTCGGAAGCAGCCAAATTGCAATTGGGCTTCGATATGGATTACGGCAGTTCAGGTTACGGCGGCACGCCTTACACCCGTTCGTCGAGGTAGCCTCCTCCGCCGTCTCCCTAAGTCGGCGACGAGATCGAAATTCGCCGTCGGCTGGCCCGCGCGTCAGCCCTAGCTCGCAATGCGATTGGCCCGCGTGGAGGTAGCAACCACGATGCCGGCTACGGTTGGTTACCGAACCGGTTACCGAAGCCCAGGCACCTGCCCCGATCCTTACAGAAAACAGAGAAGAAAGGCATACTGCGGAGAGCCGCCGAGGAAAAGCTTTGGCTGGACGAGCCAGATCGGCGGCAACATTGAACCCCGGTCGAGGACAGTCTCGCGCCCGAGCGGTGCCGGCAATTTCTGGGCCTTCACCGGGAAACTGTGCTCACAGGGCTGTGACCGGAGTAAGCTGTTTTCCGCCCGACCGGTTTGACGCCCCTCTCCATCTCTCTTTACACTCGGTGGTGAGGCTTTCGGATCCAGATACAGGTTCAAGGTCGCGAACCAGGTGTCGACCGAAAGACAACTGTGAGCCCCACTGAAACCAGTAGCACCAAACGGGAACTCCAAATCGAAGTGGCGGCTGAGGAAGTCACCCGCGAAACCGAAACCCTCATCCGGAAATATCAGCAGCTAGCTCGCATTCCAGGATTCCGGCGCGGCCACGTTCCCGCTTCTGTGATCCGCCAGCGCTTCGCCGAAGAGATCCGAAGCCAGATCGTCGACACCCTCGTTCCCCGGTATTTCCGCCAGGAAACCGACAAGAACGGGCTGGTCCCTGTGTCCGAGCCCCAGGTGACCGACCTTTCCATTCAGGAAGGCGAGCCTTTGCGCTTCAAGGCCAGCTTCGAGGTTCTGCCGGAGATCAAGGTTGCCGGATATAGGGAATTGCGTGCGGTGAAGCCGACCATCACCGTAAGCGAGGAAGAAGTCGAACAATCCCTCAAGAATCTCCAGGAGCAGCACGCCACGTTCGTAGCGGTCGAAGGCCGGGCTCTGGCAGAGAACGACTTTGCCCAAGTCTCCCTGGACGGTAAGCCCGAAGATGGCCAGGGCCAACCCGTCCACATGGAGGACCTGCTGGTCGAAATCGGCGGGACGAACACCATGGCCGAATTCACGGAGAATCTACGCGGTCGATGCGTGGGAGACGAACCGAGCTTTGCCGTCCGCTACGCCCCAGATTTCTCTGACCCGCGGCTGGCGGGCAAAGTCTTCCTGTATACGGTTAAGGTGCAGGCGATCAAGCGTAAGCATCTGCCGGAGCTGAACGATCAGTTTGCCCAGCAAGTTGGGGAGTTTGCCAATCTGGAGCAGGTGCGCCAGCGACTGCGGGAGGGCATCGAGGTAGAGCGCACACGCCAGGCAGAGCGCGAGGCGAAGGACAAACTGGTGGCTGAGTTGATCGAGCGCAATGATTTCGAGCTCCCCGAGGCTCTGGTGGAACGACAAGTTAATCTGCGGCTGGAGCGGGGTCGGCGAGCCCTGATGGCGCAAGGTGTGAAGCCGGAAGACATCAAGAAGTTGGATCTCAATCGACTGCGAGCCGCCGAGCGGGAGCGCGCTCGGCAGGAAGTGAAGGGTTCGTTGTTGCTCGACAGGATCGCGGAGGAGGAAAATATACGGGTCGAGGAAGCGGAGATCAATCGCGAAGTGGAAGCGTTGGCGGCGCAGGCACGACAGCCGCCAGACGCCATCCGGGCTCGATTGACACGTGAGGGAGTGCTGGATAGAATCCGGGATAGAATCCGCAACGAAAAGACCCTCGATTTTCTTTATCGTCAGACGGCGTAGCTGGTCGTTTCCGATCCCTTCCGCAGCGCGTTGAAAGTTGAATCAAGGAGCACGTGATGCTGGTACCCATGGTCATTGAGCAGACCGGCCGAGGCGAACGGGCTTATGACATCTACTCCCGCCTGTTGCGCGACAGCATTATCTTCATCGGAACTCCGATTGACGACAACGTTGCCAACTTGGTAATCGCCCAGATGCTGTTCCTGGCCCAGGAAGACCCGGAACGGGACATCCAGCTTTATATCAATTCCCCGGGCGGCTCGATCACCGCCGGCATGGCCATCTATGACACCATGCAGTATGTCAAGAACGACGTCACCACGATTTGCATCGGTCAGGCGGCCAGCATGGCCGCCCTGCTGCTCGCGGCGGGAGAAGGCAGGAAGCGCTTCGCGCTGCCCAACTCCCGCATTCTAATCCATCAGCCTTCGATGGGTGGACTGTCCGGCCAGGCTACTGACATTGACATTCATGCCCGGGAAATCCTGCGCATGCGGGAAATTACCAACCAGTTACTTGCGAAACATAGCGGCCAGAAGCTGGATAAGGTAGAAAAGGATGTAGAGCGCGATTTTATTATGAACTCGCAGCAGGCCAAGGAATACGGCATCATCGACGATATCATCTACAAGACTCGAGAGAAGGTATGATTGGGCTTTTGGATCAGAGGCCTCGGCGTAGACCATCTCGCCCGCTCCCCCGGGTTAAAGACGATTTAGAGCCGGGAGGTTAAGCAGAAAAGGAGCAGAGCCGAGTGAAAAGTCGAAATGGTACGGAGGAGATTCTACGTTGTTCGTTCTGCCACAAGTCGCAGGATGCAGTGGCGAAGCTTATTTCCTCGCCGAGCGATTACCCCCGGGCTTATATTTGTGACGAGTGCGTGGCGGTCTGCAATTCCATCCTGGAAGATGACCGCACCGCCAGTCCTCCGGCCAGCAGTCCCAATCAGCTTCCCAAACCCCAAGAGGTCAAGAGCTTCCTCGACGAGTATGTCATCGGCCAGGAGCAGACCAAGAAGAAGCTGGCGGTGGCCGTCTATAACCACTACAAGCGCATCTTCATGAACCGTCAGCGCACCAGCGACGGCGTGGAACTGACCAAATCGAACATCCTGCTGATTGGACCGACCGGTACGGGGAAGACCTTGTTGGCACAGACCCTGGCCCGCATGCTGGATGTTCCCTTCGCCATCGTCGATGCCACCACCCTGACCGAAGCCGGTTACGTGGGGGAGGACGTTGAGAACATCATTCTCAAACTGTTGCAGTCGGCCGATGGCGACGTAGGAAGAACCCAAACCGGTATCATTTACATCGACGAAGTCGACAAGATTGGCCGCAAAGATGAGAACCCGTCCATCACCCGCGATGTTTCCGGTGAAGGTGTCCAGCAAGCGCTGCTCAAGATCCTGGAAGGCACGATCGCCAATGTTCCACCCCAGGGGGGTCGCAAACATCCCCACCAGGAATTCACTCCGGTCGATACCACCAATATTCTTTTCATTTGCGGCGGCGCCTTCGTTGGACTGGAGAAGATTGTTGGCCGCCGGGCAGGCAGAAAGGCCCTGGGCTTCCGAGGAGGGGAGGAAATTGAGGCGGAGCAGGCTGCGACCGGCAAGCGAGATTTGGAGATTCTCAGCGACCTGCAACCCGAGGATCTGATTAAGTTTGGCTTGATTCCAGAGTTTGTAGGCCGTTTGCCGGTGGTCGGGCTGCTCGAAGATCTCGATGAATTCGCCCTGATTGAGATCTTGACCCGCCCCAAGAACGCCATCGTGAAGCAATACCAGCGTTTATTTGAATTTGAGAACGTCCGCCTGCGGTTCAGCGATGAGGCGCTACGGGCGGTGGCTCGTCAGGCGATGGCGCGAAAGGTGGGGGCCAGGGGTCTACGCATGATTTTAGAGGAATTGATGCTCGAACTGATGTATAACCTTCCTAGCCAGAAAAAGGTTAAGGAGTTTGAGGTAACGCGGGAGATGGTGGAAAAGCGGAGCGCGTCGTTGGCTATGATGGAAAAGGCAGGGTAGGATCAGAAAACATTGCTGATTGCGTACTTCGGGAGAACCAGTGACCTCACCCAAAGAGAAGTTTGAGACCAAGAAGTTGCCCATGATGCCCATCCGGGATGTGGTCATCTTCCCCTACATGATGACGCCCTTCGTCGTGGGCCGCGAATCGAGCGTGCGCGCCCTCGAGGAGGCCTTAGCCGCCGACAAGAAGATTTTTCTCGCCACCCAGCACGATGCCGGGGTCGACGAGCCCCGGCCCAATGAGATCTACCAGGTGGGCACGGTGGTCAACATCGTCCAGAGCCTCAAGCTCCCCGATGGGAACATTAAAGTTCTGGTTGAAGGCATCGAGCGGGGCAAGATCTTGCAGATCAGTGAAACCGAAGGTTTCCTGCAAGCCACCATCCGGCTCGCCCGCTACGGCACGGAGACCAACTCGCAGATCGAAAGCGGCATGCAGCGGGTCACCTCCCTGTTTGAGCAGTACGTCAAGCTCTGCCAGTCGCTGAACTACGAAACCATGATCGCGGCCGTGCGCATGGAAGATCCAGCCAAGCTAACCGACACGATTGCCGCCAATTTGCAGCTCTCGATCGAAGAAAAGCAGGGCTTACTCGAGATTTTCGATCCCGCCGAACGCCTGAGCCGGATCGGGGATGTGTTGGACATTGAGATCGAGAAATTGAACATGGACCGCACCATCCAGTCGCGGGTGAAGCGCCAGATGGAACGCGCCCAGAAAGAGTACTACCTCAACGAAAAGATCAAGGCCATCCAGAAGGAACTCGGCCGAGGCGAAAAGAGCGAATTCGACGAACTCAAGAAAAAGATTGAAGTGTCGGGCATGCCCAATGAAGTTCGCGATAAGGCCTTGCAGGAGTTAAAAAAGCTGGAAGCCATGCCGCCCATGTCGGCGGAATCCACGGTGTCGCGCAATTACCTCGACTGGCTGCTGGCGGTGCCCTGGAAGAAGCGTTCCAAAGAGATTCGCAACCTCAACCGCGCGGAAAAGGTGCTGAACGAAGATCATTACGGCCTGGAAAAAATCAAGGACCGAATTCTTGAGTTCCTCGCCGTGCGTCAGCTGGTCAAGAATCCAAAAGGCTCGATTCTGTGTTTTGTCGGTCCTCCGGGCGTGGGCAAGACCTCGCTCGGCATGTCCATCGCCAAAGCCACCGGCCGCAAGTTCGTGCGCATGTCGCTCGGCGGGGTTCGAGACGAAGCCGAGATCCGCGGACACCGCCGCACCTACATTGGCGCGCTGCCTGGGCAGATCATCCAGATGATGAAAAAGGCGGGGACCAAGAATCCCGTGTTCATGTTGGACGAAGTGGACAAAATGTCGATGGACTTTCGCGGGGACCCCTCGGCGGCCCTGCTCGAAGTGCTCGATCCCGAGCAGAATTTCATGTTCATCGATCACTATCTCGATGTTGAATATGACCTTTCCCAGGTCTTCTTTATCGCCACCGCCAACGTGATGCACACCATTCCTCCGGCGCTGCAGGACCGCATGGAGGTGCTGCGCCTGCACGGGTACACCGAACAGGAAAAGGTGGAAATCGCCAAGCAGTTCCTGGTGAAGAAGCAGATGGCGCAGGCAGGGTTGACGGAGAAAAATCTCAAATTCACCGACGACGCCGTCCGCGCTTTGATCCGCTCCTACACTCGGGAAGCGGGTGTGCGCAATCTGGAGCGCGAAATCGGTAATGTGTGTCGCAAGGTCGCCCGCAAGGTGGTCAAAGAGGGCGGCACCTACAACGTGGTCATCACTCCGGAAAATGCCAACGATTTCCTGGGCGTCATTAAGTTCCGCGACACCCTTCCCCACGAGCGCAGCGAAGTGGGGCTGGTGGCCGGGCTGGCATGGACGGAAGTCGGCGGGTCGATTCTCAGCACCGAAGCAACCGTGGTCGACGGCAAAGGAAAACTGACGCTGACCGGCAAGTTAGGCGACGTCATGCAGGAATCGGCGCAGGCCGCCATGTCCTACGTTCGTTCGCGCGCACAGCGCTTGGGGCTGCCCCGGGATTTCTACCGCAGCATTGATATTCATGTGCATGTGCCGGAAGGCTCGATTCCGAAGGACGGTCCTTCGGCGGGCATCACCATCGCGACCGCGATCGCCAGCGCCTTAAGCCGGATCCCGGTTCGCCGCGACCTCGCCATGACGGGCGAGATTACGCTGCGCGGGAAGGTCCTTCCCATTGGCGGGCTCAAGGAGAAATTGCTCGCCGCCCATCGTGCCGGCCTGTGCGAGGTGATTCTGCCGCAGGAAAACGAAAAGGACTTGGCGGAAGTACCGGAGAACCTGCGCAGCGAAATGAAGTTGTGTTTCGTCGATTCCATGGACCAAGTTTTGGCCCTGGCGTTCGAGCAACCTCTCCCCAAGCCAATCTCCGATGTGGTCCCTGACACGACCACGTCCATCGCTCCCCTGCCCCCTCCTCCGCCCGAGGGACCGACGGCGCACCAATAGGGTTTCCGAGCGGAGCTCCCGACCTCTGCGGGTGGGGCGGGACCTGTCAAGCCATGGCGAAAAACGAGCTAACGCTGTCAAGACATTTCAGAAGTAACCGGGCTTGACAGGCAATTCTGGCATCCTTAGATTGAGTATTTCCAGCCAACACAGACGGTTCGCTGAACGAATGAAAGTTTGACCCTAGGACGCGGCGGGCTGGTCGCGCCACGCCCGGAGCGAGACCTCGTAGGAGTCCTGCCTATGTCCAGTGCCGACACCGGCAACCCCGAAGTAGGCCTGTTTTCGGAGTTGCCCGAGACGCGAAGTGAGGACCGTCGCACTGGAATCCTGCCCTCGCAGGCCGTCCGCAACCTGATTGCGACTGGGAAAGTCAGTGCCCGCCGACCGATCACGGAGGAACAGATCCAGCCGGCCAGTCTGGACCTGCGGCTCGGCGATATTGCGCATCGCGTCCGCGCCAGCTTTCTGCCCGGTCTCGAGGGCAGGGTGGAGGGAAAGATTCAGGAACTGCGCATGACCCGCGTCGACTTGACGGGCTCCGCCGTCTTCGAAAAGGGCTGTGTGTACGTCGTGCCTCTGCTCGAGGAGCTGAATTTACCCGACGACATCTCGGGCAAGGCAAACCCTAAAAGCACCACCGGGCGACTCGATATCTTCACCCGCCTGTTGACCGACTACGGTGCCGAGTTTGATCGTGTGCCGACCGGCTACAAGGGCCCCCTCTACGCCGAAATTGTTTCCCGCACCTTCACCGTTGCCGTTCGGGCAGGGATGCGCCTGAGCCAACTCCGGTTCGTACGTGGCAACCCGATCTACCACGATCGCATGATCGCCAAACTCGACGAGGCGAAAACGCTGGTTTACCTCGAGGGGGACAGTCCGCAAAAGGCGAGAGTAGACCGGGGTTTAAGGATTACCGCCAACCTGGAGAGCAGCCCGCAGGAAGTGGTTGCCTACAAAGCCAGGCGCAATGCGCCCGCGATCGAACTGGACCGGGTTCATTATTACTCGCCGCACGAGTTCTGGGAGCTTCGCTATTCCAGCCCGGAGCAGGGCTTGATTCTCGATCCGGGCGATTTTTACATTCTTGCCTCCCGCGAAAGAGTGCGCGTGCCGCCTGAGTTCGCTGCCGAAATGGTACCCTTTGATCCTGCCGATGGGGAATTTCGTATTCACTATGCCGGCTTCTTCGACCCCGGCTTCGGATATGGGTCGAGCGACATCAAGGGCACCTGCGCGGTGCTCGAAGTGCGAGCGCATGAAGTTCCCTTCTTGGTCGAGCATGGCCAGTTGGTCGGCCGGTTGAACTATATACCTCTGCTTTCCCGGCCCGACAGGATTTATGGCCGCGAGATTGGCTCCTCGTACCAACAACAATCGCTCACCCTCAGCAAGCAGTTTCGGCGGGCATAGCGGGGTGGGGGAGAGGTCGGAGCAGCAGTAGCTAGGTCCCTTTCGGCCCTCTTGCAACTTTCGCTCACCCCAATGCAAACTGGCTCATGCGCATTTTCGCCCGATTGACGGTGGCGGCGACCGAAGCCAGCCGGTTTCCGCTTCCCACGCTCCCGGAAGTTGCCTTCTTGGGGCGATCTAATGTGGGCAAGTCGAGCGTGATCAACTCTCTGGTCGGCAAGAAGCTGGCGAGAACCAGCTCGATTCCCGGCCGGACCCGCAGCCTCAACTTCTTCGAGCTGCGCTGGGCCGGCCAGCCGCAAGCCGAGCTCATCTTCACGGACCTGCCAGGATACGGCTATGCCCGACTGCCGCGCGAAATTTCCGCTCGCTGGCCAGAGTTTGTCGAGCCCTATCTGAAGCATCGGCCCAGCCTGATCCTGTGCCTGGCGCTGATCGATGTCAATGTGCCGCTGCAGGAGAGCGACAGGCAATTGATAAGGTTCCTCACGAGCATTGGCCGTCCCTTGTTGATTCTTGGCACGAAAAGCGATCGCTTATCTTCTACTATGTTGCCTCAGGTTCTCCGCGCCCTGGCGGAGGAATTTCGCCAGGCCACGATCCTTCCCTATTCCGCCAGGACCGGCGCAGGCCGCGACGAGCTCTGGCGGGAGATCCGCCGCGCTGCGCTCCTCCGCCAAACCCAATCGGAACTTGCCCGCCAGTGAGCCGGCGAAGCTTGCGCGCATCCTGCAGGCAGGTGGGGTGGCCGATTCCTCAGCATCGCCGCGCCGGCACCGCTGGCCAGGCAGCCCGGTACCGTCCGGGAACGGAAGCGATACGCCAAAGACGGGGATTGTGCGTGTGACCCCCATCTGATAACAACAACAGCGACTTCTACAGCCTAGGACAACGGACCTTTTTCTTCCCGATTACGCTGGTGACCTTTGCAGTCCGACACTACTTCAGCGACACTGGAGGAAGCCACACAGGAGTCAAGCATGGCGAAAAATCACTACCTCACGAAGCCGAAGCGCCGCAATCGTTCAGGTAAACGCAAGGACACGCAGCGCATTGCCGCGAACATGGCCAGAATCAAGCAACTCGAACGAGCTTCGAGCCGAACAGAATAGATCGGTTCCTCCTGGTCATGACATCTGCGTAGCGGTCAGATCTGAGACGCGAGTGCTTTTCGCCTCGCGATTTAGAGGCCTCTGACGGTCTCTGACTGAGACGGCGCGAAGGAACAATCTAGGGCTTGGATTCTTGTAGAAGGACGACGTCGGAGTCGGTGTGGCCTCTGAGGATGCCGAGATTCTTGCCATCTGGCGACCAGTGAAACGAAAAGATTTGCTCTGAATTGAAGTGTGTAATCTCGCGTCCCGGGCCGCCATCGATGGGCTGAAGCCAGACGTTATCCACACCATTCTCGGCGACAGGGTAGGCGACGACCTTTCCATCCGCGGTGAATTGCACGCCCTTGGAAATTCGCGGATTGGCTTCCAGGAAACGCGGAGAACTGAGAGTTGCGACATCCAACAGGGCAATTTTGTCAGTGCCCGTCACGTAGCCTGGATTTACAATTTCGATTCCGTACACCAGGGTTTTTCCATCGGGCGAAATGCCTATTCCCCGCCCCGTAAGAAATCCACCGGCAACAATGCTGCCGGGAATCGGCTCCGGTTTACCAGAACCATCCAGCGGAACTCGCCAAAGCTGTTTGGTGCCAGCCCAATAGTAAACCCGGTTCTGATTGGCCGCGCACACCGGAAACGTATCAAATTGGACGTCCGCGTCCGCCAGCTTCATAGCATTGGAACCGTCCGCATTGACACGCCATATGCTGAACGTATTGTTGTCGTGAAATGCCCATGGAAAAACTATGTAGCCGCCGCACTGCCACAAACTGAGAATGTTCGCCGCGGGGTCGCTAAGCAGTTGGTTGGGATTGTTTCCCTTGGCATCCATGCGCACGAGTTGCGCAGAATCGGATGTGAGCAAGCTACCATCGGCCGCCCAATTGAAAAACTGGATGTGTTCTCCGCCGGAAGCTAACGGCCTGATGTCGGCAGACGCGCTGCCTTCGCCCGGCAAAACATAAAAGTTGCTCACCACTTTTCGCTGAACCGTGGCCAA
>DASPVV010000002.1:0-14204 GCA_035622175.1 Terriglobales bacterium | reverse complement strand
GCCGCCAAGTTGGTGCGTCCGGAAAACCCGCACCGCACCAAGCTCCTGCCCTATGAGTGTGGCATCGATCCTATCGGCGATTCCCGAGGCCGCTACACGGTCCGCTTTTACATCGTGGCTATCCTCTTTGTGGTCTTCGATGTCGAGACCATTTTCCTCTTTCCCTGGGCGGTGAAATTCAAGGCGCTCGGTGCCTTCGGCCTCGTCGAGATGCTGATCTTCCTCGCTATCCTGATCGTCGGCTACGTCTGGATATGGAACAAGGGGGCATTGGATTGGGTGTGAGACGCTGCCGAGGATCGAAAACTTTGCATCCAGCCTGGTAGGTCTCGCGGTCGAGCTCGCGGCCCGGGATACGAGGCGATTTGTCTATGGCAGAGGAAGAAATCTTCATCGCCAGCCGCTGGACCAAAGGGAACCTGTTCTTCCCGACCCGTATCCTGGTGAATCCACAAAGAGTGACACGAATCAAGCCGCGGCTGTTCGGCAGCAACGAGGAAAGCATCGGCATCACCCAGGTAGCCTCCGTGCACATTGCCACTGGAGTCTTGTGGTCGGACATTCGGATTGAATCAGCCGGCGGGACGGACCCCATCACCAGCCACGGGCATCGCAAAAGCGATGCGCTGCGCATCCGCGACCTGATCGAGAACTACCAATCCAACCGTCGCAACTGACTCGCTCGACCCATGGCGCGCCAGGCAAAATTCGCTGTCGTTCCGTCGTTCGGATCTAAGAGGTACGAAACGCAGCCTTGGACCAGCACCAGAGATATTCTGCTCGGTCAGTCTGGGGCATGGCAGGATGCTCGTTCAGTTCCGGGAAGGCTGTCGCGGGGCCTGAATCTCCCGAACCTTAACCCGGTACCTACTTTAAGAAGGGATTGCTCTCTCTCTCGGCTCCGATCGTGGTCAGCGGCCCGTGTCCGGGTACCACGACCGTCTCATCCGGCAGGGCCAGGACCTTTTCGTGCAGCGAGCGGATGATCTTTTCGTAGGAGCCACCCGGCAGATCAGTGCGCCCGATACTTCCCGCGAATAGGGTATCCCCCGCGATCAGCTTATTCTCGACAGGAAAATACAGGCAGATGCTGCCTTCCGTGTGACCGGGTGTCTGGATCACGTGGCCGTGGAGCGACCCGGCTTTCACCTGGTCGGCTTCTCCCAAATTCTGGTCGATTTCGACCGCACCGGGAGCAGCCATACCCACCCACGCGGCCTGGACGTCGAGCATCTTGAGGAGAGCGTAGTCGTTCCGATTCAGTAAGATCGGCGCTCCCGTCCGAGCACGCAGCTTCATCGCCCCACCTACGTGATCGATGTGCGCGTGAGTGATGACGATCTGCTTCACCGTGAGATTGTGCTTGGAGATCAGCCCCAGAACTTCCGCAATATCATCTCCCGGGTCGATCACCATTGCCTCCCGGGTCGACTCATCGCCAAGGATCGAGCAGTT
Organism: Terriglobales bacterium; assembly: GCA_035622175.1. GTDB lineage: Bacteria > Acidobacteriota > Terriglobia > Terriglobales > Acidobacteriaceae > JAFAGX01. The sequence goes on along the minus strand of DASPVV010000002.1, from coordinate 12,749 downwards.
GCACAGCAAGGGGCCAACGGGAAGAATTTCGTGGATCATAGAGGGCCGGTGTCCATGGTTCTTGGCCAGCGAGCCTAGACGAACGACCAGCGCTCATTTTGGCTGTGGCGCGGTGGGCGGCGGCGAGGCCGGCTTCGCTGGTTGTGATTTGGTCTGGGATGGGCTCAGTCCTTGAAGCACCGACTTCGGTCCGGCGTGACGTGAAGCGATCACGGAGAGAGTAATTGAAGTCACCATGAAGATAATCGCGGACCAGGTCGTCGCTCGGGACAGCGCGGTGGCTGCGCCGCGTGGCCCAAAAGCCGTCTGACTTCCCATGCCGCCGAAAGCAGCAGCGATATCCCCGCTCTGCCCGCTTTGCAGCAGCACCACAATGATCAGAAAAAAGCAAACAATGATGTGAATAGCCGTTATTAAAGCGATTACCATATGACATTGTCCCTTAACATCTTCCAGATCGTCTGCCGATCTTCAACGGTTGACCCCGGCGTGGAAGTGTTGGATTCCATTTTACTTTAATTCAATAATTTACGACGATTTATTCAAGTACTTCTGACGTTAACTCCATGGATTTTCCAGTAAAACTGTAAGTCTTACTGACCCGTTTTTCTGCCTTTGGTTCGGAAGCCGACTATGCCAAATATAACACGGAACGTCATCACATCAGACAACCGGACATCAGCGTAGTGCTGTTGGCATCAAGCAAGTGACACACAATCGATTTTGTCCGCTTCCTTAATAGTTGTTCTCTCGGACGCCTCTAACCGTGATGATCTCCATTGGGGAGCGATAAAGGACGTTTGCTTCAATAACTCCAGAATTGAGCGTAACGGCCGAAAGCATCATTGAGGAGAAAACTGTGAGCGCGGCCGAAGGAGCCGCTCTCTATGGTTCCTCAAAAGCAAACTGAATCTGGCATTCGCCCCGCTACGCTGTCCATCCCTGAACTGGAACAATCGAAGGCGGCCGTCCTCAATGCGCTCGCCTCGGTTCACTCCCGTCGCAGCTACACCTTCGCCATCGACAGGTTCATAGCCTGGTATTGCAGCGAGCCTAGGTTGACGTTCAATCGAGCCGTAGTCGTCCGGTACCGGTCGCACCTCGAAGGGCTCAGTTTGTCCAGCTCGACGATCAATTCGCATCTTTCAGCGATCCGGAGATTGGCGGACGAGTCCGCGGAGAGCGGCTGGCTGACGCCGGAACTGGCGATTGGAATCCGGCGGGTTCAAGGGGTTAAGCGGCTGGGGCGTAAAATCGGCAACTGGCTGTCGCGGAGCCAGGCGCAAGAACTCGTGAATGCCGCCTCGAAGACGGACCTGCGCGGCTGGCGGGGCGGAGCGATCGTTGGCTTACTTCTAGGTTGCGGATTACGGCGTTCTGAAGTCGTCGGATTGACGCTCGAGCAACTGCAAATGCGGGAGGGACGCTGGGTCATCGTCGATTTAATCGGTAAGGGAAGACGCCTGCGAACAGTTCCAATGCCGTCATGGTCCAAGCAATTGCTGGATGCATGGCTCTCGCATTCGGGGGTTAGCGAGGGACGAGTATTCAGAAGAGTTTCGAAAGCGGGAAAGAGACAAGAATCTGGCGTGACCGCGAATGTAGTCTGGTATGCGGTCAAGCGATGTGCCCGGCAGGCCGGCTTACCCAATCTGGCACCCCACGACCTTCGTCGCACCTGTGCCCGACTCTGCCATGATTGCAGCGGCGAACTTGAACAGATTCGATTTCTGCTTGGCCACGCTTCCGTCCAGACAACGGAGCGATACATCGGCAGCAAACAAAAACTGCAGAATGCGGTTAATGATCGTTTCGAAATCTCAGTGGCAAGCGACACTGCTTGAAGAGCAGAGTGGCCGCCTCACTTTGTGCGAGTTTGGCGATAGCGGGACTTATCATCAGCGGACGGAAAGAAGTGTACGAAGTTCTGGTTTTGCGGTTTCATGGGTATATCATCAGGGATTGTCATGCGACATTCCTTAGTTCTCCTTTGTTTTGCCACGGCCTGTTTTATCTCCCGTGTTTCTTGGAGCCAGGGCTGCGAGCCCACAGTTCCCACACGTGCTGTCCTGGGACAGCTGGAGGTGCCGGATGACGCACATCTGCCCGCAGCACAGCGTCGGGATCTCAAGTTGGAATTGCTGCGGAAGGCGCTGTCCGCAGCGCCCGCCGACATCGCTCTCCATGAGGCATATCAGAAAGTCTTCCTCGGTGGAATGGAAGTCAACCGTCCTAATCTGATCAGGGAGTACGAGCAGCTTCCCGCCAGAAATCCAGGCGATCCCATACTCCTTTACCTGGTGGCAAATGCCCAAACTGGGCGCAAAACGAAGGAGGCCATCGCCAATCTGGAGCGCGCAATCGAGTTAGCCCCCGATTTCGGGCTGCCGCACCTTCTGCTGGCTCAAATTTATTCCGCCCGCGCTTACGAAGACGTTGCCAGCGCCAATCGTGAGTTGGAGCGTTTCGTAGAATTGTGTCCCGCTAGTGTCCGCACGCTGACGACGCTGAAATGGGGCAGGGATAAAGAATTGATCGCCCGTGAAGCCCGGCGGTTGAGGAAGAATATCGAAGCGCGCACCGACTCGGAAGCAGTCTCGGCATACCCAATGCTGTGGAGCTTCGAGGCCGCTCTCGAACGCTCGGATCACCAATCCGAAAACCAGGTGCGTATGCGCACTGACGTCGAGCGGTTGTTCAGTCCCAACTTTGCGCGTAATTCGGCCTGGCTCGCTACCATCCAGGAAGCGCGCATCTACGACGGCGTACTGGAAGGAGTCGGTCGTAAAGCGCAACAGGAACTCGCGGCACTCTATCCCAATTCTGACGCCGCCTTACACGAAGAATACGAGAAGGCTGTTGGCGATGCTAAATATCCCGATACAGGCACACCTGAACAAATCACGGCCTACTGGCGGGCAAGATGGCATTCCACACTGCCACTCGTCCGCAAATGGCCGGCTACCGAATGGCTAGCCGGCACGGCCGCAACCGCCGTCATAGCGGACCGCTCCGCGACACTCGAAGAGGTCGCAGCCGTGATGGCGTTTTATGAAAATGCGGTTCAGCAGGATCCGGGGCTGCCAACATCACCACCGGAGCCCATCTGGCTTGCGCACGAGCTTGTTGACCGTGGTGGCCCCATCGATGGCATTCCCGACCTTGTACATCTTGGTCTCGCCGCTATTGAGCGCGTGCAAGGCGCCAATGCCGTTAACGATGTCAGCGGCAGAACCGACGCCAGACTCGCCGCAATGTGGTACATCCTGGGCTATGTTCCTTTGGCCGAGGCTTATGTGCGCCTCGGCCGGTTGTCCGACGCAGACGATGCCTTGCTGCAGGCCGAGGCGAAGCTGCAAATCATCCGTCCAGCCGAAAACGCTAGCTCTGCGGACAAGTCTCGATTTGTCGATATGGCCGCGCCGTATTGGTTCGTGCGCGGGCTCTGTGCTGAGAAGGAGGGCCGGAAAGTAGACGCGCTGATCGATTACCGCAATGCGCTGGCCCTATATCCGCCACGGCGTCCGCGTCCAGATCGCCGTGCCGAGGTAATGGCTTCCGCCCAACGAGTTTGGAAAGACCTCGGCGGAACTGTTCAGGGATGGACTGATTGGGCTGCCGAGAGTTCGCTCGCCGGTTTTTACTCGGGAAGCGGGGGAAGTGAAGCCTGGTCCAAGTTCGCCGCGTCGTCGCCTGATCTCATCCTCACTGATGCTCTGGGCAATCGTTGGAATCCGCTGGACCTTGCGAGGAAAACGACTTTCATCACGATGTGGGCTAGTTGGTGTGGCCCCTGCCGCGCTGAGTTGCCCTACGTGGAGAAACTCTACCAGCGCTTCCGAAACCGTAGCGATGTTGCGATCTTGGCCTTCAACGTGGACGACGATCCCAAGGCGATGACCACCGCTCTGCAAGAGCTGAAAGTCTCGATTCCCTCCATCGCAGCCCGCGACTATGCCTATTCAATTGTTCCGGCAATGGCGTTGCCGGCCAACTGGATCATCACGCCTGAGAAGACCGAGGTGTTTGGAGACAGCGGTTTGAACGAAGCATGGCTTGAAAGCGCAGCGGCCGCGATCGAGAAGGCCGCCGGAAAATGACGGCCCACACAGGTCGCTTGCACAGACTCATCCATCGCAGCAGCAGTTGCTTCGTTCCTGTTGGTTGATGTAATTGTAACCAGACCATTACACTCACGATTCGGGATTCGGGTCTGGCCTGGTTCTGGCGGAATCACGGGCCAAACGGATGTTGAGAAACGGCAGGTCGTTGCGGAGCTACAATGATCTTGCGGGCGAAACGGAAGCGGGCACTGCGGAGACGCAACCATGCCGGGGATAGTCCGTGGGCTCATCGAGACGATGAACGGGGGCGTGAGGACTCGTTCTTGCGCCGCCCAACCTCCATCGGATCGAAAGACCCCATGCCTTGAAAATCCCCGCCCGAAGGGGCGGAATAGTCACTAACGGAGAACGTCGCCTCTCCAGGCTGAACCAAGACAGGTACGCGAGGTTGCAAATGGATCCCATCTACCGGGAAATCGAGAATTAGAATGTCAGATTCTGACCCCGTTCAGGCGAGGAAGAGGCTTGGAGCCGACGGCCCGACTAGGACTTCTCTCGCGACATGGCTGGCTTGGATTTGCAATGGTCTCGGAGAAAACCTGATAATACTTCGACAGGACTGCCGTGAGTCGCTCGAATTCCCAAGCGCATGTGAACCTCGCCTTCCCACTCGCTTGTCAAGGCATCAATGAAATCTGCCTGAAACTGGATATCGGGATTGTCGGGAATCTCTCTTTACGACCAAGAAGGGAATCACGGAAAAGGAAAGTACGCCGAGCTGGCTCGACAGGTCTGATTTGGTCGGAAAGCGATTCCTTCAAAATACCCGATGGCCGCGGGCTGAGGCGGGCTCGGATCGGGATAGACCCCGCGTAGCATAGGGAGGGCCATGCTAGAGTGGCACGATGAAAACTCCTAGATTATTCGATTTGACCGGACGCGTGGCCGTCGTGACCGGTGGTAATGGTGGAATTGGCCGCGGCATCGCGCTCGGATTAGCCGAAGCCGGGGCTGCGGTCGCCGTGTGGGGACGCAACGACGGAAAGAACCAGCGCGTGCTTTCCGAATTGAAAGCAATCGGCGTTCGCTCCATGGCCTTAGTGGTTGATATGACGAATCGCGCCAGATTGGAGCCTGCTGTCAACAAGGTCGAGAGTGAACTGGGCAGCATCAGCATACTTGTTAACAATGCCGGCATCGCATCGTTGAGCGGCGGTGTCATGAACGAGAAGCCTGAGGATTGGGACTGCGTCATCGAGACGCAACTCAACTCGGTTTTCCTTCTTTCCAAGCTCGCTGCCCGATCGATGATGCGTCAAAAAAGCGGCAAGATCATCAACATTGCCAGTATGTATTCGTTTTTTGGGTCTGGGCTCGTTCCTTCGTACAGCGCGGCGAAAGGCGGGGTCGTCCAGCTAACCAAATCAATGGCCATTGAGTTTGCGCCGCACAACATTCAGGTCAATGCCATCGCACCAGGGTGGATTGAAACCGATATGACAGCCCCTGTCCGCACGACGCCCATGAACGACGAGATTATTGCGCGTACGCCGGCCGGCCGGTGGGGTCAACCGGAGGAAGTTGCTGGAGCAGCCGTGTACCTGGCCTCCCGCGCGTCCGACTTCGTTACCGGCGACACCATTCGAGTCGATGGCGGTTACGCTATTCGATAACACGGGCATACGCCGCGATCGTTGTTGTGAAATCCCGTAATGAAGTTGCCAGGTGAAACGGAGGCGGGCTCTGCCGGGAGACAACCATGCCGAGGGATAGCCGCGCGCTCACACCTAAACAGGAAGCTTCCGACGCCCGGCTGCCGTCTGTCATGTAGGGTGCACGAGATGCGCTTGGCTGCGACTAAGGAGCAGAGGGCAGCACTAAACAAAACGCTCTTCAGGGTTCTTAGTGGGGCAGGGAGCTAGTTTCAGACCGCCGCAGTGAAAATGGATCGCATTAACGAAGTTTTGTGGCCCAACAGATGGGCCCGAGCTGGGATGAGATCCACGGCATCATGGAGCGTGCGGTGCAGCGCGGACTGGAACGGCGCCAAGCCGAGCCGATCGCGCATCTGGGAGTGGATTGAAGACGGCACGTGCCTGGGCGCTGAAGGAAACCGGCATGGCCCTCTACAAGTTCGCCAGAAACCATCCAAACTGCTTCGCTCGCGTCCTTCGGCGACATACAGTACCCGACTGCGGTCTCTCCGTGCGCGAGCATTTAGCAATGACCTCGGAACAAAAGGTTGGCTTGATGATACGAACCTGGCGTGCCCATACGCCCCCAACGTCGTCCTCCCAAGCGACGACTCGATACTGCAACATCAACTGGCTGTAACGTTGGCCAACGCAGGTTCGATTTCAACGCCAGAAGTTAGGACAAGGGGACGTATTTCAATCGTGAGCCTGTGGAGGCGACATCAGTCAGTAAAGCAGTAGCCATCGATCACTAAAATGTCTGAACACCCTAAGATTAAGGAGGTCACTTTTGATCCGCTCTTCCTTCCTTTCCTGCATCGTCGCATCTCTCCCGTTGCTCACCATCGTCGTCGTGCCCGCGCGCGCCCAGCAAGTCGTCGCGACGCCGCAGAGCACGGCATATCTCAATCCTGATCTCCCCATTGATCAGCGTGTGGAAGACCTGGTTTCGCAGATGACGCTCGAAGAAAAGGCGTCGCAGATGGTGCATCAGTCTGCGGCCATCCCGCGCCTCAAAGTTCCCGCGTACAACTGGTGGACTGAGGCTTTGCATGGCGTGGCGTCAGGCACGGCTACGGTGTTTCCGGAACCGATCGGACTGGGCGCGACGTTCGACGCGCCCCTGATTCACGATATGGCAGTCGTGATCGGAACTGAGGCTCGCGCCAAGCACGAGGAAGACATCCGTCACGGCAACGACACTGGCGTCGGGTTGGATTTCTGGGCGCCGAACATCAATATTTTCCGCGATCCGCGTTGGGGGCGTGGCCAGGAAACGTACGGGGAGGATCCATTCCTCACCGCGCGCATCGGAGTGGCGTTCGTGACCGGGATGCAGGGCGATGATCCCAAGTACTATCGCGTGATTGCAACGCCGAAACACTTTGCGGTGCACAGCGGACCTGAACCGACCCGCCACAAGATGGATATTGTGGTCTCACGACACGACGAAGAGGATACGTACTTGCCGGCGTTTCGCGCAGCGGTGACGGAGGCCAAGGCGGGGTCAGTGATGTGCGCCTACAACCGCATCAACGGGGAGCCGGCATGCGCGAATACGTTCCTGCTCCTGGATCAACTGCGGAGCGCGTGGAAGTTCCAGGGCTACGTGGTGTCAGATTGCGGCGCGGTGCAAGACATTCAAGAAGGACATCATTTCGTGGCCACGCTGCCGGAGGCGGCAGCTGCGGTCATCAAGCATTCGATGGATCTGGAATGCAGCGGCAGGGATTACTCGCATTACCTCGCCGCAGTGAAAGAGGGGCTGCTGAGAGAATCAGATTTGGACGTCGCGGTCAAGCGACTCATGCGCGCGCGAATGATGCTGGGCATGTTCGATCCTCCGGAGACGGTCAGGTACTCGCAGACGCCGTTCAGCGAAAACGATAGCGAAGCGCATCGCCAGCTTTCGCTGAAGATCGCCGGCGAAACCATGGTACTGCTGAAGAATGACGGAATTCTTCCTTTGAATTCAGCCGTGACGAAGATTGCCGTAGTCGGCCCGCTGGCCGATTCGGCGATGGTGCTTCTGGGGAACTACAACGGCGTTCCTTCGCGCTCGACCACGGTGCTGGACGGAATCCGGCAACAATTCGCGGGCGCGGCCGTGACGTTTGCTCCGGGTACGGTATTCCTGCGGGGTAAGAATCCCGTTTCCGGTGCTTTGCTTTCGACGCCGGATGGACAGCCAGGTTTGAAAGGGGAATACTTCCGTGGGACCGAGCTGCAGGGTGCGCCGGTGGTGACTCGCGTCGACCCGGACGTAAATTTTGACTTCACTGACACCAGCCCGGCGCCGGGCTTGGGCCGGGAAGATTTTTCGGTCCGCTGGACCGGCTTCCTCACTCCCGACCAGTCCGGAGACTTCGAGCTCGGTGTGAAGGGCGATGACGGATACCGGTTGTGGCTTGATGGCAAATTGCTAGTCGAGGATTGGACTACGCATTCGACGTCCACGAAGACGGTAAAGGTTCAGCTCGAGAAGGGTCGGAGATACGCGATCCGACTTGATTATTTCCAGGCTGGGGGAGAAGCAGTGGCCAAGCTGATCTGGACTCCCGTGAGCGAGGCGCCCCTGCCGGTCGCGCTGGCGACCACAAAAGACGCGGATGTGGTGATTGCCGTCGTCGGCATCAACTCGGAACTCGAAGGCGAAGAGAGCAGCATAAACCTTCCCGGATTCAAGGGCGGTGACCGCATCCGCATTGATCTGCCGAAGGAAGAAGAGGTTCTATTGGAGGCCGTCAAGGCGCAGGGCAAGCCGCTGGTCGTCGTGCTGATGAACGGCAGCGCGCTGGCCGTGAATTGGGCGAGCCAGAACGCGAACGCGATCCTCGAGGCATGGTATCCGGGCGAAGAAGGCGGGAAGGCGGTCGCGGAGACGCTGGCGGGATTGAACAATCCTGCTGGAAGGCTGCCGGTTACTTTTTATAAGGGCACCGACCAGTTGCCGGCGTTTGAAGACTATGCGATGAAAAACCGCACGTATCGCTACTTCGCCGGAGACGCGCTGTATCCTTTCGGGTTCGGGCTCAGCTACTCCCAGTTTGCGTACAGCAATGCGCAGGTTTCGGCGGCAAGCTTGAAGGCCGGGGATCCCTTGGCCGTTGAAGCCGATGTCCGCAATACGAGCCAGCGCGACGGAGACGAAGTGGCACAGCTCTACGTGATGTTTCCGCAGGTTGCGGGCGCGCCGCTGCGCGCATTACGCGGATTTACCCGCATACGCGTGGCGGCGGGGACGACCGAGTATGTGCGCTTCATGCTCGATCCGCGCGATTTGAGCATGGTCAATGAAGCAGGATTGCGGATCATTGCGCCCGGCGAGTATCGCGTGACCGTGGGCGGAGGTCAGCCGGGAACGGGCGCGCCGCTGGCAGAAGCAAAGTTTGCGGTGACGGGAGAGAAGAAACTGCCGGATTAGCAGGATGCCGTTATTTTTTATCTTTGCCGGTCCTTTGCGTGCCTTGCGGTGAGACAATTTGCGCGCACAAAATCCGCGACTGGGTGCCGGTGTGTCGGAGGGGAGGCGCTGTTGCGGCTGGGATCGCAAAGATCGACCAACACGGCTGGCTGGCCTGTGCCGCCGATTTGCCCCGTTCCCGTGGCGAACGGGGCAAACAACACTCCCCTGACCTTACGGCGCCCTTGCGCCATCTAAGGTCTTTAATTTGTTCGCTCTTCAGCCGTGCAGATTCCCGGTTAGTGTGCGGAACGCATTTGAGCGTACCGCTGAGCGCAGCCGTGATGAACATCGATGGCCTGTGCAACGACATTCAGGGCCGCATGTCTGAAATAAAAGGCTTTGAGATCAGCTTGCGGGCAACAAGCTATAGACTACTGCCCACCAATCGGCCCAATTCATGCGCAGCGAGTTCCAAACTGCTCCAAAGGATCTGTGCTATCAGATGTTCAGGTCAATACGTAAGCGGTTGTAGAATAATGGAGTTGCCAAGGATGGGCGGTTAGCTCAGCTGGTTAGAGCGCCTGCCTTACAAGCAGGAGGTCGCAGGTTCGAGTCCTGCACTGCCCACCATCCTACCAATGTCACCATCTACACCCGCGAGCATGGCACGCAATGCTACGGGCCCGTCAAACGCGGCACGGAGATTAGGAAAGTCACAATCTTTGTGCTGCGCTACGCAGGCAAATGGGAAACACTGAGGGATTGCGCCAGCCTCGCAGCACCTACGGCCCCGCCAGCTCCCCACAGCCGAACCCTCGGCTAACGGTCAAAGCCAAGAATGATCCACAGGCTCTCGACGTGCTCGTTGACAAATATCTGAGCGAACGCGCCTCGCGCCGGAACCGTTCGAGAGCTTGCGGATCCCGGGCAACATCTTCAGGCAGAAATTTCAAGGCGACGAAGCGACCGAGTTCGGTGTCTTCGGTTCTGTAGACAACGCCCATCCCGCCGCCGAGCTTTTCGATAACGCGATAATGCGAGACGTTTTAGCCTACGAGTTGGGACTGACTAGCCACTGGGAAAAATGGTAGGTCTGAAATACCGCAAGGTCAATCGCAATGCTTTAGCACAGAAGCTGCTATTACAACTTGGCGTACTCGGCTTTGGCCTGCTTGAGGATGGGGATGTCGGAGTCCGCGTCTTTCCAGAGGGTGAAGAAATCTTGGTAGGCTGCCCTTGCTTTGGCGGTGTCGCCTTGCACTGCGTAGGAGCGGCCAAGCTGGAGATGAGCCAGTGCGCCGATGGGTTCGTTTAGCACGATCCCGCGATGGTCCAGGATTTTCCGGAACTCGGCGGCGGCTTCGCTGCCCTGATGCGTGGCGAGATAGGCTTCGCCGCGCACATATATAGGATACAAAGCCACCCAATAGTTACTCACGCTGCCCTTACCTAATTCATACGGAGTGGCGATTCTGAGACTCTCAATGGCCTCGGAGGCGTTTCCCCGGCTGACCGCAAACTTTGCACGAAGGGTCGGCAGGTAGTTGAACTGCACGATTGTGGCTTCCGGAAAACTCTTGCCCAAATCGTCGCTCACTGCTTGCAACCTCCCATCGTCCCCCGCATACGCCAAGGCTAACGCCGCGCAGTACTCCACATCGCGGCCTGCCATCCGCCCCAGTGTGGGAGTGATACGCCGCTTTGCTTCGTCTGCGTTGCCGAACAAGGCTTCCCGCAGACCAGACATGACAGAGTACGTTGCGGCAGTTTCCTTCTTGTCTACCCGTTCGGCGGAATCCACCGCCCGAAGGGACAACTCCCGTGCCTCCCGAAGCCGCCCTGAATAGGCGGCGGTATTGGCTTCCAAGTCTAGCAGCCAATCCTCTACTCCCGGCTTGCCTGCCGACCATGCTACCTGCTGCTCCATTTCCGCCCCATCGCTCTGCAAAAAAGCAATCTCATACACGCCAATATGGAAGAAAGGGTGATTCAGTTTTCTTTCGAGAGCTTGCCCATAGGTGGCCTTCGCCTCATCGAGCCGATTCAGATCGGTGTAGCTGAACATGAGGACGGAGTAAGCAATGGAATTGTCCGGACTCAAACGGACTGCCTCTCTGCCTGCGTCAACCCCTTTCTCATATTGGCCCAAGACCGGGTAAATTAGCCCCGACAAGAACATGAGCGGCTCCGGAGCACGTGGATAAGCCTGTCTCCAAAGCTCGCACGTTTGTTCGGCCTTCTCCATGTTTCCGGCGACCACGATTTGGTAAGAAGCAGAGATGAAATACTTCTCCCGCTCACTGGTTTGGTCGCGGAGTTCGTAAGCCTTTCGAGTGTTGTCGGCCGCGAGGCTATATTCTTTAATGTCCCCATACACGCGACCCAACAGTGCGTAGGCGAGCGCAAAATTCGGGTCGAGTTCGATGGCGTGCTTGAAAAACGGAATAGCTGCCTCCGCCCCCCCTGTGGTATTCGCAACATAACCTGAGCTAAGAGCTTTAAGAGCCTCTAGCGACGGCGTGGTGGCTTGTTCAAGAGGAGTATCAAATTTCTGCACGGTGCTGAGCGATTCGCCCAGTTTGTTCCGAATTTCAGAAGCTGTCTTTCCCAGAGCATCGAGAACATGGTTCTTGTCGCTAGCCTGAGCTTCCGTGCTTGCCAACGATTCGCCACTTACGCAGTTGACCGCCTTGACGGTGAGAAGATACTGCGTGCCAATCTCCGCAATCGAACCGTCGAGGACAGCGGCACTGCCCGTCCGCTGACAGAGTTGTCGCGCAATTTCGGGCGTGAGCTTCGCATCCGGCTTCTGGCCCATCATCTGTAGAGTCTGCTGGATTTGTTGGTCAGGGATAATGCTCAGAAAGGGTGACTGCTCCAGTTGTATAGAAAGCCCGCGCCGGAGTGTGCCGTCAAACACCGAATCGCCTGTCGTGTTGGTGAAATCGGCAAGCACAATCGTGTCCTTGTCAGTGAGTTTGGGTGTGGGATGAAAGTAAAGATATCCGCCGCCCATTGCGAGTACCAACAGCGCGAGGGTGATTGGAATAAGCACCTTCCATCGTCTTCCAAGGTGACTGATGGCCCCAATATCCCTTGCCGCTCGGAGCCGCCCCGACTCCGTGTCCCGCTTCAGCCGTTGCAGATCGGTGCGGATGTCAGCAGCGTGCTGGTAGCGCAGATTTCGATCTTTGTCCAGACACTTGTTGATGATCCGTTCTAAATCGGCGGGCACGTCGGGGTTCAACCTCACGGCTGGGGTTGGCGCCCCATCCAGAATGGCTTTGAAGATCACCCCTGTGCTTTCGCCACGGAAGGGCAACGCCCCAGTCGCCATCTCGTACAGCACAGCGCCAAACGAGAACAAATCAGTGCGGGCATCCAATTCCTTGCACCTGACTTGCTCCGGCGACATATAAGCGATGGTTCCCACCGCTGTACCGGGACTGGTCAGGTGCTCCTCCAGCGTCACTGTCGATGCTGCGGTCGCGCCAGCCTCTCCAACATTGCTCAGAACCGGCGTTACCTTCGCCAAACCAAAATCCAGAATTTTGGCACGTCCTCGCTTTGTGACGAAGATATTCG
>DASPVV010000001.1:0-3933 GCA_035622175.1 Terriglobales bacterium | reverse complement strand
GAGTACCGTGTGGATTCACGATGACAAGGGAGATCACCAGATCTCATCTGAGGGCAACGCCTATTCCCCCTACATCAACGGGCAGGGAACCCGGCTGACTTACTTACAACGAGGCCGAAAAGAACATCCTGGTTCCACTGGCAAATCGACCGAGCCAGCCGAGCAGAAACTGATCAGTGTCGATCTACGCACCGGGGCAAACGAGGAGCTTGCCATCGGTCCTGATGTCGACGACTATTGCATTCCTCCCGATGGCAAGGAAGTTTTCTATGCAGTTCGGGATCCGAAGAATCACGTGCACATCTGGGTTGTGCCAAGTGATCATGCGCTTCCGCCCAAGCGGATTACGCCAGAGGAGAACGATGATAGAAACATCATTTGTCTTGATGATGGCGATGTGGCCTTTACCCGGGAGGAGAATGGCTTAAGGGGTATATATCGCATAAAGCCGGATGGCAGCAAGATCCAGAAAATGTTCCGGACGCCGGTTGTAGATGTAGCTGCGATGGATCCCGACGGAAGCTCGATGGCGGCGATTGTGAACACAGGCAAAGGAAGCAAGACTCACATCGTGATTTACAACCTGCGCGATGGCTCTGCAAAAGATTTATGTGACGGTTGCAGTCCGGTTTGGTCACCAGACGCGAAAAAACTCTACATCTCGTTTGCGCAGGGCAGTCGTGTGAGCCGAGGACCAGGATTGATTGCCAAGGCGAATTCGAAAGATCACGGACAGACTTACGTCATTTCCTCGAGTCAGGCATCAAAACTAAATCCTCTCCCACCTGGGAGTACTCGAACAGAGGCCGACGTAGCCAAGATAGCCGCTGTTGTCCCGGCTGCACGCGAAGTTGACGGGTTTGCTCCTGGCCCGTCTCCTGGTGTTTATGCGTTTAGTCGCCGTACGATTCAGCGCAATCTCTACAGAATTTCTCTGCAGTAGTCTTGCAGCAGGGTGCGTTACGACCACTTGCTCATCTCCAACTCGCCCGCGCCTACACCGTGTCCGGTGACACATCCAAGGCGAAAGGTTCATACAACGACTTCCTCACCCTCTGGAAGACGCCGACCCCGACGTCCCCATCGTGAGGCAAGCCAAAGCCGAGTACGCGAAACTGCAATAGCCGCTTCTGTGCTAAAGCATTGCGATTGACCTTGCGGTATTTCAGACCTACCATTTTCGCACGAAGACTGGAACGCAATTTATGGTGCCGAAGAAGGGATTCTTTAGGGGGTGTTGATCCTAAAGGGAAATCCTGTTTTTTCAACCTATAGGGCCTATACCGTACACTGGCTTAGCCTGCCCTCGCCCTGAAAACCATATTACGATGTGGGCCGAAATCCCGGCTTGCAATGGCACCGCAGAAATCTCCAACGCCAGCAGCGTCTGCCGAGCGAACCGGTCGTCTCAACAGAGACTTTGACGGAAATGGCTCCCTTGTGTAGCATCGCCTCGAGCCGGAAGGGAAGTTCCGGTTTCCATTACCATGTCCATCGAACGTATGAGCCGTCGGCTCTTCTTCACGCGCAGCGCCGGCGCTGCTCTGGCTACACCGCTGTTCTGGACGGCCGCGCTGCGAGCAGCCATGCCTCAGCCCGCCGCGGCAACTGCCGTTGAAAAGGACCTCGACGCCTACATCGTCGACTACATGAGGACAATGAACGCGCCGGGAATGGCCCTCGGTTTGACCGATTCCAGCAAGGTTCTCCGAACCGCCGGCTACGGCTTCGCCGATGTGGATAAGCGAATTGCCGTAAACGAGCGCCATCTATTCCAGATCGGCTCCATTACCAAGTCTTTTGTGGCCTTGGTGTTGTTGCAGATGCGTGACGAAGGCAAGCTCGATCTGCAGACGCCAGTGCTCGATTATCTGCCGGAGCTCCCGATCGATGCTCGCTTTGGCCCGATCACGATACACCACTTGCTGACGCACACCTCAGGCTTGCCCAACAACTTGGGCGTCTTTCTCGGCGACCCGGATGCACGGCTTGTGCAGAGCTTCAAACCGGGCGAGCACTTCCATTACTGCAATACGGGCTTCGGTATTCTCGGGCTGCTGGCCGAGAAACTCGACGGCTGCCCGTGGCGGCATTGCGTTCAGGCACGGATTCTCACGCCGCTCGAAATGAGTGAGACGGCCGGCGTGATCAGCACAGCATCACGCGGCCGTACGGCAGTCGGGTACCAGCCATTCTGGGACGACCAGGTGTATCCGCGCCAGGGAAGGCTCTCGCCCGCACCGAACCTGGTGATGGACGATACTGCCGGGTGCATCGCCTCCACGCCCGGCGATATGGCGCGATATGCGCGCATGCTGCTGAACCACGGACAGGGGCCGCACAAGCGCATCGTGAGCGAGCAAAGCTTCGCCCTGATGTCGACGCCCTACATCAAAGCGCCCGAGTTGAGCGAGACGGCAAGCTACGGCTACGGCATCGCGGTCGACACGCTCGATGGGCACAAGATTCTGCGGCACACGGGAGGCATGGTTGCTTTCGCATCTTCGATTCACGTTGACCTCGACGGCAGCGTGGCGGCGTTTGCTTCGATCAACGCCATGCAGGGCTACCGGCCGACGGCAGTGACGGAGTACGCGGTGCGGCTGCTTCGCGCCGAACGCGAGGCCAAGACACTGCCCGCAGCACCAGCAATCGCCAATCCGCTCGAGCTGGACAACGCAGCAGACTATGCGGGGACGTTCGCGGCCGGCAATGGACAGAACTTGGAAATCGCTGTCGAGGGCAAACAACTCTTCTTAGCAGACCAACGAAATCGAATTCCTTTGCAGCACACCCACGGCGACAACTTCATCTCCACAACCCAAGGCGTCTTGGCCAATCACACCTTCATCTTTGGCCGCGCGCAGCCGGAGAGCCCAAAATCGGGAACGCAGCCGGTGAGCGTTTCTGCAGCGGGCAACGGAGACTCTCATAAACAACCGGGGCCGGTGGTTGAGGTCAGCTACGGCTCGGTGTGGTATGTGAACACTAAGTATTCGGGACCACGCAGTTTCACCGTACCGCAAGAATATGCAGCCCTCGTCGGCCGATACCGCAGCGAAAGCCCGTGGGGCGGTGACGCGTTCGCTTACGTGCTGAAAGGCCAGCTCATGCTCGATGGCAATAGGCTGCATCGCATCGGTGGATGGCTCTTTCGCCTGGGCGACGAGGAATGGATGCCAGACACAGCAGAGTTCCTCTGCATCTTCGAAGGCAAGCCACGCATCCTGCGAATTGCCGGAATGGATTTCTGGCGCCTCGAGATCGACTGATCCTCCCGCCAATTCTTGGTCCGTCCGTAAAACGGAAGTTTCGATGGCCTCAAGATGGATTGTCATCAAATTACTTTCTTTTTGTTCATCCTTGGAGGAAAAATCTTACGGCGGCGTTGTGCTGACGTGACGACACATTTGGCCATCAGCCCGATCGGGTATTAATCTCGCTTCTGTCGCCCATTTTCGTGCTCAGTGGTCGTGCAAGAGGCCTCGATGATACGCTAGCCGAATGAACGAGATAGTCAGTGCCATTCACGACTACTACAAAGCGTTCAGCAGGTTAGAGTTGGATGCCTGCGCGCCTTTTTTCACTCTGCCGTGCATGTTCATCGGGCTTCGGGGTACGTTTGCGGTTGCGAATCGAGAGGATCTGGCGAGAGTGTTAGGTCCGACAATCGAGGCGCTGAAAACCAAAGACTATCAATGCAGTGAATTCATCGACCCTCAAGTTACCGAAGGGAGCGAAAAGCCCCGGTCCTTTTAGAGCGG
The DNA here is from genome assembly GCA_035622175.1 of Terriglobales bacterium. Taxonomy (GTDB): domain Bacteria; phylum Acidobacteriota; class Terriglobia; order Terriglobales; family Acidobacteriaceae; genus JAFAGX01. The sequence continues at coordinate 169 of DASPVV010000001.1, read as the reverse complement.
GGATGAAAGCGACCTCAGGTTGGCGTTCTTTGTTGTTCTATGTATCGCTTGAGAATGTCAAGGGGTGCTCCACCACAGGATGCCGCAAAGTAGGATGGAGACCATAGGACACCTTTCCAGTAGCGTTTCCTAAGATCGGTTCGTTGTTGGCGCAGCATTCGGCTGGAAA